>NZ_CP022411.1:2766154-3415705 GCF_004011755.1 Pseudomonas sp. RU47 | reverse complement strand
GATCTTGCCGCGGGCAATGCCGGTCAGGTCGCTGACCACACATTCGACTTCGGTAATCTTGTGATCTTTCAGCCACGTGAACAGCTGATCGAAAGGGGCATTCATAAAGACCTCGTTATTGGTTTTATAGACGCCGGGGAGGGCGGGTTTCATCTTCCGCCCCTTCCCCTGTGGCGCGTTGACGACTATCTTGGGCGAGCCTTGCAGTTCCATCTATCCACTTTAAGCAGCACCAAAGCGCACCAAAAGAGTGCGCAAGGTCACCCCATGACAACGTGCAATCCGCTCCAGGTTCAAGCTTTCAACACCGCCGATGTGGCCGAGCAAGTCCGCGCCACACCGGGCTGGGTCCAGCATTACCAACAGATGTCGCCGGGGCACTTCGCCGGGCAGATCCGCTATCTGGATCTGCAGGGTGTCGAGGTCTATGAAGAGCAGATGAACACCCGCGTCGAGCAGAATTTCAGCGCGCCATCGGGTGCCTTGGCGTTCTGTTTTGATCGCAGCGACAACGCGCTTTATTTGCTCAATGAAGACAGCCGCAATATCTGGATCACCCCGGAGAACTATCAGGAAATCGCCGTGGTGTTCGGCCCGGAATTCGTCCGCCAGCACGGTCTGAATGTGGCGAAACTCGAAGGGTTGTTCATGACCCAACTCAATTGCGGGCAGAACGCCTTGTTCAGTAAATGGTTAAGCTCAACTCTCACGAAGTTGTCGCAAGCTGTTGATCCGCTTGATAAAGATGCGCTGACAAAGCAACTTCTCGAAGACTGTTTGTTCATCCTCGACAACGCTCATTCCAGCCTTGATCGCGGCGGGTTAAAGCGGCGCAGCGAAGAACGGATGATCATGAAACGGGTTGGAGAGTGGGCAGCGGATTCGCCGGAAGACACGGTCAATCTGCTTGAACTGTCGCACGTGGCGGGGGTGCCTTTGCGCCAATTGCAACAAGCCTTCAAGGCCTACACCGGCATGACGCCGAGTCACTGGCTGCGCTTGCGCCGGTTGAACAGTGCACACCGTGAATTGCTCAAACGCCGGCCCACGGAAACTACGGTTGCCGAGGTGGCGATGCAGTGGTCGTTCTGGCATTTGGGAAGGTTTTCCAGCAGTTACCGGGCGTTGTTCAAGGAGTTGCCGAGCGAGACGCTGAAGCGCTCATGAATGTCGTGGATAAAAAGGCTTTGTGTCGGCGCGCAAGTTAAATAGAATCACTCTCATTTGAAACTGACTTCGCGCAGGACTCTTGAGATGACTGAAGCAGCGACGCCATCGCCGCAGCACCTGCACGAACTCTATCGCGACCATCGAGGCTGGCTGGAAACCTGGCTGCGGCGGCGCATGGGCAATGCCTGGGATGCGGCGGACCTGAGCCAGGATACCTTTTTGCGCGTGCTGTGCAGCGCTCAGCCGATTGCCGACATGCGTGAGCCGCGCGCTTATCTGCTGACCGTGGGCAAACGCCTGCTGAGCAATTTCTACACCCGCCGCAGTCTGGAAAAGGCCTATCTCGAAGCCCTGGCGCAATTGCCCGAAGAATGCGTGCCGTCGCCGGAGCAACGTTGGCTGCTGCTGGAAACCCTGCAAGCGCTGGATGAACTGCTCGATGGTTTGCCGCGAGCGGTGCGTCGGGCGTTTTTATGGAGTCAGCTTGAAGGCCTCGGTTATCGCGAAATCGCCGAGCGCCTGCAGGTCTCCGAACGCACAATAAAACGTTATATGGCGAAAGCTTACGAGCATTGCTTGATGTTGGATCTAGCATGCGCGTAGCGCCCAACGCAGAAGTGCGCGAAGTGGCACGCGCCGCCGCGCAATGGCTGGCGCTGCTCGAATCGGGCGATGCCACGGATGATGATCACGCGCGGCTGCAGCATTGGCGCAACAGTGACAGTCGTCATGAAAATGCTTGGCAGAAGATCCAGCTGTTGCGCCAACGCTTTTCCGCTGTGCCGGCGGCGTTGGCCATGGCCACACTCGATCGCCCGGATCTGGCGCGGCGTGTAGCTCTGAAAAGGGCGCTGGGTCTGGCGGCTTTGGTGCCTGCGGCGTGGTTGATCAGTCGCCAGTTGCCACTCGACGTCTGGCGCGCGGATTTGCAGACTTCCACCGGCGAGCACACGCGAACACGGCTGGCCGACGGCAGCACCTTGCTACTGAACACTGCCAGTGCGGTAAACGTCGATCTGGCCAGCCGTCAGTTGACGTTGGTGCGTGGCGAAATGGCGCTCAACGTTCCGGGTAGCACGGCATTGACGGTCAACGCGCCGTACGGTCGGATCATTGTCAGCCGCAGCGAAGTCTGCGTGCGCCTCAACGAGCGTGACTGCAACGTGTCGGTGGTCAGCGGCTCGGTGCAATTGCAGCCGTTGCACGGGCCGGCGCTGCAGTTGAACGCCGGGCAACAGGTCAATTTGCAGGCCTCCGGCGCCGGACCGATCGCGCTGTTCGACGCCCAACTGCCGGGTTGGCGTGACGGTGTGTTGATGGCGCAAAACCAGCCGTTGGGGGATTTCCTGCGCGAGTTGAGCCGTTATCGCTCGGGGCTTCTGCGCTGGGAGCCAGCACTTGAAAGTCTGCGTGTCACCGGCAGTTTCCGTCTCGACGACACCGATAAAGTGCTGGCGCTGCTGGCGGCGAGCCTGCCATTGGAGGTTCATTCGCGCACGCGTTTCTGGGTAACGCTGGCGCCGCGAAAAAATATCGTCTGAAGCCTGTCCCTTTTTTTCGCCTCACCGGTCATTGCAGGTAAGTGAACAAAATCGAGAGCTTCTTCCAATGCCCGCAGTATTCCCAAGTCGTTTGCGTCCGTTGTTGCAGTTGAGCCTCCTGCTGAGCCTGAGTGCCAGCCCTGTGTTGATCCAGTCCAGTTGGGCCGAAGACGCCGCTCGGCGCAGTTACCAGGTGCCGGCCGGTAGTTTGAGCGCCGCACTGACCCGCTTTGCCGGGTTGGCCGGGATCAATCTGTCGGTGGATCCGGCGCTGGTCAGCGGGCGCAGCAGCAATGGTTTGTCCGGCGAGTTTGGCGTGGAGGAGGGGTTTACCCGGTTGTTGCTGGGTTCTGGTTTGCAACTGCAACCGGTGGGCGATCAGGCTTACACCCTGGTGCCTGCACCGGAGGCCGGCAGCCTGCAACTGGCGCCGACGTCGATTCTCGGTGCCACCGGTTCCAGCGATGCCGATGTGTTTGCCGGCGGCCAAGTCGCGCGCCGTGGCTCGCAGGGTTTGCTGGGGTCGAAAGACTTCATGGAAACCCCGTTCAGCATGACCACCTACACCAGCGAAGCCGTGAAGAATCAGCAGGCGCGCACCTTGGGCGATCTGATTTCCAGCGATCCGTCGGTGCGCGCGACCAACCCGGCCGGTGGTCGCTACGAGCAGTTCACCATCCGTGGTTTCAGCCTGTTCAACAGCGACGTGGCGTACAACGGGCTCTATGGCGTGCTGCCGACGTACACCATTGACATGGAAATGGCCGATCGTGTGGATATCATCAAAGGCCCGAGCCAGCTCATCAACGGCATCTCGCCGCGGGGCAGCGTAGGCGGGGGGATCAACGTGGTGCCCAAGCGAGCCACCGACAAACCGATCACTTCGCTGACGGCCAATTACGCGTCGAATAATCAGGTGGGTGGCGCGGTGGATGTCGGCCGGCGGTTCGGTGAGGACAATCAGTTCGGCCTGCGTTTCAACGGCGTCAAACAATCCGGTGATACCGAGTGGGATCACCAGAGCGTCGACCGTGACATGGCCGTGCTCGGCCTGGATTTTCGCGGTGAGCGCTTGCGACTTTCGACCGATATCGGCCACACCGAACGCGACACCGACGCGCCGCAGGAGCGCGTGCAGGTCGCGGCCAATGCCAAGGTTCCGAGCGCCAATAAGGTGCATCGCAACTACGCGCAACCGTGGACTCAGGCGAAAACCGAGGACACCTTCGGCACGCTCAACGCTGAGTTCGACGTCAATGATTCGGTGATGCTGTACGGCGGCGTCGGCGCGCGCAAAAGTAATCATGACTTCTTGCGCCACGCCGTTTCTGTCACCAACGATGCCGGTGATTTCAGCGTGCAACCGCGCGACTTCACCCGCGACGAAAACGTGCGCACAGCCACGGCAGGCGTACGCAACTGGTTCCATACCGGGCCGGTGAGCCATGAGGTCAACCTCGCGGCCAGCTACTTCTACATGGATTTCGAGAACGGCGGCGCGCGTTACGCGGCAGGGCGCAGCAACCTGTATGACCCGGTGGAAACAGCAAAACCCGGCACGCCGACACGCAATGACGCCAAGGTCTACACGGAAAACCGCTTCAGCGGCGTAGCGCTGTCCGACACCCTGGGCTTTTTCGACGATCGATTGCTGCTGACCCTCGGTGCGCGCTGGCAGCGGGTGAAAGTCGACGACTGGAGCGATGACGTCAAAGGCGACACCGCTTACGACGAAGAAAAGGTTTCGCCTTCGGGTGGGATTCTGTTCAAGGCCACGGACCGACTGTCGTTGTACGCCAACTACATGGAAGGCTTGAGCCAAGGCAAAATCGCGCCGTCGACCTCCATCAACGAGGACGAAATCTTCCCGCCATTTATCAGCCGCCAGGTTGAAGTGGGGGCCAAATACGACGCCGGCGCCTACGCGTTGACCGCTGCGGTGTTTCGCATCAAGCAACCGGCGTACGAAACCAACGCCACCACGCGAGTCTTCGGCCCCAATGGCAAGCGTGAGAACAATGGCGTGGAGCTGAGCGTGTTCGGCGAACCGCTCAAAGGCTTCCGCTTGCTCGGCGGCGTGATGTACATCGACAGCGAGCTGACCCACACCACCAATGGCACCTTCGACGGCAATCGCGCGCCGGCGACGCCGAAATACAACGTCAATCTCGGCGCCGAGTGGGACGTGCCGACTGTGCAGGGGCTGACGCTGACAACCCGTGGCATCTATTCGAGTTCGCAGTATCTGGATCAGTCAAACAACAAGGAAATCGACTCCTGGGAGCGCTTCGACGTAGGCACGCGGTACGCCTTCAAAGTCGATGAGAAAACCATCACCCTGCGCGCCAATGTCGAGAACGTGCTGGATAAACGCTACTGGAGTTCGGCAGGCGCTTCGGATGACAGTGAACCGGGGTTGACGTTGTCGACACCGAGAACCTATCTGCTTTCAGCGACGGTGGATTTCTGATTCCACTCGGCAAATCCAAAGCAATCGGAGTGCTATCAGCGAGCGGATCCACTCTCACAGTGATGTCCTGACCACCAATGGACAGTCAACTCGCTGAGTTCCCGATAGCTCAAGGGTTTCGATCAGATGCCGTGCAGCCTGGCGACCAATCTCGTAGTACGGCAGTTGCACGGTGGTCAGTGGCGGGATGAACAACTCGGCAATGCCGATCATGTTGTCGTAGCCGAGGACGGCGACATCGTCGGGAATTTTCAGGCCTCGCCCCAACAGCAGTTGATAGGCACAGAAGGCAATGCGGTCGTTGCCACAGATCAGAATATCGAATTGGGGACGACCATCAATGACATGCCGGTCGAGGATAGCGGCTGTTTCACTGTAGGCATCATGATCGGAAAGGTCGTATTGCAGGAGCGTGTCAGGCGCTAGGCCGAATGCCTTACAGGCACGCTGCAGGCCTTTCTGTCGCAGCCCCCATGCCAGACTCTGTTTCGGCAGATTGATACACAGAGGACGCTTGTAGCCGAGGCTCAACGCGTGGTGTACGGCGCGATACTGGCCCATTTCGTCGTCGGGCACATAACTGACGAGGCTGCTGTCATCTGCCAGACAATTGGCGAGCACCAGAGGCTTGCTCTTCAAGCGCTCGGGAATGCTGACCTGGCGAAACCCCATGGCGCTGAAGATCAAGCCGTCCGGACGGTGCGACAGCATCAGATCAATGTTCTGGTCGGTGGGCGGGTTGCTGAGCAGGTTGAGGATAAAGACATTCCAGCCGGCCTGTTGCGCGGTCTGCTCAATGGACAGCAGCAGCTCGACCGCGAAGGGCGTGGTCGCGGTGTCCAGCGCGAACACGCCGATGGTGCGCGACTGGAGGTTGTCACCGCGCATCTTGCGCGCTGACAGGCTGGGTACGAATTGCAGTTCATCAATGGCACGACGCACCCGTAGAAGGGTTTCGGGGCTCAGTTTTTCCGGACTATTGAGCGCTCGAGACACCGTCATCAGGGACACGCCGGCCAGTTGTGCAACGTCTTTCACTGAAGTCATGCGAAGTGCGGCCGGTCAGGTTGACGCAGAATCATGACACAGGGCCCGGGCTTCTCGCGACCCGAATGACGCCGCTCATGACCATGCAGAACCGAGAATCCATGCCTTGGCAATCGAGACGCGCCCGCCACTCCCGCTGGCCATCAGCTTCACACCCAGACTGTCGGAGCGCGGATAGAGGCGACTGCTGAGGCTGAAGCGGCCGTTTTCGTCGAACACCTCAATGGACGAGCGATCAAGAAACACGCGCAGTTCCAGTCGCTCTTGTGTCGGGTCTATCGAGACGCTGCGCTGGCCGGTGACTTGCGCACCCGAGCGGCTGCGGTCAAGCACCAGACGCTGCAGTGACGCATCGTAATAGAGCAGGGTTTCTTCACGGCCATCGTCGCTGCAACGGAGGGCGACTCCCAGGTGGCCGTCAGTGCAGCCGAGCAAATCGAGATGCACATGGATTTCCAGCATGTCGCCGTTTACCTCCGGCACCCAGCGGGTTCCCGACGCTTCCCACCACGGCGCCCCCGGCAATTGCGTCATTCGTAGCGCGCTGAGCTCCCGTGCCGGATACACGCAAAGGCGATCGGCGCACAGCTCAAGTTCGCGTGGCAGTCCGAGCATGCCGCACCAGTGATGGGCCTGGCTCGGCATCGGGCTTTCCCACATGTCCAGCCACGCCCAGACGAGGCGCCGACCATCGGCGGCCAACAGCGTCTGCGCCGCATAGAAATCGTGGCCGTTATCCAGCTCGATAAAAGGTCCACCGGTGAAGCGCCACTGGTTGTCGAGCTGGCCCACTCGATAACCGGTCTGGTACTTGTTGAGCCGGTCATAACCGTCGGCTTGCATGCCTTGCGGTGAGTACAGCAACACATCGCGTCCATTCAGTCGAAACAGGTCCGGGCATTCCCACATATAGCCATCGCCCTCGCTGCCGGCGGATACATAGTCGAGGAATTCCCAGGCGTGCAGATCCGTGGAGCGGTACAACGGCAGCAACGGCCTGTCGCCCAGACGTGCGCCGGCAATCAGGTACCAATAGCCATCCGCGTGCCAGACCTTGGGGTCGCGGAAATGCATGATGGCGTCTTGCGGCGCGGCGTCGATGACGGCGCCATGCTTGACGAAGCGGATGCCGTCATTGCTGGTGGCCAGGCACTGGACCTGGCGGATCAAGCGCTCGTCACCCACTTCCCCCAGCCAGGTGTGCCCGGTGTAGATCAGCGCCAGGGTATCGCCACAGACCACGGCGCTACCGGAAAAACAGCCGTCGCGGTCGCAGTCATCGCCGGGGGCCAGCGCAATGGGCAGGTGCTGCCAATGCACCAGATCGGCACTCTTGGCGTGGCCCCAATACATCGGGCCCCATTTCGCGTCGAAGGGGTGATGCTGATAGAAAACGTGATATTCGCCACGAAAGTACACGACGCCGTTCGGGTCGTTCATCCAGCCTGCCGGCGGGGCAATATGATAACCGGGTCGATAATCCTCGATGACGCGAGACTGGCTGTCAGCCAGTGCGCGCTGCGCAAGGTCAAGGGTAGAAGGCATGGGATCGCTCGGGGTATTCAAAGACAAAGTCATAGGGCGTGTGCTCGGATTGAGCGCCGAGAGAGGTCATCCGCCACGGATTCAATGGCGTGCGGGTGGCGCTTCAATGCCGTGCCGTCGGTGTCGAACAGGTGGATCTTGTCGATGTCCAGTTGCAGTTCGACCCGATCGCCTGTCTGCCAACCGGCGTTGACTTCACAACGACAGATCAGTGGCTCGTCCTGCCCGGCATCGAGGTGCACATAGGTTTCACTGCCCAAATATTCGACCCCGGTCACGACGACGCCAGCCGTTCCCGGCGCCGCTTTGAGCGACAGGTGTTCCGGACGAACGCCCAGGCTCAGCGAGGCGTCTGCCGCCAGGTTCGAGCTGTCGAAGGGCAGGGTGGTCATCCCCAAAACCGGCGTATCGACCAGGCTGGTTTCGCCCGGCGCATGCAGGCGTGCCGGCAGGAAATTCATTTTCGGCGAACCGAGAAAACCGGCGACAAAGCGGCTGGCCGGGCGCTCATAGAGTTCGCGCGGTGAGCCGACCTGCTCGATATGGCCGCCATTGAGCACGACAATTTTGTCGGCCAGGGTCATCGCTTCCACCTGATCGTGAGTGACGTAGATCATGGTTGAGCGCAATCGGGCATGCAGTCGGGCGATTTCGTTGCGCATCTGCACCCGCAATGAAGCATCCAGGTTGGACAGCGGCTCATCGAACAACAGAATGTCCGGCTCCCGCGCCATGGCTCTACCCATGGCTACTCGCTGACGCTGCCCGCCAGACAGTTCTTTTGGTTTGCGTTGCAGCAGTTTGTCCAATTGCAGGATTTGCGCAGTTTTCAGCACCCGCTCGCGCAGGCTGCTCTTTTCAGTTTTGGCCAGTTTGAGACCGAAACTGATGTTCTCGTAGACGCTCATGTGCGGGTACAGCGCATAGGACTGAAAGACCATGCCGACGCCACGCTCGCGCGGTTCGAGGTCGTTGACTCGCCGCCCGTCGATCAGCAAATCACCAGCGCAGATCGAATCCAGTCCGGCGATCAGGCGCAGCAGCGTCGACTTTCCGCAGCCCGAAGGGCCGACGAACACGACGAATTCACCCGCCGCAATCTCCAGGTTGATGTCGCGAAGAATCCGCGCGCCGCCCAATTGTTTGTTGACGTTGTCCAGTTTCAATTTGATCACGATGCTGTTCCTTGTCTTTGTTGGGCATCAACCCTTTAACGCGCCGGCAGTGAGACCGGAAACGATTCGGCGCTGGAAGATCAGCACCAGAATCACCAGTGGGACGGTGACCAGCACCGAGGCAGCCATCAACAAGCCCCAAGGCAACTCATGGGGGCTGCCGCCGGAAATCAAGGCGATGGCAACCGGCACCGTGCGTTGGCTGTCGGTGAGGGTGAACGTCAGGGCAAACAGAAACTCGTTCCACGCCGCGATGAAGGCCAACAAACCGGTGGTGACCAGGGCGGGCCAGAGTAGCGGCAACAGCACGCGGGTCAGCGTCACCCACGGGGACGCACCATCCATGATTGCCGCTTCCTCCAGTTCATGGGGGAGTTGCCCCATGAAGGTGGTCAGCACCCAGACGGTGAAGGGCAGGGTGAAAATCGTGTAGCTGAGGATCAACGCCCACGAGGTGTTGTACAGACCCAAGGCGCGGATCACTTCGAACAGTCCCGACAGCACCGCGACCTGAGGAAACATCGACACGCCAAGGACCATCATCAACACCGTGCCACGCCCACGGAATTTCACTCGGCCCAAGGCATAGGCAGCGGTCAGGCTGAGGAACAGCGCCAATGTGACCACGCACAGCGCAACCACCAGCGAATTACCAATTGCCCGCAGGAATGAGGCCTGGTGGAGGACCGCCGCGTAATTGGAGAAGTCGGGATTTTCGATCCAGTAACTCACCTCGAACAAGGCACTGGAGGGCTTCAGCGACGTCACGATGGCGTAGTAGAACGGGAAAACCGCATACAGCAGCAAAACCCCGATCAGGCACCAGAATCCGAGGCGCAACAGCGTTTTTTTCAGCAGGCGCGGGCTCATGCGCGGACCTCCAGTTGACGGCGTCCGAGGTAGAGGTAAAGCATGGCGATCACCGCGACCACCAGAAACAACAGCGTCGAAGCCGCGCTGCCGTAACCGACGTCCTGGAACTCCACCAGGTGCTGGCGGGCATACACCGACATGCTCATGGTGCTCGACGAGTTCGAGGTCAGCACATAAATGACGTCGAATACCCGCAGGGAATCAAGGATGCGGAAGATCGCCGCCACCAGCAGTGCAGGCATCAACAGTGGCAGCGTGACACGCCAGAACACCTTCAGCGGGTGAATGCCATCGACCCTGGCCGCTTCGTAGCAATCGCTCGGCAACATCTGCAAGGCCGCCAGCATCAGCAGCGTGACGAAGGGTACGGTTTTCCAAACGTCAACGATGATCACCGCCCACATCGACAGGTCGGCATCTGCCGTCCAGGCCAGAGGGGCCTCAATCAAGCCGAGACTGAGCATCAGGTGATTGATGATGCCGAACTGGTCGTTCAGCATCCATGACCAGATCTTCGCCGAGACAATCGTCGGAATCGCCCACGGAATCAGAATCAACGCTCGCACCAGAGAACGGCCGGTGAACTTGATGTTCAGCAGCAACGCCACCAACAGTCCCAGCACGACCTCCAGCCCCACCGAGACCACCGTGAAATACAACGTGTTGCGCACCGCATTCCACCACTGTGGATCGACGAGGATGCCCGACCAGCCGGAATCGCTGAACAACAGATAATTGCTCAAGCCTATGAAGGTTGCGCCACCGGTGTCGGCCAGGCTGGCGTCGGTCAGGCTGAACCAGAATGTGCGCAGCAGCGGCCACGCAGCCACCAAGGCCAGGCAGATCAGCATTGGCGTCAGAAACAGCCAGGCAGCGCGCACCCGGCGACGTTGTACAGGCGTTTCCCTCGTGAGCAGAAGCTCGTCAAAAGGGGCATGGGTCGTAGAGACAGACATGGTGATTTCCTTCCTTGTGGCTTACCAGTTCCGGCGTTTGATGCGCGTGAGTTCGCTTTCCAGTTCGGCGAGTGCCTGATCGACGGGCAATTCGCCCGCCAGCACGCCATGCACCCGATCGAAGAACGCATTGGAGACCCGTGGATAGCGATCGGCAGTGATGGCGGCGGGGCGCATGACCCCAGCGTTGAGAATGCTGTGCAGCTGAGCGTAATAAGGCATGGCCGCGAGCAATTCGGGATCTTGATACAGCGACTCGATCACCGGGTTATAGCCGCCTTTCAAAGCTCGACGCTTTTGCTCCTGGGCACTGCTCAGGTAGCTCACCAGCTCAGCGGCAAGTTGGGGATGCGCGCTGTAACGCGATACCGCCAGGCCCCAGCCACCAAGGGTGGAGGCATGCTCGCCGGTCTCGCCGCCGCGGGGCAGGGGAGCGACGCCGACCTGGTCTTTTACGGCGCTGTCCTGGCTTTGCACCAGAGCCCAGACATAAGGCCAGTTACGCATGAACAGCGCATTGCCCGACTGGAATACGCCACGTCCTTCTTCCTCGGTGTAATTGAGCACGCCCCGCGGGGAGATATCTCCGACCCAGCTTTTCGCCAACGTCAACGCCGCTCTCGAGGCCTGGCTGTTGACCACGATGTCGCCGCGTTGATTGATCAGTCCGCCCTGCGGCTGGCTGCTGATCCACTCCAGCGCATTACACGTCAGCCCCTCGTAGGCACGTCCCTGAAAGATATAACCCCAGAGATTGGCGTTGCCGGCGTCGCGCTCGGCCTGTTGCACAGCCCTGGCGGTAGCGGTCATTTCCTCCCACGTTTGAGGAACCTGCTTGGTGTATTTCTCAAGCAAGTCTTTGCGGTAATACAGCAGCCCCGAGTCGGTGAACCACGGCATTGTCACCAGCCGTCCGTTGACCGTGGCGTTATCGACTTGGGCCTGGAAGTAGCCTTGGGTCGCGTTGGCGGGCAGCACCTCACGCAGATCCATCAGGTGTTTGGCCAGCATCCCCGGCCAGACCATATCGATTTGAATGATGTCGATGTCGGTGGACTGCGCACTGAGGATCTGCTGGTAGAACGACAACCTCTCGGTCGCCGAGTTAGGCGTGGAGACCACCTCGACGTTGTTGCCGGTCTGTTTCGACCATGCATCGACAGCCTCTTTGCACAGCTGCAACTCCGCACCCACCGCACCGCAGGAGATCGTCAGATCGGTTGCGTTCGACACGGATGGCAGTGCGGCAGACAGGGTGATCAATGCGACTGGCAGGAGCGATTTCAGGTGTTTCATCGAGCGTCCTTTATTTTTGTTTTTAGAAAAGTTAACGTTAACATCGCCAAATGTAGCAGCGTATTTGCGAGGAGGCATCCTTTTTTTGTCGTTTGTGACAACTCGCGACTCACGCAAAAAGGGCAACTGCGGCAACCAAAAATAAAAACAAAACAGGGAATCAACATGCAGAAAGGATCAAGCTGGCTACTGGTCGGCGTGCTCGGCACATCGGCGGCGGCTTCTCAGGCCGCGACGCTGGAAGAGCGCATGGCCGCACTTGAAGCGCGTGCCAGCGCAGCGGAAAAGCGTGCAGCCACGGCAGAACAGCAGACCCAGGTACTTGCCCGGGAATTGCAGCAGATCAAACTCGCGGCGCCGCCCTTGCAGCCCGTCGCGTCTAACGCAACAGCCATTTCGGCGCCTGCTCTGGACACCCGACTGGCAAAACTCGAAGCCCGTCAGCAAAGCCTGGAAAAGGAGGGCAGTACCGCGAACCTCACCGATGGATTCAGCTTCAACGGCTATGCGCGCTCCGGGTTGCTGGTCGACGAGGGGCTGGGTGGTGGCCGTGGCGGCCCTTATACAACGCCGGCCGGCTCGGTGGGCGGGGCAGTCGGGCGACTCGGCAACGAGGACGACACCTACATGCGTATCGACCTGTCGAAAGAGCTCTATGCGCAAAACGGCACCCGATCAAAATTCACGGTCTCCATCGCCGACGGTGTGGAAAGCTCCAATGACTGGACGGCCGACGAAAGCAACCTCAACGTACGCCAGGTGTTCGCCACGCTCGACCATGTCGCTGCGTTCAAAGGCAATTCAGTCTTCGAGAACGCTACGCTGTGGGCGGGCAAGCGCTTCGATAGAGATAATTTCGATATCCACTGGCTGGACTCCGACGTCGTTTACCTGGCCGGTACCGGCGGTGGAATTTACGATGTGCAGATGAACCAGCATTGGCGCTCGAATTACTCGTTGATTGGGCGTAGCTACGGGGATTTCAGTCAAGGCGGCATTAATGCCGATGTGGAAAGCTACGTCCTGACCTCCAACCAGTTCTTTGCGGATGGCCAGTGGCAGTGGATGTACAACGCCATCGGCGCCAAGAAAAACGATGTCGGCACCCACACCAACAAAGCCGGTTTGACGCCTGCGGATAGCGGTTTGCACAGCATGCTGGCCAATCACCAGAAGACCTTTTTCGGCAGGGAAGGCTTCTTCAAAACGGCGTTGCTCTATGGGCAGGGTCTGGGGGCAGAGGTCAAGAACATTGGCTCGGACGGTGAGTTGATCGACGACGCCCGCGCGCTGCGTCTGGCGCTTTACGGTGAGACCCCGCTGACCTCTGACTGGCGCATCGGGCCCAGCTTGCTGGCCGAACAGAGCAAGGATCGATACGTCAAAGGTGACGACTACCGCTGGCTGACCCTGAACGTGCGCTTGGCCAACAAAATCAACAGCAACTTCGAAATGGCCTACGAAATGAGCTGGCAAACCATGAACCTCGAGCCCAAAGGCTATCTACAACGCAATGCGGTCGATGGTAACTTCTGGAAATTCACGGTCGCCCCGACATTCAAACTTGACGTTGGCGATCTACTCACGCGTCCGGAGTTGCGAGTGTTCGCCAGCTACATGAACTGGTCTTCTGATCTGGACAGGTTCAGTACTAACGACTCCTTTGGCATGTCCGACTTCCAGGCGGGAGGAGTGTGGCAATACGGCATACAGATGGAAACCTGGTTTTAATCGTTGAACGTACTTGCGATAGTGCAGTGCTGGAGCGGCGAAGGATGCTCCAAGCTAATGATGTCGTTTCTTCCCAGGATGGATGATTACCCAATGCTCAAGTTCAATGCTCATCTCGGTTTCCAATTCAATGAATTGCCTTTTCTCCAACGCATCGAAGCCGCCGCAGCCGCCGGTTTCCGGGCAGTTGAATTCCCGTCGCCGTATGAATTCGACGCCAGTCTGCTTGCCGACCATCTAGCCCAACACAGTTTGCCGTTGATTCAGTTCGCCGCCCCGGCGGGCGTGACCAAAGGCATCGCCGCGTTACAGGGCAGGGGCGAGGAGTTTCGTGACGGGTTGCTCCAGGCCGTCCGCTACGCAAAGACCTTGGCGTGTGCGGATGTCCACATCATGTCGGGCGTTACCACGCAGAGTGACGCTGAGCGAACCTACGCGGGCAACCTGGAATATGCGGTCAAGTACCTGGAAGACCAGGGGCTGCGGCCGCTTATCGAAGTGATCAGCGCGGAGGCGATGCCGGGTTATTACATGTCTGACTTCAGCAAGGCGCAACAGATACTGGAGACCTTCCCGAGTGTCGGGCTGATTCTTGATCTTTACCATGCCCAGCTTTTGACCGGAGACGCAGCCGATGTGCTGGCGCGGTTCTATGACAGAACCGTGCATGTGCAAATTGCCGATTGCCCGGGTCGTCACGAGCCGGGAACGGGGAATATCAACTTTGCTGCCTTGTTCGCGGCGCTGGAGCAGCGCGGGTACGCGGGATGGATTGGGTGTGAGTACCGTCCTTCTGGATCTACTGTTGCGAGTCTTGAGTGGATCAAGCAGCTGAGTGCTTAGGTTCTAGACAGAAATCTTTGGATCGCAGATATAGGTAAATCGCCGCCATCAAAGGCAGAAGCCCTTGATGGCCGAGCGAGAAGAACTCATCGATATCGGCCTGACGTTGGCGAGTAGGGGGGAGTAAATGCCTGATGCGGTTTTTGTAAGCAGAACTATCTTGTTCGGAGATTGTGATCCGGCAGGGGTGGTTTACACCCCGCGATTCTCATATTTTGCTGTAGAGGCCATTGGTATAGCACTCGACAGATGGGTAGGGGGGCCGGGGCTTAGAGCGGTGATGAGTTTTAATATATTGCCGCCGGTTCGTGCGATGTCGATCGAGTTGCTGGCTCCGCTGACGTGGGATGACGAAATGACTATTAAAGTCAGCGTGGCCAGGTTGGGCGAGCACTCTTTTACTTTTTTGGTTGAGGGGGTTATAGGAGAAGGCGTGCTGGCATTTACCGCGAATGTCACACACGTATGTGTCTCACCGGAAAGTAAAGAAGTTGTACCCATTCCAGCTCCGTTGCGAGCGCTTCTTTCGTAGACGATCAGACGGACTCAACAAAGTTTCGGGGGGGGGCAAGTGTCCGGTTGTGGCCAGAATCTACCGTTCCTCACCGGCAGCTATGGGGCGATTGCAGCGTTGGTGACCGGCAGCAATCGGCCAGAAGCGGACAGCCGTCCTGCTGGCACGCATAGCGTGTCCATTTTGTCGAAGTAAAATGGGCGTTAATGGCCTCCTGAGCGAATGGAATCCCTAATCCCCAACCCTGATTCACTGGGTTCAAAGATTTGCGTTCTACTTGGGTTGGATGCCCCTTCCGGGGATCCTCTCTATCTCAACACGTGACGCGCGGGTAATCTCCCATCCACTGGTGGCCGGACACAATTTTTTACGGTACTTTGTACTGGCATGAGGCCATATTCAAGGCAGGACGCACCTCCACGGCACGGGCCAATGTCCCCTAGCCGGTACCGTTCCTGCGCATTCATTTCGTGACAGGAACGACCATGTCAGGCGGCGAAACCGATAACATTGCGAGACTCGCGGAGCTCGTTTCCAACGACATCTTCAGCTTTTTCAGGTGGAAGAAAGAGGGGCCACCCAACCTCAACTTCGTCTGTGTGAAGAGGGAAACTCACGCCCCGTTGAAGAAGTCCGAGCACACACACCCGGCTGACGTGGTGTTCAAGTACGCAGATCCTTACCTGAACAAAGCCATCTACCTTCATACCGATTTGAAGAGTTATGCGGTTGGCTCCATCACTCTGGACTCGATCAAGAAGGCCTTGAAGTCTTTGGGCAAGACCATCGACTGTGCTCGTGCTTCGCCGGAATGGCGGACTCGCTATCATTTGGCTAAGCGTGAGAAGTATGAAATCCGTGGGATGCTGTTCGTCTATAACCACGATGACGATTACGACAAGAATTTCTACGATCACTTCAAGAATTACAAAGGTGAGAATCTGCACATCAAAGATTCTCAACAGGTTCATATCGTCGAACCTTCATTGATCAATTACCTGAAGACCTTGCAGCTCGATGTAAACACCCTGAGGGCGGAAGGGAAATTCCCGAGAGACAATTACACCTTCTATTACCCTGACCTCGTCTTGCACAAGGCCAGTGGTGAATACTGGGATCGTGCGGCCACCGCAGAACTCATCGCCTCGCCATATATGATCATTCACCACAAAGAGGTGAAGTCGTACTGCGAGAAGGCCCAAGACGTGACTGAGACTTATAGCGAAGGCTATCTGATCTATTATCGTCGCGATGGCAGCACTGAGATCGAGTTCAGGTACCTCTTTGACGCGCTTTCCAGGTTCCAGATCCTTAACGCCAACAAGGACTTGAAGATCCGAATCAGGGTTGCCAATCGCCACCATCACAGCAGCATCATCAGCAACTTCAATGCTGCCATTAACAGCTATGTGACCGAGTGGGGCGAAGACGAAAACCGCAAGCGGAAACTGCAGGCGATCGAACTAGAAGTGGTAAATCACGCGATTCCGAACTATAAGCCCGAAGTAATCGGATGGGAGCGAGACTGACATGAGAATGGGTAGTTTGTACTTTGCATCCGACAAAGCGATCTACGATGCGCTCACGCAGCGAAGCCTGACGAGCGCTGAGCTCAGGAAGGTCTTCCTCTCCAGAGGGATCGTGATTTCCAATGAATCGGACAAAAAATTCCTAGCCAATCGATTCAGTGCCCTGTTCCATGACTACTACGACTATCGGAACCTGTCCCTTCTGGTGGGTGGGCGTGACAGTCGTGAGAAAACCACCAATGTGGTCGTCACGACAGCTGTCACTAAAGACCAACTGACCGACGCTCTCACCTCCGTCAAGGAGTGGCTGGTGGATGACCAGCACGAGCAGGCTGAGGTGGCCGTCCATGGTGATCAGCTCAAGCTCACCGTCAAATACCAAAAGCTCGATTTGAGTCAGGCAGAGTTCCGCCAGGTGGTTGAGAAGACGGCGGAGGTGATCCTTGAGAAGCAGGGCAGTGGCTGGAAGATCACTGGCCCCATGAACGACAAGTTCAAGGACATCACAGATCAATTGTATTCCCAGATCGAGATAGTCACTGATCAGGACGTGGCGACCCGAACCATTTCCTTGGAGGCGATTCCTGATGCGGGCATCAGGACGAATTTCCTTCGCAGCTTGATCCGCAATCTCAAGGACATGGAGGTGGTCGATGTGGTCGACGTCTCCACGTTCAACCCTAAAGACCAAGAAGATGATGACCTGGATCTCAGTGACGATGCGTTGGTGATCGAGGATTCGATTGAGGTTGAGTCAGAAGATGAGGGTGAGGAGGGGGAAGATGGCAACCCTGAAGCCGAACTGACCAGGCCGCAGCCAGAAGCCAGGATTCACAAGGTCATCCGCATCGACAAGGCGTCCCTGAAGGGTAAGGGTGTCTTGGAGTCGAAGCAGTTGCTTGAGCTTGAAGGCCACGGGTTCTATATGTGGAAAATTCGATGGAAAGCTCGTGAGAAGCTCGTTGGGTCTGAGCTAGTCCTGTTTGAGGCTCAGTTTGGTAACCAGGCTAAGTACTGCGATTTCTCCTACATCGTCAAAGGTGTCTACAACTACAACAACGGGAAATACGCCAAAAACCTGGTACGTGCCGAGCCGGTGTTCGAGCAGAAGCTCAAGATCCGCTTGGAGGAGGCGGCGCAGAAGACTCTGAATGACATCGAAAGGAGTCTGACGACATGAAGTCAAAGCGGCTGAAACTCTGGGTTCTGACCGCTCGCATTGACTTTCAGACCCTTGTGCATGGACTTCGACAACAGCAGTTTAACGACCAGACTCGCGTTGGTGTCGAGGCTATCGAGATCCTGGATGACAAGGCAACCTTTCGGTACCACGAGCAGCGGGATATCACCCAGTCGTTCACGAACCCTCTGGGCGAAACCGTCGAATCGAGTTACTCGACGTTCATCAGCTTCGACATGGTTTTCGAAAAACTTGGGCCGGATCGGTATTCGATCTGCATGGGTTCGCCACCGAAGGATTTGAAGCCGTTCGTGGAGCTCATGCGAGCGGCAACCGGGACGAACTTCGCGCTGGAGATTGTGAAGCCGGACATCTCTTCGGTTTATCAGCAGCTCAAGGCTGACAAGCGCTTCACGAGAGTCATGGCCAAGCGGATCGTTTCTGGAGCGGTGACGTTCGACATCGAAAGCAGCTACCGGGTCGATATTGCCTCGACGGGGAACGCGATGACGAAGTTGTTGGAGATCACGGGTGGCCGCGCGGCCCCGATCGACAAGATCAAAATCGTCTACACGTACGACTCAAGGCCTGTTCAGATTGAGCTCTCGCGCTCAGGTGTGATTGCAGTGTCGTGGGATGATGAGGAGCACCTTCACCTGCTGACAGGTCTCTTGATCCGGTAGATAGAGAGGCTAAGAGAAGTCGATCGGGTGCATCAGATCTGTCTCGGCTGGCTCGGCGCCTGGGGCTTCCACAAAACCCGGCCCCGCCCATAAAACGCTTGACTCCTAGTAACCAGAAAGGGGACGGCTCTATATTCTCTAGTGTCCCCTTTTGGCCGAATGCAGTCTGTCGTGAAGGGCTGCAATCGGCCCAAAGCCGCCGTTCGCCAACAACATAATTCGGCAAGACGCGGTCATTCAATCTTTAGAAAAGGGGACTGATTTATTTTATATGTCAGCGTTCCAGAAATAAATCAGTCCCCTTTTTTTCGAGTTGCCGTCAGACCTAGTAGAAGTCGGCCAAACTATAGCTGAATGGCCGTCAAAAACATCAATAGTTATAGATTAAAAATCTTACTTCCGCATTCAGGAGAGATGTCTGCCCCATGATTGAGAATTCCAAAGAGTTCATGCTTTTTAATGTGTACGACTATGCCGCAATGGTGGAGCAGTGTGTCGATAACTCCCAAACATTTTTAGAGGTGTGGTTATTGGATGAACCTTCTATAGCTATATCTTTGTATCGACCTACAAGGCTTGGTATTCTAAATAGATATATTTATGCAATGATATCGACGTGGTTGCGGCGTGAGTACAGAAAGAATTCTGATTGCTATGAATTTGAAGAAGTTGAGGGGGTGGAACGTTGCTTTGAAGTTTATGGTGTAAAATTTATAGATTATTCGACATTCTTGGAAAAATGCAATGGTGTAGACTTTCCAGAATGTGAGCGCTTCTACGAGTGGTTTCTCCTAAACGAGGAAGCATTTAATTCTTATTGGGAAAAAATAGCTGATGAGGTTTTTCATATTATGTTTGCTAATAGGGGGTTCCTGATACGCTTCAGTGAATCGCTTGCGGAATTCGTTGAGGATAATTTTTCGGTTTTTATAAAAACAATTAAGACGGATTCGAATAGTATCGCCCGATACCCTCAAGTTCCTAGCTGGCTTAAAAAGGGTGTTTTTTTTCGAGATGGAGGGCGCTGTGTCTTGTGCAGGGTTGATTTGAGTGGACTCCACGCAACTGATAGAACGTTGCATTATGACCATATAGTTCCTCTTGCCAGATATGGGACAAATGATCCGTCAAACTATCAACTGCTATGCAAAAAGTGCAATCTTAAAAAATCTGCTTCGAATCCCGTGACAGGTAGCCACTACAATGCATGGTGGGATTATTGACCGTCATAGGTTTTATCAAAAAGGGGACTGATTTATTTTCCTGAAATTAATCAGTCTTCTTTTATTACCCCATACTGAAAAAGGGCTTCTCTTCAGGCACCACTATATTCGACTCAATCTTCTTCCCCATGCTGATGCGAGGTTTGGTCGAATAGCCCAGAGATTCATAAAAGGCTTTGACACTTTCATTTGAGTTGACGATTTGCAGATTGATTTACATGCACTTTCGCGCCGTCAAAGCTCCCTCTGCATAACGGACCAGGTTCATCCCTATGCCTTTTCTGCGGTGCGGCGGGTGCACCGCCACCGAATACAACAATCCACGATGGCCGTCGTATCCGGCGAGAACGGTGCCAACGACCTCATTTCCTGACAGGGCAACAAAGAAAAGGCCATCCGCTGTGGCAAGTTTTTTGTCGATGGCGAGGCTGGGAGTGTTGTGCGCGGTTTCGTATCCGAAAACGGTTTCCCAGAGTTCCAAGACGCAGCGGCGATGGTGTTCATTTGAGTAGTCGGCAATAGCGTTCATGCTGTAGCCCTCACATTGAAGGGGCTGACGCTAGCGCCTTGGCGTAGGTAATGTCCACTGTCTCTTCTTGGCCAATAGCTGCCATTTACCAAAGCAGCTACAGCCAACGCTCATTTCCTCTGTCGGTGCGTACTATCCGGTCGCAACAGAGGGCAGGGGTTAGCTCTTAACCTCAACATGATTCAACGCTTAATTCAGAGCCAGCTCATTCCACATTACCAACTGGGCAATCCCAATCGCAGTTTTGCGATGTGCGGACTCCAGCGTGGCAGCAAAGTTATTCACCATTTCATTGGTCGATCCCAATAATTCGCTGGAAAATAAATCCGGCCACATTTTTTATTTGAACGAGAATTCCCGGCCTTCATGGTTCGACGCATTCTGCGGTTATCGAGCACGCAGGATAGAGATGTGGAGTCCTGAGCTTTTCCGCGAAAACTCTATATTCTGGTTCACGGCAAGAGTATCCAAAGCTTTGGGATCGAATAGTTCCTTGGCTATCTTCATAGACAACCCTGAACTGTCCTGACACACCGCTTCCCGATATCGGAAATCTTAGGGTGTAGCTCTTGGATGTGTTTGACTTTATGGTTCCAAAAGTCTGCTCTGTTGTGCCCATCAACGCTGGATCGTATTCAACTCTGACGAGGTAGGCGTCCTTGCCATGATTAATGAGAGTACATCGATGAACCATCACCTCTTCCTCGGTTTCCGTTGGAAGAGGATCTGAGGTGAACGAGAACTCTGCCAAATATGACTTGTCGCGCTCTTCCATTGCCAACTCCAAAGCCCGAAGTTGTGCCTCGATTTGCTTCGTGGCCACTGTCGCCATGATTTTTTGCTGATCTACTGAATTTTTCAACTCCTGAGCCTGAAGCTTCAGCGCCGCGGTGCTCTGCTGTAATTCGGTTGCCTGAATCTTCAGTGCCTCCGTACTCAGTCTCAACCCCTCACCCTGCTGCATGAAACCGAGGACCAGCCAGAACAAACTTACAGTGCCAATCGCACCCGCAAGGAAGTCACCTACTTCGTTGAGGGGCATAGTCAGTAGCGTGTCTGCTCGCCCGCCTATTATCGGCAGGATGAAAGCCAGATATGCCAAAGTCATCGCAACGCCGATCGCACCCAGGTGCTTGCGCAGTCCCCAGCCCTGCGGTCTGACTTTTTGCGAGAAGTAATTCAGCACAACGGTAGCCACAAGCGCCGATACCATCCCCGCAATGATGGTCGTTGAGAGCGGCCATCCTTCATCTGGCACTACTACAGGCGGTGGCACGCGCCAGAACACACCGCCCACTGGTTTCCACAGTTCCGCCATCACAACCTCTAAGCTTCAATCCGCGACACATGGTCAGCGATGATAGCTGCGGCATGAAACGAAAGAAACTTGGTGAAGTGGACAATGGGCGCCATGATCGGTGCCCATTTATGGACTCAGCCGCGTGCGTTGCGCCCTGGCTCATCCTCAGTAACCCGCCACCGCCAATACTTGTCTGGTCCGACCCATACGACAGAGTCAGGTGTCAGTTTCTTAAAGGCGTTCAGCACAGTGGTGCCCAGCACGAGGTTGCCTTCGGTATTTTCGCGCAGCAGTACCTCGCTCTTGGCACTGACGATGTGGTCCACAACGTCGTCCTGGTAAAGGCACCCGTCCTTTTCGATCTGCGCCAACATCCAGTCGGAAACCGACTTGGCATCAGTAGTCACTTTGGCTCGTCCTCGACCGGCACCAGCGAGTCGCCGGGGAAACGGCCCATTTCAAGTTTCTTGCCCGCGAACCACTGGCACTCGAAATTTTTAATGTCGCTACCATAGTTGCCTCGGACTGTCATTACTGGGCCACCAGATTTAATCTTCACCAGATCCCCAACCTTGAATAGTGTTTCCTTTGACATTGCGCTTTCCTTAAGTAGTAGCCAATTGGTATGCCGATAGTATTCTCGTGGCTGCACAAAGCACAATTACGTTTGCATGCGCCGCTTTGCCACGTTTTCACTCATCGTCGTTTATCTTCCTCTC
The DNA here is from genome assembly GCF_004011755.1 of Pseudomonas sp. RU47. GTDB lineage: Bacteria > Pseudomonadota > Gammaproteobacteria > Pseudomonadales > Pseudomonadaceae > Aquipseudomonas. The sequence goes on along the minus strand of NZ_CP022411.1, from coordinate 3,393,381 downwards.
ACTGCTGCTGAATTTGACCGGCATCACGTCGCGCTCAGCCAAAGTATCAGGTTCAGGATGCGCGAAGCTGGTATCGAGATGAATCTGATCAGTAAGCAGTCGGCTCTCATGCCTATAAGAAGGCATTGGTAGCGCGCCCAGATATTTTCAATGTGCTGAATTGGAAGTAGCTGTTCGCGAAGGCTGAGATCGGCCAAAATCGGTCTCAATATCGACGCTAGGACACAGAAGAGATATGTTTCACCTTACACTGGAAGCACTGAACCTCCTGCAGGAGCGCCGCCTCAGCTGCGTCACGAAGGCCTCCAATCGACTCCAGCTGGGGGGTGGGCCACCTTCGAAATCGAATGGTTTGTACTGGCTTTATACCAGCTATTCGGATGCGGAGATCCGGTCAGCCTCTCCAAGCCAGAAGAGGGGCTCAGTGGCTATCAATATTCTTGCTGCACATCGTGAGAACTTAGGAATGATCTGCGATCGCAGGGTGGGTGACTTCCGGGTCGTCTATAACGGCATAGGCGGTATCGGTCTCAAGGGGCATGGCGGGCTTAGAGAGCGAATTCTTCAAGAGTTCCGAGGCGGGAATGGAACGGGTTCACTGGCAATCTGCGACACGTCGTTGAACGATCTCACCAAGTGGCGTTACTCATATGTCTTATGGTCAGAAATTGAACACAAGGAGAGCATTCAGTATTTGTCTCTTGCGGAGCGGCTAGAAACGATGTGGCGCTTGCACTTCGGCTGGCCAATTTTGTGCGCGCGGTGAGGCGGGGGGCTCGCCCCGTTTTTTGGAGACGCCCTATGACCGCTCCTGGCCGGAAGCTGACGGTCAGGAGCGACAGCTAAAGGCCAGAAGCAGCCGCTCGGGAGTGGCGTGTTTTGACCGGGCGCTGCCGCACCCGAACGGTTGCATGGGCTGATAGAGAACATCTGCTTTACGCCTCCACTCTCAGCAAAGGGCCGACACCCTGATGAACTCATTCACTGAGCATGTCGCCAGTTTGACGTCTTTTTCTCACACAACTGATCGTCAAAAGCACACCGGCTGCAATGCCTTGTGTACCGCACATAAGCCAGATTAGGCCTATGTGAAAAAGGACCCAGGCACTCAAACCTAAAATCAGTGTTAACAACACCCCAAGTACAAGTAGTGGCAGGTGTTGCAAAGAGGGGCTGTCCTCCAGCGAGTCGGAAAAAATGCTCCAACATGCCCATTGCGAGAACAGCGACAGCAGAAGCCACAACATGATCACCCCCCAACCTGAAAAGGATTGTGAGGTGAACAGGTTGATCGTCGAGGTGATGGTGAACCAAAGAGTGAAGACGAATGTAGTGCTTGAAGGTACGGTATAGGCTGGAAGGGCAATGGCTATCTGAATCAACTTGAGTGTTTGCAAACGAGTCATTCATACGCTCCCTGCGAGTTGAATTTTACCGCGCCCATGGACTCTTCAGTGACTATAGATCAGGAGTTCTTTGAGGGGAGTATGCTGATGGTCAGCTATTGGCCGATTACCGTCATCCACGAGCATCAATTTTCGAACAACCTGTAAGTTACTCTTGATCAAAAGTGATCGCAGGGCTTTTGCTTACCTGCTGGATCCTCGATGGTGCGCGTTGACCTTTCTATTAGTGGCTTCCCATGAGTAACTAATTACGCGCATTGGCGCTTGGTATCTTCGTTTGCGATACCTCCCAACGACGCATGCGATTGGCGCATGGGTACACAGCTCGCTAAGGTCATGATTCGTTTTTGATCCTGCCCGCAAACCGGGCGCAAAAACGTCACCATCACCTTCAGCGGAACCCACATGCGATATCGACGCCTCGACCTTAATCTCTTGGTTGCGCTGGACGCCTTGTTGAGCGAATGCAGTGTGAGTAGGGCCGCGGAGCGTCTGTGTCTGGGGCAGTCAGCTGCCAGCTCGGCATTGGGCCGCTTGCGTGAACATTTCAACGACCCGTTACTGGTGCAAGTGGGGCGCCGCCTGGAACCCACGGCGCTGGGCCTGGAGTTGCTGCCAAAGGTACGTGCAGCGTTGGCACTCACACGGGAAGTCGTCGACGCGCCACTAAGTTTTGACCCGGCGAGCTGCGAACGGCACATCACCCTCGTAGCCTCCGATTACGTCGCCGACGTGCTGCTTCCGGCTGTCAGCCGAGTTCTGGCGAGTATCGCTCCGGGTATTCGCTTGAGCCTGCGCGACATGCCTGTCCCGCGCGACGGTGATGTCGTCAGCGAAGCGCTGGATTATCGGCGCAGTGATTGCGTGATCGTGCCGCAGCGACGGCTGAATCCGGCCTATCCCCATGTGCCGCTCATGACGGACCAGCTGTGTTGCATCGTCTGCGCCCAACAGCTCCAGTTTGCCGAGCAATTGAGCCTGGCCGACTATCGCGCCGCGGCGCATGTGGTGCGCGAGTTTGCCGACGGGCACAACCTGGCGTTGGACGCCATGCACCTGCATGAGCTCGGGATTGAGCGGCAAGTGGCCGTGACCATTGAAAGCTTTGTGCTGATGCCGCAGTTCATTGTCGGCACCGCGCGCATTGCCACGGTGTTTCGACGACAGGCGCAACGCTTCGCCCAGTGTTATCCATTACGCGTCCACCCGGCGCCGCTGGCTTTCCCAGAGGCCGTTCAAGTCTTGCAATGGCATCCCTATCAAGAACATGACCCGGTCATGCAGTGGTTTCGCGGCCTGCTTCTGGAACAGGCCGCGTTGCTCGATCAACCCTCTGCCTGATCGCCGCTGTCGGCGACCAATCCGGCCTTGGCGATGGCCAGCAATGCGCAGCGCTCGTCGTTGTCCGAGGTATCACCACTGATGCCGATGGCCCCGAGAATCATGCCCTCGGCATTTCGAATCAGCACGCCGCCCGCCACCGGAATCACCTCGCCGCCGGTCAAACTGTTGATCGCATCGAAAAACGCTGGCATTGCCTGCGCGCGCCGCGCCAGTTCACGGCCGCCAAAACCCATGCCCAGGCAACCGCGTGCCTTGCCGGTGGCGATTTGCGGGCGCAGGAAAGTGGCGTCTTCGTCGCGCAAAACCGCCAAGGGATGGGCGGCGGCATCCAGTACGGCGACGCCCAGAGGTTTGATCCCGGTTTCCCGAGCAATGCGAATGGCATCGCTGGCCATGCTCGTCGCAGTCAGCAGATCCAGTCGTTGCATGGCATCTTTCCTCATACGGTCCACTTGCCCAGTTGGGCCACGCGGTCGCGGGTGTAAAGATCGGTCCACTTCAGCGAGTTGAAATCGGACACTTGCTTGGGGTTGTAGGGGCTGCGATCCATGCGTACCGGTTGGCCGGCCTTGTAAACGGCCTTCAGGCGCGAACGATCCTGAAGGATGCGGATGTCATCCAGTGGTGAGCCATCAAGCACGAGTAAGTCTGCCTGCTTGCCCACTTGCAGCGAGCCGAGGGTTTCACCACGCGGCATACAGCGCGCACCGACAGCCGTCGCTGCGTATAACGCTTCGGCCGGAGTGAATCCCAGGCGCGTGACCAACAGCTCCAGTTCGCGCGCATGCCATTCGCCATAGGGCGTCACCGCAAAACCGCTATCACTGCCGCAGGCAAACGGTACGCCGGCCGCTTTGGCGCGTTTGAGGACCGCCGAACCGACTTCCAGTGTGCGTGCACAATAACCGGCATAACCCGTGCTGATCGCCGGATCGTGGGGCTGACAGAAATCCACGGTGTTTTGCGGGAACGTCATGGTCGGGGCGAGGATGCTGCCGGCTTCGAGCAACGCTTCGATGCACGCGTCGTCCATGTAAAAGGCATGGAAAACCAGATCAACGCCGGCGCGCGCCGCGTACATCACGGCTTCGCGACCGTACGCATGTGTGGCGACCTTGCAGCCCAGACGATGCGCTTCCTCAACCATTTCGAAGGTTTCGTCAGCGGTAAAGGCCGCAATGATTTCGCCGTTTGGGCGGCGGTGCGTGCCGTCCATGGCAATCTTGATCAGGTCAACGCCATCCTTGGCCTGCTTGCGGATCTCCGCGAGGGCGTCGCTACGGCTGGTGACCAACTGCGCGGTGAAGTACTCCGGAGCGCCGACCCGACTCGGGAACCAGTCATTGAGACTCTGGCGGTTGGTGATGACGCGGCTACTGGCTGCGATCCTCGGCCCTTCGAACAAACCAGCGGTCACCGCATTGCGCACGGCGATGCTGAGCTGCCCGCTGTCGCCGGGGCAGACCATGCTGGTGACGCCGGCGGCCAGCACGTGTTGCGCGAAGAACATCCCGCGCAACGCGCGAAATTCGTCGCTGGTCCACAGATCAATGTCTTCTTCGCTTTGCGCGTTGCCGAAGGCCAGATGCGTGTGCACATCCACCAGCCCCGGCATCACGAAATCATCCCCCGCATCCACCTGTGTATCGCCTGGCTGGGGAGCAGGTGCCAACGCGGTGGGCCCAACGTAACTGAGCAGGCCGTTTTCGACGATCAATGTCTGTTGTTGGCGGGTTTGCAGTCCGGTGCCGTCAAACAGGGTCTGGCATTTCAGGTGCAGGGCAGTCATGGCGTCTTCGCTATGTGATTGTTATGCAAAGAGAGGCTAGAGAGCAGGCGAGGGGACGACCAGCAGATTGCATCGATGGCTGCGCATTGATCGCGTCAATAGCTGCGCCGGGCTGAAGCCACCAACGAAAACGCCGGACAATCGTGGGATTGTCCGGCGTTTTTTTGTGCGTATCTTTCAGTAGATCAAGCGGTGCGACCACCGAGGGTTTCAGCAACCCAGTCGGCAATGTATTGCCCGGCATTGATGCTGTTGTCGAAGCTCGAATGCTGCACACCACCTTCACGTTCGGTGAAGATTTTCAATTCACATTTTGGACTGTTGACCAGTTGTTCGTAGGTGCGATGCGCCCACTTCAACGGAATCTGTGAATCCTGCTCGCCATGGGTCACGAGGAAGGGCACTTTGATGCGGTCGAGCACGCCATCGAGGTGGACGTTTTCGGCGATGGTCATGAACTCTTCGACGTCCTTGGCGCCCCACACCCAGCAGACGTGCGCCCAGTAATGCGGTACCGGGAAGCTGCCTTCCTTTTCCAGTCGACGCTTTTGCACATCACGCCAGTCATGGTTGGCCCCCCACACGACGCCGCAGGCGAAGCGTGGTTCGAAGGCAACCGCGCGCGGGCAGTAATAACCGCCCAACGAGACACCTTCGAGTCCAATGCGTGCAGCGTCAACATCGCTTCGGGTTTCCAGCCAATCCACCACGCGACTGGCCCAGTGTTCACTGTCGAATCGTGCGGTCAGGCCATGCAGGCGCAGCGCTTCGCCGGTGCCGGGCTGGTCGATGATCAGCGAAGAGATGCCGCGTTTCGCCAGCCAGGCGGGCAAGCCCACGCGGTATTTCATTTCTTTGGTCGAGTCCAGACCATTGACCTGCACCAGAATCGGCGCCGGCCCCTCGACGCCTTCGGCACGCACGAGCAAGCCGGAAAGATGTTTGCCCTCGTAAGGGATTTCCACCCGTTCACAGTTTTCCCGCGACAGTTCGATGCCGCGCTTGAAGGTCTGCAGAAAACGCTGATACAGCTCGGTACGGCCTGGCGCACCATGGGCTTGCAGACGCTCGCAGGTCAAATAGTAAGTGGCGGCGCGGTTGTATTTTTCGCCAGCCGAGAGCATCCGGCCATTGCCTTCGTCTTCTTCGGCCAAACCGCAGAGCTTGTCAGCCATTTTCGCCCAGGTTTCGCGAAAGGCGCGGGTGCCGGCCGCGTCCGGCTGCTTGGCCGCCTCTTGCAGCGGGGCGCACATCGCTTCGATTTCGCCCATGCGCGCGCCCATTTCAATGGCCAGGTCGACAGAGAGATTCCAAACGTAGTTGGTCGGGAAATAGCGAAACATGATTATTGTTGTCCTTATGGTTGCCTTGGCATTCCCAAGGCACGTTAAGGATCACCCGACTAATTGGCCAATCGTGACGGCGGATACGAGGTATCGCGAGATACGATGGGCACGTGTTGCAGATGCTGGATGGATTCGCTGATGCGCTCGCGCAGCCAGCGGTGCATCGGGTCGCCGTCAACGCTGCGGTGCCACAGCATGTACTCGCGCATGACCGGAATCTTCACCGGCGGCGGCAGGATGCGCAGCGGCAGATAGTGCGCGTAGAGGTTCGCCAGGCGCTGGTGCATCGTGGCGATGCGCTGCGTGCCGACAATCAATTGCGGCAGGGTATTGAAGTCGTTCGTGATCACTTCAATGCGCCGATTGAAACCGTATTGATTCATGAACCATTCTTCGATGCTCATGTGTCGGGTACGGCCAAAGCCCACCGAGACATGGCCCATCTCCATGTACTCCTCAAGAGTAAGGCTGTCGCCGACATGCGTATTGCCTTGCCAGACCACGCACACGTGTTCTTCCTCGAACAGCAGGCGCGAAGGGTGGCCGTCAATGATGTAGCGCTCGGGAACGATCATCAGGTCGACCTCGCCACGCATCAGCAACTCGCCGGAATTGTCGCTGGGACCAAGCATTTCGAAGGTGATGTTAGGCGCTTGCTGATGAATGTTCTGGATCACTTGGGCGAACAGCACGCTGATCAGATAGTCCGAGGTCACCAAGCGAAAATGACGTTTGCTGGTGGCCGGGTCGAACACCGGTTTGGCGGTGATTGATGACTGGATCGTCAGCAGGACTTCACGCACCGGTTTGGCCAGTTCCGTGGCATAGGGCGTGGGCTGCATCTTGCGTCCCACCTGCACCAGCAACTCATCCTCAAAGTAGGTGCGCAAACGCGCGAGCACACCGCTGGTGGCGGATTGGGTCATGTGCAGGCGTTCGGCAGCGCGGGTGATGTTCTGCTCTTCGAGCAACACATCGAGCGCGACCAGCAGGTTCAGATCCAGATGGTTGAAACGCATGGGCAGGTCCGTTTTTGTATTTATTTTCGCAATACATTCGAACGAATCCATTGGCGCGTCAACCTTCGTCGCAGGTATCGCGTTTGCCGATAGGTCGCATCCCGACTCGCGATTAGTCAGCTGTCAGCCCTTGCGCCAATCTTCGCCGCAGTCGGCCCTGCTGCCGACACCACCACCGGTTTCCAGTCAGGCCCGGCGCGCTGCAAGGCGTCCATGGCGACAGTCACCGGATCATAATTTCAATGGAGTGGTAAGCCATGAACATCATTGGCCTTGATGCCCTGATTTTTGGCGTCGATGACATTCAAGCCTGCACCGATTGCCTGCGCGACTACGGCCTTGCGCCGGTCGGCGTTGACAGCAACGGCGGGCGTTTCGAAGCGCTGGACGGCACCGCGGTGATTATCCGTCGAGCCGACGATCCTGATTTGCCGGCGGCGATCGGCCCGGCGCCGTCGATTCGCGAGACGGTCTACGGGGTCGCTGCGATCAGCGATCTGGATGCCATCGAAGATGAGCTGGCCCGTGATCGCATCGTCCGTCGTGATCAGCACGGCGTGCTGCACAGCGTTGACGACATGGGTTTCGCCATCGCTTTTCAGGTCAGCGTACGCAAGCCTTACAGCGCGCCGGATGACCTGACCAACGCCGCCGGCCATGCGCCACAGCGGCCGCTTAACCAGCCGGGCATTAGCCTCGATATGGGCGCTGTTCCGCGCACTTTGTCCCACGTGGTGTATTTCGTGCCCGATGCGGCGAAAGCTGAAGCTTTTTACGCCGAGCGTTTGGGTTTTCGCACCACCGACACCTTCATTGGCGCCGGGCCGTTCATGCGCCCGGCCGGCTCTGACGATCACCATTGCCTGTTCATGATCCAGACCCCGCCGCACATGAAAGGCTGCGAACACTTCACCTTCCACATGGGCAGTGGCACCGAAGTGCTGCTGGCCGGGACGCGTTTCGAGCAAAAGGGCTGGACCAGTTTCTGGGGGCCGGGCCGTCACCTGTTTGGCTCCAACTGGTTCTGGTACTTCAACAGTCCGCTGGGCTGCCACATCGAATACGACGCCGACATGGACAAACACGATGACGCCTGGGAGGCCCGTCGCGCGCCGCTGTCGGCGGATAACTCGCAGCTGTTCCTGTTCAGCGCCAAAGAAAAATGGGCCCCAGGTGGCCCGCCGCCAAAACTCGGTTGAGGCCGCGCTGATCATGAGCGGTATCGCGCAGCCATTGTGTCGGCTGGACGAACTGGAGGAGGGCCGGGCGCGCGGATTCGATCCGTTGGCGCAGGGGCGTGACAGCGTGTTTGCCCTGCGTCATGACGATCGGGTGCGGGTCTATCGCAACCGTTGTCCGCATCTGGACGTGCGCCTGGAGTATCGCAAGGACCGCTTCCTGTCCGCCGATGGCCAACTGATCGTCTGCTACGCCCACGGCGCGCAATTTCTGCCGGCGACGGGCGAGTGCATCTATGGCCCATGCCTGGGCCAGACGCTGGAGGCGCTGCCGTTCTGCGAAAAGGACGGCTGGCTGCTGGTGCAAATGCCTGAAGAGTTGCCGCAGCCGGGATAAATCGAGGTATCGCGTACGGTGATACATCGCATCCTTACTCGCGATTAGTCAAATCCCTGCTTTGCCGGGAAGCTTCATCCAACGATGCCGTGCCCGACGCAGCATCGATCACAAGAATAAAAAGAGAGAACACCATGAGTGCAGTGAACAACGTTCTGATCGTGGGCGGTGGTATCGGCGGCTTGTGTGCGGCCATCGCCTTGCGGCGTAAAGGTATCGAGGTCGACCTGATCGAGCTCAAGTCCGAATGGACAGTCTATGGCGTCGGGATTATTCAACAGAGCAACGTCGTCCGTGAAATGGCCAAGCTGGGCGTTCTCGACGGTTATCTCGATGCCGCTTATGCCTTCGAAGACGTCGCTATCTACGGCCCGGGCGGGCAGCAACTGGCGCGCATTCCGGGTCAGCGACTGGCCGGCCCGCAGTATCCTGCCAACGTCGGTATTTCCCGCCTGGCACTGCACAAAGTCCTCAGCGAAACCGCTCTGCAACTCGGCGCCAACGTGCGTTTGGGCCTGAGTGTGGAAGCGCTGGACGACAACGGCACAGAGGTCGATGTGTTGTTTACCGACGGCAATCGCGGCCACTACGACCTGGTGGTCGGTGCCGACGGACTGTTCTCGAAAGTGCGCAGCCTGGTCTTCGGCGATGCCTACACCCCGCGTTTCACGGGCCAATCGGTGTGGCGCTACAACTTTCCCCGCGCGCCACAAATCGATCATCTGGCCAACTATCAAAGTGCTGACGGCAACGCCGGGCTGGTACCGCTGGCCGGCAACTTGATGTACCTGTTTCTGACGTCCCACGAACCGTCCAATCCGTGGATGGATCCTGCCGATCTGGCGGCGCAGATGCGCCAGCGCCTGCAAGGTTTTACCGGTCTTATCGGCGAACTGCGCGAGCAAATCACCGACAACAGCCAGGTCGTCTACAAGCCGATGGAAGTGGTGTTCGTCGATGAGCCGTGGCATCGCGGACGCGTCCTGCTCATCGGCGATGCAGCCCACGCCACCACGCCGCACCTCGGCCAAGGCGCCGGCATGGCCATCGAAGACGCGATTGTGCTCAGCGAAGAACTCACTCGCGAGCAGTCCGCCGCCACCAGCGTCGAGCAGCAGCTGCAGCGCTTCATGGCGCGGCGTTTCGAACGTTGCAAATACATCAGCGAAAGCTCGGTGCTGGCCGGCGACAAGGAGATGCAACACGACCGCGCCTTCGATCGCATTGGCTTGGTCAAGCAAATGCTCGCGCGCACTGCCGAGCCAATCTGAACCACACCTGCGACGCATCCACAGCAGTTACCACTATAAAAACAAGAGGTTAACGCGATGGTTAGTTCTACGACTGCGGCGCTCGTGCGTCGCCCGGTCTGCTCGTCTGCACCCTTTGGTTTGAGCGTTGCTGCGCTGCTGGTGCTGTGCAGCCAGGCCGCTCAGGCTTTCGACATCGATACTGGCAACCCGGATTTCAAGTTGCGCTGGGACAACACGGTCAAGTACAGCGCTGCCTGGCGCACGCAGAATCCCAGCAGCAAGTTGACCGAGGGGCAGGTCGCGCTCAATCAGGACGATGGCGATCGTGCCTTTAAAAAGGGCCTGATCTCCAATCGCACCGACATCCTCTCGGAGCTGGATCTGTCGTTTCAGGATTTCGGCGCACGTTTGAGCGGTGCAGCGTGGTACGACAGCGAGTACCAGGGCAACAACGACAATAACGATCTGTCCCGCGCCAACGCACGTTCCGTGGGCTACGACGAGTTCACCGATGACACCCGTCATTTGCACGGTGGTGACGGCGAAATCCTCGACGCGTTCGTCTACTGGAACGGTGAACTGGCCGACCGCGCAACGTCAGTGCGCGCCGGCCGTCATGGCCTGATCTGGGGCGAAAGCCTGTTCTTCGGCGCCAACGGCATTGCCGGTGGCATGGCCCCGGTTGACGTGGTCAAGGCGCAGTCGGTGCCTAATACGCAGTTCAAGGAAATCACCCGTCCGGTCAATCAACTGTCGGGCACCTTCCAACTGACGGACGACGTATCGCTCGGCGCGTACTATCAACTCGAATGGGAAGAAACCCGACTGCCCGCCGCCGGCAGCTATTTCTCCACCAGCGACACCATTGGCGAAGGCAATGAGCGCTTGATCGTCGGTGCGCCATTTCCGGCATTCCTCGGCGGCAACCCGGCCAGTCCCGCCGCGTTTTTCCACGGTAATGACAAGGAAGCGCGCAGTTCGGGGCAGGGCGGTCTGCAACTGAAATACAGCGCTGAGACCGTCGAGTACGGCCTCTACGCCATCCAGTACCACGACAAGACGCCGAAGCTGTATCTGAAACCGTCGACGGCGGCGCCGAACTTCAGCACCGGACAGATCGGCGAGTACTACTGGGTTTACCCCGAAGACATTCGAGCGCTGGGCGCGAGTTTTTCCACCACAGTGGACGAGTACAGCTTCGCCGGTGAAGCGTCGATGCGCTGGAACATGCCGCTGGTTTCGAACGGTCAGACCGTGCTGCCCGGCGTCATTGCCGACAACGATGATGACGCGCTCTACGCCGTCGGTCGCACCGCTCACGTCAACTTGAACGTGTTGGCATCGTTTGGCCCCAACTTCATCGCCCGCGAGTCCGGACTGGTTGGCGAAGTGGCGTGGAACCGCCTGCTCAGCGTCACTAAAAATCGCGCCGCGCTGGACCCGAACGCCACCGATGATGGCCTGGGTTTCAAAGTCGTCTATACGCCGACCTATCGCCAGTTTTTCTCCGGCATCGATATCAGCATTCCGGTTGGCGTCAGTTATTTCCCGCTGGGCAAATCAGCGGTGGTCAGTTCGTTCGGCCCGGACAACGGTGGCGACATCAACATCGGCATCACCGCCACTTACCTCGATCGCGTCACGGCCGGCCTGACCTACACGCATTACTACGGCGCCGAGGACACCAACCTCAACGGCCTCAGCCAGTTCAATTACAAGCAATCGCTGAAGGATCGGGATTACCTCGCCTTCTCCGTCAAGACCACGTTTTAAGAGGACTTGCGCATGACTTCTCACCACCACAATCGTCTCCCGCGCCTTACGGCCCTGTGCTTTGCCTTGCTCGGAACGCTGACCGTCCTGAGCCAGGTTGCAACGGCGGCCACCGCAGAAGAGGCGGCCAAACTGTCGAGCAGTCTCACGCCAATGGGGGCCGAGCGCGCAGGCAATGCCGACGGCAGCATTCCGGCCTGGCAGGGCGGTTACACCAAGGTCGACCCGGCGTACAAACCGGGCGGCAAACGTAGCGATCCGTTTGCGGCTGACAAGCCGCTGTTCAGCATCACCTCGAAGAACCTGGCGCAATACGCCGGCAAGCTCAGCGATGGCACCAAGGAGATGTTCAAGCGATTTCCTGACACCTATCGCATCGACGTCTATCCGACCCGTCGCTCGGCCGCTGCGCCGCAATGGGTGTACGACAACACCCTGAAAAATGCCACCCGTGCCAAGCTGGTCGACAGCAGCGCCGGACCTGTGCCCGAAGGTGCGTTTGGCGGTATTCCATTCCCGATTCCGCATAACGGCGCCGAAGCCATGTGGAACCACATCCTCAACTGGCGCGGCACGTCACTGGCCATGCACTTTCGCCATTACCTGATGACTGCAGACGGCAAACAGGTGATGACCACCGACGGCCAGGCGATCCAGGACATGCCGTATTACTACCAGGACGGCACGCCGGAAAGTTTCGCCGGTGATTACTGGCTGTTCCGCCTGCTTAATGTCGGCCCGCCATTGCGTGCCGGTGAGCAAATCATGGGGCGCACCAATATCAACGGCGACAAGTCCCAGGCTCACGTCTATCTGACCGGCCAGCGCCGCGTGCGCAAGTTGCCGAATGCCTGCTGCGACACACCGACGCCGGCCACCGCTGGGGTGATGTCGTTCGATGAGTTGAGCGTGTTCCAGGGGCGCATCGATCGCTTTGACTGGAAACTGGTCGGCAAGCAGGAAATGTATATCCCTTACAACACCAACAAAGTCCTGACCGCCGGCAAACCGGAAGACCTGTTTCTGGCCCATCACATGAATCCTGATTACGTGCGCTGGGAATTGCATCGCGTGTGGGTGGTAGACGCCGAACTCGCGCCGGGCAAGCGTCACCAGTTGCCGAAGGGCCGCTACTACCTCGACGAAGACACTTGGCAAGCGATGCTCGGCGATCGCTGGGACGCCAACGGCCAACTCGCCAAAACCTTGTGGTCGCTACCGGCCGTGCTGCCGGATCTGCCAGCGCAAGCGCAGCTATCTTCGGGTTTCTACGACCTGACCTCCGGCGCCTGGTTTATCCAGAACGTCTACACCGGTCTGCCTGAGCAATACGGCGTGGTCGATCGCTACAAGGCATCGGAATTCTCGCCGGCGGCGATGGCGGGTGCCGGGGTTCGTTGAATCGGGCCGGATCGCCACACGCTGTGGCGATCCGGTTTCACAGGTGGTTTCGAGGTCGGTATGAACAGAATCTGTCAGGTGCTCGGGCGGTTGTTAGCGCTGCTGGCGCTGCCTTGCGTATTACCCGTAAGCCAGGCTCAGGCCGCTGCCGTCGGCGATGTATTGCACACCCCGGCGATGCGCGCGCCGCAGGCCCGGCAAGCGGTCTTGCTTGATCTGGCGCGGGCAGGTGTGCGGTTGGTGGCGGTCGGCGAACGCGGCATCGTCTTGCTCTCCGATGACAACGGTATCAATTGGCGGCAGGCGCAGGTGCCGGTCTCCGTCAGCCTTACGGCGGTGCAGTTTGTCGATGCCAACACCGGCTGGGCGGTCGGCCATGCCGGTGCCGTGCTGGTCACCCACGACGGTGGGGAAAACTGGGTTTTGCAACTGGATGGCAACCGCGCTGCGCAACTGGAGTTGCACGCCGCACAAGAGCAATTGCCTACAGCCACTGACCCCGATGCAGCGGCGGCACGCGTGCAAACCGCCGAACGGATGGTCAGCGAAGGCGCGGACAAACCGTTTCTGAACCTCAAGTTCACCGATGCGCGTCACGGCCTGATCGTCGGCGCCTATGGCCTCGCGTTTACCACCGAGGACGGCGGCGTGAGCTGGCAGTCGCTGATGGGCCATATCGACAATCCGATGGGCGCGCATCTGTATGCCATCGCACAACAAGGCGAGCGTTGGTTCATCGCTGGCGAGCAAGGCTATGTGGCGCGTTCTGAGGACGCTGGAAAATCCTTCGTCGCGCTCAACAGCCCGTACAGCGGCAGCTTCTTCGCCCTGCAAGTGCGCGATGACGGCACGCTTTTGGCGGCAGGACTGAAAGGCAACGCGTTCACTTCCACCGACGACGGCAACAGCTTCGTGCCCGCGCCCGTACCGATGCCGGTGTCCTTCAGTGAAGCGATTCGCACCGCTGACGGCCAGCTGTTGGTGGTCAATCAGGCGGGCGCAATGTTTCGCACCACGGGCGACGCACCCACCCTGCAGCCTTTCGGCAAACCGCTGGGCAAACCGATTGCCAGCGTCGTGCAGGCCGCCGATGGCAGCCTGGTGCTGGCCGGTTTTACCGGGTTGACGCGCCTGGCGTCGCCCACCGCTACAGCTTCGGAGTGAGGTTATGAAACCATTCGACAACGCCACGGCCAGCCTGGCGAGTTTCGACCCGCGTTCCGGCTCGGTCGTGGAACGCACTTTGTTCAATCACCGGTTGTGGGTGTTGCTGGTGTGCCTGGTGACCACGCTCTTTTTGGGCTATCAGGCCACGCGCGTCGAGCTGAACGCCAGTTTCGAAAAGATGATTCCCACGCAACAACCTTACATCGCCAATTATCTGCAACATCAAAAGCAGCTCAGCGGTCTGGGCAACTCCTTGCGCATTGTTGTCGCCAATCGCCAGGGCGATATCTACGACGCTGAGTATCTGAAAACCTTGCAGGCGCTGAGCGACAAGCTTTACCTGCTGCCCGGCGTCGATCGCGCCTACATGAAGTCGCTGTGGACGCCCGCAACCCGTTGGGTCGCAGTGACCGAAGACGGACTGGATGGTGGTCCGGTGATCCCGGACGATTACGCCGGCACCCCGGCCAGTCTCGAGGCCTTGCGCCGCAACGTGCAGCGCTCCAACGAGCTCGGCCAACTGGTAGCGTTCGATCAAACCTCAAGCATCATTTACGTGCCGTTGCTGGCAACGACGGCGGACGGCCAGGCGCTGAATTACTCGGTGCTGTCGGAGCAACTGGAGGCGCTGCGCAGCGAGTACCAGAACGACAGGATCGACATTCACATCACCGGGTTCGCGAAAAAGGTCGGCGACCTGATCGCCGGGCTCAAGCAGATCCTGTTGTTCTTCGCCGTCGCAATCCTGATCACCACCGCCGTGCTGTTCTGGTACACACGCTGCCTGCGCAGCACGTTGCTCGTGGTGTTCTGTTCGCTGGTGGCGGTGGTCTGGCAACTGGGTCTGTTGCCGTTGCTCGACTATCAACTGGATCCGTATTCGGTGCTGGTGCCGTTTCTGGTGTTCGCCATCGGCATGAGCCACGGCGCGCAGAAAATGAACGGCATCATGCAGGACATCGGTCGCGGCATGCACCGGGTGGTGGCCGCGCGCTTCACCTTTCGACGGCTGTTTCTGGCCGGGCTGACGGCATTGCTCTGCGACGCAGTGGGTTTTGCCGTGCTGATGCTGATCAAGATCCAGGTGATTCAGGATCTGGCGGTGATCGCCAGCATCGGTGTGGCGGTGCTGATTTTCACCAACCTGATTCTGCTGCCGGTGTTGCTGTCCTATGTCGGCGTAACGCCACGTGCGGCGCAATTGAGCCTGAAGAGCGAGCAGAACGATCAGGCCGGCGCGCGGCGTCATGGCTTCTGGCGTTTTCTCGATCTGTTTACCCGACGTCGCTGGGCCAGCCTGTGCATTGCCATCAGCCTGGCGTTGGCGGCATTGGGCTTTGTGGTCAGCCTGCAATTGAAGATCGGTGATCTGGATGCCGGCGCACCGGAGCTGCGGGCCGACTCACGCTACAACCAGGACGATGCTTTTCTGACCCGGCATTACGGCGCCAGCAGTGATTTGTTCGCGGTGATGGTCAAGACCCCGGCCGGGCAATGTGCGCGTTACGACATCCTTGCCAAGGTCGATGCGCTGGACTGGCAACTGCGTGCATTGCCGGGGGTGGATTCGACCAACTCGCTGGCCTTGCTCAACCGGCGCATGCTGGTTGGCCTCAGCGAAGGCAGCGCCAAGTGGTACGAGCTGCAGAACAATCAGGCGATGCTCAATATGATCACCGCCAGTGCGCCACGCGGTTTGTACAACGAGGATTGCAGCCTGCTCACGCTGTACGCCTACCTCACCGACCACAAGGCTGAAACGCTGACGCGGCTGGTCGATCATGTCGAGCAATTCGCCGCTGCCAATAACAACGATGATGTGCAGTTCCTCCTGGCGGCGGGCAATGCCGGCATCGAAGCGGCGACCAATATCGTGGTCAAACAAGCCAATCGCGAGATGCTGTTCTGGGTCTACGGGGCGGTGATCGTGCTGTGCCTGATCACATTCCGTTCGTGGCGCGCCACGCTGTGCGCGGTAATTCCGCTGATGGTCACCTCGATCCTCTGCGAAGCATTGATGGTCTGGCTGAACATCGGCGTGAAGGTCGCGACGTTGCCGGTGATCGCGTTGGGTGTCGGCATTGGCGTCGACTATGCGTTGTACGTGATGAGCATCCTGCTCGGTCATCTGCGCCAGGGTGCGAGCCTGTCAGAAGCCTATTACCGCGCCCTGGTGTCCACCGGCAAAGTGGTGATGCTCACCGGCATCACGCTCGCCATTGGCGTGGCCACGTGGATCTTCTCGCCGATCAAATTCCAGGCTGACATGGGCGTGCTGCTGGCGTTCATGTTCGTCTGGAACATGGTCGGCGCGCTGCTGCTGTTGCCAGCGCTGGCGTACTTCCTGTTGCCTGCACGGCGCACGAACACCGACGCAGAAACGCCGGCGGAGGCGATCAATCTGAGCCAGCCTTCGCGAGCCGTGGCGGTAGATATTCATCAAGCGCGTCATCGGGAGACCTGTCATGGCCGTTGAGTCTTCAATTGAAAACAGCGGCCGTCGCGCCGGTTTGACGCAGTCGTTGCTGTTGCTGCTCGGCAGCTGTCTGCCCGTGCTCGGCGCGGTATTGCTCGCACCGGTATTGCCGCGCATGCAGGCCCATTTTGCCGAGGTCGCGGGCAGCACCGTGCTGGTGCCGATCGTGCTGACCTTACCGGCATTGATGATTGCAGTACTGGCGCCGTTTGCCGGGGTCATCGCCGACCGGCTCGGGCGCAAACCGCTGTTGTTGGCGAGCATGGCCCTGTACACGCTCTGCGGTGTGTTGCCGCTGTGGCTGGATTCGCTGCCGGCCATTGTCGCCAGCCGCGCCGGGATCGGTCTGGCAGAGGCGGGGATCATGACCTGCTGCACGACGCTGATGGGCGACTACTACAGCGGCGCACGCCGTGAACGCCTGTTTGCACTGCAAATGGTCGCGACGTCGCTGTCCGCTGCGGTGTTTATCGCGCTGGGTGGTTTTCTCGGTCAGGAAGACTGGCGCACGCCGTTTGCGCTGTACGCGGTCGGGCTGATTTTCCTGCCGCTGATGGCGTGGAAACTCTGGGAACCGCAACCCCGTGTGCAACCGGCGGCAACGGCATCGGTGTCAGCCCCGCGCGCATTTCCATGGCGGGCACTGACGCCCCTGTATGCATTGTCGCTGCTCGCGGGCCTGAGCCTGTTCATCGTGCCGGTGCAGGCCGGCTACTTGCTCAACTTGTTGCACGTGGATGCGCCGCAGCAGATCGGCATGACCATGGGCGCCAATCAACTCGGTGTGCTCGTCGGGGCCTTGAGTTTCCGTTTGTTGAGCGGTCTGCGCAGCCAGCATCTGTTGCTGATTGCCTATGGCCTGGCCGGCATCGGCGGCCTGTTGATGGCCGCTGCCGGCAGCCACGCGCAAGTGGTGGTCGCGGTTCTGGTCAACGGTCTGGGCATCGGCCTTATGTTGCCGACGTTGATCACCTGGATCATGGCGCAAGTCGGCTTTGCTCAGCGGGGGCGAGCGGCGGGGTGCTTCACCGCAGCGATTTTTGCCGGCGAGTTCATCAGCCCGCTGGTGGTACTCGCCATCACCGCCGGGGCTTCCACGGCGTTGCCGCAAGCGTTGACCATGATCGGTTGGCTGCAACTGGTAGTGGCGCTGTTTTGTCTGTCCGTGCCGAGGCTCGGTGGTCTATTGATCCGCACGAATGTTGGCGGGCACGACTCCATCAGCAACGGCCATTGAACGAGGATTTTCCATGCAAGCGCTTCCCCCCTTCAAACGCGTGGTCACCGGGCATGATGCCCACGGCCGCGCGGTCGTCGCCAGTCACGGAGCAACTGCCAACGTCTTCGCGCTGCAATCGGTGCCTGGCACGGTGTTTCATGAAATATGGAACAGCAGCGGCAGTCCGGTCCTGCTCGACAATGCCGATGATCCAACCAGCAAACCCTTACAACTGAGCCCCGGCCCGTTGGGCAGTGTGATTCGTGTCGTCGACATTCCGCCGGACAGCGTGCAGAACCAGGTCAGTGATGCCGCTGCTGCGGCCGCATTTGCCGAGATTGGCCAGGCGCATGCCGGCACCGGCCAGGCGAACTCGCGGCACAAACTGATGCACCGCACCGAAACCCTCGATTACGGCATCGTCACCGAAGGCGAAGTCTGGCTGGTGCTCGACGATGAAGAGGTCCACCTCAAACGCGGCGACGTGGTGGTTCAGCGCGGCACCAATCACGCGTGGAGCAACCGTACCGAGGCCATGGCGCGCATGGTGTTTATCCTGCTGGACGGGCGTTTCGCCGCTGAACTGCAAGACTGCACGGGAGAAAAAGCATGAAGCTCGCAACCCTGAAAAACGGTACCCGTGACGGCCAATTAGTGGTGGTTTCGCGCGACATGGCCCGGGCGCTGGATGCTCGTTCGGTGGCGCCGACCTTGCAGCAAGCCATCGAAAACTGGGCTGATGCCGAGCCGCGTTTGCAGGCCCTGGCGCGTGAGCTTGAAAACCACGATTGCCGCGAGGCCTTTGCCTTCGACCCCGCGCAGGCGATGGCACCGTTGCCGCGTGCTTACCAATGGTGCGATGGCTCGGCGTTTCTCAGTCACGGCGCACTGATGCAGAAAGCGTTCAACCTCGACCCGATCGAAGGCGCTGACCGCACGCCGTTGATGTACCAGGGCGCCGGTGATGACTTCATCGGCGCACACGATGACATCGAACTGCCGAGCGAAAGCCAAGGCATCGATTTCGAAGGCGAATTTGTCGTGCTGGTCGATGATGTGCCGATGGGCTGTTCGGCGGAAAACGCGTTGCAGCACATCAAACTGATCCTGCAGATCAACGATGTCAGCCTGCGTGCGCTGGCACCGCGGGAAATGCGCACCGGGTTCGGTTTTCTGCAAGCCAAACCGTCCTCCAGTTTTGCCCCACTGGCGATTACCCCGGATGAACTCGGCGAAGCCTGGCGAGACGGCCGCGTCAATTTGCCCCTGCAAGTGCAGTGGAACGGCGAGTGGTTTGGCCAGCCGCACGGCGCGCAGATGAACTTTCATTTTGGCCAACTGATCGCCCACGCGGCCTTAACCCGGCGCTTGCGCGCCGGCACCCTGATCGGTTCCGGCACGGTGTCGAACGCCGAGCGCAACGTCGGCTCGGCGTGCATCGCCGAACGTCGGGCCATTGAGATGATTGAGCAGGGCGCGCCGGTGACAGGCTTCATGCGTTTTGGTGATCGCGTGCGCATGGACGTCACCGGCAGCGATGGCCGGTCACTGTTCGGTGCGATCGATCAACGCGTCGTCAAGGCCCACGGCTAAGGAACGCCCATGCGTGTACTGATTACCGGAGCCAATGGCTTTGTCGGCCGCGAACTGCTGCGTTGTCTGCTCGCGCGCGGCAGTCTGCGCGGGCAAGTCATTCGTTCGCTGCTGGTGCTGGACACCGATGTCCAAGGCCTGCCGGACGATCCGCGTCTGCGCCGGCACAGCGGCAGCGTGACGGATGCAGCGTTGATGCGTCGTGTCCTGGCCGATGGCATTGATGTGGTGTTTCACCTGGTCAGCATTCCCGGCGGAGCAGCGGAGGCGCATTACGAATTGGGTTATCAGGTCAACCTGCTGGCCAGCCTCGAACTGCTTGATCAACTGCGCAACAAGGCGCGACCTCCGGTGCTGGTGTATGCCAGCAGCGTTGCGGTGTATGGCGCTGATCTGCCGGCGAAGATGAACGAGCAGGCTGAACTGCACCCGCAACTGTCGTACGGCACACACAAGATGATGGTCGAGCGTGCGCTGATCGATCTGGGGCGACGCGGTGAAGTCGATGGCCGCGCGGTGCGCCTGCCGGGGATTGTCGCGCGCCCACGCGAACCCAACGGCTTGCGCTCGGCCTTCATGAGCGACTTGATGCGTGCCTTCGCCGAGGGCGCTGAGTATTGCTGCCCGGTATCACCGCAAGCAACAGCGTGGTGGATGTCGGCGCGCTGTTGCGTAAACAACCTGATCCACGCCGCCGAACTGGATGACGCCGCCGCGCAACAGCGGGTCTGGCAACTGCCGGTGCTGCATTTGTCCATCGCCCAGGTCATCGATGCACTGGCGGCAACTTACGGCGAGCAACGCCGTGCGCTGATCAGTTTCGCCGCGGACCGTGACCTCGAAACCTTGTTCGGGCGCATGCCGCCCTTGAAAACCCCGCAGGCCCGCGCTGCCGGTTTCTGCCATGACGGCAACGTCGCCACACTTATTCGCAATGCCCTCAATCCAGCCCCTTATCGGCCTCTGCCGTTGAACGGAGATACGCCTCATGTCACAGCCCATCCAGCGTAAACGTCGTCTGGTCGACCTTTCGGTGACCCTCGATAACAACCCGTACACAGACCCGCCACCGCTGTTGCCGAAAATCGATTACATGGACCACCAGCAAGGCTGGCCGGAGATGGCGGCGATGTTCCCGGGGTTGCAGCTTGAGCAGATGCCCGGCAATGAGTCGTGGGCCGCCGAGCGCTTGCAGATCACCACCCACAGCGGCACCCACATGGACGCGCCGTGGCATTACGCCTCGACCACCGATGGCGGCGAGCCGGCGTTTGGCATTGATGAGTTGCCGCTGGACTGGTGTTTGCAGCCGGGGGTCAAACTGGACTTTCGCCATTTGCCCGACGGTCACGTGGTCACGGCAGAAGAGGTCGAAGCGGAACTGGCGCGCATTGAGCACACGCTGCAACCACTGGATATCGTGCTGATCAACACACGCGCCGGTGCACTGTTCGGTCAGCCCGGGTATCTCGACGCCGGCATTGGCATGGGACGCGAAGCGACGATGTATCTGCTGGAACGCGGCGTGCGCGTGGTCGGCACTGACGCCTGGAGCTGGGACGCGCCGTTCAAATACACCCGTGAACGTTTTGCCGCCAGCGGCGATGCCTCGATCATCTGGGAAGGGCACAAGGCCGGGCGCGATATCGGCTACGGGCAAATGGAAAAACTGGCCAACCTCGAATCCCTGCCAGCGAGCGGCTTCACGGTGTCGTGCTTTCCCTACAAGATCCGGCATGCGTCAGCAGGTTTTGTGCGTGCGGTGGCTATTTTCGAAGAGTGATCGGGCTGTTTGAGGCATTCCTTTAACGACAATAAGAGAAAACCGATGGCTCTATCGCGATTACCGCTGACGGCACTTTTTTGCGCCCTGGCAATGGGCGGCGGCGCGGCCATGGCGGCCAGCCAACCGAATATTCTGCTGATTGTGGCGGACGATCTCGGCTACTCGGATCTGGGCAGCTATGGCGGCGAGATTCACACCCCCAGGCTGGATGAACTGGCGCAACAGGGCGTGCAATTCACCAGCATGTACGCGGCGCCGACCTGTTCCATCACTCGCTCGATGTTGCTGTCCGGCACTGACAATCACTTGGTCGGACTGGGCACCATGGCCGAAGCCTTGCAACCGTTTCAACAGGGTAAACCGGGGTATGAAGGGTACTTGAACGGGCGGGCCTACTCGGTTGCCGAGCTGCTCAAAACGGGCGGCTACAACACGCTGATGGTCGGCAAATGGCACTTGGGTCTGGAGGCCGATCAAGGCCCGGATCGGCGCGGTTTCGAGCAGTCGTTCGCGCTGCTGGAAGGCGGGGCGACGCACTTCAAACCCGCCAGCGTTGCACCGACGCCCTTGGAGCAAGTGCATTACCGTGAAAACGGCCAGTCGGTAGAGCTTCCCGAGACGTTCTACTCCACCGACTTTTACACCGACAAGCTGATTGGCTATCTGCAAAACAGCCAACGTGAAGGCAAACCGTTTTTCGCCTATGCCGCCTACACGTCACCGCACTGGCCGTTGCAAGCGCCCAAGGAATACCTGGACAAATACCGCGGCCGCTTCGATCAAGGCTACGACACCGTGCGTTCGTCGCGCATTGAGCGGCTGAAAAAACTCGGCTTGCTGGACAAGGACTTTCAGCCGGCGCAACCGTTGCCCGTGAACCCTCGGCTGCCCGGTTGGCAGCAACTCACGGCTGAGCAGCAGAAAGTCGAAGCGCGGAAAATGGAAATCTACGCGGCAATGGTCGACAACCTCGATCACAACATTGGCCGGGTTATCGACTACCTGCGCCAAAGCGGCCAGTACGACAACACGGTGATCGTGTTCATGTCCGACAACGGCGCGGCGGCGGAAAATCATGCGCAGTTCTATCCACCCGGCGTGAACACCGATAACAGCCTGGCCAATCTGGGCCAGCGCGGCTCGCAGATCGACTATGGATTGCGCTGGGCGGAAGTCAGTGCCGCGCCTTTTCACTTGTTCAAGGGCACCACGGCCGAAGGCGGAATCAGTGTGCCGGCGATCATCCAACTGCCCAAGACACTGCGGCGTCAGGGTGTGGAAAGAGGCGTAGCGCGGGTGGATGATCTGGCGCCGACATTCCTTGATTTGGCGGGCATCGCTTTGCCGAGCGAAGCGGACAAACACCCGATCACCGGCCGATCCATCCTGCCCATGCTCGAAGGCAAGGGCAGCCCTCACGACGCTGAGAGTCTGGCCGGTGAGTTGTTCGGCAATGCTTATTATCGTGAGGGCAACCTCAAATTGTTGGGCATGCGCCCGCAAGCAGGTTTCGGCGATAACACACAGCCGCCGCAATGGCAGCTGTTTGATGTTGCCCAGGATCGTGGTGAAACCCGTGACCTGGCGGCGGCTCAGCCGCAGACGGTCGAACGGCTCAAGGCCGCGTGGCTCAAGTATGCCGAGCGGGTCGGCGTAGCGTTTCCGCCGCGTTAGTACGGCAGAGGCTTTGCACACAGTGGACGGCGTTTCTCGCCGCCACTGTTTTGCGGCCATCAACTCGTTGGGTTGCGCAGTCGCTCGATGATTCTGCGGGCACGATTGGCTCCGACGTCGACATGAATATCAATCATCGGACGTGTACCGAACCGGCACATGTTCTGGTACTGCGCTTCGATCACCACTTTGTCTTCGTCGAACGTCAATCGCGTCTGATGCAGAACTTTGGCTGTGACGGCCTCGGGATCATGTTCAGGGTTGGTGGCCATGGTCCAGAAATAGTGGCTTGAGGTGTCTGTTTCCGGCGTTACGCCGTGAAAACCACGCATATGAAAACCACCCCGATCCGGGTTGTTCAGGTCGTCCGTGCCTGCATCGATCGCGCCGGTCCAGATGCGCAGGTGATTGAAGTGAAATTCGATCTCCTGCCAGCGGTCGATGTTGCCTTTGAACGGGTAGGCCGCGGTGTAGGTCGGCGGCGGAACGGAATCGGGCATATGGCGAACCACACGAACCATTGAGTCATCACCATCGACGTTCATCTTCGCGTTCATATGAATGCTGGCGTTGCCGCCAATGGTGTGCAGATGGACATAACCCAAGTGGCTGAGATCCATGAGGTTGTCGTGGATGAGTTGATAGGGCGCGTCGTAGTGATAGACATCACCGTCGAACAGGTATTTGCCGCTGCTGTGCACGTCGTAGGACGGCGGCGCGAATGTCGGCTCTGGATGCTCGGCGCTGCCGAACCAGATCCAGATGATCTGATCCTGCTCCCGGACAGGGTAGGCAGGGACTTTGGCTTTGCTCGGGATCTTGTCCTGGCCCGGAATTTCGATGCATTTACCGCCTTCATTGAATAGCAGGCCGTGATACCCGCAGCGCAAACCACGTTCCTCCACCGTGCCGCCGGACAGCGGCAGTGCTCGATGGCAGCAGCGATCTTCCAGCGCGGCGACCTGGTTATCCGCCGTGCGAAAAAGCACCACAGGTTTATTCAGTAACGTACGGCCAAGGGGCTGGTCTTTCAGTTCCCGGCTCAAGGCCGCGACGTACCATTGATCGAGCGGGAAGCTCGGCGCATTGGCCGGGACAATTTCGTGTGCAAGAGGTTGGGCAGCGGTCGTCATGATGTTCTCCGGCGAGCGTTCGATGCTCGGTTCAGGTCAAAGGTCCAATACCAGTCGGGGCGATTTGGCACGTGAGCAGCACGGCGTGAAACGGTCATTGGCAGCGTGTTCGGCGGCGGTCATGAACTGGTCACGGTGATCGCCAATGCCTTCGAGCAAGCCCGTGACACAGGTGCCGCAGACGCCTTGCTCGCACGATGATTCGATGGCAATCCCGGCCTCATCGAGCACTTCGAAAACGGTGCGATCGGCGGGGATGTAAAAAATCTGCCCTGTGCTCGCCAGTTGAACTTCGAAGGGCAAATCAGCGCTTGCATCGACAGGTGCGGCGGCGAAGAACTCTCTGTGCACACGATCTTCGGGCCAGCCAGCGGTCTGCGCGGTGTCGAGAATGAAATTCATGAAACCGACCGGGCCGCATACGTAAAGGTGAGTCGTGGTATCTGGCGCGGCGAAGAGGGCGGTTGCATCGAGTTTCTGTTCGGGCGATCCGCTGTCGTCATGCAAGTGCACGTGGCTGGCGAACGGCGCTTGTCGCAGGTATTGGATAAACGCGGCGCGCTCGCTGGATCGGAAGCTGTAATGCAGCTCGAAATCCGCGCCTTGATAATGAAGCTCATGAGCCATTGCCAGCATCGGCGTAATGCCAATACCGCCGCCAAACAGCAGGTGACGCTTGGCTGAGACCGCGAGTGGAAAGAGGTTGCGGGGTTCGCTGATGCTGAGCGTCTGTCCTTGGCTGATGGTTTCGTGCATCGCAGTGGAACCGCCGCGTGAGGCGGGATCCTTCAGCACACTGATTACGTAGCGATGACGCTCTCGGGAGTCATTGCACAGCGAGTATTGCCGGGTGAGGCCGCCGGCAATATGGATGTCGATGTGGGCTCCGGCGTTGAACGGTGGTAACGGCCGGCCGTCTGCTGCGCACAGCTCAAAACTGCAAATACCCTCGGCCTCGACGACCTTGCGGGTGACGCTGACTTGAAGCATGACTTCTCCCTCCACATTGAAGTGGCTGCTGAAAAACGAAAGGGGGACTTGCGGGTGACTAATCAGCCAGGCAAGAAGAAGTAGAAAGGGTGGGTAATCATGGGCGCCAAGGAAGGGCACAGTTGGGGAGCGTTCATAAGCAAGACCTGTTAATTATTTTTTTGAGGTTGTGCTACGGCGTATCATGCGGCGCATCGTCCGCAATGACAGGCTGAGTGAATCCTCAGATAATTTAGTTGCGGTGTCAACCAAATTGCAAGATCTTCGATCTACGGTGTTTTCTCGATGCCTACCGATACACAACTGAACCTGTCGCGTTATGTACCTGGCCTGGTGACGTTCCTGGCGAACAAACTCGCCACCGGGGCTTCCCAGTGCTATCGCAAACACTTCGGAATCGGCGTGGTTGAATGGCGGATGCTTTCAATGCTCGCCGTTGAATCCGACATCACTGCCAATCGAATCTGTCAGGCGATCGGTCTCGACAAGAGCGCGGTCAGTCGTTCATTGCAGACGCTGGAAGCAGCGGGGCGGATCACCAGTCAGCTGGATCCCAGGGACGCGCGGCGTTACACCGTGCGATTGACGGCCAGCGGTAAAGAACTACATGACCGCGTGCTCAAAGTTGCACTTGAGCGAGAAGCGCGACTGCTCAGCGGATTGACGCCGGCTGAGGTTGATACGTTGATTGACTTGCTTGGGCGCCTGCATCTGCAAGTACCCAATGTGAACAGTTACGACCCGAGTGAGGAGTGAGTCGCGGCAGACCGCAGCGTGGAATTGGCGTTGAAAGCTGCTGCGCGGTGCGAGTTGCCGGACTGCTGATATCTGCTGTGCAGGGGTGTACACGTCTAGCCGAACGCCTGAATTCCGCCCATCGTGACTGAAAGAAACCGGCCAGGAATGATCACCATGATGCGCCTGGAAAACGTGCTGGTTTAATGATTGGAAGCGTTGCTCAGTTGCTGAAGCTCAAGTTGCCTGGCGGCACTGGCTTCCAGAGTGGCGCGCTCTTCATCCAGATACCGATAAACGCTTTGGAGGTTGGCGATTTTCTGTTTGATGTCGGCCATCTTCTTTTCAATCAGCTTCGCGCCTTCAGCACAATCGATCAGCTTGTTCCGCTGCGCATCCAGAATCTCGCCGATTTCCCCCAGAGAAAATCCCATGCTTTGCGCGCGCTGGATAAAGTCCAGATCCTGCAGAGTTTGCTCGTTGTAAACGCGATAGTTGTTGGTTTGCCGTAGGGGGGAGATCAGGCCTATTTGCTCGTAGTAGCGCAACGTATGACGGCTGGCGCCGCTGCGCGCTTCGAGTTCGCCGATTTTCATGGAAACACCGCTTGACTGTAGAGTGGGGTCGATACTTTACGCTTGATTTCTCACCTTCAACAAGGAACAGGGAAATGAGCGTGGAGTGCTTTGTCACAGGCGGGACGGGTTTCGTCGGCCAACATTTAGTGGCGAACCTGAGTGCAAAAGGTCACACCGTTCGGGTGTTGATGCGTCGCCCGGAGCGACTGGCGGCCTTGCGCGAGCAAGTCGATCATTTGGGCGGGTGCGCAGCCCGGGTATTCGCCGTCGCTGGCGATCTGGAACACGACAACCTCGGGCTGAGCGCTGCTGACCGACAAGTGCTGAGGCGCGCCAGCGTCATGTTCCACTTGGGCGCGCACTTCGCATGGGGGCTTTCAGTGGAGCACTCTCGTGCGGTGAACGTAGAAGGGGCAAAGCGCGTGGCGCTGTTGGCGGCTGAGCAAAAAAGCCGTTTAGTGATGATCGGCGGCTACATGCTGAAAAATCATGAACATCTACAACGCATCGGCATTGACCCTTGCTATCCGGAACGGACGAATTGGCCTGCCGTCTACCGGCGTGTCGGTGGTTACGAGGGAAGCAAGCTGGAGGCGCATTTTGCGACCCTGGAGGTCATGTCAGCCAAGGGCGGGGAGATTACTGTTGTCCACCCTGCGACGGTCTGTGGCCACAGCCGCACGGGGCATATCCTTGACGGTCAGCCGCTGGTGGAGCTGATACGCAACCTTGTGCAGGGCAAGTTGACTGCGGTGCCCGGCACCGCCAGGCACTGGCTGCCACTGGTCACCGTGGATTACCTGGCTGAACTGGTGGCAGTTTGTGCATTTGATCCTGCCATGGTGGGTCAGGAACTGCTGGCGCTTGATGACCAGACGCCAAACCTGCGAGAGCTCCTGACACAGGTTGCACAACCGTTGGGATTAAAGTCTCCCAAGCATCACATTTCACTTCGATTGCTGAAGCTGCTACTGAGTATTCCTCCCGTAGCGAGGTTCTTGAATTCAAAACCCGAAGCCCTGGATTTTATCCAGACCACTCGTTTTAATACGGCGGCGGTTGAGCAATTTGCTAACAGGCACGGAATAGCCAAACCGGATATACGTCAGTCTCTGCAGCACACTGCCATGTTCGTCAACTCGTATTGCATCGCCAAAGGCCAGGCCCTCTGACCGTTGGCGACATGACGGCGAATAGCACTCTATCGGTATTAGTCGGCTGTTCGTGTCCTCAAACTTTGCGCCGTCGATACAGGGCGGCTTTCTATCGAACGACCATTCAGCGACAGGGATCGTCATCCATGCAATCGACTTTCAGGAAAGGCGTCATATTTGCACTCTCCGCTGCGGCACTGAACGCAACGATCGGTGTACTCAGCAAAATACTCATGAGTAATGGTTTCACCTCTACCAGTGTTGCTGTCATCAAGACCGTACTGGGTTGCGTGCTTCTCTCGATTCTGTTGTTTTTCCTCAAGCGCCCGGCGACATCGACCAAATGGACGCAGGCGGCTGTCTGCGCGTTTCTTGGCATCTTTGTGCTGTTCCATTTCGAAACGTCCGCCTATCGACACTACGCTGCGGCAGGTGTGGTGGTGGTGCTGATGGCCAGCGCGTCAATTTCCTCGATCATTCTGGGGCGCATTTTCCTCAAGGACGCGATCACCGCGAACGCTACTGTTGGCGCGACCCTGGCTATCGCCGGAATCTCGGTAATCTTCGGCGGCGACCTGCAGCAGGGCTTTACACTGCAAGGTGCTGCGCTCGCCGCCGTGGCCGGTTCCGGCTATGGAGCCTTTTCGGTGGCTATGAAGCGTATGGGGGTGTCGGGAGGACTGCACTTCACCCGCCAATTGCTGTTCTTTGGCAGCCTGTACTTGCTGATGCCGGCTGCCGCCGATGGTTTTGTAATAGGCGAGTTGTCGCCGATGGCGATCGCCGCGTTGCTGGCGTTGGCCACGCTGCCGACAATCCTGGGCTTCTTCTGCACAACCAAGGCCATCGAGTATCTCAAGCCATCCCAAGTACAAGCGCTGGAATTGACCGAGCCACTGTTTGCCGCGCTGCTGGCGTTTGTGGCGCTCAATGAAGTACCGCGCGAAAGCCTCTACGCGGGAGCGGTGCTGATCATAGTCGGCCTGTGTTTCTCCAATGAACTCATACGCTTGGGCAGCAAAGCTTCCGTCCCTTCGACCGAGTGAGGCTATTTCGGATCCTTATTACGTGCGGTCCAAGAAGAATACGATAAAGAGAAAAGCAAGAAAGGCTGAAGTTCTGGCTGGAAAAACCGGGCCCAGTCCAAAGCTGACAGTGGAGGGTATGCGGTTGCTTCGATGCTTTTCAATGAACATCATCAGAACTCGACAAGGAGGAGTCCCCCATGACCAAACCAATGCTTCATTTGATGTCAGGCAAGATTGCATCCGGTAAATCGACGTTGGCCAAGTCCTTGGCGTTTGAACGGTCGGCTATTTTGATGAGTGAGGATCATTGGCTCTCAAGGCTTTACCCTGATCAGATCCAATCAGTGGCCGATTACGTGAGGCTTGCGCGTCAGATTCGGGCACTGGTGGGCCCGCTTGTCATCGATGTGCTGAAGGCTGGCGTGACTGTGGTTCTGGATTTCCCGGCCAACACGCCAGAGGATCGGCTGTGGTTACGCGGTCTGGCTGACGCTGCCGAAATTCCCCACTGTTTCCACTACATCGAAGTGGATGATGAGACCTGTCGGGGCAGGCTACATCGGCGCAATGGCCGCGCCGAGCATGAGTTTACAGCAAGCGACGCTGAGTTCGATTTGATAACGAGCTACTTTCGTGCTCCAGATACGAATGAGGGGATACGGATTGAAATTCACCGATACTGAAGGGCGGGCATATTTCTTGGAGTGAGTTATCTGGAACGTCTGCTTCTGGCGTCGCAGGTGATCGTTGATGAGAGGGGTAACCATGAACAACAGCCGAACTGCACTGGTCACTGGAGCAACCAAAGGGATCGGTTTTGCACTCAGTACTCAGTTGAATCAGGCAGGCTGGAATGTGGTCGGCATCGCCAGGCATCCGGTTGATGATTTTCCCGGGAAGCTGTTGCTCTGTGATTTAAGCGATGCTCAGCAAACGAGGAAAATGCTTGAGAAACTCCTGGAACGGACCTCTATTGATGCCGTCGTCAATAACGCAGGTGTTGCGTCTGCGCAAAGCCTGGAAACGCTTGAACTCGAAACACTCCAAAACGTTTTTGACCTGAATGTCAGAGCCTCGGTACAAATCACCCAGGCTTGCCTGCCGTCTCTGAAGCGATCGTCTGCGGGACGCATCGTGAATGTCTGCAGCCGTGCCATTTTTGGAGCCCGGGACAGAACCGCTTACGCTGCCGCAAAAAGTGCATTGGTGGGGGTCACGCGTACGTGGGCACTTGAGTTGGCGCCCATTGGCATTACGGTCAATGCAGTCGCACCGGGCCCCATAGACACCGAGCTTTTCCGAAAAAACCGTCCCGTGGGAAGTGAGGGTGAGCGTCAGATACTCTCCACCATTCCGATGCAAAGACTGGGCACGCCATCAGAAGTGGCCTCGCTGATTACCTTCCTGCTGAGCGAGGGAGCATCCTTCGTTACCGGCCAGGTGATCAGCGTCGATGGGGGAGGGAGTCTCGGTGGCAAATAGCGATACGAAGAAGATTTCCGGCCTTCGTTCCCGATCATGGAATTTAACTGATGAGTCGGATGCGACAGTTTAATGAGGGAAACTCATCAAAATACGCTTACGTGATCCGTAGAATCATCTGACGTGGTCGCTCGTCCGGCTTCCATCCCGATTTCAAGTTGTGAGGCCTCATGAATGTAAGCCGCGCCAACGTCGCAGACTTTGTCTACTTTCTCGCCATTACCCGCCATCAAAGCTTTAATCGCGCAGGCAAAGAGGTGGGCATCAGCGCCTCCGCCTTGAGCCACACAATGAAGAGGGGGAAACCTGATGGGTAAACGTTTATTAGGAGTGGTGGCATTGGCTGGATTACTGGCAGGACAAGCGCTGGCCGCCGAGGAAAATGGCTTGGTGGTGCGCATCGCGCAACTCGAAATCGATCCTGCACAGGTTGCGGCCTATCAAGCCGCAGTCAAGGAAGAGATCACAGAGTCGACTCGAACAGAGCCGGGCGTCATATCAATCTACGCCGTCGCCGAAGTCGACCGCCCGAACTGGTTTCATTTCTTCGAAATCTACGCCAGCGATTCGGCATACCGAAGCCATATCGAATCGCCGCACTTCAAAAAGTACGCTGCCACAACCCAGTCGATGATTGTATCGAAGCGCTTGATTGAAACCGCGCCAATCGAGCTAAGCCCCCGGCCTGCGCCGTAACAGGCCAGTTCGAAAGAGATTTGCGCGCTGGGCGGGCTGGCTTTTTAAATGGAGGAAAGTGATGAAAAGGGATGAGTTCGACGCAGACCTTACGGTTCACGTTTAACTACACTAAATGGACGTTTAGTCGAGTTAACGTAAATTGGCGGCATATTTGACGGAGAAGAGCCCATGATCATGTGTGAAGCCAAAGCTGAAGACATTATTAAAACGTTGGATCTGCAGCCTCACCTCGAAGGTGGCTATTTCCGTAGAACCTATCAGGCCGATCATCGCGTCCCACTCGAAACCCCCAGCGGTCCACGGTATCTGATGACCTCGATTTACTATCTGCTGGATCAGCAATCACCGGTGGGCCAGTTTCATTTCAATCGATCCGACATCCTGCATTATTTCCACCTGGGCGACGCCATTGAGTACAGCCTGATTCATGCTGACGGCTCGTTGCAGACATTGGTGATGGGCGCCGACATTCTGGCAGGACAGCTTTTGCAATTACACGTACCGGGTGGACTATGGAAAGCTTCGCGGTTGCTCGAAGGCGAAAACGGATTTGGGCTGATCAGCGAAGCCGTTTCGCCAGGATTTGATTTTGCCGATATGGAAATGGGTGATCGGCAGAAACTCACGCAACAATTTCCACAGCATCGAACGCCGATTGAAAAGCTGACGCGTGATGAGGGTTGAGCGCCGTCGAATTCAAGGAAAAGCAGTGGATCGGATTCAGGTCGATTCTGTAGGCTGAAATCCACTGTGCAACCGGGCTGATCTCGCAACATCTTGTTACGTGTAATGTATATTATGTTAAATCATGTATTACGCTATGCGCCCTGCGGCAACAGTCCAATCCTACAAGCCCCCGTTTCCCAGAAAATCAAAACCTTCGGTTGGATTCATATTACGATCTCTGCGCATAGCCCCTCACTAAACTCCGGCTGACCCCCACTCAATCGTCAACCCCATTCGGCCATGGCAAAGGCAATGCTTTCGCTGTTCACCAGGTAATAGCCACTTGTGAACAGAGACCGAGCATTCCCAACGTCAGTGATGCCACTTCAGCCTCTGCGTTAAACTCCGCCGCCTATCGCACCCTCTTAATCGGCAACAGGGTCGCTGTGAAGTCCCACGCAATCTTATGGAAATCACTATGAAATTTTTGACAGGCCGGGACAAAGCCGCTCTTAAAGCAATGATCCCAAAGCTCGCGCCACTCGTAGGTGCAGATAAGGTCGTAGGAGCATATGAGGCAATCAAACTCGTCGTGGACTCCCGCAAAGAAGAAAGGGTCAACCGATATTGCTTAGCGCTGCTGTCAGAGGTCAGCGACGTCGATCTGAATGAAATGGATTCATGGGATGAAAATCTGGACATCGACTTCGGAGATTTGCTGCAAACCTGCATGGATGACAGTGACAGTCGAAAAACCGAAGCCTACGCTCGCCTAACCATCGCTATACGCTTGCGTAACCTCGACGCCGAGTACAGGCGATACTTCATCCTCGCGCTGAAGCAACTGAGTTCCAGAGAGCTTGAATTGCTCCAGCGAGGCTACGTTGCCAGACATTGGGAGATTATCCCGGATGCCGGATTCGATGTACTCAATCAGGCTACTGTGTACAACCCCAAAAAGCTCGGAATCGTTGGTGGCCTATCCGTAGAAGTCTTCAGGCGCCTCGGTTTCTTAAACAACGACGGAATCACTGCTCTTGGCGAGACATTCGTCGAATCTACACATTCGAAAGACGATCTGACTCCACTCGCTCTCGAATGGAGGGCCTGGCAGCAAAGCCCGATCGCGGTGGTGGTCGGCGATCAGCGAAAGGTAGCCGCCTTCAAGGAGGCAATGAAAAATTACCGAGTGAAAGTGAGTGAGCTAGCAGACTCAGTACTGACAGACACTCGTAACAATCGCGTAGCTTTCACTGCAGTAGTTTTCCTTGGCCCATTCGGCGGCTGGACGCACAGACAAAGAATGAATTGGTCTAGTTATACAGATAAGAATCCGGGCCAGTGCATTTTGATCGACGCTGAAGGAGGCACCCTCAACGGACGATACTGTATGACCTTTAGCGTCCACAACTCCTTGGACGAGACAGCACGATCAATCCTGCGCCATTACGAGTACATCGTTGATGACCCGATCATCCCATAGGCATGTGCCCTACCAGTCTGGTGGCTAACCATACTTCGAGTAAAATCATCGCGAGTGCCGCGGCTTTGACGCTTAAGCTCTCTGATCGCCATATCCAGTAGGTTAGAGATTTCGTCTGCTTTGTCTGCTTCGAAGGTGAAAGTCAGCAATGCCGATGACCTTTTCCTTAGCGTTTTTCGTACGTCATTACTGCGCGCAAAACGCAGACCGATGGTCAGGCTTCAGATTTCCCCCCATCTATCTTATAAACTTATAAAGCCTTGTACGTCGCGTTGCTGCAAAAAAGCATTTCAATCCATTAGCCACTCCTAAGGAAATTTATCGAAGGTCTCATCGCTAGAATTCAAATTCCACGCCCAAGCCTTCGTGATATCCCATGATCCAGTCTCCCAGGGATATGCCCTCCCACTCCGTATCCCAATACTGTCGGAGGAGTTCGGCGATTTCCGACCAGGACAGTTCCGACAGATCCTTCTGCAGGTATTTCATGACATCCTTGATTCGCCTGGCTACTAGCGAGAGCGTCCGGTTTTTCGCTGTTTCGACAGCGATGGACTCACACCAGGATCGGACAAACGCTTCCCAGGCCATCGTGTCTTGCCTGAACCGCGGCATCGCAGGGAATTCATATCCGTTTACATACCGGTTTTTGAAATCCCCATCCCGCGCAAGCTGAAGATCCTGATCAAGTTTTTTGAGAAAGCGAAGTCGATATGAGGCTGGATTCACTTTGCCATTCCAACCCTCGATGTATTGCTGCGGCGCCACGCTAGCGGCTTCGAGTTCTCTCCATACCTGGTTGAGCCCTGCCAGAAGCTGTTCAATCCGACTCTCTATCCACTTTTCGTCGCACCCATTCGCCAAAATGCGGGAGATGTTTCTACTTCGAGCAGCGGACGCTTTGGATTTCATGATTTTGCTGCGCTTGCGATGGCAGTCATTCGAGATCCAATCTCCCAAATGGGTCCACACTGCAAGGCGAGATTTCCAAAGGGGTTGTTCTCCCTCTGGTGCCTCGACTTCCTGAGCGTCAGGACCATTCAGGTAGCTGTACCGCACAACGTTACGTTCACCCTTCTCCGTGAAACTACTTCTGGCGAAGATCCGTGCAACCAGGTCCTGAGGCAAACTCTTTTTCAGTTGGATATTGAGCGTCGCAAATTGGGGGGCATTCCGATATTGAGCCGCTAGCATTCCTTGCTGCAACCATGCATCAAATCCCGATGGCAACTCACCTGGGCGTGCACTTCTGAGTGCAGGGAAGTGGATGAAAGGTAATTGGCTCATCCAAGTTGAAAGCCCTGGGACGCTCCTCTCCTCTGGCGAGTCGAATGTCGACAAGATATGAGAGAAATACGCTGCAATATCCGAGTCTTCATTAATCATTAACTCAGATTCAGCGATCAACTCGGCATTGATACCGCCACAAAACGCCGCGTTTGTCGCGTTTGCCGAACCAAAAAGCAACCGGCGTTTTCTCCTTCGAGGGACCTCCTTGCGCACAAACTCGAAGTAAAAGGCCTTCATATGCATGAGGCCAGCCGCGCGAGCAACCCGGATCTCGATTTTGAGCCCTTTGCGCTGGCAGTCGTGGATTCTCAATAGCGCCTCGAGTTGTATTCCGTCATCCACCAAAAGGCAGAACCGACCAGGCTTCAACTTAGTTACCAGTTCATTTAAAAACACCGCGTCAACGTAGGGGGCGACGACTAACGCTACTTCCGTGCGATAGCCGTCCGGTACAGACAGTAAGTTATAGCTCATTAAGGTGTTGGATCCGTCCTAACGCCCTAGAGCCCTGCGCCCTTAGGGTTTTGGAGGGGGATATTAAGCGAGCGCACGGCCATATGCTACCAAGTCGTTCAGTTTGCGCGCCAAACGCCTGCCTAGCCCCGGTTAGATATCAAAATTCTGGCGACTCGAATTAACCCAGAGCGAAGGATTATCTCGGCAATCTGTAGGGAATCTCCCAGAGGCGGTCCAAGCGAGCTTGAAAGTACGTCTAGTGCATCCAAGGTAATTCAGCTAAGAGGGGGGAGAGAAACGATGTCTATGAACACCGGTCGATGAACAGCGGCATTCGTATCAGAAGAAATAAGTCAGCAGCAGTATTGGGCCCGCGAGCGGCTTATTAGCATATAACATCGCCCACCTGTTAAGTCATGTATTACCCTATGCGCCCTTGCAGCATGTCCACTCGACCAATCCACTGTTGCCTACCTCAGGACGGTATCTTGTGAATCTGGATACTTCTGGGTTGTTCCACCCTGAGTAATCTATGGGTGGGCCGATAAAGAAATACAAAACCATTCACAGTTTAGTCGCGAGTAGCGATGCATAGAGCGAACCGTCGATGGAGCCTTCTACCAAGAGAGTTGCCGCTGCCTCTGCGCGGTCATCTCGAATCCTTGCAGGTTAACGGCAAACTCACCTCTTCCGCCCACCTCTCCCACGGACTCCTCCCCACCTTACAGTCGCCGATACTCTCCATGCTCGCCAATCGCAACGCCTCATGCCCGTCATCCCCAATGCCACAAGGCTTGATCAAATCACAGTTGATAAAAACCGTAATGTGCTCGGCACCATAGGGCCATCGTGCAATACCGCCCCGGGTATTCATATACATCTGGAACTTGGCGGAAGAATTGGTACCCACTTCAAGTGGCAGCAACAGCGTATCGAGCAATGCCCAATGAAATTCACGACCCACCGCAATCGGCGCATGAATCGGGCGACCCCACTGGAGATACCCGTCCTCATCCTGATTGCCCCCCAGAAAGCGCGCCTCGAAAGGCACTGGCAACCTGCACAAGATCTCATTGTTTTGCTCGATCGCCTTGTCTGCACAAGGCCCTTCGCCCACAGGCACCTGAAAAACCAAATAATTTCCATTGCAGCGTTTCAGGGCTTGAATGACATCGAACAGGATGTGCTTGTCATACATATCGGGCGTGTGATGCCAACTGTATTGATAAACGCAGTCGATAAACGACTGCGCCCACGCACCTTTTTCAAGTTCTGCACAATAATCCGAAAGAATCCTGAGACTCTCCGGCGTCTGACCTAGCCATTTCAGGAAACTCATCCTGGAGGCGATTTCCAAATTATTCATAAGTAGCGAAAACCCTCTTTGGCTCCTGACATAAAGCAAATCCAATACTTTCAGTAAGCTGTTCCCAAAGCCGTCGTTATTTATCGGCCTGCTGCCATTTTTCAGATGTTTTCATCGGAGGCGCTCGAGAAGTAGTGCAGCTTACGAAACCGGGTCGACCAACAGGCCGTGATAAACCCAGGTAGGTTCAACGTTTAAGGTGCTTTCAGGATTCACCGAGATCATCCCAATAAGGAGGCGCGCCGATCGCTTTGATGAAGTAGTCCCACACCACACGGACCTTCTGAGACCGCAGGCGATTCTCCGGGGAAAGCAGATGGATCTGGCTAGGCGTTTGCTCCACCGATCCCTGCCAATCAGGTAACAGCCGAATGAGCTGCTGGTTTATGAAGCTCTCGCGACTAAAGAGCCAGGACGGAAAAAACACGACCCCCCTGCCCGCCAGCGCGGCCTCCACCAGCACCTGCCCATTGTTACTTCTGAGTGGACCATGGACGTCGATGATCTCGGGTTTGTCGCTGCCAGGCTTTCTGAAATACCAGCGCTGCGCCCCGCCGGTTCCCTTGTAGACCAGGCAGGCATGATTCTGCAGATCCGCCGGCGACGCGGGTTGGCCATGCTTCGTTATGTAGTCCGCACTGGCGCACAGAACGTATTGCTGATCGCAGATTTTCCGGCCGATCAAGCCAGAGTCGCCCAGGTGCCCGACCCGGAAGATGATGTCAGCGCCCTCCTGAACCGGGTCGATAAAGGCATCGGTGACCGTCAACTCGACCGTCAGCGCGGGATACTTGTCATACAGACCGTTCAACAGTTTGACGATATGCAGGCTGCCGAACGCGACCGGCGCGTTGATCCGTACAAGTCCACGCACCTCGCAACCCTTGCCGGTTATTTCCTCATCAGCCGCATCGAGCAATTCCAGCACTTCGCGGATCTGCTGGTAATAACGCTCGCCCGCATCCGTCAGTTTCACTGCTCGGGTGTTTCGATAAAGAAGCTGCTGCCCCACCTCTCGCTCGAGCGCCGCGATGAAGCGCGAAACGGAGGATGCCGGCACTTGGAAGTGCCGAGCCGTCGCCGAGAAACTGCCAGTCACGGCAACCATGGCGAAGTACCGGTGCGCTTTGAGGTGCATGAGGAATTCCGATCATCAGGGACAGTTGGTTTGCACTAAAACAGAACTTCGCCTGCTTGTCCTCTCGCAACATCCTTGCAGGCCTGTTTGCAGCCGACATGAAAAAACAGCCGCCCCGAATAACGGTGACGGCTGCCAATGCTTCAGCGGCTACTTAGCCTTTATAGGGCGGGTAATCGACATAACCCTCGGCCCCGCCGCCGTAAAAGGTTTCGCGCTTGGCGTCGGTCAGAGGCCAGTTGTGCTGCAGCCGCGCCACCAGATCAGGGTTGCTGATGTAAGCGGTACCAAACGCGGCGAGGTCGATGATGCCGTCATTGATCAGATCGTCCGCACGCTGGCGCGACATGCCGCCCGCCAGAATCAGCGCGGTGGCCGGCAATTTCGACTTGATGGTCGACAGCAACTCAAGGAAGGTTGCCTTCGGCCCGCCGCCACCGCCCTCAGTACCCGGAGCAGGAAAACCGGACTGATCCATCACATGAACGTAGGCCAGTTGCCGCGCACCAATCTCCTCAGCCAGCGCGGTGTAGGTTTCATCGATTTGCTCGTACAGCGGCATATCGAACAACTGACCATACGGCGAAATACGAATGCCCACCCGACCCGCGCCAATCCGCGCGACCACGGCATCGATCACTTCCAGGGTGAAGCGCAGACGATTTTCCAGTCGATCGGCCGAGTACTGATCGGTTCGATCATTGACCAGCGGATTCATGAACTGCTCGAACAAATAGCCATTGGCACCGTGAATTTCCACGCCATCGAAACCCGCCTCAATCGCGTTTTGCGCAGCCTGTGCGAACTCACCGACGATCCGCGAAACCTCAGCCGTTTCCAGTTGACGGGGCGCCGGCGGCTCGACCAGTGCTGGCTTGCCATCAGCGTCATAACCGAACGCTGTCGCGCCGACGGCTTGCTTCGACGTGGCGCTCACAGGCAGTTTTCCACCTTCCTGGATCGACGGATGCGAGACGCGGCCGACGTGCCAGATCTGCGCAAACATCTTGCCGCCTACGGCATGCACCGAGTCGGTGGTCAGACGCCATCCAGCGATCTGCTCGGCAGTGAAGATGCCGGGATTGAACAGATAGCCCTGCCCTTCACGGGAAATCGGCGTGCCTTCGCTGACGATCAAGCCTGCGGTAGCGCGTTGCGCGTAATACAGCGCAACGCGTTCATCGGCAGCATCATTGGGTGCTCGCGAACGGGTCAGCGGCGCCATGACGATGCGGTTTTTGAGCGAGGTGTCGCCCAGGCGAAGTGCTTCGAAGAGTTTCGACATCAGAATTTTCCAAGGTTGATCAACTGAGACGACGATCAGCGCAGCGACAGGCTAACGATGTGGACTGTCTCGAACTCGCGCCAAAGGCCTGATGAGTTGCAGCAATGGATTGATGCTAACTTCTGATATTGATGGCAACAATCCGCCGGAATCGCAAATGACTATTGCTTTTTTAGCAATGAGATTTAGTCGGAGCCTGCTGATACTCCCGAGGCGTACAACCCAATTCCCGGCGAAACACCGTGTGCAGATACTGCGCAGATTTAAAGCCACAACTGCGCGCCACGTCGGCGATCACCGAGCCGTTATCCTTCAGCCCACTGATCGCCGCTGCCAATTTGAAACGCAGAATCTCGTCGTGCACGCTACAACCACGCTCAGCACGAAAATGCGCTTCAAGTGACGAACGCGACACACCGACATAAGCCGCGACCTGTGCCGTTTTGATGCCTTGGCAAGCGTACTGGCGGATGAACAGTAGCGCTTGCATGACGTAAGGATTGCCCAATGGCTGGTGCAAGCTCGACACCTGCACGTTGACCGCATCCGGGGGAATCAGGATTTGCGTGCCGGCGGACGGCATGCCGTGCAGCATCTGGTGAAGCAATTGCGCG
The DNA here is from genome assembly GCF_004011755.1 of Pseudomonas sp. RU47. Classification (GTDB taxonomy): domain Bacteria; phylum Pseudomonadota; class Gammaproteobacteria; order Pseudomonadales; family Pseudomonadaceae; genus Aquipseudomonas. Next base: position 3,354,463 of record NZ_CP022411.1, on the reverse strand, counting down.
GCGGTACGGCCCATGGTTTCCGTGCCCTGAATAACCGAGCTCAGCGGCACCCGGGTCAGGCTGCGGGTCAGCGGATCATTGTCGATGCCAATCAATGCCACCTGCTCCGGCACGGCAATGCCGGCGGTGAGGCAGGCTTGCAGCAATTGCCGGGCGCGGGCGTCGCTGACGGCAATGATGCCGATGGGTTTGGGCAGGCTTTGCAGCCAGGCGATCAGTTGTTCGACGGCGCTGTCCCACAGCGGTGCGCTGGTGCCCATGCCGCGATAGATTTCGCCGTGCAGGCCGTCGCGTTTCATCAGTTTGCGAAAGGCTTTTTCCCGCTCCTGCGCCCAGCGATTGGCTTGCGCTTCCGGCAGGCTGAAGCAGGCAAAACGTTGCAGTCCTGCTTCTATCAAATGCGTATAGGCCAGCGTCATCAGCGCATTGTTATCGGTGGCGACATAGGGAATCGCTTTCGGATAGGCGCGTTTATCCTCGTACGAGCCCCCTACCGCCACCACCGGCATCTGGATATCGGCCAGCGCCTCGCCAATCAGCGGATCGTCGAAATCGGCAATGATCCCGTCACCCTGCCAGCGCTCGATGCCTTTCAAACGACAGAGAAAATCCTCCTCGAGAAACAGGTCCCAGGAAGCGCGGGTGCTGCTCAGGTAGTTGCCGATGCCGCTGATGATCCCACGGTCGTAGATCTTGCTGCCGTTGAACAACAGAGCGATGCGGTGAACAGGCGGTACGGTTTTCATTGTTTTTATGCTTGTCCCGGGCCCCTTTTCACAGAGGCGATTGGCACAGACTAGGCGCCTGGGCGACGAAGCTCAATACGCAAAATCGCACTCGGTGTTGATGTTTTTCATAATCAGCAGGGTCAGGGCCGTTGCTAGTATCGAGACACCGCCAAGAACAACAAGGACAAGGTCCATGCAGTATTTTCCCGATGTCGATGCGATTCGCTTCGAAGGTCCAGACAGCGATTCTCCCCTCTCCTTTCGTCACTACGACGCCGACAAACTCATCCTCGGCAAACCCATGCGCGAACACCTGCGCATGGCCGCCTGTTACTGGCACACGTTCGTCTGGCCGGGTTCCGATGTGTTCGGCGCGGGGACGTTCAAGCGCCCATGGCAACATGCCGGCGACCCGATGGAAGTGGCCATCGGCAAAGCAGCCGCCGCCTTCGAATTCTTCTCCAAACTGGGTATCGACTATTACTGCTTCCATGACACCGATGTCGCTCCGGAAGGCAGCTCTCTGAAGGAGTATCGCAACCACTTCGCGCAAATGGTTGATCACCTCGAGCAACACCAGGAAGCCAGCGGAATCAAGCTGTTGTGGGGCACCGCCAATTGCTTCAGCAATCCGCGTTTCGCTGCCGGCGCCGCGAGCAACCCCGATCCCGAAGTGTTCGCCTGCGCCGCTGCCCAAGTGTTCAGCGCGATGAACGCGACCCAGCGCTTGAAAGGCGCCAACTACGTGTTGTGGGGCGGTCGCGAAGGCTACGAAACCCTGCTCAACACTGACCTGAAACGTGAACGCGAACAATTGGGCCGCTTTATGCGCATGGTGGTCGAGCACAAGCACAAGATCGGTTTCACCGGTGACCTGCTGATCGAACCCAAGCCGCAAGAGCCGACCAAACACCAATACGATTACGACAGCGCGACCGTGTTCGGCTTTCTCCAGCAGTTCGGGCTGGAGCACGAAATCAAGGTCAACATCGAGGCCAACCACGCGACCCTGGCCGGGCACAGTTTTCATCACGAGATTGCGACGGCCGTCTCGCTGGGGATTTTTGGCAGCATCGACGCCAACCGCGGTGATCCGCAAAACGGCTGGGACACCGACCAGTTCCCCAACAGCGTCGAAGAAATGACCCTCGCCACCTATGAAATCCTCAAGGCCGGCGGCTTCAAGAATGGCGGCTTCAACTTCGACTCCAAGGTTCGCCGGCAAAGCCTTGATCAGATCGATCTGTTCCATGGCCACGTCGGCGCCATGGACGTTCTCGCGCTGTCTCTGGAGCGCGCAGCGGCCATGGTGCAGAACGACGAGCTGCAACGGCTGAAGGATCAACGCTACGCCGGTTGGCAGCAGCCGTTCGGGCAAGCGGTGATGGCCGGCGACTTCAACCTTGAATCGCTGGCCGAACACGCGTTCACCAACGAGTTGAACCCGCAAGCCGTCAGCGGCCGCCAGGAAATGCTTGAGAACATCGTCAACCGCTTTATCTATCGCTGATCACATAGGGAGTCTGCGGGCGCATCGACGCGGTGACATTTCTACGACAAATCTGTGCCTGCGGCGTCTGCGGATTCTCTACAGTTTTACCAGCCCGATACTCATCGTCAGGCCGTGTCTTTCCAACAACAATAAAAGGACGCCCACCATGAAGAACGTAAAACGCACGCTATTGGCCACTGCCCTGGCCTTGCTGTCTCTGCCGGTGATGGCTGATGCTGCCCACCCGAAAATCGGTTTCTCCATTGATGACCTGCGCCTGGAGCGCTGGTCGCGTGACCGTGACTACTTCGTTGCGGCGGCCGAAAAAATGGACGCCAAGGTCTTCGTGCAGTCGGCGGATGCCAACGAGCAGAAGCAGATTTCCCAGATCGAAAACCTGATTTCCCGGGGCGTCGATGTCATCGTCATCGTGCCGTTCAACGCCACGGTGCTGACCAACGCGGTGGCCGAAGCGAAGAAAGCCGGGATCAAAGTCGTGTCCTATGACCGTCTGATTCTCAACGCCGATGTCGACGCCTACATTTCCTTCGATAACGAAAAGGTCGGCGAGATGCAGGCCAGCGGCGTGCTGAAAGCGGCGCCCAAGGGTAATTACTTTTTGCTCGGTGGTGCGCCCACCGACAACAACGCCAAAATCCTGCGTGAAGGCCAGATGAAAGTGCTGCAACCGGCCATCGACAAGGGCGATATCAAGATCGTCGGCCAACAGTGGGTGAAGGAATGGAACCCGACCGAAGCGCTGAGCATTGTTGAAAACGCCCTGACCCGCAACGACAACAAAATCGACGGCATCGTCGCCTCCAACGACGCCACGGCAGGCGGAGCGATTCAGGCACTGGCGGCACAGCAACTGGCCGGAAAAGTGCCGATTTCCGGGCAGGACGCTGACCTTGCCGCGGTCAAACGCGTGATCGCCGGCACGCAAACCATGACCGTGTACAAACCGCTGAAACTCATCGCCAGCGAAGCCGCCAAGCTCTCGGTACAACTGGCACGCAACGAAAAACCCGCCTTCAGCTCGCAGTACGACAACGGCAGCAAAAAAGTCGACACCATCCTGCTCACGCCGACACCGTTGACCAAGGACAACATCGACCTGCTCGAACAGGACGGCTTCTACACCAAGGCGCAAATTGCCGGGAAGTGATCTCCGGTGATGCGAAAACCCTTGTGGGAGCGAGCCTGCTCGCGAAGACGGTGTGTCAGTCAACGAAGCATTGTCTGAACTGACGCTTTCGCGAGCAGGCTCGCTCCCACCCAGGTTCAGTGGTGTGTGAGTCTTTGATATACGAGCCCTGTGCATGTCCGACTATCTGCTGCAAATGAACGGCATCGTCAAAACCTTCGGCGGTGTCAAAGCGCTCAACGGCATCGACATCAAAGTCAGACCCGGCGAGTGCGTTGGCCTGTGCGGCGAGAATGGCGCCGGCAAATCCACACTGATGAAAATCCTCTCGGCGGTCTACCCGCACGGCACCTGGGACGGTGAAATCCTCTGGGACGGGCAACCGCTCAAGGCGCAATCGATCAGCGAAACGGAAGCCGCCGGTATCGTCATCATTCACCAGGAACTGACACTGGTGCCCGACCTTTCGGTGGCCGAAAACATTTTCATGGGCCATGAATTGACGCTGCCCGGCGGACGGATGAATTACCCGGCGATGATCCACCGCGCCGAAGCGTTGATGCGCGAACTGAAAGTCCCCGACATGAACGTCTCGCTGCCGGTTTCACAGTACGGCGGCGGCTATCAGCAACTGGTGGAAATCGCCAAGGCCCTGAACAAAAAGGCCCGCCTGCTGATCCTCGACGAGCCTTCATCAGCCTTGAGCCGTTCGGAAATCGAGGTATTGCTGGACATCATCCGCGACCTCAAAGCCAAGGGCGTTGCCTGCGTCTATATCTCGCACAAGCTCGATGAAGTGGCCGCCGTGTGCGACACCATTTCAGTGATCCGCGACGGCAAACACATCGCCACCACCGCCATGGCCGACATGGACATTGCGCAGATCATCACGCAGATGGTCGGGCGGGAAATGAGCAACCTCTACCCCAGCGAGCCACACGACATTGGCGAAGTGATTTTCGAGGCCCGCCACATCACTTGCTACGACGTCGACAATCCCAAGCGCAAACGGGTCGACGATATTTCCTTCGTCCTCAAGCGCGGCGAAATCCTCGGCATCGCCGGGCTGGTCGGTGCCGGCCGTACCGAACTGGTGACTGCGCTGTTCGGCGCTTACCCCGGTCGCCACGAGGGCGAAGTCTGGCTGGACGGGCAAGCCATCGACACCCGCACGCCGCTCAAGTCCATCCGCGCCGGCCTGTGCCTGGTGCCCGAGGACCGCAAACGCCAAGGCATCATTCCGGACCTGGGCGTCGGCCAGAACATCACCCTCGCCGTGCTGGACAACTATTCGAAACTCACCCGCATCGATGCCGAAGCCGAACTGGGCTGCATCGATCAGGAAATCTCGCGCCTGCACCTCAAGACCGCCAGCCCGTTCCTGCCAATCACCAGTCTGTCCGGTGGCAATCAGCAAAAAGCCGTGCTGGCGAAGATGCTGCTGGCCAAACCCCGGGTGCTGATTCTCGATGAGCCGACCCGAGGCGTGGACGTCGGCGCCAAATACGAAATCTACAAGTTGATGGGCGCGCTGGCCGCCGCCGGCGTGTCGATCATCATGGTCTCGTCGGAGCTGGCGGAAGTGCTCGGCGTTTCCGACCGTGTGCTGGTGATCGGTGAAGGCCAGTTGCGGGGCGACTTCATCAACCATGAACTTACCCAGGAACAGGTGCTCGCCGCTGCCCTCAGCCAGCCTGGCAGTCATAACAATAATGATCGGAAATCCGCGTAAATGAATCAGGTCAAACAACTGTTCACCCGCTACAAAATGCTCGCGCTGGTGTTTGCCGTGGTGCTGATCTGGCTGTTCTTCAGCTGGCAGACCGACGGCGGATTCCTGACCCCGCGCAACCTGTCCAATCTGCTGCGGCAGATGTCGATTACCGGCATTCTCGCCTGCGGCATGGTGCTGGTGATCATCAGCGGCGAGATCGATTTGTCGGTCGGCTCGTTGCTCGGTCTGCTCGGCGGCCTCGCGGCGATTCTTGATGTGGTCTACCACATTCCGCTGTTGGCGAACCTGAGTCTGGTCGCCTTGTGTGGCCTGATGATCGGCCTCGCCAACGGCTACATGACGGCTTACCTGCGCATCCCCTCGTTCATTGTCGGCCTGGGCGGCATGCTGGCTTTTCGCGGGATTTTGCTGGGGATTACCGGCGGCACAACCATCGCACCGGTATCGCCGGAGCTGGTTTACATTGGCCAGGGTTACCTGCCCCACGCAATTGGCACCGGCTTGGGCATTCTGTTGTTCGCGCTGACCGTTTTCCTCACCTGGAAACAACGACGCAATCGCGCCCTTCACGGCCTCGCGGCGCATTCGTTGGTGCGTGACGTCATCCGCGTGTTGGTGATCGGCGCTGTGCTCGCCGGTTTCGTGCAGACGCTCAACAGCTATGACGGCATTCCCGTGCCGGTCTTGTTGTTGCTGATTCTGCTCGGCGTGTTCAGCTACGTGACCAGTCAGACCGTGTTCGGTCGCCGCGTTTATGCGGTGGGCAGCAATATGGAAGCGACGCGCCTGTCCGGGATCAATGTGCAGGCGGTTAAGCTGTGGATCTTCGGGATCATGGGCGTGATGTGCGCCCTCGCCGGCGTGGTCAACACCGCGCGCCTGGCCGCCGGTTCACCTTCGGCCGGCAGCATGGGCGAACTCGACGCCATCGCCGCTTGCTTTATCGGCGGCACCTCCATGCGCGGCGGCTCCGGCACGGTGTATGGCGCCCTCCTCGGCGCGCTGGTTATTACCAGTCTGGACAACGGCATGTCGATGCTCGACGTCGACAGCTACTGGCAGATGATCGTCAAGGGCAGCATTCTGGTGTTGGCGGTTTGGGTGGATGTGAGTACGCGGACCGGGCGCCGTTGAGCCGCAGGCATCACGCTGCGGGCGTGGTCGCGGGCGCCGGGCTGAGAATTTCCATCAGGAAATCGATAAACACATTGATCCGGCTGGAGCCTCGGTGATTGGGTAAATACAAGGCGTTGATGCAGGTGCTGGCACTGCCGGGATTGACCTCGTAGTGCTCAAGCAAGCGGGTCAGCCGGCCGGCTGCGACGTCGTCGCGGACCAGCCAGTCGGCCAGCAGCGTCACCCCGCCGCCGCCGATGGCTGCTTCGCGCAGGATGTCGGCGTTGTTGCTTTGCAGGCGCCCATGGACGTTGAGCTGAATGGGCGCGTCTTCATTCTGAAAGGTCCAGTGCTGGTGGGTGCCGCCGTAATCGAAACGCAGGCATTGATGCTCCAGCAAATCCCGTGGATGACTGAGCGCCGCGCTACTCGCCAGATAATCCGGGCTGGCCACCACCCAGCGTTCGAACTGCCCTACGCGTTTGCTGACGATGTCTTCACTGACCACGGACGATCCCAACCGCACCGAAACATCGATCTGCTCGCTGAGCAGGTCGCTGACTTGATCGCTCAGCGACAGACTGATCTCCAGGCCTGGATGCCGCTCGAGCAAGCGGCTCAGGTGCGGCGCGATCAGGCGCCGGCCGAACTCCACCGGCACGCTGATACGCAGACGGCCCTGCGCTTCGGCGCCACGATCGGCGACGACGGCATCGGCTTCGTCGATCGCATCGAGAATCGCCACGGCTTTTTCGAAATAGGTCTGGCCGGCAACGGTCACGCTGGTGTTGCGCGTGGTGCGATTGAGCAGGCTCGCGCCCAACTCGTGTTCCAGCCCGGCCACTTGCCGTGTCACTGACGACGTGGATATCCCGAGTTTGCGCGCTGCCGAGGAATAGCCCCCGCAGCGCACGGTTTCCACAAACATCTTCAGTGCCAGCAACTTGTCCATAAGCGGGGTCCGGTCGATAGGGAACGCGGATGATTGTGCATCACTGTTCCCCCGACGTCTTGTACCGCCGTGCTTGCCGGCACTTGCCGGATGTTCAGACATCGGCCTTGCGGCTCAGGAACAACCCGAGCGCCAGCGCTGGCAGCAACGCCACCGCGACCGCGGACAGGTTCCAGCCGAAATGCTCGTACAGCGGACTGGCGACCAGCGAGCCCACGGCGCCGCCGACGAAAATGCTGGTCATGTACACGGCGTTAAGGCGCGCACGGCTGTGGGGATCGAGGGCGTACACCTCACGCTGGCCGAGCACCATGTTCAATTGCACAGCGAAATCCAGCAGCACCGCGCACACCACCAGCCAGACATAGCCGCTGCCCGGGAGCGCGGCGATCAACAGCGAAACCGGCGCCAGCAACAAGGCGACCAGCGTGCCGCGACGACCATGCCCGGCATCCGCCAGACGTCCGGCAATCGGCGCGGCAATGGCACCCACCGCACCGACCAGCGCGAAGATCGCCACGTGGGCCTGAGTGAAGCCGTGGTGACGCATCAGTTCAATCGGCGCGAGGGTCCAGAACAGGCTGAAACTGGCAAACAGCAGCCCTTGATACAGCGAGCGCTGACGCAACAGCGGATAGCGCCGGGCCAAGGCAAACACCGAACCGATCAGCGCAGCATAGGTGGCTTTATGTGTCGGCAGCCGACGCGGCAGTGCCACAGCGGTAATCAGAGCGATGACCGCCATCAGGGCCGCTGCGCTGTAAAACACCCCGCGCCAGCCGAACACTTCAACCAACAGGCTCGACAGTGGCCGCGACAACAGAATGCCCAGCAGCAGGCCGCTCATGATATTGCCGACGACGCGGCCACGGCTGGCCTCGGGCGCCAGGTGTGCCGCCAGCGGCACGAGGATCTGCACGGCCACCGACGTTAGGCCGATGAGCAAAGACAACACCAGGAACATCGACGGCGAATGAGTCAGGCCGGCGCACAACAGCGTGACGCTCGCCGCGAGGGTGAAGCCGACCACCAGACGGCGGTTTTCCATCAGGTCGGCCAGCGGCACCAGCAGCAACAGGCCCAGCGCGTAACCAAACTGCGTGAGCGAAACGATCAGGCTGGCATTGGCGCTGGACAGACCGATCTGTGGTGCAATCAGTTCGACGATCGGCTGCGCGTAATAAAGATTGGCCACGACCGCGCCACAGCAAAATGCCAGGAACGCGACCATCAGGCCGGAAAGTGAAGTTGGCTGTTCGGCATTCGCCGCAACGGCCGGATTGCCCGTAAGCATGATGACACCTCATTGAGTTCAGGAAAGTGCTGCCAAGGCTACGGCCCTGTGGCGATGCGCAGAATCCACGCGGCGGGCAACGCAGTGATGCGTCCGGCGCAACGGCGCAGGTGTTGCTTCTCGCGCAACGCGCTGTTGCGCGCGCCGCTGATTCTCCCGCGCAGACGGTTTCTCTACGCTTTGGCCCCTGGCGCCGTCGTCCCCAGCGGTGCCCTTCCCCGGCTGTTACAAGGAGCGTTGTCATGACCCGTATCCGATCCGTTCTGCCATTGCCTGCCGCGTTTTTCCCCGTCCCATGAACAGCTCATTTCTGAAGTCCAGAACGCTATGGATCAGCGTGGCAGTCGTCGCCGTGCTCGGTCTGATCGTCGCCGTTTGGCTGATGTGGCGCCCGGCGATTGCGCCAATCGAGCGCCCGACGCTGTTCGATGTTGCGCAGTTGCAACGCGGGGCGCGGGTGGTCGAGGCCGGCGACTGTGCGGTCTGCCATACCCGCCCCGGTGGAGAATATCTGGCCGGCGGGCTACCGCTGGTAACGCCGTTCGGCACGCTGTACAGCACCAACATCACCCCAGATGTAGAGACCGGTATTGGCCAATGGTCACTGCCGGCCTTCGAGCGGGCGATGCGTCAGGGCATTGCTCGCGATGGTCACTTCCTTTATCCGGCGTTCCCCTACGTGCACTACCGGCGCATGAGTGCAGCAGATATCGCCGACGCCTATGCCTACTTGATGAGCGGCCCTGCCGTGCACGCGCCGGCCGCGCAGAACCAGATGAATTTCCCGATGAACATTCGCCCGTTGGTGTCGTTCTGGAACCTGCTGTTCCTGCACGGTGAGCCGCTGACACCGCTAGCGGGGCGCAGCGAGGCGTGGAATCGCGGACGCTATCTGGTCGACGGTCCGGGCCATTGCGCCGGCTGCCATTCGCCGCTGAACCTGATCGGCGCGGAAAAATCCTCGGAGTATCTGCAGGGCGGCAGCGTCGATGGCTGGCAAGCGCCCGCGCTGGTCGGCATGGGCCAGCGCGGCAACCCGTGGAGTCGTGAGCAACTGGTCGGCTATCTGCGCGCCGAGATCGTTGATGGCCACGGCACACCCGCCGGGCCGATGCGTCCGGTCAGCTTGAGTCTGGCGCGCTTGCCCGCCAGTGAAGCCGAGGCGATTGCCGAGTATTTGCTGAGCTTGGAAAACTCGCCTTCGGTGACAGAGACAACGCCGAAGACGCCTGCCAGTGAAGCGGCAGACCACGCGACCGGCGCCCTGCTCTTCAGCAGCGCCTGCGCCGGCTGCCATGGCCCGGCGGCACCAATGCGCACCCTCGATGGTCGCCCGGGGTTGCAAAACACCTCGGCGTTGCAAGCGGCCAGTTCGCGCAACTTCCTCAAAACCGTGCTCGAAGGCTTGCCCGCCACAGCCGGATCGCCCGGCCCGCTGATGCCTGCGTTCGCCGCCAGCCTCGACAACGCGCAACTCGGCGCACTGGCCGCGTATCTGCGTCAGCAAGCCAGCCCCGATCAACCGTGGGCCGACCTCTCTTCCACTATTGAAGCGTTACGTCAGGAGACGAAATGAGCCAGATCACCCTCAACGTCAACGGAGCCGCGCAACCGCTTGAGCTGGAGCCGGACATGCCGCTGCTGTATGCGCTGCGCAATCACTTGAACCTCAACGGCGCCAAATACGGCTGCGGTCTCGGCCAATGCGGCGCCTGCACGGTGATCGTCGATGATCAACCGGTGTTCGCCTGCCTAACACCTTGCGCCGGCCTCGAAGGCAAAAAAATCCGCACCGTGGAAAGCCTCGGCAGCGCGGAAAAACCCGGCCCTCTGCAAGCGGCGTTCATCGAGAAACAGGCCGCGCAATGCGGCTACTGCATTGCCGGCATGCTGATGCGCGCGCAAGCGTTGCTTGAGCGTAATCGCCACCCGGATGAGGCGACCATTCGCGAATACATGGCCGGCAACCTGTGCCGCTGCGGTACGCACTTGCGGATCATCGAGGCGATCAAACAGGTGGCCGGGCACAACGGGAGCCTGACATGAGCGAGTCGAATGAACTGAATCCGAGCCGACGCGCGTTCCTGCGCGGTGGTGCGTTGCTGATGGCGTTCACCCTGATGCCGGTGGCGCGGCGAGCACTGGCCGACACCGAAGTCGATACGCTCGGCACCGTGGTCCTCGCGCCCGACCTGCCCGGCAGCCTGCGCACCAACCCGTTTCTCGACGCCTGGATCCGCATCGGCGCCGACGGCATTACCGTCTACACCGGCAAGGTCGAATTGGGCACCGGGGTAAAAACCGCGCTGCTGCAAATCGCCGCCGAGCGTTTGCAGGTACCGGCGACCGCCATAAACCTGCTCACCGCCGACACCGCGCTGACGCCCAACGAAGGTTACACCGCCGGCAGCCACAGCATTTTCGACAGCGGTACCGCGTTGTATAACGCCGCCGCCCAGGTACGGGAAATGCTCGTCGATGCCGCCGCGCGCAGTTGGCAGGTCGATGCAGCGCTGCTCAGCACCCGCAACGGAGTGATCGAAGGTCCGGCCGCTCAGCAGATGAGTTACGCCGACGCGGTCAAACATGTCGATGTGCACCAATACGCCAAGGCGCAGTCACCGGCGATGGCCGCCGCTGACTTCAAACTGATCGGCCATTCGTTGCCGCGCCTCGACATCCCGGCGAAGGTCAGCGGCGGCGCAGCATTCGTCCAGGACATGCGCCTGCCGGGCATGTTGCATGCGCGGGTGATCCGCCCGCCCCGTCCGGGCTGCACGCTGCAAGCATTCGATACGGCGTCCATCGAGGCGTTGGCTGGCGTGGTCAAGGTGATCCGCGACGGCAACTATCTGGCGGTGGTCGCCGGTGATGAGTGGCAAGCGATCAAAGCCATGCGCAAGGCCAGCGAGGTGACGCAATGGAGCGGCGGTGAGGCGATTCCCGAGGCGGCCGAGATTCATGGCCTGCTCAAACGCCTGCCCTCACGGCGCTATCCGATCAGCAATAGCGGCACGCCGAGCGGCGCGGCCGACACGCGTTTTCAGGCGCGGGTCACCAAGCAGTATTTGATGCATGGCTCGATCGGCCCGTCCTGCGCAGTGGCCTGGTTCAAGGACGGCGTTCTCACTGTGTGGACCCACACACAAGGCGTTTACCCGCTGCGCGCTGGCATTGCCGAAATGCTCGGTGTGCCACCTGAGCGGGTGCGCTGTATTCATACCGAAGGCTCAGGGTGTTACGGGCACAACGGCGCCGATGATGCCGCCGCCGATGCGGCATTGATTGCCCTGCGCGTGCCCGGTACGCCGGTGCGCGTGCAATGGATGCGCGAACAGGAAAATCTTTGGGAGCCATACAGCTCGGCGATGGTCAGCGAAGTTGACGCCGGCCTCAGCCAAGGTCGTTTGCAGGATTGGGCCTACGAACTCTGGACCACGCCGCACAACGAACGCATCGTCAACGCCGGGCGTCTGCTGCCGGCACGCTTGCTCGCGCGGCCCTTCGCCTCGGCGCCCTCCGTGCCGATCGCCCAGCCCGAAGGCGATGGTGATCGCAATGCGGTGCCGCTGTACGACCTCAACTCGACGCGCATCAACATGACCTTCGTCACCCAGATGCCCTTTCGCACCTCGGCCATGCGTTCGCTGGGTGCGCACATCAACATCTTCGCTATCGAGGCGAGCATCGACGAGTTGGCGATCAGGGCCGGTATCGACGCGGTGGCGCTGCGTCTGGCCCACCTCAGCGATCCGCGTGCTCGCGCGGTCATTGAGCGTGTGCGTGATGAGATCGGCTGGCCGCAAAAAAGCAGCGAGCCCGGCGCCGGTATCGGTTTCGCCTTTGCCCGCTACAAAAACATCATGGGTTACTGCGCCATCGCGGTGAAACTTCGCGTGCATCCGCAGACCGGCGAGATTCGCATCGATCACGTGGTGACGGCGGTTGACGTCGGCCAGATCGTCAGCCCCGACGGCCTGCGCAATCAGGTCGAGGGCGGCATTGTGCAGTCGGCGAGCTGGACCCTGTATGAAAAAGTCGTCTACGACGCGGGGGGCATTCGCAGCTACGACTGGAGCGGTTATCCGATTCTGCGCTTCACGCAACTGCCGAAAAAAGTCGATGTGCATTTGCTCGACCAACCGGGAGAACCGTTCCTCGGTGCCGCTGAAATCGTTCAGGCGCCAATGGCCGCCGCCCTTGGTAACGCCGTGGCCAACGCCACCGGCCGTCGCTGGCTGAACCTGCCGCTGACGCGCTCAAACCAACCCGCCTGAGCCACACCCGTGTTCATCGCTGATGAGCACGGGCGCCGTTGCGTTGTGCGCAAAACAGCGTAGCGCCGGTCACCGATTATCAGCCCCGCTGAGCGCGGTTAAGTTAGCGGCACTGGTTCGCGGCGCCGCTGCCGCGCTTGAATTCCCATTATTGAAATCTGGAGCTACCCATGACCCGTCGTCTGTTCCAACCCCTCGCACTCGGTCCTTACACCCTTGCCCATCGCGTGGCGATGGCGCCGTTAACGCGCTCACGCGCCGGCCAACCGGGCGATGTGCCAACACCGATGAACGCCGAGTACTACCGCCAACGGGCCAGTGCAGCTCTGATCATCACTGAGGCCACGCAAATCTCCCGGCAGGCTCAGGGTTACGCCTGGACGCCGGGCATCTACAGCCCTGAGCAAGTTGAGGCGTGGCGTGACGTCAGCGCCGCGGTGCATGAGGCCGGCGGGTTGATCTTCATGCAACTGTGGCACGTCGGCCGGGTTTCCCATCCGAGCTTTCAACCCGATGCCGGCCTGCCCGTTGCGCCCAGCGCGCTGCCGGTGCCTGGCAAGACGTTTATCGTCGACGAAAACGGTAACGGAGTCTGGGGAGATGTACCGGTGCCGCGCGCGCTGGAAACCGCGGAAATCGCCGGCATCGTCGAGGACTACCGCGTGGCCGCGCGCAACGCATTGCAGGCGGGCATGGACGGTGTAGAAATTCATGCCGGCAACGGTTACTTGCTCGATCAGTTTCTTAACAGCAACAGCAATCAGCGTGACGATGCCTATGGCGGCAGCGTGGAGAATCGTGCGCGGTTTCTGCTGGAAGTGGTCGCGGCCGTGGCTGAAGAAGTCGGCGCCGAGCGGGTCGGCGTACGCCTGACACCGATGGGCCGCTTCATGGGCATGGGCGATGACACCCCCGAGGCCACCTTCGGCCACCTCGTCGAAGCGCTCAACCAATGGAATCTGGCCTACCTGCATCTGGTCGAGCCAGCGATGGTCGGCACAGTCAAAGATGAGAACTTCGACCCGCGCTGGGACGCGATCATTGCCCAGTTGCGCAAAACGTGGAACGGCGTGCTGATTCTGGCTGGCGGCTATGACGCGCAATCTGCCGAACAGGCACTGATTGCCGATCGTGCCGACATCATCGCTTTTGGCCGGCCGTTCCTGGCCAACCCGGATCTGCCGCGTCGGCTGCACGATGGTCTGGCGCTCAACGCGCCGGATCCGAGCAGCTTTTTCGGTGGGGATCAGCGTGGGTACATCGATTATCCATTTCATGCCTGAACAAATGCAGACCTATGGGAGGGGCGGACTCGCCCCTTTTTTACTAGGTCATACGATCTCTGTGCCTAATCAAAGGCGTGGGAAATCCACCGTAACGTCAAACATATGCGTAGATGTGCGCTTTCAGGTCTATTGCCCGACGTCGCCGAATGCGATAAAACGGGCTGGTTGTACGACAACTAATAAAAACCAAGTCGTTCGAACGGCTAACAATCCTGAGATCTGCCATGCCTCGCCCTACCGCTACGCAAACCGTACCGCCGCCCTACCCCCGTTACCTGGCCGTGATCATTCTGTTGTGCATGGGCTGTGCGTTTGCCGGCAATCATGTGGCGGCGCGAGTCGCCTTTGATGATGGTGCGGGTGTGCTGCTGGCGATTTTGATGCGTTCCGGCGGGACCTTGCTGGTGCTCGCCATCCTGGTGCTGTGGCAAAGACAAAGCCTGCGCTTGCCGGCGGGTGCCTGGCGCTGGCAGCTATTGCTGGGGTTGCTGATCACTGCGCAGAGTCTGTGTCTGTATTCCGCTGTCGCACGGGTGCCGGTGGCGCTGGCCCTGCTGGTGGCGAACGTGTTCCCCATTCTGCTGGCATTGCTCACATGGGCGTTGGGTGGCCCGCGACCGAGCGCACGCACCGCGACGTTGATGGGTTTGATTCTGCTGGGCCTGGTGTTTGTGCTGGACGTCCCCGGGCGGCTCTCGACTGCGACAGACGTCAGTGCGCAATGGCTGACGGGCGTCGCGCTCGCGTTCTGCGCCGCCAGCGTGTTCGCCTGCGCGCTGTGGATCACCGACCACAAACTGTCTCAGGTACGTGGCTCGGTGCGCAGTCTGTTGACCATCTTCATCGTGTTCAGCAGCGTCAACCTCGCAGGGCTGACGGGCGTCCTCCCAGGCGGATTGAACCTGCCCGCCACCTCGACCGGATGGCTGGCGCTCGCCACCCTGGTGGTGCTGTACGGCACAGGTTTTATCGTCCTGTTCATTTCCGTGCCTCGCCTCGACATGCCGCGCAATGCGCCGGTCATGAACATCGAGCCATTGGCAACGCTGCTGATGGGCTGGATTGTGCTGGACCAAATGCTCAGCAACGGACAGATTCTCGGCGGGGTGATCGTGGTCACGGGCATCGTGTTGCTGACTTATCGTAAATCAGTGGTCAAGGCTGAGGTTAAAGCCAGTGCGTGAGGGTTTCTCTCCAGTGGTTAGGTTCGTGATTAACCCAAAGCCGTATCGAGGAACATCATCACCCCAAAACCGAGCATCAGCCCCAAGGTCGCCGGGGTCTCATGCCCGTTGCGATGAGTCTCGGGAATGACCTCATGGGAGACAACAAAAATCATCGCCCCGGCGGCCAAACCGAGCGCAATGGGATATCCCAACGCAAAGCTGCTGGAAATACCCAGTCCAACAATGGCGCCAATCGGTTCCATCAACCCTGAGCCCACCGCAATAAGCGCGGCGCGAAGTGCTGAGATGCCTGTCACGCGTAATGCCAGGGCGACTGCCAGACCTTCAGGAATGTCTTGAATGGCGATGGCGGTAGTCAACGGCAGTCCCACCTTCATATCGCCGTTGGCGAAGCTCACGCCAATGGCCATGCCTTCCGGCAGGTTATGCAATGTGATTGCCAGGACGAACAGCCAGACACGATTGATGCGCTGCGCGTCCGGCCCACGGCGTCCGCTTTTCTCGTGTTCGTGAGGCACGAAACGATCAAGGCCGACCATCAGCGCAACGCCCAATCCCAATCCTGCAACGACGACGCAGGCCGCGAGTAACGGGTTACCGCAAAGCGCCTGAGCCGCTTCTATGCCCGGCAGAATCAGCGAAAACGAACTGGCGGCCAGCATCATCCCGGCGGCAAAGCCGAGCATGATGTCTTGGGTTCGGGCGGCGATGTCTCGTAACGCGATCGCTACGACAGCGCCCATTGCCGTCGCAGCGGAGCCGGTCATGCCACCGATAAAGGCGAAGTACAGATTCTGTTTGTTGGCCCCGACGAAGGCGCCATACCCGCTGATCAGCAGGAAGATTGTCACCCCGATCAGAATTGACCAGAAGACGCGCCCGCCCCATCCAGACCTTGAGAAACGAGCGAACCAGGAGCGTGCTGGTGCGGCTGATGAGGTCAACGGCTCGGGCATGGGAACTCCTGTTTTGTTGATTCGATCTTTTCAGCGGATGCGGATAACGACCGCACATGACCTCAATGGTAATCGTCTCCAGCGACTGCGCGCAGGTAGGCGACGTCTGCTTGCCTTCGCAGGTCGCGCCACTCGTCCCAACTGAGTATGCCCAAGCGATCCATTTCATCCGACTGGCGCAGCAGTTCGTCGTGATAGGCGTCTGGGCAGTCCATGCGCAATTCAAGGTTTTCCAGTGCGCGTTGCCAGGCAGCCAAAGCGAGTAGTTTGGTTTCTTGTGCGAATGTCAGTTGGTTCTTGAACGCGTTCATTTCGCCCACCCCGAATATTTCCCGGTTGAGCGACTGATTTCGGGTTAGGTTCAAAATGTCTGACGAAAAGCGGATTACCTGAAAGCAACAGAAAAAAGGAAGGCTTGTTGCGGGCCTTCCAGCGCGATGCCGGCAGATGCGCTACGCCGGCATTCTCATGGGGCTATTGATTAGCCATTGCACTAGCGTCTTTTTGGCCCGCTTCGGCCAGCTTCTTTTGTACATAAAAAAGCATCAACACCGAATTTGTCTGAGCCT
Organism: Pseudomonas sp. RU47; assembly: GCF_004011755.1. Classification (GTDB taxonomy): domain Bacteria; phylum Pseudomonadota; class Gammaproteobacteria; order Pseudomonadales; family Pseudomonadaceae; genus Aquipseudomonas. Next base: position 3,337,724 of record NZ_CP022411.1, on the reverse strand, counting down.
GTCGAGATTGCTGCTCAAACAACGCCACAAGCTCCTCTTCACGCTTGCACTCAGCCTTGACATCGCCCTTTGTAAATTCGCAGCTAGCGTATTGGCCCCAGCCTTTGCGAGCCTCATCAGTATCTCGGGCGGGATACACCCAATACGCTTTCCATGCACCGTCGACGACAGGTTTGCCGGCTGCGTCTATCTGCTCTATCGCCTGCAAGGTGGCTGTCGCGGCGGCATTCAAAAAGTGCTGAGGAGTGGCATCGGCTTTACCCGCCTCATCACGAAGCGCCTGACACTGCGCTTCAGACAAACCGAACACTGGCAGCGCTTCAATGCTTTCGAACTCATCAAACGGATCGGGATCATTGCCCGGCAACTTGGCGTGGTAAGCCGGGACTACATGGCCGGGGACGCTCATGTCCTGTATGTAATGCAAGACTCTTCCCGCTTGCTCGTATACCGCAACAGGATCGGCATCAGGTTCCGCCAGCAGCGCGTTCAGCTTTTCAATACGTTTGGAAAAAATCACGTCCAGGCTGCGATTGGCGAACCAGAATGGCTCAAGTTTTTTGTTGCGGTTATAGAAGTGCCAATTGGTAGCGCGCTGAGGGAGCGTCAGCAGGTTTGAATCCTCAGCGTCAGTGCCTGCCGCCAAAGCCTCGGCCAACTGCTCGGGCAACTTCACCCCCGGGCAGCGTTGATACGCCTGCGCTGCTCTCAGTGCATAGGCCGAATGCAGGTCGGGGTTGAAGGCGAAGGCCGGGGTTGAAGGGTTGAACAGCAGCGATAGACCAAATGCTGCGAGGTAACGTGTTGCGGCTGTTCGGCCTATCGGGGTGGCTTCCATGCGGTTGATCTCCTGAAACTTGCGTGATTTCGCAACACTTGCCGTACGCGAGGCAATTTAGCACTTAGGTGATGGCAAAAAGCTGTTTTTTCTCCGTACGCTCAGGACAAGCATAAATCACAACCCCTGCGTCCTAACGTCGCAGTAAACAGCTCTTGGCAAATCCTGCACAAGCCTTAGAATCCCGCGCTCTCTTGCAGCCCCCTCGGTGTCTGCCTGCATCAAACACACACAGGCTTGGCAATCGCATGCGCAGAGGCGCACGTTGCGCTGTTCGATCTCCAGAGGTTTTTATGTCTCCGCGTTTGCTGGCCATGGCGCTGGCGCCCCTGCTCGGGCTGTTCATTGTTGCGCTGGGCAACGGCTTTCTGTCTTCCCTGACCACCCTTCGACTGGACGCTGCCGGTGCGTCGACCACGATGATCGGTGTCGTTTCATCGGCCTACTTTATCGGTCTGACCCTGGGTGCGGTGTTCAATGACCGCTTGATTCTGCGCATCGGCCATATCCGCGCCTACGGCAGCTTTGCCTCGCTGATCGCCGTGACCATTCTGCTGCAGGGATTGTTCTATGACACCTGGGGCTGGTTCGCCCTGCGCCTGATCAACGGCTGGGCCACGGTCGGCGTGTTTCTGGTGATCGAAAGCTGGCTGCTGCTGGCGGGCGACGCGAAGATTCGCGGGCGCTTGCTCGCGTTGTACATGATCGTCTTGTACGGCGCCGGTGTGCTGGGCCAGGCAACGCTGGGCAAAATCACTGGTTTGAGCGACAGCGCTCCGTTCATGGTCGCCGGCATGCTCGCCTCGTTGTCGGTGTTGCCGATCGTGATCCTGCCACGCGTGTCGCCGCTGCTGGATCAGGTTGAACCGCTCAAGCCTCGGCAACTATTGGGCGTGACGCCGACCGGGCTGGTCGGCTGTTTCGGCTCGGGTGTGACCATCGCGGCGATTTACACCTTGCTGCCGCTGTATCTGCAACGCAGCGGCCTGAATGTCGGTGAGGTCGGCAGCATGATGGCCTGGACGATTCTTGGTGCGATGCTTTTGCAATACCCGGTCGGACGCTGGTCTGATCGCAAGGATCGCTTGCAGGTGCTGACCATTCTGACGGTGGCGTGCACGGTATTGTCGCTGGTGATCGTCCTGGTACCGTTGTCCTCGACGATGCTCGCGGTGACGTTGTTTCTGCTCGGTGGCGGCGTATTCGCGCTGTACCCGGTTGCCGTCAGCCATGCCGCCGACCGTGCCCCGGCCGAAGCCTTGGTGCCGATGATTCAGGGCTTGCTGCTGATCAACTCGCTGGGCTCGGCGATCAGCCCGATGATGATTTCGCCGGTGATGAATTCGTTCGGTGCCAATGGTCTGTTCTGGGTGTTTGCGCTGGTCAATCTGTGCATGGTCACCTTCTTCCTGTGGCGCCGTGGCAAACGCCCGGTTCCGGCCAATCCCGCGCCGTTTGCAGCGGCAGCCACGTTCTCGCCGACAGGTGCGGAGCTGCGGGTGACTGAAGATCTGCGTCAAGCGGTGCAGGAGCATCCGCCGATGGTGGATGCATTGAGCGGCGAGCCTTCGCCGCAATGTGAGACGCGCTAAGGCTTTCGCCAGTCTGTGCCAAGCGCAGGCTGGCTCGCACCGCTATTCAGATTCGTGTGTGATATCCACGAGCGGAATCGGCTCGATCGCCCAAGCGCGAATCTGACGACGTTCAGGGCTGGGTATCGCGCAAGCCTTGCGTCCGGTGAAGGTTCGAGCGAGGCGGTCTTCATCGATCCGCCAACCGCGCAACTCCAGTGCCTGCACGTCTCGGCGAAAGGCAATCTGCAGCGCATCGGATTTCAACGAAACCTCCTGCTGGAAAGAATCCGGCACACGCTCCGGCCGGACGTTTTTCAACACAGCGTGATCTTGTTCGAAGATGCGGATATTGCTCGCAATGAATCTGCGATCCAGCAGTCGCGAGCGCAGGAACGTTCTACCCATCATCCACCAGGTGCGCGTGCGATTGGCGTCAATCGGAACATGCGCGGAGACGATGTAGATTCGCCAGCCATTCGGCAACTCAAGCTCAAGCGTGGTGCACGGACCCGAGAGGTGAAACCCCGGAACAGTGGCGACGCTGACAAACTCGGTGGAAGATTTACGCCGCAGCAGCCCTTTGCGTGCCGGCCTGCGCATAAGCATTTGGGCGCTGCCGCTCCACGCATCGCTTTCGACCTCGAATGATTCAATCTCGGGATGATCCGGATCGCCGAAGGTTGAGCCATGGACAAACGGTGCGTGCGCGAAATCCAGACCGTTTTCAATAATCCGGTCCCAACTGGCCTGCCAGTCAAAGTGACCCGAGACCACGCGGATGGCGGGATCGTCGACCCAGTCGAGCGTGGGCAAGGGTGGACGTTCGGACTCAGGCAGATCACCTAAAAATGCCCAGATCCAACCGTATCGCTCCAGCGTCGGGTACGCATCGACGCGGGCCTTGGCGGGAATGCGCAGGTCGGGCTGCGCCGGTATCTGCGTGCAGACGCCATCAGCGCCAAACCGCCAGCCGTGATAGGGACACTGCACGTTGTTGCCCACTTTGCTGCCGGCGGACAGCGAGCCGCCGCGATGCACGCAGATATCCGAAAGCACGTGCGCGACGCCCGCATCATCGCGGAACGCTACGAAAGGCTGTCCGAGCAATTGAACCGGCATCAGTCCATCAGTCAGCAGTGACGATGGGACAACGACATACCAGAGGTTTGTGAGCATGGGGGGCGTGTGATCCGTCAGTACGGTGAGTTCAGGTCAGAGAAACCTGACATTCAAACTAGATCAGGCGGCGCTGATTCGACAATCAGCCAAGCACTTTATAGATCTCTGCAACGACCTGAGTCGTTGCGGCTTCGATGGTTCCTTCGTTACGGCACAACACCCAGCCGTGATCGGCAACCGCCTGCTCGAACATCTCGCTACACACGACGTGCTCGGCGTGTTTCTGGATCACCGTGCCGCCGAGCCCTCGTGATCGGGCCGTCGCCCTCGCCCATGAAATATCCGGCGCAGTGACAACGCCGACATGCAGATCCGGCACGCGCACGCCTCGCTTGATGTTCAACTGCAGAATCTCGGCAAACGGCACGCTATGGCGAAATGCGGCGTCCGACGGATACCAGCGGTCGATCAGGATGATGCTGTCCAGCGGCTGTTTGGGCAGCACCCGCTCAGAAATCCAGCGACGGCTATCCGCGAGGCGCTGACACACTGCCCACTCCAACTCCCGCGAGGGATGTCTGGCGAGCTGGTTGACCAGGGCCATGGTTTCGCCGCGGTACGGATCGCTCTTTCTCTCGCACAGGCGGATGACTTTGTGCTTGTCTGCCCGCAGCGCTGCGGTAACGGCCTCCAGCAATGTGGTTTTGCCGGTGCCCTTGGGCCCGTCCAGAGAAATAAACAGCGGCAGCTTCATGGTTCACGCAACGATTGAGACATTGCCGAGCACTCTAACCTCATTTGCGCAAATCAATGAGCTGTTCCCTGCCCTTTGCCTACACTTGCTTGCCAATGATGTTTACCCCTCTGCCAAAGGAGTCACCATGTCCAAGCTTTATCCGAGCATCGATCCCGAGGGATTGGTCGAGTACTCAGTGGTCTACACCGACCGCTCGCTGAACCACATGTCGCAGTCCTTTCAAGGCGTGATGAAGAACATTTCCACGACCCTGAAACAGGTCTACAACGCCGAAGCGGTGGCGGTGGTTCCAGGCAGCGGCACTTTCGGCATGGAAGCGGTGGCGCGACAGTTCGCCACCGGCCAGCAATGCCTGGTGATACGCAACGGCTGGTTCAGTTATCGCTGGAGCCAGATTCTGGAGATGGGCAATATCCCGGCGGCTACCACGGTGCTCAAAGCCCGGCCGATCGAGACGGGGCGCCAGGCGGCCTACGCCCCGCCGCCGCTGGACGAAGTGCTGGCCGCCATTGCCGCGCAGAAGCCGAAAGTGGTCTTCGCGCCCCACGTTGAAACCTCATCCGGGATCCTCCTGCCCGACGAGTACCTGCGAGCCGTTGGCGACGCCGTGCATGCGGTGGGTGGTCTGTTTGTGCTGGACTGCATTGCCTCCGGCACCATTTGGGTGGATATGCACAAATGCGCCGTCGACCTGCTGATCAGCGCTCCGCAGAAAGGCTGGAGCGCCTCCCCTTGCTGCGCCCTGGTGATGTTCAGTGCTGCGGCGCTCGAGCGTATCGAACAGACGCAAAGCAGCAGCTTCGCCTGCGACCTGAAAAAGTGGCTGCAAATCATGCAGGCCTACGAACAAGGCGGACATGCCTACCATGCGACCATGCCCAGCGATTCCCTTGCACGCTTTAATGACGTGATGAAAGAGACGCAAGCGTACGGGTTCGACAAGGTTCGCGACGAGCAACAGGCGCTGGGCGATCGGGTGCGTGCGTTGTTGATCGACAGGGGTTTCAAAAGCGTGGCCGCTGCGGGCTTTCAGGCACCCGGAGTCGTGGTGAGCTACACCGATGATGCCGACATCAAGAACGGCAAGAAATTTGCCCAGCACGGCTTGCAGATCGCTGCCGGCGTGCCGTTGCAATGCGATGAGCCGGCCGACTTCCAGACCTTCCGCCTCGGCCTGTTCGGCCTGGAGAAGCTGCAGAATATCGAGCGCACGGTCAGCCTGCTGGAGCAGGCACTGGATGAGGTGAGGGTTGGCTAAGACCCAATGGTGCCCGCAGCAAATTCCGAACCTTTGAACTCAAGAAGGGCATCCCGACGTGTGCCCTTCTTCCAGCAAGGCGGTTCATCATTCTGTTCAGTGGTCTATCGACTATTTGGCCCCGGGACCAATCAGCGAGCTTTCAATCTGCACGCCGGGCATCATTTGCTGCAAACCTGCGATCAGCTTGTCCCCTGCTTCAGTCAAGGCTTCAAGCGGCATCGCTGGCAAACTCTCGAGAATGAACCACATGTTCTGCGCATCGGCCCCAAGGCGGGTTCTGACACCTTGCCGCCAATTCCAGCGGCGGCAGGTCACGCCTTTGTCATCGCGCCAGACCACTTCGCCGGCATCTGGATACTCGACAGCGGGAACGCCCTCTTTCATCGTGTCAAAGGGCTCGCTGCCATTGGCGACGACAAGATGCGGAGCGCCTGCATAAGCCTCTATATTTTCCCCGCCTACCGGAATGGCGTACTCGATGCTGATGGCGTTGTAGAGATCGACGATGGGATCGAGGCTCGGCAAGGTCCCGTCACGTAAAACCCTTTTACGCAACGCTTCGGCTGAACAAGGCGTGCGCTGTGGCTTGGCCCCGAACTTTCTGAAGGCGTCGGCCCAGGCGGCAAGGTGAGCGTCTCCCCAGCTTGGACCACCCGCCTGCACAGCCTTGCAAGCGTGATCCAGGGCGGCCCGGGCAACTTCAGGACGGGTGAGTGGTGCAGCTTCCACCACAATGCTCAGGGCCCGGAACCCCGGAGCCAGTTCTGCAACGGCTGGATCGATCAACGGCAGTACGGACAGCATCAAAAACCTCCAGGATTCAAATGGTGTTTCATGCTATCTATCGACGACCGATTTAGTCAATATAATGACCATCATGTTCCGCTTCAGTGGGTGAGTCGATTGACGCCACGATCGTTAAGGGCCGAAAATTCCAGCACTTTTTTTCATGAACCTGATCAATGACCATGAATACCAGCTTGTCGACTACCCCAGGTGCTGATGCTCAAGCCGTCAGCCTGGCCGTCGCACGCACACTCAAACAAGCCCGCAAGGCACAGAAAATCACGCTGGACGAGCTTTCTCGGCGCTCAGGCGTGAGCAAAGGAATGGTCGTCGAAATAGAAAAATGCACCGCGAATCCCAGTATCGGCATTCTTTGCAAAATCGCCGCCGCGCTGGGCCTGTCGGTTGCCGACATCGTCAATGTGACCGAGGCCCCCTCTGCCCATATCATCGAAAGCCAGGATATCCCCACGCTCTGGACCGGTGACCTTGGAGGCACTGCGCGACTTCTTGCAGGAACGTCCGGCCCGAACATGATCGAGTTATGGCGCTGGGAAATGCATCCTGGTGAATCGTTCGCTTCACCGGGGCACCCTCAAGGCACGCTTGAACTGTTCCATGTAGAGAAAGGCACGTTGAAATGCATGATCGGGGAAACAGAGCTGATCATTCCTGCCGGGAGTTCGGCAGTGGCGAAAACTGATGTGCCTCACTCCTATTCCAACGCGGGCAGATCCAGGTTGGTGTTCACCATGTCCGTGACCGAGATACATCAGTAGATACCCGACATTCGGGCACAGGCTTCATGACATAACTGTCAGTAGTTGAAGTCGTGCCCCAGCTCATTCTGCATCCACTCCAGAAATCGCCTGACCCGCGGAAAACCGGCGTGCGCTCTCGGGAACACCAGGTGGTGTGCGGTGATCGGGGCACTCAGCCCCGGCGCTACCTCGACTAAAGCACCACGCGCCAGATAATCCTGCGCGAGCAGCGTGCTTTCCAACGCAAACCCAAGACCGTGGCTGGCTGCCTCCAATGTCATGTAGGAGCGGTCAAAGCTGAGTGAATAGGGTTTTTCAGGGCGCGACAGGCCATGTTGAGCAAACAGCTGCGGCCACTTGATCAGCGTCGCTTCCGACAGGATCAGATTGCAGTCGAGCAGATCCGCGACTGTGCGGATCGGGCGCTGCTGCAGCAGTTTCGGTGACGCCAGAACCGCGATCTTTTCATTGCGCACCGTACGGACTTCGAAACTTGGCCAATTGGGCATGCCGTGACGGATGTCGACATCGATCTTGTCGCGACTGAAATGCAGTGATTCGTAAGAACACGACAGATTGAGCTGGATGTCGGGATGACTCTGGCGGAACTGTTCCAGCCGCGGCATCAGCCACAGCAGCCCGAAGCTGGGCGACGAGTGCAACCGCAGGCAATCGAGGCTGACATCGCTGGCGGCACGCTCTGTCGCCACCGCCAGGCTGTGCAGGATGCCGGACACTTCAGTCAGGTATTGCTCGCCCACTGGAGTCAGTGTCACGCCTCTGGCTGTTCTGAGAAATAGCTGACGCCCGATCATCGCCTCCAGCTTGGCCAACTGGTGACTGACCGCTGACGGGGTCAAGTCCAGCAATTCGGCGGCGCGGGAAACGTTGCCGAAGCGCGCCGTTTGCTCAAAGGCCTGAATGGCTTTCAGGGGTGGCAGGGTCGCAGGTGCATCGCCAGATGAACTCATGATGATTGTTTTTCCGCTGCAAGTGGCTTGGGCCGGGCTTATGGCTATTCAAGCATTGGCAGACAGCGCTGGCGAGTGCTGAATTTTTTTCAGCACCCAGTGAAGTTTGCGTTATTGCTCAGGGCCGGTCTGGAGGACAAGCTGAGTCATCGGTTCTTTGCGGACCGAACCCATAAAAACAATTAGAGGAACACCTCCATGCTTCTCCAAGGCAAAGTCGCAATCATCACCGGTGCCGCATCTGCCCGTGGCATCGGCCGCGCTACAGCAACGACGTTCGCACAACAAGGCGCTCGTGTCGTGATCCTTGATCTGGATGCATCCGCCGCGCGCGACGCTGCTGCGTCGCTGGGCGAAGGTCACCTGGGACTGGCGGCTAACGTCGCGGACGAGGCGCAGGTTCAGCAAGCCGTCGCCACCATCATCGAGCACTTCGGGCGCATTGATATCCTCGTCAACAACGCCGGCATTACCCAGCCACTCAAGACCCTCGACATTCGTCCCTCGGACTACGACAAGGTGCTGGACGTCAGCCTGCGTGGCACCCTGCTCATGTCCCAAGCGGTGATTCCGCTTATGCGTCAGCAGGCCAGCGGCAGCATCGTCTGCATGTCGTCGGTGTCTGCGCAACGCGGTGGCGGCATTTTCGGAGGCCCGCATTACAGCGCGGCCAAGGCCGGTGTGCTGGGTCTGGGCAAAGCCATGGCACGGGAGCTGGGCCCCGACAACATTCGCGTCAACTCCATCGCGCCGGGCCTGATCCACACCGACATCACCGGCGGCCTGATGCAGGACGAGCGCCGTCACGCAATCATCGACGGCATTCCGCTGGGTCGCTTGGGTGAAGCACAGGACGTCGCCAACGCTGCGCTGTTTCTGGCCAGCGACTTATCCTCTTATCTGACTGGCATCACTTTGGATGTGAACGGCGGCATGCTGATTCACTGAGTATTTCTGGGCGGGCCTGTGCGGCCCGTGCGGTTCTGGATCGATGATGCAGCCGGGCCTGATGGCCTGGCGGTCAATAAAAACAAGAGATCAGACCATCATGACTACCCTGTCGCTCGAAGCGGTTTCGACCGTGCGCTCCTCTGCCTATCGCAAAACGGCCTGGCGCCTGATGCCTTTCCTGATGCTGTGCTATTTGTGCGCCTATCTGGATCGGGTCAACGTCGGCTTCGCCAAGCTGCAAATGATGAACGATCTGGCCCTCAGCGAAACGGTCTACGGACTGGGCGCCGGCGTGTTCTTCATCGGCTATTTCCTCTGCGAAGTGCCCAGCAACATCATTCTGCACAAGGTCGGTGCGCGCGTGTGGATCGCGCGGATCATGATCACCTGGGGCATCGTTTCGGCGCTGTTCGCCTTCGTCGAAACCGCGTGGCAATTCTATGCGTTGCGCTTTCTGCTGGGGATTGCCGAAGCCGGTCTGGCGCCGGGCCTGTTGCTCTACCTCACCTACTGGTTTCCGTCCTACCGTCGGGCACGCATGACGGTGCTGTGGTTCATCGCCATTCCGCTGTCAGGCATGGTCGGTGGTCCGCTTTCCGGCTGGATCATGAACCACTTCGCCGGCGTGCACGGTTGGGCCGGCTGGCAGTGGATGTTCGTTCTGGAGGCGGTACCGACCGTCATCGTCGGGCTGCTGGTGCTGAGCTATCTGAAAGACGGCGTGCATCAAGCCACTTGGCTCAATGACGAAGAAAAAGCCCTGATCACTCGCGAACTGGCCGAAGACGATCAGCAAAAAGTCACCCACGCCTCGGTTGGCGAATTCATTCGCGATCGCCGGTTATGGCTGCTGGCAGCCATCTACTTCTGCGTGGTGATGGGCCAGTACGCAATCACCTTCTGGCTGCCCACACTGGTGCGCAATGCGGGGGTTTCCGACCCGCTGCACATCGGTTTTATGACCAGCCTGCCCTACCTGTGCGCCATCGTCGCGATGTTGTTGGTGGGCCGCAGTGGTGACAAACATCGCGAGCGCCGCTGGCACCTCATCGTGCCGATGATTGCCGGGGCGATCGGCTTGAGCCTGGCGGCGATGATGGGCGGCAACTCAACGCTGTCGATCCTCAGTCTGTGCCTGGCCGCTTCCGGCATTTTGTCCGCAACGTCGCTGTTCTGGATGCTGCCCACCACGCTGCTCGGCGGGGTGTCTGCCGCCGCTGGCATCGCCGCGGTCAACAGCTTCGCCAATCTCGCCGGGTTCTGCTCGCCTTATCTGATCGGCTGGATCACCACCCTGACCGGCTCCAGCGCCATCGGCATGTACCTGATTACGGGCGTGCTGTTCCTCGGCGCCAGTCTGGTCCTGCGCATTCCCGCCGCCCTGGTCAATCGTTGAGTTAACGGAGTTTCATCATGACGACTAATCTTTCACACGCTGCATCCCTGAGCCTGACGGAGCGCGCGCACAACATTCGCCGCCACGCGCTGCGCATGGGCCAGGTCCAGGGTCAGGGCTACGTCGGCCAGGCACTCGGCGCTGCCGATCTGCTGGCGGTCTCTTACTTTCATGCGATGAATCATCGCCCCACAGACCCTGAATGGGAGCAGCGCGATCGCTTCTACCTCTCCATCGGTCACTACGCCATTGCGCTGTACGCAGCGCTGATTGAAGCCGAGATCATCCCGCTCGAAGAGCTGGAAACCTACGGCTCGGACGACAGTCGCCTGCCGATGTCGGGCATGGCCGCCTACACCCCGGGCATGGAAATCACCGGCGGCTCGCTGGGCCAAGGCTTGGGCATCGCGGTCGGCGCCTGCCTGGGACTCAAGCGCAAAGATTCGCCCTCCTTCGTCTACAACCTGCTGTCCGATGGCGAGTTGAACGAAGGCTCGACGTGGGAAGCGGTCATGTCGGCTTCGCACTGGAAGCTCGACAACCTGATCGCCATCGTCGACGTCAACAACCAGCAAGCTGACGGTCACTCCAGTGAAATCCTTTCGTTCGAACCCATCGTCGATCGCTGGCAGGCGTTTGGCTGGTTCACCCAGCGCGTCGACGGCAATGATCTGGAGGCGCTGGTCAGCGCATTCGATGCCGCGCGCAATCATTCTGGCAGCCAACCAAGAGTGATCATCTGCGACACCAAAATGGGCAAAGGCGTGCCCTTCCTGGAAACCCGCGAGAAAACCCACTTCATCCGTGTGGAAGAGCACGAATGGGACCTGGCGCTGCGCAATCTTGAAGAAGGAAAAAACCAATGAACAACGCCGTCAAAACACCCATGCCGACTGCCGAACCGAGCAAGAAACGCCTGACCACGTCGGCGATGATCGCGTCCATCGCTTCGGAGGGCCAAGCCACAAAAGCCGCGCCTTTCGGTCATGCGCTGGCGGCGCTGGCTGATCAACGCCAGGACATCGTCGGCCTGTCGGCCGACCTGTCCAAATACACCGACCTGCACATCTTCGCCAAGGCCCACCCGGACCGGTTCTATCAAATGGGCATGGCCGAGCAACTGCTGATGAGTGCAGCCGCGGGCATGGCCCGTGAAGGCTTCGTCCCCTTTGCCACGACCTATGCGGTGTTTGCTTCGCGGCGTGCCTATGACTTCATCTGCATGGCCATCGCCGAGGAAAACCTCAACGTCAAAATCGTCTGCGGCCTGCCCGGTCTCACCACCGGATACGGCCCCAGCCACCAGGCCACCGATGACCTGGCCATCTTCCGTGCCATGCCCAACCTGATGATTGTCGACCCCTGCGATGCCCTGGAAATCGAACAGGCCGTACCCGCGATCGCCGCGCATCAGGGGCCTGTGTACATGCGTTTGCTGCGCGGCAACGTACCGCTGGTGCTCGACGAGTACGGCTATCAGTTCGAGATCGGCAAAGCCAAAACCCTGCGCACCGGTAACGATGTGCTGATCATCTCCACCGGCCTGATGACCATGCGTGCACTGGAAGCCGCCAAGAAACTGCAAGCCGATGGCGTCGATGTCGCCGTGTTGCACGTACCGACGATAAAGCCGCTGGATGAACAAACCATTCTTGCCGAGGCACGCAAATCCGGTCGTCTGGTGGTTACCGCAGAAAACAGCTCGATTATTGGCGGACTCGGCGAGGCCGTCGCTGGTGTGCTGCTGCGTAACGGTGTCACGCCAGCGTTCAGGCAGATCGCCTTGCCGGACGCGTTTCTGGACGCGGGTGCTTTGCCGACACTGCATGATCGTTACGGCATTTCTACCCAGGCCGTCTGCGCGCAGATCAAGCTCTGGCTGGACCGCTGACCGATCAGGGCGCTTATGGACAAGCGCCCTACAACTCGCGGACAACGAACAACTTGTACGATGTCCTATCACAAGGTATTACTACGTCTCCCCGAAAAAAAATAAAACCACGGAGATCGCTACATGGACTCATGCCTGTCCGCCAAACCTGAAAGCCTCAACCGAGCGCAAGGCAACAGCCGCCGCAGCTTCCTGAAAAAATCCTTGGCTGTTTCCGCTACGCTCGCCACCGTCGGCAGTGCCGCACTGCCCCGACTCGCCGAGGCCGCCGAACCCTTGAGTCAGCGGTATCCAGATCCGCTGATTCATATCCTCGACGACAGCTTCCTCGAACTACGTGTTTTCAACGCCAGTGTTGAAAAACTTGCCACCGGCATGCGCTGGGCCGAAGGACCGGTCTGGGTCGGTGATGGCCGCTATTTGTTGGTCAGCGACATCCCCAACAATCGCATCATGCGCTGGGACGAGATCACCGACACCTTCAGCGTGTACCGCGAACATTCGAACTTTTCCAACGGCATGTGCCGGGATCGCCAAGGGCGTCTGATCGTCTGCGAAGGCTCCACCACCACCAGTGAAGGCCGGCGCATCACGCGCACCGAAGCCAATGGCACGATCACCGTGCTGGCCGACAGCTTCGACGGCAAGCCCTTCAACTCGCCCAACGACATCGTCTGCAAAAGTGACGGATCAATCTGGTTCACCGACCCGCCCTTCCAGACCAGCAACAACTACGAAGGCCACAAAATCACCCCGAGCCAACCCCACGCCGTGTACCGCATCGACGGCGAGAGCAAAAAAGTCACGCGGGTCATCGACGACCTCAACGGCCCCAACGGCCTGTGCTTTTCGCCTGATGAAAAAACCCTGTACGTCGTCGAAGGTCGCGCCAAGCCCAATCGCCTGATCTGGGCAATCGCCGTGAAGGACGACGGCACACTCGGCGAGCGCCGCAAGCACATCGAAGGGCTGGACTATGCCGCCATCGACGGCATCAAATGCGACGAAGCCGGCAACCTGTGGTGCGGCTGGGGCGGCAATGGTGATCCCAAGGCCGACCTGGAAAAACTCGACGGCGTGCGCGTTTTCAATCCGCAGGGCAAGGCCATCGGGCACATATCGCTGCCAGAGCGTTGCCCGAATTTGTGCTTTGGCGGGCGCGAAGGGAATCGGCTGTTCATGGCCAGCAGTCACTCGATCTATTCGCTGTTCGTGAATACTCGTGGGACTACGTTTGCGTTGTAAAAGCGCGGTTCGTCTCGCGACAGTTTCGTGAGTATCGAAACGATAGTCTGCCGCGCATCCAAGGGTGCGCGGCATTCAAGCCCGGTTACTATCCCGCCTCGCCGGCCCCTGTGAAACGCCCTAGCGTCAGGCACCCCAAGATTGTGTTCGAAATTGATAAAAGTCTTTCCCAGATTCACGCCTGTTTGCGCAACACCCTCAAGCCTAAAGTTCGTCCTGCCAGCAACATCACACTTACTTTAGGAAATCTCATCATGAAAACGGCAATGATCATCGTCGCACTCTTGGGCTTCAGCTCTGTGGTAGCAGCGCAGGACGGTCCTGCAACGACTAAACAGGTCGAGCAATATCGCTACGGTACCCACCTGGATGTCGCCAAGGTCATCTCTGAAGAACCGGTGCCGGATGTTTGCGCAGTGGTACCGACGCACATGACTTACCAGGACTCGCAAGGCAAACGCCATGTACTGGCCTATAACGTCATGGGCCGTTGCAGCCAGGGCTAAGTCAGCTGTTTACCCATCATTGCGCCTCGGAGAGTGGTCTCATCGAGGCGCAAATACCTTTTTGCTCCGCAGTATTTCAATCGATCAGTTCTTTGGCCGTGGCTGCCAGCTGACTGCCAACCCGATCTTTCAGCGTTTCAATAAACCGGGTGATTTTTGCATCGACAAACTGCCGAGAGGTATAGACGGCGTACACGTTACGCTCATAGGTATGGTAGTCAGGCAAAACCCGCACGAGCTTGCCGGAACGCAAATCATCGATGGCCGTAAATCCGGCCAGCAAGCCAATCCCCGCGCCCTCTCGAATGGCCAGCGCCATCGCATCCATATCGTTGACGCTGAAACTTGGCCCTGTCGGGACAAACGTCGCGTCCCCGGCCTTGCTCTTGAGTTGCCACTCATCCCGCACATAGTCGACGGTGCCCAACAGCAGACACTGGTGATCACGCAGGTCTTCTGGCGTCTCGGGAGCCGCATGCCGGGCCAAGTAGTCTGGCGACGCCACCAACACACAATGGCTGACACCGATCTTCTGGCTGACATACGCCGAATCGGGGAGCGCGCGGGCGATCAGGATCGAGACATCCAGTTGGTCTTCCAACAGGTTAGGCATGCGTTGCGAGAGCAATAAATCCACCGTCACCTCCGGGAATTGCTGGCGGTACTCCAGCACGGCCCCGGTGACCAGATGCCGGGCCAGCCCAGGAACGCAATGCACCCGCAGTGTTCCCCGAGGCTCCAGCGCGGCATTGCTGGCTTCGGCTTCGGCACTCTCCAGATCAGCGAGAATTTTCGTGCAGCGCTCATAGAACCGTCGCCCGGCATCGGTGACCGACAGGCGTCGGGTCGAGCGTTGCAACAGACGTGCGTCGAGCACGTTTTCCAGCGCCGATACAGCACGCGATACGTTACCGACGGTGGAATCCAGATGATTGGCCACGGCCGTGAAACTGCCCATCTCGACAACCTTTATGTACACCGACATGTTCGAAAGTTTATCCATCGCGACCTTCCTGTAGATCTGACGCTCACCCGTGATAGCGCGCACTTTTTCCGGATGCTACACGTTCGGCCCGCGGCTCGATATTACCTCTGGCGACAACAATGATTCCCTCTGGCCCGTCTAAATCAATGGCCCCTCCTTCCATAGACTTGGTTGCACAGGCTGCCTGAACCGGCGCCGGGTTTCTTACGAATCTCTGACAACCAACTGAAGGGCGCATCATGAAGACTTCCTACGACCCGCTTTATCTTTTCATCGGTGGTGAATGGATCAGTGCCGAAGGGCGCGATACCGCTGCTGTCGTCAACCCGGCGACCGGCCGGGAAATCGGCCGCGTCCCGCTCGCCACCGCAGGCGATCTTGATCACGCCTTGGAAGTGACTCGCCTGAGCTTCGAGCAATGGCGCCAGACCGTGCCTGACAAACGCGCAAAAATCCTCAAGCGTGCCGCCGACCTGATCCTCGAGCGTGCACCGCAGATCGCCGCGCAGATGACCCTGGAGGAAGGCAAGCCGCTGAATGAAAGCCTCGATGAAGTGACCCGTGCGGCGGAGTATTTCGAATGGTTCGCCGAAAGCGCCCGGCGTATCGATGGCCGTGTGGTCCCGGCTAACCGACCAGGCGTGTTGCAACTGGTCAAACGCCAGGCCATCGGCCCGGTGGCCGCATTTACACCGTGGAATTTCCCGGCCATCACCCCGGCACGCAAGCTCTCGGCAGCACTGGCCGCCGGTTGCAGCGTCATCCTCAAACCGGGTGAGGAAAGCCCCTCCACAGCACTGGCCCTGGCGCGTGCACTCGACGATGCAGGATTGCCCAAGGGTGTGCTGCAAGTGGTGTTTGGCGTACCGGATCAAGTGTCCAGCCATCTGATCGCCTCGCTGATCATTCGCAAGGTGACCTTCACCGGCTCGGTGCCCATCGGTCGTCTGCTGTCTGCACGCGCTGCCGAAGGCGTCAAGCCCATCACCCTTGAACTGGGCGGGCACGGACCGGTGCTGGTGTTCGAAGATGCCGACATTGAAAAAGCCGCCGTTGAGGGCGTCGCCAACCGCTTTCGCGGCACCGGGCAGGTGTGCATTTCATCCACTCGGTTTCTGATCCAGCGTGGCGCCTATCAAGCCTTTGTCGATCACTTTGTCGCGGCGACCCAAGCCCTGAGAATCGGTGACGGCCTGCATCCGGACACTCAGGTCGGACCGTTAGCCAACCCAAGGCAATTGGCAAAAATGGAAGAACTGGTCGCCGATGCCGTCGAAAAAGGTGCACGGGTATTGGTCGGTGGCGAAGCCTTGTCAGGCGAGGGCTACTTCTTCCAGCCCACCGTTCTGGCAGATGTGCCGATGAACGCCCGCGTCATGCACGAAGAACCCTTCGGCCCCATCGCCGTGCTGATGCGGTTCGATGAGCTGGCCGATGGACTGCAAGAAGCCAACCGCCTGCCCTACGGACTCTCGGCCTACGCGTTCACCTCCAGCGCGCGCACGGCCATTGACGTCGCCGACGGATTAGAGGCCGGGATGATCGGCATCAACCAATACCGCATCGTCGCGACCGAGCTCCCGTTCGGCGGCATGAAAGAAAGCGGTCACGGCTCCGAAGGCGGCATTGAAGGCATCGAGCACTATCTGACCCACAAATTCATCAGCCAGGTTTAAGGAACTCGCCCATGTCCAAGCTCAATTTCAGCAGTCCTCGCGAAGCCGCGCGCGCGTTCACGCCAAAGCTGTCGCAATTCGTCGACTCGACGCTTTATCCGCAAATCTGGAGTGACCCGGCGCTGTCCCCGCGCGACCGTAGCCTGATCACCGTGGCGGCATTGATAGCCGCTGGTCACTCGGAAGAGTTGCCTGCCCACTTACGCCGCGCGGCTGGCAACGGTGTAACCCAAGACGAACTGGCGGCAGCGATCACGCACCTGGCTTTCTATGTGGGCTTCCCTGGCGCCATCACTGCGTCTGCTATCGCCAACGCCACGTTCAGCGAAACGGAGAACAACTGAATGAAAGCCATCAACATCATAGAATTCGGTGCGCCAGACGTCCTCGAACTCGTCGAGGTCGCCAATCCTGAAGTCCGTCCCGACGACCTGCTGGTGCGTGTCTATGCCGCCGGGGTGAACCGTGCGGATCTGACTCACCGGACCGGTGGGTACGGCCATCCGAATTTCGGTGACTCGCTGATCATCGGCCTGGAAATCGCTGGCGAAGTGATCGGCAAAGGTAAAGCGGTGACGGGGTTCGAGGTCGGAGATCGCGTCATGGGTGTGGTCGGCGGCGGCGCCTACGCCGAGCAGGCACGCATCGATTACCGCATGGCCATGCACATCCCTGCGCAGGTTGACTATGTACATGCGGCGGCCATTCCCGAGGTCTTCGTCACGGCCCATGAAGCGATGATGCACCTGGCTCGGCTCAAGGCTGGCGATTCGGTGCTGATACACGCGGCCGCTGGCGGCGTCGGGTCTGCTGCGGTGCAGTTGGCTTACGCCACCGGCGCCACGGTGTATGCGACCACCGAAGGCAGCAAGCTGGCGCGTGTCGAGCATTTGGGCGCAGACGTGGCGATCGATTACAAGACGCAGGACTTCGCTCAAGTGATCGCCGACAAAACCCATGGGCGTGGCGTCGATGTGATCATCGACTTTATCGGTGAGCCCTACTTCGCCCGCAACATCGCGTCCCTTGCCAAGGGCGGTCGCCTGATTCAGGTCGGCATCCTTGGCGGTGGCGGCAACGTCACGGTGGCGCTGGAGGACATTCTTTACCGCCACTTGCAAATCATCGGCACGGTGATGAAGTCACGCACGCAACCGGAGAAGCACGCCATGATCAAGCGATTCCGCGATCACTGGCTTGATCGCTTCGAGGGTGCCGGAAGCCTTGAGCCGGTCGTCGATAGCACGTTTGCTCTAGCGCGGGCTGCCGATGCGCATCGCCGGATGGAGTCTTCCGGGAACGTCGGGAAAATCATTTTGACGATGCAGCCAGAAGACTTGATTTAAAACGGGTCGAATGGTCGATTAACAACGGTGCCCTTGATGGGCACCGTTTTCTGCTTATGCATTGACATGCATAAGTGTTCGGGCTTAGTCGACCTGTTCCGTATGTCGACAACCCGCTTCTCATGCCTTTCTTTGAAAGTTCGACGTGGGGCTGGCCATGCCTTTCGACATTGCGATGATTGTGGCTGAGGTGAAGAAGCTGTTGGCCTCCTCATAGATACTCAACGACAAAGGCAATTTCGGCATTGGCATTGCCCGCTCGCATTTGCGCATTGGAAGGCTCGATGCGCACGAAGCGCGCTTGCAAGTCTACAGATGCATTCCCGCCTTCCGATGTAGGCGCTTTTGTTATGTAGTTCTGATTCAGCTTGAGTGGCTTCCCGTCTCTGAAGCGCATCTGCAATGCCAAACCTTTGGCAGTGGAGCTACTGTTCAGATTTACCATGCCAGTATTAGCGTCCCACGCAGGGCTGCCCGCAGTGGGCGAAAAGGAGTAGCGGAAGTTGTTTATTCCGGCAGGACAGTTTTTCATACTGAGAAAAAAGTATTGCTCCTTGGCATAGGCACCGTTCTTCGGGAAATCGCTCAAGTTATAGCTACCCATATCAACTTTTACATCGGGTGTTTCGCAAGACTGTGAGACCACCCGCGTGCCACTTGTATTCAATGCAAGAGGCTCGATTTCAGCAGCGACAAATTTCCCTAATTGGCCTGAGGGTATCGTCGCACTCCCGGAAATCTCCCCCGTCTTTACAAGCCGCAAGATGTGCTCAGTGCCATTCCACCCCCAACCGCCAGCGACGTCGGAGTCACCCGGAAAGCCTTTCCATACTTTGCCCGATGGCGGTCGAACCCATTGCCAGCCGATGCCGGTATTTCCAATGGGAAAAGTCTGCGCGCCCGCCTGGGTGGTGCCCACAGAATTTCGCACCCCTTCATTGTGTACCGCAGAGCACCTGAACGAACTGGGAATGGCTCCCAGCGTCACGATTGGGCTTTCATAGATAACCGTGCCGTTCGGCGTGTCCCGCGGCACCGAGATCGTGGCCGGAAGGACAACTCGGAGGTTGCCCATGGAATTGTCGGGATAGAATTCGCATACCGCCGCCGTTGCGTTTGACGACAGCATGTACAAGAGCCCGACAATTGATATATGGCATAACTTCATAACACTCCCCCTGACTCTGCATTGCATGCAAACAACTGAATAATTGACGATGGTGCGAATATTTAACCGGCAGCAAAATCACCATAAGCGGAGCGAAAAGATAATGAATAAATAACACTTGAGCAAAAGGTTTATTTATTCAACAACCAGACAATGCTCATGGACTTATAGCCAGCTAGCTAAATTCGGATTATCTATAAAAGGCCAAGTTGAACACCTTCCTTTGCCAGCGCAAATAACCAACAACCAATTTAAGACTCGTCTTAAAGGCACAACGAAACTCTGGCATTACACTGACTTCTCTTGATAGGAGAAACGATTCCGTGAGAGCCCTCGATACCCTCAATAGCGCAAAACCCCAGAGCAACGCCGCCATCTACTGCCTGACGATTCTGGCACTGGCGCTGATCGCCATGACCGTGGTCGCCGGTTACCAGCTCAATGAACTGTTTCCACTGAAGGATGTGGTGCAACAACAGGAGGTCCAACTCACCCACCGCGCCGATGCTATCCAGTCAATGAGCGCAGAACTCAAGCGTCTGGCAGAACAAAAGCAGGCCCTGGAAACCGACCTTGTGACTGCGAAGGAACAAGCGAAGGCCGCCGAGGCGGCAAAGACCGAGCTGGAAAACACTCAACGCGCGACGCAAACCAGCACCGCGCTAGAGGATGAAGACTCTCTGTGCGCGATCATCGAGCAAAATATCCGCCTCGTAGCGGATCAGCTCAGTCGCGACGACTTCTTTCGCTTGCGTGATGAGCGCGAAGCTGAAGCCGAAGCAGTGCTTGAAAGCTATGAAAAACAACTCGCCACCTGCATTGAACAACTGACGGCACAAACCGCATCGCCAGCTCAGAATTCTGCACCCGATGTGCAAGACTTCACTTCACCGATCAAGCACTGATAAACAAAGCCCTGGCAACCAGGGCTTTACGCTCACAGTCAGAGCTTGAATTCCTTGGTCAATTTGTTCAGCGACGCCGCTAACTGCGAGAGCTCCGCCGATGCAACCGCCGTCTGTTTCGATCCTTCTGCGGTTTCACAGGACAAGTCGCGAATGCTGATCAGGCTGCGATCCACTTCACGCGCAACCTGAGCCTGCTCTTCGGCAGCGGTCGCCATCAGCAGATTTCGTTCATTGATGAGATTCAGTGAGCCAGTAATGTCGGTCAGCACTTCGCCGGCGATATTGGCCATCTCGAGCGTTCTTTCGGCCTGAGAGCGGGTGTGGCTCATGGAAGAAACCGCCCGACTGGTGCCCGACTGAATGGAGCTGACCATGGATTCAATGTCCTCGGTCGATTTCTGCGTACGTTGCGCCAGCCCTCTCACCTCATCTGCAACCACGGCAAAGCCACGGCCCGCCTCCCCCGCCCGTGCCGCTTCGATGGCCGCGTTCAAAGCGAGCAGATTGGTTTGTTCGGCGACTTCTCGGATCACGTCCAGCACGCTGCTGATATCGCTCGCCATCGTAGAAAGCGCCTGCACTTCAGCCGAGGTGCTATGCACGCTGGAAACCATCAGATTGATTGCCGCGACCGTTTCGCTGACCTGGGCTTTACCGGCAACAGCTGCTGCGCTTGATTCCGACGTCAGTTGCGAGGTCGATGCGGCGTTGTCCGCGACCTGCTCCACCGCCGCACTCATTTCAGTCACGGCGGTGGCGGCCATTTCGATTTCATGACTCTGACGCTGAGTGATACGCGAAATATCTTCGGTGACGCCGTGCATGACTTCCGAGGTTTCGGCCAACTGCGTGGACGAGTCACGGATCATGATCAGCGCATCACGCAAACTGGCCTGCATCGCGGCCAACGAAGACAGCATCTGCGCCGCCTCATCGGAACCATCCAGCGCGATGGTTTCGCTCAAATCGTTGGCGGCGATGCATTCCGCAACCCTTAGCGAGCCTGCAATCGGCACCGTCAGGCTGCGCGTGTACAACACCGCCAGGGCCAAGGAAGCACCGATGGCAATGACAATGAACACACTGACGATCAACAGCGTGTGTTCGTAGACATTGTCGGCCTGCTTGCCCGCTTCATATGCTTCGATCTCGTTGAGAGCAATCAGCTTTTTGAGCGCGACCTGCACGCCGTCCGAGGCGGCACGCATCTGATTCTTTGACAGCGCAATGGCCGCTTCAAGCTGCCCTTTCGCCACGGTTTCAAGGTATTGGTCCTGCGCCTGATCATTGACCGCTTGTGCTTTGGCGAACTCCTCGAACGCTTTACGCCCAGCGTCAGTAGTCAGCAGATCAATGAGCGCTCGTTGATGATTTTTGATGAGCTGACGCGATTGCTGAATGTCCATCAGGGCCTGAGCCTTGCGCTCAGGGGTTTCGATAGGGTTACGCAAACGGGCGTTATTGCCCTTGATTTCGATGAACTCGCGATCCAGTTGGCCGAGCAGCTTGATGCTTGGCACGATGGTCGTCTCGACATAGGTTTCTGCCTTGTTGAGCAAGTCGACTTGCTGCAAGGCGATCAATCCGATCGCGATAATCATGAGACAGAACAAGCCAAAACACAGCGCCGATCGCGGCGCGAGGTTGAGTTTACGAAGCAGCATGATGCCTTACCTTAGAGTGTATTCAGACAATGGGTCTTACGAGCTGGCAGGAAAGCTGGCGCAGACAATCAGCCGTCACCGCGCAAGGGTGCAGCTAGCGGTTTGCACACGAAGACAGCGTGGGATCAGTTGAGGCCGGCTCCGCACTTTCATTGAGCGCGGGATCAGCCAGCATCAGAAAATCCGCCAATCGCGGCAGATTGATTTTCGAGACCAGACGCATCCAGCGTTGCGGATGCGGGTTGAAGAAGGTCTTCGACCACTGATGATCATCACTGGGGTTGAAAATCAGCAGGTGACGAATCAGCGGGTTTTCCCCAAAAAAATCGAGCGGATCCATCGCCATCTCGTTGAGTAACTCAGCATTGACGACGACCAGGCTGAGCCGCTGGGGGCAGTAATACGTCAGTATTCTCAGGTCACGATAAGTGCATACGTTCACGACGCTGAGACAGCCCAGCTTGTTGAACTGCTGTTCAATCGACAGGCCTCTACGCACGTCGCTATCGGCGATCAGGATCCGCAAGGATCGACTTCGGTTATTTTCAAGAAACATCGGACACCTTTGGCAGCTCCATTCTTCCTTTCAAGAAAATAACCAAGGGCCAGCCCGTCCGATATGAGACTTGTCTCAAAATGACCGCGGGGGTCGCTGAACGAAAACCACACTTTGCTGACAAGCCCGCGCTAGCGGGGCCCGGCATGGTTCAAAGTCTTTGGAGGGAGGGATTTTGCAACAGTGGAGAGCGGCGCAATGCCAGAAGCGCGAGACGGTTGTGTACGAACCAGACAATTCTCATTATTAATGCCCCTTGTTGTCAGTAACCTTGAAACAAGGGGCGCAAACTCATTCTTTCTCAGTCCATCAAGGCAGCGTCAGCGTCACGACGTAATTGCCAGTCGTTATCGGGTGGCCGTTGTTGTCCGTGAGCAGCAGGCGCTGGTCGTAATATTTTTCCTGCTCGTGGGTATCGGCAATCATCTTCACGAATACTTGCTGGCGCGGCTCACCCCGCCCAGCCGCACTGACGTTGGTCACCGAGAACATCTGACCAGTGCTCGCCTGCGGACAATCAAGCAGCTCGAAAGAAGCAGAAGCACGGCTGGCGCCACTCGCCATGCAACTTGCCTCGACAATCTGTCCGCTGAAGCGAATCACTCCGCTGACGGGCGCAGACTGGGCCGCGCTGACGGTGTCAAAACCAAGCAGGCAGAGACTGGCAATCAATAAAGGACGTCGAATGATCATCGCGAAACTCCATGGTTATTAACCAAGGTATCGCCCGTTGCAAAATGATCTTTAACGTCCCCCTTCATTACAAGGCCAGTCAGCAGGGCCCTGCGCCAATACGGTTACAGCTCGACACGTTTGATTTTCTTGATCAGATCAGCTTGTGCATGCTCAAGCTTCAACGCGCTGCGATTGATATCCAGTGGATCGATGACCGGCGCTTCGCACTCGGCCTCAAGGTCGTTACACGCCTCGATGACCTGATGCTCGGCGACGATGCGCGCCGCGCCCTTGATCCGATGTGCCAGGTCAGCCAACAAACCGGGATCGCTTTCGGGTATCAGCGAATGCAACTCCTCCAGATCCTTCTCGCAACTAGACAGCGCCTCGCGCAGCAGTTCTTTCATCATGTCGAGATCGCCTCCGGTGAGTTCGGTCAGACGCTCGCGAATCGACCCCAGCTCCTTGATACTCGCCGCTGGCGGGCTTTGAACCGGCTCGGTTTCGACATTCTTTTCCCAGCCGGCAAGCATGGTCGACAAGGTGCTGAGGCTGATCGGTTTGAACAGACAGTCATCCATCCCCGCCTCTCGGCATTTCACTTTTTCTTCCGGCTGCGCGTTGGCTGTGAAGCCCAAGACGATACACGGCGCGCCACCACTGTCGCGTTCGTCCTGGCGGATGGTGCGGGCCAGTTCATAGCCGTTCATGACCGGCATGTTGCAGTCCGTGATCACAATGTCGAACGGCTCCGAGCGCCACAACGCCAATGCCTGCGCTCCATCGGCAGCATCACGCACCGCCTGGCCAAGAAAGCTGAGCTGCTGCGTCAGCAGCAGACGGTTGGCGCTCTGGTCATCCACTACCAGAATGCGCAGCGTCGGCACTGGCTTGTCCTGGACAACCGAAACAGGCAGCACCTTGCCGCCGAGCGGACTGAGGATATTGAAGAACAGCGACACTTCCAGGCAGGTGCCCTTGCCCAAGGTGCTGGTTATATTCAGTCGCCCGCCCATCAACTCGCACAACGAGCGTGAAATCGCCAACCCCAGACCGGTGCCGCCCCGGTTCGAGGGGCCGTGATTGGCTTGCGAAAACGGCTGGAACAGGTTCTGCAGATCAGCGCTGGAAATGCCGATGCCTGTGTCCTCGACTTTCAAGTCGACCTGCAACCGTTCGTCAGCAAGGCGTTGGCCGCGTATTGAGACGCTGACATGCCCGGTATCGGTAAACTTGATGGCATTGCCGACCAGGTTCGAGAGCACCTGCTGGAAGCGCATCGGATCAACCAGTACGTCACAGCCGACAGTGGCGTCGATATCGAGCTTCAACACCAGACTCTTCTGCCTGGCCAGGCCGTCGAACACCCGCGCCACGGACTCCACCAGTTCGCGCAGGTTGGCGCGTTTCGGCGAAAGACTGACGTGCCCAGACTCGATGCGAACCACATCGAGGATATCGCCGATCAGTTCCAGCAGGCCTTTGGCCGAGTCGTAGGCCACTTCAATCGCCGGTCGATCGAAGTGGCCCTGCTCGGCGCGCTTGAGTGTGAGTTCAAGCATGCCGATCACGGCGCTCATCGGCGTACGGATTTCGTGGCTCATGGTCGCCAGGAATGTGGTTTTGGCGCGGCTCGACTCATCGGCCAGCTCTTTCGCCGAACGCAACTCTTCGATCAGTTCGCGGCGCTCGCTGATGTCGATCCAGCCGCAGATCACGCCTCTGACTTCGCCCGTCGTGTCGTGATAAGGCTGGATCCAGTGATAAATGATCAGCCGCGTTTCACCGACATGCAGCGTGCGATCCACCTCGTAAGGTTCGTCCCGCTCGATGACACGCAGATAGTCATCGTGAAATTGCAACGCTTCCTGGCGATTGCGCTTGCCGCTTTCGAGCACGGTCTTTCCGATCACGTCCTTTTCCAGCAGGCCAAACGTCTGCAGATAATTGTTATTGCAGGTGACAAGCCGGCCTTCCCGATCGCGAACGTAAATGGGATGCGGCGTGCCGTTGATCAGCGCCCCCATGAACTTCAGTTGATCGCCGAGCAAGCGCTCTGCCCGACTGCGCTCGCGGATCTGCCGGCGAATATAGAAATTCCACGCCAGCGATCCGAGGATGATCAGGAATGCGCCAGCGCTGATCTGGTAGATCAACGTCTTGTAATCGCGCCACGACAAACCCGAGAACGCAGCAATGGGACGCCAACGGTTGAGAATCACGTCCAGCTCATCGGGTGGAATGCTCAACAGAGCCTTGTTCAGAATGCTGACCAGTTCGGTATCGGCGCGTCGGGCGGCGAAGGCGAGGAAACCCTTGTTCATGCCGACGATGTTGGAGATGCGCAAACTGTCGCTGTAGATGTGAGCGATGTAGTAACGCGCACTGTGCAACGTGGTAATCATCGCGTCTGCTCGCCCATCCTTCACGTCAGCCAGAGCGCCCAGCACTGTTTCGCTGTCGACAATCTCGATGTCGGGGTAATCCTTGAGCAGCTCACGCTCCGCCGAACTCTCGGGGACGGCGACACGCTTGCCGCGTAGCTCCTGCAGGCTTGACGGCGCGCCTGCGTCCTTGGCGGTGACGATCACAAAGGGACTGGCGAGGAACGGGTGGGTGAAACGCATACCGACTTCACGGGAGACGGTTGGCGTCAGCAACGAGATATCAGCGCTGCCATCCAGCAGGCGTGTGCTCAAGCTGGAAAAACTGTCGGTGCGCTCTACATCGATCTGCAAACCAGTGCGCCGCTGAATCAGTTCCAGCAGATCGGCGCCGATTCCGCCAAAGTTGCCATCGCCATCAAAGAACGCAAATGGCGCTTGGTCGTCATTGATCACGAACCGCGCGACCGGGTGCAGCTCAAGCCAGCGTGCTTCGCCGGGTGTCAGATCGATACGTTTGGGTGTCAGTGCCCCGCCGCCACCGGACCAGCGCTTGGAAATTTCGGCTATCTTGCCCTCACCCATCGACTCGATGACCGAGTCGATCAGACGCAGCAGTTGATCATTACCTCGGCGCAAGGCAAAGCTGAAACCGCTGGTTTGCGTTTTGACGAAAGAGTGCAGGCGCACATAGTTGAAGTAGTTGAGATTGATAAGATAATTGCTGGACACCGTGTCGCCCAGAAACAAATCGACTTTGCCAAACGCCAGCGCGGCCAGTGCCAACTCGTTCGATGGGAAAAGTACGAACTCGGCGTTGGGGTACAAGCCATGCAGCTGACTGGATGGCAGGTAATCGTCGGCAACCGCAATACGCAAACCGGCCAGATTGGCCGGCATCGGTCGACGATCATCGCCGCGCATGAACATTGCCGGCACGTCTTCGACATAAGGTTTACTGAGCGTGACGAGGCCGTCGATCAACTCGAAACTGTTGGAGCTGCCCAACATATCGATGTCGCCGCGTTCAAGCGCCGCCATGGCGTCGCGACGGTCAGGATAAGCCTTGACGGTAACTTCGACATGCAAGGCCTGGCCGATAATGCAGGCAATGTCGGCGGCAATCCCCTCATAACGCGTACCGCTTGCGGTCATGACATAGGGCGGAAAATCCGGAAGCGCCGATCCCAATACGAGGCTGCGTTTCTGCCGTAGCCAACTCCAGTCTTCATTGCCCAGATCGACTTGCACCTCCTTGCAGTCCGATCGACCGAACACCTGCAGAGTGCGCGGCTCTGCTGCCCACAACGACCCGCTACCGAACACGAAAAGCACACTGACTAGCAAAACACCGCGCAACAGATGAAACATAAGCGAGTTATCCCTGGTTGTCGGCTGTCAGGCTGTGCTGCAACTTGAACAGCTCTGCATCACCACGAATGCCAAGCTTTTTGAAAGCGGCCTGTTTTTGCCCACTGATGGTTTTGCGACTGCGCGAGAACTTCAAAGCGATCTGCGTCACCCCCATACCCTCGAGGCAGCAGCGCAAGACTTCTTTCTCTTTCGGCGACAGCAGAGGATTGCTCAGAAAATCGTCGCTGTGCGCCGCGCCGTCATCATTGCTACCAGCAGGCTCATCGACTGACACAGGCAGCACATCAAGTTCGAAGGCCATTGCCTGCGACAGGTACAACTGGCCGGACGCTGCGCAGCGGATGCCGGTGATCAGGTCATCGACTGGCTGGGACTTGCCGAAGAATCCGCTGACGCCCGCTCCGATCGCCATGTTCACTACTGCCGGGCGCTCTTCGGAGGATGAGACGAGGATGCGCATGCCCGGATATTGCTTGCGCAGCAGGCGAATCAGATTAAGCCCGTCCAACTCGCCATCGTGCAGCTTGTAGTCGAGTATCAGCAGGTCGATTTCGGTCTCGCGCAATCCAGCGAGCAACTGCGCACTGCTCGCGTACACGCCCACGACACTGAACTCGGCTTCGCGCGTCAGCCGCGATTTCATCGCCAGACGTATGAGCGAGTGATCATCAAGGATGGCAACGCGTAACGGATTCACGACTGACCAATGCATGAACAGCTCCATGATGAGGAGGGTTGAAGGATCATCAGCACTTGGCAGCCGCAGCCGATCCCGGGCATCACCGAAGCATTCAGGTGCATCTGATTGATTTCTCGTCACATGATGATTGTTTTGAAGACGTGACGAAATAGGGCTTTGTCCCAAAAGTCAGACCGCGCGTGCGGATCAAAGGTCGGACGTGCCTATTGCCCGGCGCCAGGACGATTTTTGACCCTCGAAACGCCAATCGACCAGGTGCGCCCAATTCATGGGCCGGGCATAGAAGAAACCCTGCCCCCACTGGCAACCGAGTCGAGCCAGGTGATGAACCTGATCTGCGGTTTCAATGCCTTCTGCGACCACTCGCATGTCCAGCTCGCGCGCCAAGGCCAGTGCACCGTGGATAACCGCACTGTAGCGAGCCTGCTGGAAATTCTGCACAAAACCGGCGTCGAGTTTGATTTCGTTGAACGGCATCTGACACAGTCGCTCCAGCGAAGAGTAGCCGACACCGAAATCATCGATCGCCAGGCTGAAGCCGAGCATGCGCAGACGCACCATGTTTTCCATGCTGATCTCGGGCATCTGCAGCAGACCGGTTTCCGTCAGCTCGAATATGAGCCCGGCTGGCGAGGCGCCGTGAATGCGCAACAGCGCCTTGATCCGGTCGACGAGATTCGGGTTGGCCATCTGCGTGACGTCGAGATTGAAGGCGAGCTTGAACGGCTTGCCGTGGGACTGCACGAAACGCTGCAGACTCAGTCCTTGCGTGAGCAGGCTGAAAAACATTTCGTCGAGCAGTCCGCAACGCTCGATCGTTGGCAGAAACATACCCGGTGAAAGCAACCCGCGACTGGGGCTTTGCCAGCGCACCAGCACCTCGGCGCCATCCACCTCACCACTGCGCAGGTGAAACTTGGGCTGGAAGTACGCGCGAAATTCCTGCCGGCGTATCGCTTCGAGCACTTCGTTCTCCGTAGGCTGATCGAGATGACTTTCCGCGAGTTTGGCATCGACCTGGCTGTTCGGCCGATAGCGAGCCAGCAATGGCGCCAGCACATCGACCATCAAGGGCTTGCCGACACTGCCAAGCAATTCCAGGCCCTGCAACGTGACAATTCGATCGACCGTGCGTAACAAGTCTTCAGGCAGTGAACTGCAGATGATCACTGCGCGAATCAATCCGGCCTCTCTCGCCAGGCGCAGAAAGGTCAAACCATCCATCCCGGCCATGCTCAAGTCACACAACGCAACGTCCACACCTCCTGCCTGGGAGATCAAAGCCAGCGCATCCTTTCCGTCAGCCGCCTGAAAGATATTTTTGTAACCCAGACTGTTAAGCGCGCTGACCGCAGCCGTGCGCTGGAAGGCGTGATCTTCCAATACCAATATACGAAGCGTGTTCACAAACCGGGAACCTCTTTCTATCAGCCATTAATAGCGAAAAGCTTGAATCATCTTCCAACAGAAAGATTGCTCACAAACTTTGCATTGACTGAGAATTTCTGCGTCCGCGAATACTAATCAGGTAGAGCTCGCGCGACTTTGAGAATTGTCTCATTTAGTCCACTGTACTTTACTGAGAATATAAATACGCACTTCCGATATTGCCGCTTTGTTCGCACTTGCCACGCTTTAAGACAAATCTCAAAGACCCATCACTATCACCGACCTAACATGGCCTGGCATTTCAATGCAGCACTTCACAATAACTTCGGATATAAACATGAAAAAGTTCGCTTTCGCAGTACTCACTCTTTCCGTACTGGCTGCCTCCACTGGCGCACTGGCTGAAGAAGCCGCTAAAGCCGTCAAGGGCGGCAGCGGTCAAATCAGTTTCACCGGCGTCATCAACAACGACGCGTGCTCGGTAGATGGCGCTTCGGGTAACGACAAGATGATCGCTGTGGACATGGGCAGCGTATCGATCAAAGACATGGGCACCGATTCTGCCCCGGGTGCTGGTCGCGTGGCTGCCAACGATTTCAACCTGAAAGTGAACTGCAACGCCGGCACCAAAGTGTCGATGCTGTTCAAACCAACCGTAAACGGTGGTTCGGGCCTGGTTGATGGCAAGAAAGTTCTCAAGCTGCAAGGTACTGATGCGGCCAAAGGCGTAGGTATCGCGCTGCTGGACAGCAACGGCCAGTTGATCGACCTGAGCTCTGAAGCCACTGCCAAAGTACAGACCAGTCTGACCGGCGACGGCACCACTGGCGGCGACGGCACCCTGTCGTTCGCAGCCGCTTACGTCACCACCGGCGACAAGACCACCGCTACTGCAGGTACCGGTAACGCCACTCTGCCGTTCGTTCTCGAATACGAATAAGCAGCACGCAATACCTGGACGGGGCCGCTGTGCCTCGTCCTTCCCCACCAGATCAATCGGTGAAAACTATGTTAAGTCGCTATTTTCCGCTGTGCCTGGGGCTTGCCGGGGTGTTGATGACGCACTCGGCATTCGCCAGCATCTCCTTGAGTTCCACCCGGATCATTTTCGATGGCGCGCACAAAGAGGCGAACGTCACCGTGCGCAACGGCGGGCAAACCATCCTGGCGCAATCGTGGCTGGATGCCGGCGACACGGCTGGCAGCGCGCCGCCATTTGCGGTGACTCCACCGCTGGCCCGACTCGAACCCAATCAACAGCAACTGTTGAGGATTCTCTATGAAGGCCGCGGCATGCCTGCAGACAAAGAGTCAGTGGTGTGGCTGAACGTGCAGGAAATCCCTCAGGCCAGCGCTGCCGATGTCAATACGCTGCAACTGGCGGTGCGTCAGCGCATCAAGGTGTTCTTCCGCCCGGACGGACTCACCGGTGACGCTGCGCAAGCGCCAGTGCAACTTGTATGGCAATTGGTCACGCAAGCTGGCAAGTCGGTACTGAAAGTAAAAAATCAAAGCAATTACCACGTATCGCTGGCCGACCTGAAAGTCGCCGCTGGAAATAAAGCGGAACTGGTGATTGATTCGACAATGATCGTTCCGGGCGAAGTTCGTTCGTTCAATTTGAAAGCGTTGCCATCCGGTTCTCCACGCCTGACTTTTTCGGCCATTAATGATTACGGCGCACAACAACGATTCGATGCACCACTCAGCGCTACCGAAAGTCATGCCGAGCGCGTGAAAGATGCATCCGCCCAGTAACTTCCTCGCCCCACCCCGCCAATTCACAAGCTATTTACGAGTTCCGGACTCCGGTTGAAGCAACACGGACTGATAAGGCAAATTGCATGTTCTCCTCCCAACACCACACATCTTCAAGTTGTGTAAAGCATCACGTTGTGCGCCATAAAAGCAAAACGGCGTTGGGCTGCCTGCATCCATTGTGCTTTGCCATCAACATGGCCATTTGTGGCTTCGCCATGGGTGCC
The DNA here is from genome assembly GCF_004011755.1 of Pseudomonas sp. RU47. Taxonomy (GTDB): domain Bacteria; phylum Pseudomonadota; class Gammaproteobacteria; order Pseudomonadales; family Pseudomonadaceae; genus Aquipseudomonas. Next base: position 3,306,858 of record NZ_CP022411.1, on the reverse strand, counting down.
GAAGCCCCGGCCGCGGTAGCGGGTGAAGCGTTCAATACCTTGTTTCTGGAAGGTTCATCGGCGGTCGATCTGCAACCTTTGTTGAATGCCAACAGCGTTCTGCCAGGCCGATATCGCGTTGACGTTTTCAGCAACGGCACGCTGGTCGGGCGTCGCGACGTTGATTTCGCGGCCAACCCGCTCAACGGCAAAGTCGAGCCACGTATCACCCTGGAATTGTTACAGCAGCTGGGTGTGGACATGAGCAAACTGCGTGAGCAAGGTCTGGTTGATGAGCAACGGCCTGCCGATCACTACGATCTTGCGTCGATGATCGAGCAAGCCAGTATCAGTTTTGACGCCAACCGCCTGCGCCTCAATATCAGCGTGCCGCAGGTTGCTATGGCACGCGGCATGCGCGGCTATGTTGACCCAGAGCTTTGGGACGATGGCGTGGCCGCCGGATTCATCAACTATCAGTTGAGCAGCACCCGCAGCAAAACCGATTACTCGACGCAAATCTCCAATAATCTGGGGCTGCGCAACGGCATCAACTTCGGTGCCTGGCGTTTGCGCAACGAGTCCAATCTGAGCAGTGCCACCGGCCGGCCCAATCGGTTTGTCAGCAATCGCACGTTCATCCAGCGCGACCTCACGGCGATCAAGGGGCAACTGAGTGCGGGTGAAATATTTTCCGATTCGGATCTGTTCGACAGCGTGCGCTATCAAGGCGTCAAGGTGGCCTCTGATGAGGGCATGCGCGCAGACAGCGAGCGCGGCTATGCGCCGATCATTCGTGGCGTGGCTGAAACCAATGCGAAGATCGAGGTCCGCCAGGATAACTACATTCTTTACACCACCAACGTGCCGCCGGGGCCGTTCGAGATCAGTGATATCTATCCATCGGGTTCCAATGGCGATCTGGAGATCACCATTGTCGAGGCGGATGGTCGGCGCAAGGTCACCCGGCAGGCGTTCTCCGCCTTGCCGACGATGGTGCGTGAGGGACAGTTGAAGTACAGCCTGTCGAGCGGCAAATTCAACAACAACAGCGAGGGCTACGACAAGCCGGCCTTCCTGGGCGGCACTTTCGCCTACGGTCTGACCAGCAACCTGACAGGCATTGCCGGCATTCAGGCCAGCAATGGTTTCAAGGCGCTTTCCGTCGGTGCGGCGAAGAACACTTCGATTGGCGCGATGTCGCTGGACGTGACTCAATCGTCCAGCAAGGCATTCGGTAAAACGACCCAGGGCAGCAGCGTACGCGCGCTCTATGCAAAGACCTTCACCGGCACCGATACCAGCTTCACCCTCGCCGCCTATCGTTATTCGACCGAGGGTTACCGCACGCTGACCGACCACGTTCAGGACACCAGCACCGGCGCTACGCGGCGCGCAGGTAACGCCAAAACCCGTACCGACCTCACGGTCAACCAGACCCTGGGCGAAGCGCGCCAGTACGGCTCGCTGTACTTGAATGCCAGTGATCAGCGCTATTGGGATCGCGGCGGCTCGCGCAGCTTCTCCGCCGGTTACAACAACAATTGGCGCGACCTGAACTACAACATCAGTTTGAGTAAAACCGAAGAGTTCGGCGCACGCGGTGACACCACTCACGACACCCAACTGAGCGTTTCGATCTCATTCCCGCTCGGATCGACACCTCGCGCACCTCGCGCCTACATTTCCAGCAATCATCAGAATACCGGCACCAGTACACAAGCCGGGATCAATGGTTATCTGACTGAAGACAGTGACACCTACTATTCCGTACAGACCGGGCGCAGTGTGCAAGGTGATCGCTCCGGCTCACTCAGCCTGAGTACCCGTACAGCGATGGGCGATCTGGGATTGGGCTACAGCCGAGGCAGCGGTTATGAATCACAGAACCTGAGCGCGGCCGGATCGATCGTGGCTCACGCGGGGGGAATCAACATGGGCCAGACCGTCGGCGAAACATTCGCAATGGTGGAAGTGCCTGGCATGTCAGGGGTAGAAGTCAGCAGCTACTCCGGCGTGAAAACCGGCCTCAACGGCTATGCCGTCCTTCCAAACGCACAGCCCTATCGCGTGAATTGGGTGACACTGGACACACGAAATCTCGGCGGTGACATAGAGCTGGACAACGCCACTCAACAACTCGTACCGAGACGAGGTTCAGTAGTGCTTGCGCGCTTCGAAGGCAGCAAAGGGAGACGGATCCAGTTCGAACTCTACGATGCCGAGGGCAAACCCCTCCCATTCGGAGCCGTATTGATGGACGCCGAAGGTAAACAACTGGCACTTTCCGACCCCACCGGCAAGGCGTTAGCGCTTGTTACCAAAGATCAAGGCATCATCACAATCAAGTGGCAGGGCAAGAGTTGCCCCGCCCCCTACAAGCTTCCAGAAAGGCTAAAGGATTTGAACTATGAGCATTACCGGCTTTCTTGCTCTACCAGCGTAGACACATCGAAATAACACGTTCAATTCTTCAATCTTCAACATCAAGGCTCTGATTTATTCAGAGCCTTGTCGTTTCTGCGCGTCTAGCCATGGCGCATAAAAACAAGACAATTCCTATATCCACACGCAGAAGACTCATTACCATAAAAGGCGTAGTGAGCACTCACGCGCAACCGTGTGAGATCAATAGCCCCACCGCCCTATAGGCGAGAAAGCCAAGAGAATTAGCCATGCCAAAAATCAGTGCAATGAGCGTAACCATCTATAAGAAAAAACCAGAGAACAACCAACACATAAAATCAGATTCGCAAAATCATCTAGCACTTACGAAGAAAACCACAAGCGACGACAAGATTAGAATTGAGTCCAGCGAAGAAGGTGTTAATACGGTCAAACAGCCTATTAGTGCAGTCGAGCTCATAAAAAAACAAATTGCCGAGATACAGCAACAACTTGCAACTCGCAGAGCAGAGCTGGCTAAAACCGAAAGAATGAATATGCCAGAAGAAGAGAAGGCTCAAAGAACAATCGAGATTCAAAATCAGATTTCTGTATGCGCTGGCAACCTCCACGCGCTGCAGGCAACATTGATCCAAATGACACTCAGCGTTGACACACACGCTTGAAATCCCCGCCGATGGCCGCACAGGCACGGGCCAACGCCTCATGGCGCGTCGCAAAGCGACGCGCCGATGTGTCCCGAGCCTACCGATCAGCAACTGCCGGGCGGGATGCCTTCCTTGTTAAAATCTTTAAGGCGCTTTTGCTCTTCCTCTGTGGAATGCGCCGGCGTCGATTGATCCGGTACTTCTTCCTCTGGAAATTGTGCTGTTTCTTCAGTCATTGCTTTGCCCTCGTTCTGGTTACTCATTCGGCATCGGCCGAGGGCTGGCAGTTCCAAAACTTCGCACCTTCTCCCTCTCGGCGAGCAAGTGCTCTTAAGTCTCTGGATAGCGCAACCTCACCCCCATTCGAGCTTCGTTGCAAAGCTGGTTACGACCAAAAACCCTTGTGCGGCTCAGCCGCCTCCCCCTCCAGCATCGGCCCCAACACACTGACCTTGCGCTGCCCCTTGGCGAACACCTCGCGGCATGGCAGCGAGAACGTCGGGTTCTCCGGATGGTCACCGGTCAATCCCAGTAACGCATGCTCCGACAAGGCATAAACCACCCGCCCGATCCCGGTCCAATACACCGCGCCGGCGCACATGCAGCAAGGTTCGGCGCTGGTGTACAGCGTGCACAGTTCCAGCTCTTGCGGCGACAGCAGTTTTGCCGCTGCGGCGGCCGCCACCAACTCGGCATGCTGAGTCGGATCGCCTTGCGGCGGCATCGAGTTGTTCCCCGCTTCGACAATCACCTTGCCGTTGCGATCCGCCACCAATGCCGCGAACGGATGGCGACCGCGTTGTTTCGATGCCTCGGACAAGGCGATGGTCTGGCGCAGCAAGGCCAGATCAAGCTCGCTGACGCCGGCCGGAATGAGCTGAGTGAATTGATTCATGGGTAACTCCTGGGCAGTGGAAAACAAAAGTCAGTCGGCCAGTTCAGCGCCGATGGTTTCGGTCGATTTTTTATCGTTGTTGAGCAGGATGTTGAGGACAATGGCGGTGATCGCGCCGAGGAAAATCCCGCTGTCGAGTACCAGTTTCAGCGTTGGCCCAACGTGTTCGAACAGCGCCGGAAAGGACATTGGCAGCACTCCGACACTTACCGATACGGCGACGATGATGCCGTTGCGAGTGCCCTCGAATTGCACCCGCGACAGTTCTTGAATGCCCGCCACCGTGGTCATGCCGAACATGACGATCGCACAGCCGCCGAGCACCGGAGTCGGTACCGCGGCGATCAAAGCACCGAGTTTCGGGAACAAACCCATCAGCACCATGATTGACCCGGCGGCGGCCACGACGAAGCGGCTTTTCACGTTTGAGAGCGCAATCAAACCGGTGTTCTGGGTGAAGGCGTTGTAGGGAAAGCTGTTGAACAAGCCGCCGAGCATGGTCGACAAGCCGTCGGCGCGAAACGCGTTGCCGAGGGTTTGTTGCGTGGTCGGTTTTCCGGTGAGTTTGCCGATCGCCAGGCAGTTGCCGGTGGTCTCGGCCATGATCACCAGCATCGCCAGGGTCATGATCAGAATCGGCACCGGCGCGAATTCCGGCGCGCCGAATGCCATCGGCGCGCTCAGCTCAAACCACGCCGCTTCGCTGACCCGATTGAAGTGAGTCATGCCGCAAGCCGCTGCGATCAGACTGCCGACGAACAAGCCAATCAGCACGCTGAGGTTGCCGATGAAGCCCTTGAACTTGGCGTAAATTACCAGCGTTACGCTGACCGTGGCCAGGCCCAGCAACAAGTTCGCGGGATTACCAAAATCCGCCGAGTCGGGATTGCCACCGCCCAGCCAGATCGCCGCTGCTGGCATCAGCGAGATGCCGATGATGGTGATCAGACTGCCAATCACCACCGGCGGAAAAAACCGCAGCAAGCGGCTGAACACCGGCGCCAGTGCAATAGTGATAAAGCCTGCCGCGATCACCGCGCCGAAAATCTGACTGAGGCCGAATTCCTTGCCGATCATGATCATCGGCGCCAGGGCAATAAACGAGCAGCCCTGAATCAGCGGCAGCCGCGCGCCGAACTTCCAGAAACCGAGGGTTTGAATCAGCGTCGCCACGCCAGAGGTCAACAAGTTGGCGTTGATCAGCAACACCACCTGCGCCGAGGTCAGCCCCATCGCACTGCCAAGAATCAGCGGCACCGCCACCGCTCCCGCGTACATCACCAGCACATGCTGCAAGCCAAACGTGAACAACTGTCGCAGTGGCAAAACCTCGTCCACCGGATGAATGCGTTGTGTGGTCATTTCACACGCTCCTGAAGGTGCGGCATCTGTTGAGATCGCGGGCATGCTCAGGGGCGTTTGAAAGTCAGATCCGCCCCGGAGATCGTTTGACGCGGGGCCATATTTGAACGTTTATTGCGATGAAACAAATTAGCAACCATCGCTTTTTTCGATGGCACAATCAGGCATTCGTTAGCCGCTCCAAACCTTCATTTTCGACCGGGAGTTCACCGCTTGCGCTTCTCACTCGATCAACTGTTGATGTTCGTCCAAGTGGTCAAAAGCGGATCGTTTTCCGCCGCCGGGCGCAAACTGGGCAAGACTCAATCGACCATCAGCGCGGCGATTGCCAACCTCGAAACCGACCTTGGCGTCGACCTGTTCGACCGCAGCAACCGCAGCCCTGCCCTCACCGCCAGCGGCCACAAATTGCTGGTGCAGGCCGAAGCCGTGCTCGAACGCTGCATGACCTTCGAAGCCCACGCTGACTGCCTTTCGGACAGCGTCGAAACCAGCCTGACGCTCGCCATTGAAACGCCGTACGGGCCGATCATGCCGGTGCTCAAAGCCTTCGAAGCCGCGTTCCCCTTTGTCGACCTGATCATCCGCCATCCGGTTTACGGCGACGTTAGCGAACTGGTCAGCAGCGGCGAAGCGGTACTCGGTGTGGCGTTCTCACAGCCCGGCTATCCCAAGGAGCTGGCGTTTCAGCAACTGGGCAAGCTGATCATGCTGCACGTCTGCCACCCCGACCATCCATTGGCGCAACTCGATAACGTCACGTTCGACGACCTGCACGTCCATCGGCGCCTGGCCTTCAGCGCCCACGCGAGCAAACTGCCGAGCAGCGAATACCTGCGCTCGACCCAGTTGTGGCAAGCGGAAAGCTATCTGGCGTTACTGGAAATGGTCCGCGCCGGGCTCGGTTGGGCCACCCTGCCCCGCCAGCTTGTTCAGCGTGAACTGGCCAAGGGTGAGCTGGTGGAGCTACAGCTCTCGGCGTATCCGCATACCGACTGGCAGATTGGTGTGGATTTGCTGTGGGCGCGGCAGCGACCGCTGGGCAAAGCGGAGCGGTGGCTGAAGGAGAAATTGCAGGGCAACAAGGTGTATGAGCTGGATCGCAACGGGCAGATCACCACCCTTTGACGTGGGAACAAAGAGGCCCGCCAAAGCGGGCCTCGATTGCAGGCGTTGTCACTACGCCAGTTTGACTGTTTCGGTCTGAACCTCGTGCTCAGGGCGGATCTTGAACCAGATGGAATACATCGCCGGCAGGAACACCAGCGTCATGATGGTGCCGACGAACGTGCCGCCAATCAGGGTGTAGGCCAGCGTGCCCCAGAACACCGAGTGTGTCAGTGGAATAAACGCCAAAATGGCCGCCAGCGCCGTCAGCAGTACCGGCCGCGCACGTTGCACAGTGGCTTCGACCACGGCATGGAACGGGTCCAGTCCTTCCAGCGTGTTGTGATGGATCTGCCCGATCAGAATCAGCGTATTGCGCATCAGGATCCCCGACAGCGCAATCAACCCGACCAGCGCATTGATGCCAAATGGCTGATTGAAGATCAGCAGCGTCGGCACCACACCAATCAAGCCTAATGGCGAGGTGAGGAAGACCATGATCATCGCCGCGATCGAACGCACCTGCACCATGATGATCAGCAACGTCATGGCGATCATGATCGGCAGCAAGGGCAGGATCGCCTTGCCCGCTTTGCCGGATTCCTCGATGGCGCCCGCCTGCTCGATTCGGTAACCCGAAGGCAGTTTTTCAATGATCGGCTGCAATTGCTTGAGGATCTCACCCGACACATCCGGAGGCTGCAAACCTTCGGCAATGTCGCCACGCACAGTGATCGTCGGTGTGCGGTCGCGGCGCCGCAGAATCGGATCTTCCATGCGCACATCGACCTCGCCGATCTGCGACAACGGGATGCGTTGTCCCGCCGCGCCGACCAGAGTGAAGCCTTTGATTTGCGCCGGGTTGAGCCTGATATTGCCAGCGGCACGCCCAACAACCTGCACAGAACGAATATCCTCGCGCACCGCGGTGATCGGCACTCCGCTCAGCAGGAACTGCAGTTGCTGGGCGACCGCGTTCGAGGTCAGCCCCACGGCTTGCAGGCGGTCCTGATCGAGATTGAAATGCAATGTCGGGGTCAGCGGTCCCCAATCAGTGTTCACCGTTCTCATCATCGGGCTGTCTTGCAGCACGCCGCGGACCTGCTCGGCGATGTCGCGCAACTTCGCCGGATCAGGCCCCATCACCCGGTAGGCAACCGGAAACGGCGAATAAGGACCAAAGACAATTTGCGTGGCCCGCACACGAGCCTCCGGCGCGAGGCCTTCAGCAACCGCTTCACGCAAGCGCAACTTGAGGGTTTCGCGTGCTTCCTGACTGTCCGTCAGCACGACGATTTTGGCAAAAGAAGGATCGGGTAATTCTGGCGCCATCGCCAAGAAGAAACGTGGCGCACCCTGGCCGATATAGGCCGTGACGATTTTTGCCTCATCCTGCTTGTGCAACCAGGCTTCAACCTTGGCGGACGCGGCGCTGGTCTGCTCGATCGAGGTGCCGTAGGGCATTTGCACCTCGATCATCACCTCGGGGCGGTCGGAGGTCGGAAAGAACTGTTTCTTCACCAGCCCCATGCCAGGAACCGCGACGAAAAACAGCGTGACCACCGTGCCCGCCACCAGCCATTTGCGAGCGATCACCGCGGTCAGCAGCCGGCGGAAACGGTTGTAATTCGGCGTGTTGTAGATCGCCGCGTGGCCACCTTCAACCTTCTTGATGTCCGGCAACAACTTCACGCCCAGATACGGGGTGAACGCCACCGCAACGACCCAGGAAGCGATCAGTGCGATGCCGACAATCCAGAACATATTGCTGGTGTACTCGCCGGCAGTGGACTGGGCAAAACCGTTGGGCAAAAAGCCGATCGCCGTCACCAGCGTACCGGACAGCATCGGTGCCGCCGTATGGCTCCAGGCATACGCGGACGCTTTGATGCGATCGTAGCCCTCCTCCATTTTCACCACCATCATTTCAATGGCGATGATCGCGTCATCGACCAACAGCCCGAGCGCGAGGATCAATGACCCGAGGGTAATCCGATCGAAGTTCTTGCCGGTGGCGGCCATCACCACGAACACGATCGCCAGGGTCAACGGCACTGCGGCGGCGACCACCACGCCTACTCGCCAGCCCATACTCAGAAAGCACACGAGCATGACCACCAGCAGCGCGACAAAAAATTTGACCATGAACTCGCCGACCGCCGAGTCGATATTGACTGCCTGGTCGGTGACTTTGGCGAGGGTCATGCCCAATGGCATTTCCGCATTGATCCGCGCGGTCTCCGCATCCAGCGCCTTGCCCAGATCGAGACCGTTCCAGCCCTCGCGCATCACCACACCCAGCAGCAGCGCGTCTTCGCCGTCATTGCGCACAACAAAGGTCGCCGGATCTTCGTAACCGCGTTCAACCGTCGCCACATCAGAGAGCTTGAGCGTGCGGCCCTGCACGGAGACCGGTGTCTCGCGAATTTTCTGCACCTTGTCGAAAGCACCGTCCAGACGCAGAAACACCTGTGGCCCATTGGTTTCGATGGACCCGGCGGGCGTCAGCACGTTCTGACTGTTCAGCGCGGCGAAGATGTCCTGCGGCGACAAGCCGAGGGTCGCCAAGCGGTCATGGGAAAATGAAACGTAGATGCGCTCGGCTTGCTCACCGATGATGTTGACCTTCTTCACCCCCGGCACGTGCAGCAGACGCTGGCGCATGGCTTCGGCATCACGCACCAGCAAGCGCTGCGGCTCGCCTTTGGCTTTCAAGGCGAACAGCGCGAAGGTCACGTCGGAAAACTCATCGTTGACCATCGGCCCGATCACACCGGCCGGCAGCCTGATGGCTTCATCGTCGAGTTTCTTGCGTGCTTGATAGAACTCTTCCTGCACTTGCGAGGGCGGCGTGCTATCGAGCAACGACACCATCGTGAACGCCAGTCCAGGGCGTGTGTAGGTTTCCGAGCGGTCGTACCACTTGAGTTCTTGCAGGCGCTTTTCAAGGGGTTCGGCGACCTGATCCTGCATCTCTTGCGCCGTCGCGCCCGGCCACGCGGTAATCACGGTCAGCTGCTTGACCGTAAACGGTGGATCTTCCGCACGTCCCAACTTAAAGAACGACAACGTCCCTGCAACAGCGATCAGAAAAATCAGGAAAACCGTGATTGCCCGCTCGCGCACGGCGATGGCCGAAAGGTTGAAGCGCCCCTGACTCATGGACGGCTCCCGGCAACGCTGGCTTCGCTCATCTGCGGCAACCGTACTTCTTCGCCATCGCGCAGCAGATGGGCGCCCAACGCTACAACCTGCTCACCGGCAGCGAGGTCGCCGGCGATGCGGGCCGAATCATCACTCAACCCCAGCACCTGAACCGCTCGCCAGGTCACTGTTGCCGGTGTTCCGGCGATCAACCACACACCTGGACCTTTACCCGCGTCGTAAACAGCAGCGATGGGAACTTGTAAGGCCTGTGTCTGGGAGGCGCCCTCGGCAATGCTGAGGGTGACGGTCGCACCGATCGGCGCGTTGGCCAACGGTCCTTCGAGCACATAGCGCGCTTCGAACGTGCGCGTTGTGCGGTCTGCCGAGTCCGAAAGCAGCCGCAGTTTTGCCGTGACAGCCGCTGAATTCATGCCGTAGAGGCTGGCTTGCGCGGTGGAGCCGACAGCCGGGCGCAACGTTTCGGGTAGATGCACGATGGCTTCGCGCTGACCTGCACGGGCCAGGCGCACCACCGGTTGTCCCGGGCTGACCACTTGTCCTGGCTCGGCGAGCGTTTCCACCACTACGCCGTCCGCATCAGCGACCAGCAGCGCATAACCCGAGGTATTGCGCGCTACATCGGCTTGCGCTTGCGCGGCGTTGAGCTGCGCTTTTGCAGTCTCCGCGGCGGCTCTGAACTGATCGTAGGCTGATGCCGAAATGGCGCCAACGCCGACCAGTTTGCGATAGCGAGCCTCATCGTCGGCGGTCTGTTTGGCGCTGGCGCGAGCAGCGATGACCGCCGCCTGCTGCGCCCGCGCTTGCAGTCCGAGGTCGATCGGGTCGAGACGCATCAGCGGCTGCCCGCGCTTGACGACCTCCCCCGTATCAACCAGACGTTCGAGCACTTTGCCCGATACGCGAAACCCTAGGTCGCCCTGAACGCGCGCCGCCACGACACCGGTGAAAGAACGAGCGATGTCAGGTGACGCTTGTACCGCAGCGGATCTGACCAGCGGCGCCTGTGTACGGGGATCTGCAACACTGGAAGATTCGCCACAGGCGGTCAGGGCTAGAGGCAACAAGCATGCGGCAATGGGGAAAAGTCGGAGCCGGCGCATAGGTTCACTTACTGTGGAATAGGATGATCATCATATTCTCAGTCTTGTGACCAATATCGTCAATAGTCACACCCTACATCCTTACCACCTGCGAGATCGAACCACGAATCGACCGACAGGCCCGACTAAAAACGGTAGCTCACAGAAGTCCCAAGCCCGCTCGCACTGTTCTTGTATCTGGCACTGTAGGCACCTCTCGATGCCGAGGTGTCGTTAACCTCGACGCTCTCCTCCCAAAGGTAGGAATAAGCCAGGTCGATCGTGACATTTTCCACCGGCGTCCAGCCCGCCCCGAAGCTGAGCACCTTGCGGTCGCCCGTCGGAATGCGCGGCCCCCGATTGGTGTTGTTGGCCGGTGACTGATCAACCGAGAAACCGGCACGAAGTACCCATTGGTTATTCAATTGATAGGCCGCACCGATCGCGTGAGCCCAGGTGTCGTGCCAGTTCTGCTCTTCGCTAATCGTCCCCAACTGGCCACTCAGCAACGGCGGCAAGCCACTGTTCTCGATCGTCAGCTCCTTGAAGCGGCTCCAGCGCGTCCAGGTACTGCCGACATAAAGCGTCCAGTCGTTATTGAATTGATGCGTAACCGAAACGTCCACCGACTCCGGCGTGTCCACGTCCAGCGACGCGTCATAGCTGCGACCGCTCACGCCCAGCACGCTGAAGATGCCATCGGTGACCTTGGTTTTCGCATCCAGGTGGTAACTGACTTTGGAGTGATAGGTCAGCCCCAGGCGGGTCTGGTCTGTCGCCTGCACCAGCACACCGGCGTTGAAGCCCAGCGCGGTATCATCACCCGTGCTTTTCAGCTTGCCGTCATTACGCCCCGGGCTGAGTGGATTGGGCACCATGCCGGATATCTCGCCGCTGATACGGTTAATGGTCGGACCGAAGCCGATCGAGACTTTTTCGTTAAAGGCGTAGCTGATGGTCGGCTGGAAAGTCAGCGTGGTGACTTCACTCTTGTTGGCGTAATAGCGTCCGGCAAAACCACTGCCGTAGTCGGTGATCAGCCCGAACGGCACATAAAATCCGACGCCGAATGCCCAGTGGTCATCAATCGGTTTGACGTAATACCCCATGGGCACGGTGGTCGTTGGCACCATGTCGCCGTCTTCATTACCGCCGAACGTACTGCGCGTGCGGCTGATATCAGACTTGGCGAACAGCGTCGCCGCGCCCACGCTCACCTGCTCCCGTTTAAGCCGCGCCATGCCCGCCGGGTTGCCGTAGACCGTACTGGCGTCTTCGGCTGATGAAGATCGACCGGCAAAACCGGATCCCATCCCGCTGATGCTTTGTTCGTTGAGTGCAAAGCCACCGGCAAACACATTGGAAGACGCAAGCACGAAGGCCAGGCCCACGGGGCTCTTGAGCATTGTTTTTTTCATTATTGGACTCTATGGAGATCACTGGAATAGAACATCGAGCACTACAGCGAAACCATATTATCCATGTGACCGATTCAGTCAATGGTCACATAAGACTAAATTCAATGCCCTCCCGGCACTGATGTGCCGGTGGGCAGGAAACGTAATGAGGGGGATGTTGCCTTGACTCTAATCGCCTGAAAAGCTTGCTCAGCGATGGGTCAAGGCATCAGGCTGCGCAGGATGAGATTGGTGGTCAGCGTGGGCGCTTGCTCGATCAAATCCAGATTGTGTTGCAACAGCAGCGGATTGACGAAAGGTCGCAGCGCCAGATTGATCGACTCGACGGTCTCGTCCAGCGGCGTCTTGCGTTCGAACTCCCCCGCTTCTCGACCTTGACGCACGATGTCGAGGATAAAGGCCTTGATCTGCGCTTCATACACTTGCGCACTGTTCCAGCGCTCCGAGGCGGAAAACGCCGCGATGTCGTAGAGCTTGCGATCGTTGAAGAACAGGTCCACACCCGTGGCGATCACGGTTTTCACCAACCTGCGCAAACGCTCGGTGGCTGAAAGCGCTTCCGCGTTAACCGCGTGCTCGACTGCTGCAGCGATTTGTCCCAGACAGTTGGCGCAAATAGCCTCGCCAATCGCCTGCTTGGAATCAAAGAATTTATAGATGTAGGCCTTGGAAAAACCGATGGCCTTGGCCAGGTCGGAAACCGTGGTTTTACCGTAGCCGTATTGGCTGAAGTGCTCGTTGGCCGCGGCGACAATCTGGTCACGAATGTCGTGTTCGGCGGGGCCGCGAGTGCTCGGCGAGGAGGTAGAGAGGGATGGCTGATTCATGGGGGCAGCTTACTCACCCTATGAATGACTGACAACTCGCCGAGCATTGTTGAACGTGTCACACCACCGCGGCTTCAACCGTTCTGGAACGCCACGCAAACCCCAACACCATCAGCAGCCCCAGGCCCGCCATTGCCGCGCCGGCCAGGGAGATCGCCGGATAACCCAGCCCGCTGCTGATCACCGCGCCGCCCAGCGCCGCGCCAATCGCATTGCCGAAGTTGAACGCGCCGATGTTCACCGCCGAGGCCAGATTGGGCGCGTCCTTGGCCGCTTCCATGACGCGCATCTGTAGTGGCGGCACCAAAGCAAAGCTGGCAATACCCCAGATCAGAATGGCCACGGCGGCCGGCAGCGGCCAACGCATCAGTACGGTGAACGCCAACAAGACCAGAATCAGCACGCTCAGCGAGACGATCAGGGTGCGATCGATCGAGCGGTCAGCGGCCTTGCCGCACCACATGTTGCCCAGCGTCAACCCGACACCGTAAAGCATCAGCATCGCGGTGATGAAGGCGGTGGACGCATGGGTCTCGCTGCTGAGGATCGGTGCGATGTAGGTGAAGACGGTGAACATCGCGCTCGAGCCGACGACGGTCAGGGCCAGCGCGGCCAGCACCGGGCCGCGCCCCAACACTCGAATTTCTGCCATGACACCGACGCTTTGCGGCGCCCGCACGTTGGGCAAGGCGAACCACAACGCGGCCATGGTCACCACGCCGAGGCCGGTAATCCCCCAGAAAGCCGTGCGCCAACCAAACATTTCGCCAAACCAGGCGGCCAGCGGCACACCGCCGATGGTCGCCAGAGTCAGGCCCATGAACATCGCCGCAACCGCACCGGCACGTTTCTCCGGGGCGACCAGGGTGGCGGCGACGACGGAGCCAACGCCAAAGAAGGCACCGTGGTTCAGTGAGGTCACGACCCTGGCAACCATGAGGCTGTAGTAATCGGTGGCCAACGCTGACATCAGATTACCGAGGGTGAAAATCGCCATAAGCCCGATCAGCAGATAGCGCCGGGGAATCTTGCCGGTGGTCAGGGTCATCAGCGGTGCGCCGAGCAATACCCCCAGCGCATAAGCACTGACCAGCAAACCGGCAGCGGGAATGGAAACACCCAGATCCGCAGCGATACCCGGCAACATGCCCATGGGGGCGAATTCTGTGACGCCGATGCCGAAGGCACCGATGGCGAGTGCAACAAGTGGTGGATTGATACGCATGGAAAGCTCCTTATCTATGCCGCCAATGCTACGATCCCGTCTTTTCAGGCGGTAGATAGCATTTTTGGCAATCACCTTTGCGTAGGAGGCACAAGTGGATTTCAACGGCAGGTCAGGTGAAATGAGCGTGTTCACCACCGTCGCGCAGGAAGGCAGCCTCTCGGCGGCCGCGCGTGCGCTGGGCCTGACACCCTCGGCAGTCAGCCGGATCATTGCGCGCACCGAGCAACGGCTTGGCACTCGCTTGCTGCTGCGCAGCACCCGGGCGATCACCTTCACCGCCGAGGGCGAAGCGTTCCTGCGCGGCGCCCGGCGTATCCTCGCCGACATGGACGAGGTCGAAGAAGCCATTGCCGACCAAGGCGTGCCCAGAGGGCGATTGCGCGTCAGTGCCGCCCTTGGCCACGGCCGTCTGGCCATCGTTCCCTTGGTCGCAGCTTTCAGCGCCCGTTACCCGAACATCGTCGTCGACCTCACCCTCGGCGACGAAGTGGTCGACATTCTTGGCGGACAGGCCGACGTCGCGGTGCGCTTCGGCCATCTGCCCGACAGCCCGCTGACCGCACGCAGGATCGGCACTACCGGCCAGGTAGTAGTGGCATCGCCCGAGTATCTGCAGCGCCACGGCATCCCCCAGGAACCGGAGGACCTGTTGCAGCACAACTGCCTGCGCTTCAACTTCCGGCGTGCCGAACCCAACTGGCCATTCATCCGTGATGGCAAAGCGTTTTCCCTGAAGGTCAGCGGCAACATCGAATGCAGCAGTGGTGAAGCGCTGGCACAACTCGCGCGAATGGGCGCCGGCATTGCACGTATCGGAGAGTTCAGCGTGAGCGAGGATCTGCAGCGCGGCGACCTGATTGCGCTGTTGCAAGACTGGAACCCGGGGGATCAGGAACCGATTCATGCGGTATTCGTCGGTGGCCCGGCAATGCCGGCGCGGGTGCGATTGTTCGTCGACTTCTTGCTGGAGCATCACCGGATGTCAGCGCAGGTATAAGCTGATACTCGTGAAGTTGATGGCCGTCGTTAAAGACCGCTTTAGGTCAGGAACAGACATCTAAATACCCTCACTTGTATATTTCCGACAGACAAATCTTCACCACCAACGCGCAGAATCGGGAAGGTACACATTCATGGATCAGAAAAATGGCCAAGCCGGCACCGCCGACTGGGTCATCCGCAGTGTTCAGCCTGGGGGCATCGAGCGTATCGAAGCGTGGTTCGGCAGCCACGGCTACGATCCTCATCGACACGACACCTACTCGATCGGCCGTACGTTGGCGGGCGTTCAGAGCTTTCACTACGCAGGCTCGCTGCGCCACGGTGTTCCCGGCAACACGCTCGTGCTTCACCCCGACGAACTCCACGATGGCATGGCCGGCACTGACGCAGGCTTTCGTTATCGAATGGCCTACGTTGATCCGTCATTGATCCAGAACGTTCTGGGTGGGGAACCCTTGCCCTTTATCGCAGGGGGACTGTCGAGCGATCCGCGTCTGTTCCAGGCCAGTGAAGCATTCGTGCAAGCGGTGGATCATCCACTGGAAATACTGGAGGAACAGGACGCGCTGTATGACCTGGCGATGGCGTTGCGTGCGGTCGGCGGCAAGCCGCGCGGGCGCAAGCGTCTGGATTACCGCGCAGCCGAGCGCGCCAGAGCATTCATCCTGGAACATCTGCACACATGCATTTCGCTGGAGATGCTGGAACATGCCAGTGGGCGCGAACGCTGGAGCCTGTCACGCGACTTCAGAACACTTTACGGTACGAGCCCTTACCGATTTGTCACCCTGCGCCGTCTGGATCGGTTCCGCGCATTGGTGCTTGAAGGTTTCACCTTGGTGGATGCGGCCCTCGTCGCGGGTTTCCACGATCAAAGTCATATGACGCGACACTTCAGCCGCTGCTACGGAGTTCCGCCCATGCGCTGGCTGGAACGATTGCGGGCCGCGCGCTGACTTGCAGGATCGTACAAGAGCGCCCTGCTCCATGCTCTATAGGATGACGACTTCGACCAAAGAGGATCCGTCATGTCAAAGCTCCGTCATCAACAATCATCAGTTCCTGTAAACCTGGCACGTAAAGCGTCGCTCATCGAACAGCAATGGAGTCCCAGGGTTGTTGCAGAGATGAATGACTACCAGTTCAAGGTTGTGCGAATCGAAGGCGAATTCATCTGGCACTCACATCCTGAGACCGACGAAGCATTTCTTGTCCTGGAGGGCACCTTGCGCATCGACCTGCCGGATGGCTGCGTCTATGTGAGCCCGGGTGAACTGTATGTAGTACCCCGTGGTGTTGAACATCGGACGGCTGCTAAAGGTGAAACAAAACTGATGATGATCGAGCCACGAGGTATTTTGAATACCGGGCATGAAGATGGTGAAAGAACGGCCTTGAACGACGTCTGGATATAATCCAGCACCATCCTGTGCGATGTCTGCGCTGAGTTGGAAATAGTTGACCTTGACCGCAGCTATCGGCCATTAGCAGACGTTACTGAACGACCGGAGCCGCGTGTCCGTTTTGACTTGGATCAACCAGTCGATGCAACACCCTGCTGATTCGACACTGAATACTTCTGCATCGACCTGGTTGAAACCAACGTATATATACGCAGCCTTATTTATTAAACTTGTTGAGGCTCGACAGTCTCACATCCCCGTAGAGAACTCAGGTGGATGTTTGATTGCAGTTCGTATCGTACGCAAGGCGTCATCGTATTGGCAAAGAACATGCAAAGCCCAATCGGCACGTGCGCGGATGCGAACATCATTTTCATCTGAAGGGCATTCACTGTTAAGCATTGATTCAACGTTTCTTATAATCAGTTGCTCAGGCAAATACAGGATCCGGCTATTTTTATAGCTCGAAGCACGTAACTCTGTAATTGGATAGGCTCCCCCAAGTCCAGCCGAAACGCCAACCAGAAGCGCGGGCTTATGTCCTAGTTCGCTGAGCCCTGCGTACAAAAAGAAGTTCTTCAGGGCCGGGCAAGCCATGCCGTTCCACTCAGGGCTAATCACGATCAATGCTGTTGCTTTTTTGAGGATGGATTGCTGGACACTCCAGGCTTTCTGAGTGTCTTCTTCTGGCCACAGCGGTAGCGGGCTCGACGCCAGATCTATTAGTTCGCTTGAGTCACAAAGCTCAAGTGTTTCTAACCGCTCGCGCAGATAATGGGCAACTTTGATTGATTGACTGTTGAATCTATTCGATCCAGACAGCAGAACGATATGACGACTCATTGTGCAACCTTCTGTTTAGCTTCACTTACCTTGGGTGCCGTGCGATGGGAGCGAACGATTGGCCAGAACAATTCTTCTTTCCAGGTTATCGGTGACAAGTGTTCGATACCGTATGCTGGCGGACGTCTACGGGTAATTTTGGCTGTTCCGAACAACACATCCCATAAGAACAACAGGTTACCGAAATTACCTTTGTAGTGAGTCACGCCGTCCTCTGCAGTCAAACCGTGATGCGCAGAATGAGTGGATGGAGTGGAGATGGTTCGCTCCAGAACCCAAATGATCGGCCGTAAAGCACGAATGCGATAAAGTTTTTCGTCCCATGCAACATTGCTGTGCGCCGCGAAGATCACAGTCATTTTTATAACCAAATAAACATAATAAACGGGTGCGAGCCCCAGATAAATCAACACGCCAGATAGCCAGATACCTGGCATCAAGAGATAGTAGAAACTATTGTTGCGATAGACGATGCGAATACTCATATAGGGTGCGGAATGATGTGCGCGATGCAATGCATAAAGAGCGGGAATCCGATGAGTCAGGCGATGCCACCAATATTGGGTCATGTCATCCAGCAGTAGAAACAACGCAAATCCTGCGATCCATGGAATAGAGGACAGCGCGCCCTTCATTTCCGGGATGGCATGATTCAATATCATGCCACTTAGCCACATGACTAAAGGGAATGTGACCATCACTAATATTCCGGAACCGATGACTTCAATGAGTACGTCACGTTTACTACCTGACGACTGACGAAGCGACGAACAAGCGAGTTCCAGTAAAATGAAGAAGAGGAAAATCCCGGCTACTATCACAATGGGTTGATTGACGAGCATTGTTGTATTCATGGCACTCTCGATTTAGGCCCTTCCGGGCAATGCCCTTTCATTAGAAACCTGCGAGCAAGTCCTCCCAATGCGAGAAATGGACAAAATTGAGCTAGAACCGGCCAAGCGCCCACCCCAACGCTTTCATCGCGGCAGGTTGGGCCAGGTATTGGAGCGCTTCCTTGATAGCCAGGTTGCCCGGAAAAGTACGGATTACAACCTGATCGAACTGGATCAACTGTGGCGCGAAGCGGCACGTATCGATCCGGCGATCGGATTAAAATTGTTCGCGCTATTCACACCCCAGGACTGGCATGTCCTGGCTTATCTTTGCCTGTACAGTCCAGATATTTTGTCAGCCATGCACCTTTGGGCCCGGTACGCACCTCTTGCCTCGGACACAGACAATGTAAGGTTGGTTAATGACGAAAACGGCGTCGGAGTCGAACTGAACGTCGATGCGCCAGGAGAGTTGGCGCGGTATGTCGTCGAACACTACGGGGTGATGTCCATCGCGCAGTTACGACGAGGTACAGGACACAATGTGCAGCCGATTTTGGCAAAGTTCACTCATTCGCGTCCGTCGTATTACAAGCAGTACACCCAATGGTTTGGTGATCGAGTCGAGTTTGACTGCTCGATCAACTGCTTCTATTTTCATCCTCGAAGCTTAAGCCTGCCAATGCAAACCCGTCATCACGGGATGTTGGAATTATTAACGCAGGAACTGGATCGACGGATTGCCGCGCATCGGAATTTCAGTGGTTGGTCAGCCAAGGTTGCTGAAGGAGCGCGACGATCTCTAGCGAGACGTGAAATTCCCAATCTGGACAATCTGGCGAAGTCGCTCCACCAGACGCCAAGGACCTTGCGCAGACGGCTGGAAGAGCAAGGTACAACCTTCAGACAATTGCTCGATCAGATTCGCGCAGAATTGGAAATGCATCTTGAATTGCAAGGAGAGTCATCAACGGAGATTGCAGCGCAACTAGGTTACAGCGATTTGACGGCGTATCTCCACGCCCGAAGCCGATGGCGTGACATGAAATAAGGTGGCGGCCCGATTTTTTCGTAACCGCAGCGCCATCTCAAAAATTCGCCTCATCCGCGCGGTTGATTGCGCTCGTGCAGTTTCAACCCCCTTCACCTCTCAACATCGCCATGATTCAAACCAGAGATTCCAGTTTGTCGTCACAGACGGCAGAACGCCTGAGTTCCAGGATCGTGCGTTCATGCACTGCTCCCCACTCTCGCATCGCACTCACCAATGGCGCGAGTGAGTTACCTAACGATGTAAGCGAATACTCCACTTTGGGTGGCACCTCGCGATAGATTTCGCGATGAATCACCCCGTCAGTCTCCAGTTCTCTGAGCTGGAGTGTGAGCATCCTCTGCGTGATATCTGGAATCAGCCGACGCAGCTCGTTGAAGCGCTTCGTGCCTGACATCAGGTGAAAAAGTATGAGCGATTTCCACTTTCCACCAATGACATCGACAGTGAACGCGACGGGACACGCGAAAGCCTCGATTTCATCCTGAGGGTTACATTTTTTCACTGTTATCACCTAGGTATAAAAAGTGTGCCTACCGCACAAAATTGTGCGTACTTACGACAATGTGCTGCAAAAGTTAGCATGGATTCCATATTCACCACTATGGAATCGGACAGATGAGTTTGTTGTTATCACCCTATGAAATTAAGGGCCTCACCCTGAAAAACCGGGTCGTCATGTCCCCTATGTGCATGCACATGGCGGCGGATGATGGTTTCGTCACTGACTGGCACCGCGTTCATTACGGCGCTCGTGCTCTGGGTCAGGCGGCGCTGATTTTTCCCGAAACGCTGGCCATTCAGGCTGACGGTCGTATTGGAGCCGGTGACCTTGGCATCTGGAGCGATGAGCACGTTGTCGGCTTGAAGGCGCTAACAGAATTGCTTCACGGTTTTGGTGCAAAAGCCGGCGCTCAGATCGGCCATGCGGGGCGCAACGCTGACCTGCCCGGTCTGATTCACATCGCGCCATCGGCGATTCCATTTACGCAAACCAGCCCTGTTCCTCGCGAACTTGCGGCTGATGAGATTCCGGGTCTGGTTAAACTTTTTGGCGATGCCGCACGGCGTGCCAGCGACGCTGGGTTCGATGTGCTGGAAATCCATGCCGCGCACGGCTACTTATTGAGTGAGTTCCTTTCGCCGCTGGCCAACAACCGTGACGATGAATATGGCGGTGATGCCAAGCGTCGCTATCGCTTCCTGCGCGAGGTGCTGGAAGAGGTCAAAACTCATTGGGGAGATCGCCCTCTGTTCGTGCGCATCTCCAGTTCTGATTACGCCGAAGGCGGAAACACGCCCGAGTCGTTTCTCGAATATGGTCGCTGGATGAAAGAACAGGGGGTTGACTTGATCGACTGCAGCTCCGGTGGGATCAAAATGGTCAAGGTCGAGACCTACCCGGGTTACCAAGTACCGGCCGCTGAATTACTCCGTAAGGAGTTGCATATAGCAACAGGCGCTGTGGGTGTGATTCAGAGTGGACGTCAGGCTGAAGAAATCTTGCAGAACGGCCGAGCTGATCTGGTGTTTGTCGGGCGGCAAATGCTCCGAGATCCATTCTGGGTTCGCAGCGCTGCAGATGATCTTAAAGAAATCATTGAGATTCCTGCCGCCTACACACGTTATGGATCTGTCTGGCTTGACACCAGAGCCTGATGCCTTTTTTGCACTAATCCTATGAAGCAGGAGCAAGCACATGAGCAAACCGACTTACGTGGAAGAATACCAAGCCATCACCGAGGTGCTTAACCAGTACATTGAGGGCTGCAAGCAGGCCAAAAGCAGCATCATGAAGCCGGCTTTCAGTGAACAAGCGACCATGTTCAGCGTCGATGGCGACGGTAAGCTGGCGGGCGGCGCAATTTCAATCCTGTTCGACGGGATCGACAAGGGTTTCCGCCCTTCTCCTGATGCACCGGCGGCTATCGTTCGCGTCGAAGTCGTCGGTACGGCGGCGAGCGCTCGCATCGACGCCAACGACATGTCAGGCATCTCTTTCACCGACTTTTTTCATCTGCTGAAAGTTGATGGCAAGTGGACTGTGATTAGCAAGATTTTTCAAACTCATGTAGCGCCTTGATGGAATGGGTCGCCCGACGGCCCCTGCTTATGCGTTGACATCGGAATCTGAGCCTCGTCCGGCTCAGATTCTGGTGGCGAACAAGCTGCGATGAGCGAGAAAAAAGGCGCCAGAATTGGCGCCTTCACGTTATCAAGCGACTTTGATCACAACCTTCCCAAATGCTCCCCTCGCGAGATGCTCGTAAGCTTCTCGTGCTTTTTCGAACGGATATACCTGATCGATCACGGGACGGATTTCGTGCTCGTTGAGGAAAGTATTCATCCGGTCGAATGACGAACGCGGCGCCACGGCGATTCCGCGAATGGTTGTCTGGCGGAAAATGAGTGGCATCAGATTGAGTTCAACGGTTTGTCCTGTCAGAAAGCCGATCTGCGCAATACGCCCCGATGCCTTGGTTGCTGCGACTGATTGGTTGATGCCACTGCCACCGGCCACATCGAGTAGCAGATCCACGCCCTTGCCTTCGGTCAGCTTCAGCACTTCGTCCGCCCACTTCGGCGTCGTTCTGTAATTGATGCCCGCCACAGCCCCCAGCCCCTTCACGGTTTGCAGATTCTGGTCGCTGCTCGATGTTGCGATTACCTTTGCGCCCAGTGCAGTAGCGATCTGCACGGCAAATATCGATACACCTCCAGTGCCTTGAACCAATACGGTTTGGCCCGGCTGGATTTTTCCAAAGTCCACCAGCGAATACCAGGCTGTGAGCGCAGCAATAGGCAGTGTTGCCGCCTCTTCGTCGCTCATGTTGTCGGGTGCACCGACGGCGCTGTCTTCATGGATGATCATGTACTCGGCCAGACCGCCGGGTAACGGTGAACCGAAGCAGTAATCGGGTTCGTTAGGCCCTGGCTCGCCATCCAGCCAGCGTGAATAAAGGTGGGAGTTGACGCGATCACCGACTTTAAAGCGCGTGACCTCGGCACCAATGGCGACCACCGTGCCGGCTGCATCACTTACGGGAATCAGCGGTTTTGGAACCCTGTGCGGTTCATAAATGCCGTCGACGATAGCCTTGTCGCGAAAGTTGAGCGAGACAGCACCGACCTTCACCAGTAACTCGCCGGCCTTGGGTTGCGGGGTCGCAACCTCTCCCAATTGCAGGTTGTCGAGTCCGAAATCTTTCAATAACCACGCTTTCATTGCCAATCTCCAAATACACATCAATGGCCTCGAACCAGAACCGGTTCTGCCTTGGCTGCATTTTTCGCTTTTGAAGGTGCGCAATAAATGCGTGGAAAAAGACATGATTGTTCTATTCTTGGATAACAATCATGTTCAACCTCTTGATTCACTCGGGTGTCATAGGAAAGCGTCATGGAATTGCTTCAATCGATGCGACTGTTCGCCAGGCTTGCCGAACTTGGCAGCTTTACCAAAGCCGCCGAATCGCTGGACATCGGGCGACCTCAGGTGACTCGGTATATCCAGGAGTTGGAAAAGTCACTGGGCGTGCGCTTGTTCCAGCGCACCACGAGAAAGGTCGCCCTCACCGCCGAGGGCGAGAGGTTCTATGAGCGGGTACAGGAAATTCTGGCGGATATTTCTGCTGCGACCTCAATGTTTGATCGATCCGGAATAACGCTCACAGGCCGACTTCGCGTCGATATCCCAAGCGCCTTCGCACAGATGAAATTCATCAATAGCCTTAAAGAATTCACCGTCTGCTACCCAGGCATCAACATGATTCTGGGCGTGACTGATCGGGCCGTCGACTTGATCGGCGAAGGCGTCGACTGTGCGTTGCGTATCGGCGATCTACCGGATTCGAGCTTGATCGCTCGGCCCGTTGCGATGGCGACGATGGTGACGTGTGCCGCGCCCGGGTATTTGAAAGAGCATGGCGAACCCAAGACACTCGAGGATCTGGCCTCCCATCGAGGTGTCAACTTCTTGTCCGGTCAGAGCAACAGAATATTGCCCTGGCATTTTTCGGTAAAAGCTCAGGATCGGTCCTTTGTGCCTGACGCCGGCATCACCGTCACCGAGTCGAATGCGTACGTTCAGTGTGGCGTGTCGGGCTTCGGAATAATTCAGGCGCCCGGGATCGCCGTGGCCAAGCATTTGGAAAGTCGCGGTTTGGTGGAAATTCTAAAACCCTATCGGCCAGCCCCTCGTCCCGTGTCATTGCTATACCCGAGCCGGACTCATCTTGCGCCCCAGGTTCAAGTTTTTATTGAGTGGCTGCAAGTGCGTTTTCCGCAGCTTCATTCTGACTGGCTGGAACTATAGCGATTGAGCTGTGTGAACGGTGGTTATGGGCAGAACCGATCCTCCCTGAACGTCCCTTCTTCCCCTATTCACACAACACCCCTTATGTAACCCAAAAACACGCCGATACCGTCCAGCAGCACGGAAGCACCGCAGCAGCACTGACTCCCTAGAAGGAAGGAACCCGAACAATGTTGGAATACCTCTGGCGCAGCATCCACTCCCCGGACTACTTGCCCAACGTACTGGACTGGATGCTCCATATTCTCCTCAGCCCGTTCATGGTGATCATGTGCCTGATGGTCGGCGCGCTGGCCGGTAAATGGTGGAGAGCAGTGCCTTACGGCAGCCTGACTTGTTATGTGGTCTTTCTGAGCCGGTCTTCTTTCTATCGGTGGGAAAGCATTTTCCCCGTAGCCGGTCTGCCTGCACTGGCAATCGATGGCGCGCTATTGGCGCTCCTCGGCTTTTATTTGAAAGGCGTACTAAGAACCCGCGCAGAAGCAAAACCCGAAGGCCATTGGCTGCGCAGGCTTTATCAAGGCCTTAAGGTCTTCATGCTGACAGTCATGGTGATGTTCTGGGGAGTCGTCGTGCTGTTTGTCGTGGTCTTCACTGTCTCGGTCGCTACCCAACCGTCATTGGTGCACTGAGCAGCCTTCCGCTGGCCAGGGTCTGTACGAAAAAGTGCCCGGTGGTTAGCGTTCAAATCGTCCAGACGCTGGATGCTTTTTTCCACTCGCAGCCCCTACAAGCTGACGCCATTCGCGCCAATGCGAACGCTGAACGCCTCGTATTTGCCTAAGGCCTGCCGCGTGAGTAGAATGCGATTAATTATCAATCATGTACTTTCCGGGGATTCGATGCGCAGCGATGAAACGCTAGGTACTGCAGATCTGGGGTTGCTCTATCGCACCCACCATTCGTGGTTACACGGCTGGCTGATCCGACGCATTGGATGTCGCGATAACGCAGCAGATTTGGCGCAGGACACCTTCGTACGTCTGCTCAAATCCCGTCAGACCAGCCCCTTGCGCGAACCACGTGCCTATTTGAGCAGTATCGCCCGTGGACTGATGATTGATCAGTATCGTCGTCGCGAACTCGAGCGTGCCTACCTGGAAAGCGTCACGTTGCTGCCTCAACACGAGGTTCCCTCGGAAGAAAGCCGGCTGCTGATTCTTGATGCGCTGGAGCGCATAGACCGCATGCTCAGTTTGCTTAAACCAAGGGTTCGCCAGGCGTTTTTATTCGCCCGACTCGACGGTCTGACGTGCGCGCAAATAGCCGAAAAGCTCGGTGTTTCCCGGGCGACGATTGAGCGCGACCTGGCCACGGCCCTGCAACACTGCTATCGCTTGCGTTATGTCGAGGCCTGAGTCGCAGGCGCTGGATCCGGCCATTGTTGATCAGGCGATTCAATGGCTGGTGCGCCTGCGCTTCAATCAAGCCGATGAACAAACACAGCACTCTTTTGAGCACTGGCTGCAGCAGCGCCCAGAGCATGTATTGGCGTGGCAGCGTGTGGAAACGCTTGGGGATGAATTTGCCGGCGTACCCGCTCAACTGGCGCGACAAACCCTCAATGGCAGCCATCAGGGAATGCGGCGGCGGGACGGCCTGAAGCTACTGGGCATATTGGCGACCGTTGGCACGGCAGCCTGGCTTGGCCGGGATTACACACCCGTACCCGCCATGCTTGCGCAGCAGCTCAGCAGCACCGGCGAGCAACGTCGCTTCCAACTCGATGATGGCAGCCTCATCCAGCTCAATAGCGATAGCGCCGTCGACAGCGATTTCGACGCCCAGCGACGCCTGATCATCCTGCGACGGGGTGAAATCATCGTGAATGTCGGCGCCGATCAACACTCGCCGCAAGCGCGACCGTTCTGGGTGCAATCACGTGACGGGATCATGCTCGCTCACAGTTCTCGTTTTCTGGCACGCGAACGTGACGAAGGCACGCTGGTCGCGGCTCAGGAAGGATCAGTCACGGTGTTCCCCGGCTCCAGTCAATGTCCTGCGAGCCGCAGCGTCCAGGCAGGCAATCAGCTGCTGTTTACATCAAGTAGCGTCCGAACGTTCAGCGACAACGGCCTTGATCTGTGGAGCTGGGGTGACGGCGTGATCAGTGCGCGCAATATGCGCCTCAAGGATTTCATCGTGGAGTTGTCGCGCTATCGCCCCGGGGTATTGCGCTGCGCCGAAGAGGTCGCGGATCGCCGCGTTTCCGGCACCTTCCAGCTCGCCGACAACGATCAGGTCCTGGCATTGATCGCGCAGTCACTGCGCTTGCACATCGATTACCGAACCCGTTACTGGGTGACCGTGACCGCTGCCACCTGAGCCCATCAAAACTACCTGAAAAATAATGAGGTGGTTTCTCATTATCGTTCGACCTCTAAGGAAGGCCGGAATACAGGCCAGTCTGTCGATGTCCTTTCTTGGAGCGAGAAAATGAGTTCGTCCCCGGTTTCACAGCGCCATCCATTGAATCGTGCCCTGCAGGGTGCGATGTTGGGTTTGATCGTCAGCAGCTACGCATTGCCATCGCTGGCGCAAACGTCGAGCGCTGACCACAGCAATCAAGTCAAGCAGTGGAATATTGCTGCCGGCCCACTGGCGCCGGCGCTTGACCAGTTTGCGCGCGAGGCTGGCATCAGTCTTTCCTTCGACGCGTCGAGTGTTGCGAACCGCACCACCGCTGGCGTGAATGGCTCGCTCGATACGTCGGCAGCGCTGTCATCGTTGCTGCAGGGGAGCCAATTGCAGATCGAACAGCAAGGCCCGAACGCTTACCTGCTGGTCCCTCAAGCAAAGACCGCCGGCCCGCTGGAACTCGACGCAACGGATGTCGAGGACTACCGCCTTGCCCCTCTCATCATCAATGCCAAAGTCAGGGTCAGTGCCGACGACGACGCCAACTCGGTGGTCGCCAAGGAACTCTGGGTTGGCGGAAAAGTGGCAACCAGCATTCTCAACACACCGGCATCGGTATCAGTTGTTACCAACAAGGAAATGGAGCAACGCAGCGTCAGCACCACGGAAGAGGCGCTGCAATACACGCCCGGCGTGATCACTGACTTCTACGGTACGGATGACCGCAACGACTATTTCCAGATCCGCGGCTTCCAGGCCACCACCTACCGTGACGGTTTGACCCTGAGTTCGATGCGCGGCGTACGCGAAGATCCATTCGCTTATGAGCGCATCGAGATTCTGCGTGGCGCCAACTCCACCCTGTTTGGCCCGGCAGACCCTGGCGGCTCGGTAAACTTCGTGACCAAACAGCCGCGCTTCGAGCAGTTTGGCCAAGGCTATGTGACCTACGGCTCCTTTGACCATGTCGAGACAGGCATCGATGTCGGCGATGCGCTGAACGACGAGAAGACCCTGGCTGGCCGCTTTACTGCCAAAGGTCAGAACAGCGACCGCGAGTACGATCACTCGCAGGACGACAACCAGTTGTTTATGGGTGGCCTCACCTGGGCACCGACGGATTACACGTCGGCGACGATGATTCTGGACTACCTGAAAACCGAAAGTTCGCCCAACAGTGGCGGTTATCCGCTGGACAAGGAATACGACCGCAGCAAGTTTTATGGCGAGCCCAGCTACAACTTTCACGATGTCGAGCGCACCAGTCTCAGCGGTAACGTCACCCATGACTTCGACAACGGCTTCGTACTGCGCAGCAATCTGCGTTACAGCAAGTTGACCGATGATTTTGGCTACGTTTACCTCAGCGACAGCGCCGCACGTGTCGGTACCACCGTTGACCGCTATCAGTTTGGAACGGACACCGAAGCCGACCAGTTCAACGGCAATCTGATGCTGCAATACGATGCCCGCTTCGAGAACATCGACAGCAGCAGCCTGGTGGGTGTGGAGTACCTTGATTCGACCACCAAGGAAAGCTCGGTCTACGCCCCGACGACCTCGATTGACATTGCAAACCCGGTGTTTACTGGCGTCTCACGCTCAATCGCGCCGTATGCCGTCAACAAGCGAGACGCGACCACCAAGGCCGTATTTCTTCAGCAGAACCTGTCGTTCTACGAGCGTTTCATCGTCACCGGCGGTGTGCGCAACGACTCGATGGACTTGACCAGCAAAGGCCTGGAATCCACTGAGAAAGACACCTTCTCCGAAACCTCCTACCGAGGTGCGCTGACCTATATCGTCAACGACGAGGTCTCCACCTATGTGAGCATGGTCGAATCCGTCTCGCCGCC
Organism: Pseudomonas sp. RU47; assembly: GCF_004011755.1. Classification (GTDB taxonomy): domain Bacteria; phylum Pseudomonadota; class Gammaproteobacteria; order Pseudomonadales; family Pseudomonadaceae; genus Aquipseudomonas. The sequence goes on along the minus strand of NZ_CP022411.1, from coordinate 3,279,081 downwards.
GCAGGTTGGCGTCACACCGCAGACGGGCCGGCAGTACGAAGTGGGCGTGAAGTATGCGCCGATGGGGATGGACGCCCTGTTCTCCGCAGCCGTTTATGACCTGACTCAGGAAAACGTCACCATCGCTGTGGTGCTGCCGAGCGGCATCATTGAGCAACAGACCGTGGGCGAGTCGCGGGCGCGAGGCCTCGACCTGGAGGCGAAAGCGCAGGTGACGCAGAACCTCAGCCTGATCGGTGGTTATTCCTATATGGAGTCCGAAGTACTGCGCGGTTCGTTATACGACGGCAGTTCGCTGAAGGGTAATGAGTTCTCCACGGCACCCAAGCATTCCGCTTCACTCTGGAGTTATTACGACGTGCCCGCGACTGATGTCAGCGTTGGCTTGGGGGCGCGCTACGTCGGTTCTTATTACTTCGATGCCGCCAACTCCGGCAAAAGCGATGGCACCACGCTGTTCGACGCCGCCTTCAACTACAAGATCGCCAAGGGCACCGACCTTGCGGTGAACCTCAGCAACCTGTTCGATGAGCAGCACGTGGTCGGTTCCGGCACGGCGAACTTCTACAACCCGGGGCGCGAGATTACCGCGAAATTGAGTTACAACTGGTAAGCAGCGTGTAAGCCTTTTTCCCACATAGAAAGCAGTGCCCGCTTAACCGCGGGCACTGTCAATTTTCGCGATCGAAGACTCGGTCAAGTCTGGCTTCATTGGGTCAACGAGCTGCGCCAGTACAGATGCTGAAAACTGACGTTCTACACTCGCCCAATTTCAGATGGGCATCAAGCTCCCGCTGGCGCATTCGCCTCAACAAGATGAACCTCCGTGGCATTGCGCCCCGCCAACCAGGCCAGCACTGACGCGACAACCAACACCGCGGCACTAAGCTCGAACGTAGCTTTATAACCACTCAAATCAAAAGCCAGACCACCAATGATTGCGCCTCCCGCGATCGCCAGTTGAACAATCGCCACCAGCAAGCCGCCTCCGGCTTCCGCATCATCCGGCAGCGTCTGCGCCAGCCATGTCCACCAGCCGACCGGCGCGGCCGTGGCAACCAGTCCCCAGAGGCCGAGCAACACGGCGGTCAGCACCGGTGATTTGCCGAAGCTCACCAACGCCAGCGCGATGGCCGCCATGATCAGCGGGATGACGGTCAACGTGCGGTAGAGGCCGCGCCCCATAAACCGTTCGATCAGAAAGGTGCCGATAAAACCGGCCAGTCCCAGCCCCAGCAGCATCAAGGACAACGTTGAAACACTGACGCCCGTCACGCCTTCAAGAAAGGGTCGCAGGTAGGTGAACAGCATGAACTGGCCCATGAAAAAGACACTGACGGCGACCATGCCCAAGGCAACTGGCAATTGCTTCATCAACCGCAGGACGTTGCCGCTACCGGCCTGGCGCTCAGCCTTGAACGACGGAAGGCTGATCAGCAGCCACACGGCGGCAAGCACCGCGACCGGAACCACGCAAAAGAACGCGCCGCGCCAGCCGATCAGCGAGCCCAGAAAACTGCCCGCAGGAGCGGCGATGACCGTCGCCAGCGCGTTACCGCCGTTGACGATGGCCAGCGCTCGCGAAACCTGTTCAGGCTTCACCAGGCGCATTGCAGTCGCCGCCGACAGTGACCAGAAACCACCAATCGCTATACCGATCAACGCACGTCCGAACATGAATGACGGGTAGCCCGGCGCGACCGCGACGACCGTGCCGGAGACGATCATCAGCAAGGTCAGGCCCAGCAACAATTTCTTGCGTTCGACGCGCGCAGCGACCGAGGCAATCAACAGGCTGGTGATCAAGGCAAAGGCACCGGAAACGGAAATCCCCTGCCCGGCCTGGCCTTCGGTGATGTGCAGGTCTGCGGCAATCGGCGTCAGCAGGCTGACGGGCATAAACTCTGAAGCGACCAGGGCGAATGCGGCCAGCGACATGGCTAGCACAGCGCTCCAGCCGCCTGTTCTTTTAGAAGGATCTGTAGAAGGAAACGTCATGGAAACTACCTGTGGTGCGAAAAACCTGTGGATGTGATGCGCAGGGGCAAGCAGTTTGTCGTCCCTTCCGGACACTGCCCCTGTAACAGATAGACACATTCTCCCGGTCAATCCGGCCCTTCCCTAGCGCATTCCTCTTGAATGCTTGCCTGATCCTCTGGCGATGCAGGGTGATGGATAGGAAACGTCTCGCGCGCGGATTAGAGTTCGGTCAACAGGAGTGACCCGACATGATCCCTACCCCTCTGCCCCAGCAATCGCCTTTGGCGTTGCACATCGACCCGCGCGTGAGTGCGCCGGGTGACTTCGCCACGGCCATACCCGGGCTGTCGTTGTTTCGTCGCGACCAACCGGCGCCCCCTGTTGTGTGCATGATCGAACCCAGCCTGATTCTCGTCGGTCGCGGCGAAAAGCGCTTGTGGGTCGGTGGTGAGGGTTACAGCTATGACCCGTCACGTTTTCTGGTGACCTCACTGGACCTGCCCGCCAACTCCGAAGTGATGCTTGCCAGTCCTGAGCAGCCCTGTGTCGGCCTCGTGCTGAAGCTGGATGTGAGCATGCTCGCCGAGGTCATCACCAAGAGCGGCTTGCCGGCCAAGCGCCAGCCCTCAACGGGCACGGGCGCCGCGATTGGCAGCCTGTCGTCTGCGCTGGAGGGCGCACTCGAGCGCCTGCTGGCATTGCTCGATGAACCCGAGGCGATCCCGGTGCTGGCGCCGCTAATACTGCGCGAAATCCACTATCGGCTGCTGCACACCGACCAAGGCGCACGGCTGCGGCAGATCACGGCCGTCGATGGTCAGGGTTATCGCATCGCAAAGGCGATTGACTGGCTCAAGGTCAATTACACAGATGCATTGCGCATCGATGATCTGGCTGCGCGGGTGCAGATGAGCGCGCCAACCTTTCACCATCATTTCCGCCAGCTCACCGGAATGAGTCCGCTGCAGTACCAGAAATGGCTGCGGCTGAACGAGGCGCGGCGGCTGATGCTGGTCGAGCGCCTCGACGTTTCGCGGGCGGCGTTTGCGGTCGGCTATGAAAGTCCTTCGCAGTTCAGTCGCGAATATGGCCGGCTGTTCGGCACCGCGCCGAGCCGTGACATCGCCCTTTTGCGTGGGCAGCCATTCGAAGCAGAAGCCCTCGGCACAGTAGCGAATTGAACGAAAAACGCTGATGCGCCTCGCCGCGTGTCACCGAACATAACAATGCACGTCAACCGATGATCAGCGGGTGAACCATGGAACTACGAATCAACCAGAAGACCTATCAGGTCGATGCCGACGCCGATACGCCCTTGCTGTGGGTGATCCGCGATGATCTGGGCATGACCGGGACCAAGTACGGCTGCGGACTGGCGCAATGCGGCGCCTGCTCAGTGCTGGTGGACGGCAATGTGGTGCGCTCGTGCGTCACGCCGGTGGCCGGTGTGGTTGGCCGCGAGGTCACCACCATTGAGGCCATCGAAAGCGATGACGTGGGCAAACGGGTGGTCGCGACCTGGGTCGATCTGCAGGTCGCGCAGTGCGGCTACTGCCAGTCCGGGCAGGTGATGGCGGCCACTGCGTTGCTCAAGCAGAACGCCAAACCGAGTGATGCGCAGATCGAGGCGGCGATGGTCAATCTGTGCCGCTGCGGCACTTACAACGCGATTCATGCCGCCATGCATGAGCTGGCCGGCAAGGGAGACGCGTGATGAACGTTCGTATCGACCCTTCACAGCAAGCCTCCGTACTGGACCTGCACGAACCGATCAATGTTTCGCGCAGACGTTTTCTCACCGGTACCGCCGTCGGCGCGCTGGTCCTCGGCTTCGGCCTGCCGCTCGGTACAACGCGCGTGCAAGCTGCCGTTGCAGCGGCGACGGCCGAACGCGGCACGCAGGTGCCGGCGTTTCTCGAGATCCGTCCGGACAACCGCGTGCGTCTGCTCTGCCCGTTCATGGAAGGCGGACAAGGCACGTTCACCGCGATGGCGCAAATCGTCGGTGAAGAGCTGGATGCCGATCCGTCGACCTTTCTGGTCGAAGCCGCACCGCCCGGCGAAGCCTATGTGGTGTTGGAAAACGGCATGCGCATCACCGGCGGCAGCATGTCGGTGCGCATGAGCTACCCGGTCATGCGTCGCCTCGGCGCCCTCGCCCGCGCCATGTTATTGCAGGCGGGCGCGCTGCAACTTGGCGTGCCGGTAAGTGAATTGACCACCGAGCCTGGCAAAGTCGTGCATGCCAAGTCAGGCCGCTCGTTGGCTTACGGAGAATTGGCCGAGCGCGCAATGGATCTGCCGGTTCCCGATCCGGCCTCTGTGAAGCTGCGCGATCCGAGCCAGTTCCGCTGGATCGGCAAACCGGTGAAGCGCCTCGATGCCTACGACAAGTCCACCGGCAAGGCGCTGTACAGCATCGACCTGAAGGTCGACAACATGCTCCACGCTGCCGTTCAACATGCCCCGCGCCTGGGCATGACGGTCGGCAACCTGCGCAACGAAGAACAGGTCAAGGCCATGAAAGGTGTGCATTCCGTGCATCGTCTGCCGGGTGCCGTGGCGGTGCTCGCCGAGCGCTGGTGGCACGCCAAACGTGCGGTCGAGGCGATCCAGGTCGACTGGCAAGAGCCAACGGCCGACAGCAAAGTGCGGCCGATGCCCGCGGACTTTTCCAGCGACGCCTGGTTCAAACGCCTCGCGGAAGATAAAGGCCCGGCCAAAGATGATGAAAACCAAGGCGATGTGGCGTCGATTCTCAAGGAAACCAAGACCCGGATCGACGCCACTTACCACAACCAATACCTGAACCACGGCCAGCTGGAGCCGCCTTCGGCCCTGGCCCGATTCAACCCGGACGGTTCGCTGGAAGTCTGGTTGCCGAATCAGGCGCCGGACATGTTCCGCGCCGACATCGCCAAGCGTACGGGCCTTGATCCGTCGCGCATCACCTTGCATTCGCCGCTGCTGGGCGGGTTCTTTGGCCGGCATTTTCTCTACGACTCGGCCAGTCCCTATCCGCAAGCGATCGCGCTGGCGAAAGCGGTTGGCCGTCCGGTCAAACTGATCTGGAGTCGCGAAGAAGAGTTCTTGCGTGACGTGCTTCGTCCCGTTGCTGCAGTGAATTTCCGCGCTGCGCTGGACAGCGACGGCTGGCCGCTGGCAATCGAAGCGATCAGCGCCACCGAAGGCCCGACCGAAGCCCTCGCCGGCAAGCAGGGTGAAAAACTCGACCCCACTGCGCTTGAAGGGTTGTCGGGCAAGTCCTATGCGATCTCTAACAAACGCATCGCGCAGATCTACGTCAAAGGCCCTGCGATGCTCGGTTACTGGCGTTCGGTGGGCAATTCGCTGAACGACTTCTTCTATGAATCGTTCCTCGACGAACTGGCCGACAAGGGCGGCAAAGACCCGTTCGACCTGCGCCTGCATTTGCTGCGTGACAACAAACGACTGACCACCCTGCTGCAAGCGGTGGCTGAACTGTCGGGTGGCTGGAAGCGCGGGCCGTTTACCGCCGAGGACGGCAGCAAACGTGCGCGCGGCGTGGCCATGGCTTCGCCGTTCGGTACGGAGACGGCGGTGATCGCCGAGGTGTCCATCGAGAACGGCCAGGTCAAGGTGCACGACATCTGGCAAGCGATTGACCCGGGCAGCATCGTCAACCCGGCGATTGTCGAGGCGCAGGTCAATGGCGCCGTGGCGCTGGGACTGTCGCAAACCCTGGTGGAAGAAGCCGTGTGGGTGGATGGCAAGCCTCGGGCGCGCAATTACGACTTGTATCCGATCCTGCCGCCTGCGCGGATGGCCCGGGTCCATGTGCGGGTGGTCGAGAGCGGGGAAAAAATGGGCGGCATCGGTGAACCGCCGTTGCCTGCGGTCGCGCCCGCCGTCGCTAACGCGGTAGCAAGGCTAACCGGTCAGCGGGTGCGCAGCCTGCCCATGAGCCGACACACCTTCACTTGATCAGCGCCGGAGCGTCCATGAATAACAGCCGATTCGCAAGAACCGCTGGCTGGCTGGCAGTGCCGTGCCTCGTCGCGGCAGGCCTGCTGGCCTGGTATGTCACCCGCGAGCCTGTCTCGCGCCTGGAAAACCATCAGATCGCCGTGGCCGACATCGACCCGGCACTGGTCGCGCGGGGCGAATACGTCGCCCGGCTCAGCGATTGCGTGGCCTGTCACAGCGTGCCGGGCGGTGCGCCGTTCGCCGGCGGTCTGGAAATGGCCACACCGTTGGGCTCAATCCATGCGACCAATATCACCCCGGACACGGAAACCGGCATCGGCCACTACAGCCTGGCGGATTTTGACCGGGCGGTGCGCCACGGCGTGGCCCCCGACAGTCGCCGGTTGTATCCGGCGATGCCCTACCCGTCCTACGCCAAGCTCAGTGACGATGATGTGCGTGCGCTGTATGCGTTCTTCATGAAAGGCGTGGCGCCGGTGAAACAGGCGAATATCCCCAGCGCGATTCCCTTTCCGTTGAACCTGCGCTGGCCGATTGCACTGTGGAACGGTGTGTTTGTCGACGCCGAGCCCTACGCGGCCAAACCGTCGCAGGATCAACAGTGGAACCGTGGCGCTTACCTCGTTCAGGGCGCCGGGCACTGCGGCAGTTGCCATACGCCGCGCGGCCTGGCGTTCAACGAGAAGGCACTGGATGAATCCGGTAAACCGTACCTCGCTGGCGCCTTGCTCGATGGTTGGTACGCGCCGAGCCTGCGTGATGACCACAACACCGGTCTGGGCCGCTGGAGTGAGGCGGAAATCGTGCAGTTCCTCAAGACCGGTCGCAATCAACACGCGGTGGTCTACGGCTCAATGACCGAGGCGTTCAACAACTCCACGCAGTTCATGAACGATGACGATCTGACCGCGATTGCCCACTACCTGAAATCGCTTCCCGGGGATCGCGAACGGGACGGCGCGCCGTGGCAGTATCAAGCGGTTTCGGCGGCGCAACGTCTGGACTCGCCCGGTGCTCATACCTACGTGACGCGCTGTGCTTCCTGCCACGGCCTCGACGGCAAGGGGCAACCTGAATGGATGCCGCCGCTGGCCGGCGCCACCTCGGCACTGGCCAAGGAAAGCGCCTCGGCGATCAACATCACCCTGAATGGTTCGCAGCGTGTCGTCGCGGCTGGTGTGCCGGATGCCTATCGCATGCCGGCCTTCCGTGAACAGCTGTCGGATCAGCAGATCGCCGAAGTGCTGACCTTCATGCGCAGCACCTGGGGCAATCAGAGCACAGCGGTCGATGCGCAGGCGGTGGGCAAACTGCGTGAACACACCGATCCGGCCAGCAGCAGCCCGATCATCCTGCAGATGCGCTAAGAGGAGACACTGATGGAAAGCATCGACTTGCTGGTCCTGCGCACGGCGCGGGACTGGCTTGCCGCTGGCGAGCGTGTGTTGCTCGCTACGGTGGCGCGCACCTGGGGTTCTTCACCGCGTCCGACGGGGTCGATGATGGCTTTGCGTGACGACGGTCGCGTGGTGGGCAGCGTGTCCGGCGGCTGCATTGAGGATGATCTGATCCATCGCTTCACCACGGCTCATGGCGGCAACGCTTTTAGCGACAGCGCACCGCAAGTGGTGCGCTATGGCGTCAGTGCCGATGAGGCGCATCGCTTCGGCCTGCCCTGCGGTGGCACGCTGGAACTGATCCTTGAGTTCAACCCGGCGTGGCAGTCGCTTGACGCGTTGCTGGGGCAACTGGACGCCGGGCAACTGGTTCGTCGCCGTCTGGCGTTGGAGTCCGGAGAGGTGATGCTCGAACCGACCGCGACGCCGGAACAGTTCAGCTTCGATGGCGCGCAGATGCTCAACACTCTAGGGCCGGGCTATCGAATGCTGATGATCGGTGCCGGCGCGCTGGCCGAGTATTTGGCGACCATGGCCTTGTTCAACGGTTTCAAGGTGGCGGTGTGCGATCCGCGTCCCGAGTACATCGAGACCTGGGCGGTGGATGGTGTGGAGCGGATTGTCGGCATGCCGGATGACGTGGTTCGCGACTTCGCAGTCGATCTGCGCACCTGCATCGTCGCCTTGAGCCATGACCCCAAACTCGACGATCTGGCCCTGCTCGAAGCGCTCCACGGCCCGGCGTTCTACATCGGTGCGATCGGCTCGCGGCGCAACAGCCAGTTGCGCCGGGAACGCCTGATCGAGCATTTTGGTGAAACCGAGGCGTCGCTTGAGCGCCTGCACGGGCCGATCGGCCTGTATATCGGCAGCAAGACCCCTGCGGAAATCGCCGTTAGCGTGATGGCCGAGATTCTTGCGGCGAAGAATGGTGCCAGCCTGCCGAAAGCGTTTTCAATTGCCAGGGCCAAAGCGGTTAACCTCGTTACCACCTCATCCGGCTAACCCCCAGCAAACACTGACATAGCGCCTCTGATCAATAGCAAATGCGCAAACAAAGAGGGCGCCTTGTCAGGCGCCCTCTTTGTTTATATTGCGTGCGGCAGGTAGAGCGGATCAGTGTGATTTCTTGGCTGTCGACGTTCCGGCTTTGCTCAACCCTTTTGAGTTGTGATCCCCTGGTGTCGTGTCGGAGATCGCCGTCGCTTTGGTCACGCCGCGCGTATCTTTGGAATGGGCGACGCCTGAAGTCGTTGAGCCGTGACCGCTGTTCCCATTGCGATCACTGCCGTAGTGGTTACCGCTTTCGCCATGGTCGCGAGTGGCCTTGCCCGCATGATCACTACTGAGCCCATTGCCACGGCCGTTGCTATTGGCACTTCCGTGATCTGAGCCGCTATGACCGCCGCCCGTACCGCCGCCATGGCCACCGCCGTTACCACCACCATTGCCGCCGCCGTTGCCACCACCACCACCACCACCACCACCACCGTCCTTCGCGTAGGCAGAGTTCATGACAGAGAGGTCAGCAGGGAGTAATGGGGCGGCTGCGAGCATCATGGCGCAGGACATGACAGCAAGGAGACTCTTATTCTTCAAAAGCATGATTGCTTCCATTGGGTTGATTTCGCAAAAGTTAAGACGCAATCGGCCCTTTATGGTTCAAGTCCTGCGACAGACGGAAGTCGCTGTACAAGGCCCGATTCTGGGGCAGCCAATATGACTTGAGCCGTGGTCGCAGGACGTTTTCGATCACCAGGCTCCTACAGTCTTTCTCTGTTCATAGAACCCCTCCCGGCAAGAAGGGTCTGCTCTGGTATGACCTCTCAGGAATACGCCCCATGTCCGCGCAAAGCAACCTTGTCATCCTCGCTCGGGGAGGCTACGCCGCCCGGGGAATGCTGTATCTGATCATCGGTATCTTTGCGTTACTGGCCGCCCAGGATTCAACCAAGCCGAAGGACAGTCACAAGAGTCTGGAAGCCTTGCTGGGCCAGCCATTCGGCTATTTTCTGGTTGGACTTGTCGTGGCGGGGCTGCTCGCATTTGCCGCCTGGCGTGTCCTGCAGGCAACGCGTGATGTCGATCATCACGGCACAAAATTCAAAGGGCTGGTGATTCGCACAGGGCTGTTTGTGGGTGGTTTGGTCAACGCTGCTCTGGCGTTCTTTGCATTGGGTCTGCTTATAAGCGGGATTAAAAGCTCGGGCGATTCCGCAGGACAAACCAAAGACTGGCTGGCGCATTTGCTGTCCTGGGAACACTCGAACTGGCTGGTGTACCTGATCGCCCTCATTCCGCTTGGGGTCGGCATTGCTCACATCTTCAAGGGCTGGAAAGCGACGTTCGAGAAGTATTTCGAGGCCGACGAGGACGTCATGCGCTACGTCCGCCCGGTCTCGCGGTTTGGTCTGATAGCGCGCGGAGTGGTGTTTATCGAGATTGCATTGCTTCTGGCCGTCAGCGGTTCTACCTACCAAGCCATGGATCCACCGGGTATGAAGGAAGCGCTCGATGCGCTGCAGAATCTACCCGCTGGCTGGCTGATTTTGATGGTGATGGCCTTGGGGCTGATTGCCTTCTCGGTCTACAGTCTGGCGGAAGCTTTCTGGCGCAAGATCAATATGGATGTGCCGGGAGTTGCTAGACCGTAGGGTGTAATCCAGTCCCCATGGCGCCCGTCATCCAGTCAGCGGGGACGCCACCGTTTATTCACACCCGATAGTACTCGCGATACCAGCGTACAAACTGCTCCACGCCGGCTTCAACCTCCATCTGCGGCGAAAACCCGATCCAGTCTGCCAGCGCCGAAACATCCGCCCAGGTCTTGATCACATCGCCTGCCTGCATCGGCAACAAATTGCGCTGAGCTTTTATGCCCAAAGCCGTCTCCAGGCAGTCGACAAAGTCCAGCAGCGCGATCGGCCTGCCCCGCCCCAGGTTGAAAATCCGGTGGCTGCCCTCGTCTTCCTTGTTCGGCACCGGCGGCTTCGGGCACAGGCGGACGATGCTTTCGACAACGTCATCGACGTAGGTAAAATCTCGCGCCATCTGGCCCTGGTTATAAATATCGATCGGCCGCCCATTGAGGATCGCTTCGGTGAACTTGAACAGCGCCATGTCCGGTCGACCCCATGGTCCATAGACGGTAAAAAACCGCAGTCCGCTGGCCTGCAGGCCGTAGAGATGGCAGTAGCTGTCGGCAAGCAATTCATTGGCGCGTTTGGTGGCGGCATACAGCGACACCGGGTGCTCGACGGCGTCATCGACGCTGTATGGCAGCTTGCTGTTGGCCCCATACACCGAACTGCTCGACGCGTAGACCAGATGCGCAGGTGGATAGTGGCGGCAGGCTTCCAGCACATTGAGAAAGCCCAGCAGATTCGATTGTGCATAAACATCCGGGTTGTCGAGCGAATAACGGACACCCGCTTGAGCGGCCAAATGCACGACTTCGGTGAACCCCTGCTCTTCGAAAAGTGCCATCAAGGCTGGCTTATCAACAATGTCCATGGTCTGGAAACGGAAACCTTTTAGCTCGCTCAACTGCTTGAGGCGCGCCTGTTTGAGTTCCACGCTGTAATAATCGTTAAGATTGTCGATGCCGATTACTTGATGGCCTTGCAATATCAATCGTCTGACCGTGTGATATCCGATAAAGCCTGCAGCACCTGTAACAAGAACGGACATATTTGTCTCTCCAGCCAAGTCGCCAGGCGATTAGTTATAACGTTGGTCGACTTGCGCAGTCCAGACTTTATAACTTCCCCAACTATGGGGTTTAACGTCTGATCTAAATGATCAAGCGACGACTCTGAAGTGACAGTAAAGTTTCTTGCCTTCCGACAAAAGGATGACGCCTTAAAAAACAATAACCTGCGCACGAGTGCCATCATTAGCAGATAAATGGCGTGTTTTTTGACTGGGAACGTTTGACAGACCGCAAAGACTGGCCGATAACTACCAAGGTTCATTTTTACAGGGCGCGAGCAATCTTCTACTCGCGCCCTGTCGTTTCAGAGACAACTACTTAGTTACCTATCGTTAAAGCTGCATGAGCAGACCGTGCGGTAGCTTTGTCTTCTGAAAAGTTAAGCCGCGGCTTATTGCCTATGTGCCGCACACTATAGCGTCACGCCGCAGTTCGACGCACCTTAATGAAACGCTGTGTGATTCAAGTTTGAAACACTTCAGTGTTAATAAAATAAGAATAGACTTTCACCCTTTGCCCTTACTTAGCCCTCGATAGAGCTTCTGCCTGCATAAACTTTCGATCATTACAGAGTTTACCAGCATGCCAGTTATCAGCTCCGAACGTCCCTTTTGGTACCTTTTGCAATGCAAGCCACGTCAGGATGAGCGCGCTCACCTCAACCTGCTCCAGCAGGATTACGTGGTATTCCATCCGCAACTCCTCAGTGAACGAATCATCCGTGGGAAACGACAGCGAGTGCGCGAGTCGCTATTCCCCGGGTATTTGTTTATCCAACTCAGTCGTAACGACAATTGGGGGCCACTGCGTTCCACACGCGGGGTCAGTCGTATCGTCGAATTCAATCACGGTCCTGCGACGGTGGCAGAGCACGTCATCGAGCACCTGCGTGCGCGCTGTATCGAATCATCGCTGGCGGAACCGGATCAGGCGCTGAAACCGGGGCAGAATCTGCAGATCGTCAGCGGCCCGCTGGCTCCCTTGGAGGGCGTGTTTCTCGGCTTGCACGGCAACGACCGGGTGATGATCCTCCTGCAGTTTCTGAATCGCGAACAATCGGTTTGCTTGCCGCTCAGCGTGATCGAACGTCAACAACCCAACGTTCAGAACTATCACTAACCCCTTGCCTTATAAGCCTTTGCTCAGGAGCTATAACATGGCTTTGAAGTCACGATGCCCTGTCGCACTGCTGATGGCCTCTCTCTATCCTGGAATGGCCTGGAGTATCGATCCGCAAGCCATTAATGTTTACGGATTCGATTTCACGCCATCCTTTTTGTTTTCAGAAAGTTATGACGATAACTTTCGCGAAGTGGAAAACAGTAAACAGTCATCGATGGTCACCAAACTGGCGCCGACCTTCGAGCTCAAGGCGGAAGATCGCAACAGCGCCACTCGACTGATCTGGCAGCCCACGCGTTATATCTATCACGACGATTCCGATGCCTCGAACACCGCCCAGCGCGTGCGTGCCGACAGCATCATGGAGTTCACCGACCGCCATCGTCTCAAGCTCGACGCTGAATACCGTAAATGGGAGCGCACCGAGTCGACGGCAGTCGAGGGCATCAACGACAAGCTCAACAATAAACGCGTGGGGGGTCTTTACACCTTCGGCGCTAAAAGTGCCGACAACCAAATCGATGTCGGCGCCAGTTACGCGCAACTTCGCTACGACAATGCCGATGGCATCAATGACGACAAGGAACGCAATACCACCGCCCTCACCAGCACCTGGTACCACCGCATCGGCAGTAATACCCGCGGCCTGCTCGAATATGACCACACCGACTTTGATTACCAGCAAGCCAACAGCCCGCGCAGCAGTAAATCCGATGCGGTACTGGCCGGTGCCGTGTGGGATTTCACTGCGCGTACTACCGGCAAAGTGCGTCTCGGTTATGAGCGCAAGAACTTCGACAACAGCGAATCCAAAGACCTCAACAACCCGACCTGGCAAGTGGACTTGCAATGGAAACCGCGAACCTATTCGACGTTTACCTTTGTCGCTCGTCAGGCCCTTGCCGAAGGTGACGATGGCGCCGATGCCGTGAAGTCGACGTTCACTCAGGTCGGTTGGCGCCACGGCTGGACCGAACGCATCACCACGGTGGCACAAGCCGGGTTTGGCCGTTATGTCTACGAAGGCCAAAGCCGTACCGACGATCTGCAGGACTACAACCTGGCCGTGGTGTACGCGATGCGCCGCTGGCTGGATATCGAACTGGGTTATCGGTACCGCGACAACGATTCCGATGCCGACGATGAAAGCTTCACCCGCAACGTGTTCCAGATCAGTTTCAACGTCAGCCTTTAAGAGGGTTTCGACATGAACACACGCACGCTCGTCTTGGTTTTTGCCCTGTTTTTTCTACCTCATACCTTCGCTGCAGACCCCAGCACCCAATACAAACTGGCCGCTGGCGATGTCTTGCGCATCATCGTCTTCGGTGAGCCGGAATTGAGCCTAAAAAAGATCCGCCTCAGTGACGCCGGCACTTTTTCCTACCCTTTTCTCGGTGAGATCTCCGCCAAGGGACTGACCCCCGGCCAAGTCGAAAAAATCATCGTCGACGGGCTGAAACAGGGTTACCTGATCGACCCGAAAGTCAGCCTCAGCCAGATCGAATACCGTTCTTTCTACATCAATGGCGAAGTCAAGAAACCCGGCAGTTACCCGTTCGTGCCCGGCCTTACCCTGGAAAAAGCCATCGCCTTGGGTGGTGGCCTGACCGAGCGCGCCTCGATCAAGCGCGTGACCATTTTGCGCGGCGATGGTGGCGCGACCCTCACCGATGACGTGACGCGCAACACCACGATTGCCCCCGGCGACACCATTTCCATTGCACAAGGCTTTTTCTAATCATGGACAACAGCCCTAGCACCTACGTCGAACGTCCTCTGCAAGCGCATCTGCATCAGCAGTACAGCGAAGACAAGGACACCCTTGACCTGTTAAAGCTCTGGAGAGTGATCTGGCGCGCGAAATGGAGCATCGCCTGGCTGGTGCTGGCGAGTGCTGCGCTGGCAGCGATTGTGGTCTCGAACATCACGCCGCAATACATCGGCAGTACCACCTTGCTGTTCAACGATAAAACCCCGCCGCTGATGTCGTTCCAGCAAGTCAAGGATTCCGGTGGCAACGCCACGGATTACTTGCAGACCCAGCAGGCGCTCCTGCAATCGCGCGACCTTGCCGAACGCGCAGTGAAAAAACTCGGCCTGACCACGCACCCGGTCACCGACCCGCGCCAGCAAGCAAAGCCCTGGTTTACGCCGCGCCAGTGGCTGGCTGATCTCGACCTTGATCAATGGATCCCGGGCGTGAGCCGCTGGATGCCGCTGAGCAAAAAAGACCAGCCCACTGAAGAAGACGTCTTCAATCAGGTCACGCAGAACCTCATGCTGCACACCAGCGTCAAGTTCGTCGGCAAGAGCCAGTTGCTCGAGATCGAGGTCGAGTTGCCCGATCCGGTTCTCGCAGCCGCAGCGGCCAATGCGTTGGCGCAAGGCTTCACCGACAGCCAGCTCGATACCAGTGAAAAGTCCTCGCAAACCACCACCGCCTGGATGAACACACGGCTGGTCAAACTGCGCGACAACTTGCGTGTCGCCGAGAAAAAGCTCCAGGGCTACCGCGAAGAACAAGGTCTGGTGGACGTTGGCGGCGTTGCCACCATCAGTGCCAACGAACTGGAAATGACCGGTAATCGCATGGTCGACGCCCGGCGCAACCGTGCTGAAGCCGAGAGCGAGTACCGCCAGGCGAAGGCCTTGGGCAACGGTGATCTGAGCCGGCTCTCCAGCGTGCCTGCGGTACTGAGCAATCCCTTGGTGCAGAAATTCCAGGCCGACCGCGCTGTGGCGCAAGCTAAGGTGGATGAACTGGCGGGCCGTTATGGGCCAAAACACCCGAGCCTGCTTTCTGCGCAGACCGAATTGCGCACCGCCACCACCAGCCTGCAATTGCAGGTGCAACAAGTGGTCGCCGGTATCGAGCGGCAATACCAGCTCGCCACTGCCAGTGAAGCCTCGCTGCGTCAGTCGTTCAACAGCAACAAGGCGCAAATCCAGGACATTGCGCGCAAAGAGTTCCAGTTGCGCGAGTTCCAGCGTGAGGTCGACAGCTCCCGCGCGCTGTATGAAACCTTCGTCACCCGCTTGAAAGAAACCACCGCCACCGCGGACATGGACTCGACCAAAGTGCGCATCGTCGACCCAGCCATTGTCCCGGTCGATGCGAGCAAACCGCGTAAAACCTTGATTGTCGCGATCGTCGGATTAATCGCAGCGGTGATCGGCGTTGCCTTGGCGCTGCTCTTCGAGAGCCTGAGCAATACCTTCAAAACCGACGAGTCGATCGAAAGCGCGCTGAACATTCCGTTGCTCAGCGTCGTGCCGCTGGTGACGAAGAAAACCCGTCGGCAACTGGCGCGCTTGTTTGAAGATAACGACAATCCGCGCTTCTCCGAGACCATTCGCAACCTGCGCACCTGGTTGATGCTGCAAAGCAGCGAAATGCCCTCGCAGGTGGTGCTGGTGACGTCGACGGTTGCCGGTGAGGGTAAAAGCACCATTGCCAACAATCTGGCCAGCTCGCTGACGTCACTCGAACGAGTGCTGTTGATCGATGCCGACATGCGTCAGCCAACCCTGTCGCTGAACTTCGATTTCCCACCGGACAGTCCCGGACTGGCGAATGTCATTGCCGGCACCGCCCGGCTTGAAGACTGCATTGTCTCGGTGGGCAATCTGGACATGTTGCCGGCCGGCAAAGTCCTGCCGGCACCGCTGGACATGTTCGCCGCCCCGCGCCTGCCGTCGCCGGCCGATTCGCTCAATCCGTTGCAGCCACCGCCGCAGGATCTGCTGAGCTCACCGCGCATGGCGCGCATGCTTGAAGCGCTGAGGTCGCGTTACCGCCACATCATTATCGATTCACCCCCAGCCGAGATGATCAGCGACGCACTGTTGCTGGCGCGGCATTCGGATGCCGTGATCTACGTGGTCAAGGCCGACAGCACGCCAATCAGCCAGGTACAGCGCGGCCTTGCCGCGTTGCAGCAGAGTCATGTGCCGGTGTTTGGCACCGTGCTCAATCAGGTCGACCTGCGCAAGGCGCGCAAGTACGGCCATCACCACTCCCGGGCGTTCTATAACTACGATTTCGCGCCCAGGTAACACCAGGCGAATACGCCAGCCGCTACACCCCCTTCTGCCATCGCACAACCCGCTTCACCTCTGCCGAGCTACGGAATAGCCATCGGGCGACCCGTCCTGTCCGTTCGATTAGCGCTGATACATGACTGCTGCCTTGAGGTTAAGCCCATGACACCGCTCTATACCGCTCACCTGACGCACCGCCGAGGCCTGACCTTCTGGGGCCAGTGGCTGTGTGCGCTGTCGCTGACCACCGTGTTGCTGATGTTGCTCGTGCATTGGCGCGTCGGCAGTCTGAACAGCGAATACCGCATCCTGATCATTCTCGCCGTGCTCGGTTCGGTGCCGATTTACAGCGTGATGCAGGTCTACCACAAGCGCCATGGTCTGTTGGTCGGCCTCGGCCGATTGCTGGCTGGCTGGCTGATTCTGCTGGCCGTGCTCGCGGCTATTGCCTTCATCACCCAGACCAGCGCGATCTATTCACGCCAGGTGATTATTGTCTGGGCCGTGTTGGGTTTCGTGGTTCAGGCGGCGAGTTTTCTGCCCCTGCATTACTTCGCCCGGTTGCACTCGCGCAAGGTCTGCAAAGAACGCCGTTCGGTGATCATCGGCACCTGCCCGACGGCCCATGAGCTGGCGAAAAAACTCTCGCGACCGAACCGCGCGCTGGTGCTCGGTTTCATCGCTGCCGCCGACAATGCCGGCCCGGCCCCAAGCATTCTGCCGCTGCTCGGCAACGTAGCTGCGATCCGCGAGATCATCACGCGTCTGGAAGTGCGCCGCGTCTATATCGTGCTGACCATGGCGCATGCCGCGACCATCGAAGCGCTGTACATCGACCTCTTGGACATGAATGTCGACGTGGTGTGGATTCCGGATTTCGGCAGCATGGTGTTGCTCAACCATTCGATCTCGGAAATCGAGCGGATGCCGGCGATCTACCTCAATGAAAGCCTGATCAGCTCGCACCCGGCGAGTCTGTTTTGCAAGGACCTGTTTGAACGCAGCCTGGCCGGCGCGGCCATTATTCTGCTCAGTCCCTTGCTGCTGGCGGTGGCCGTCGCCGTCAAGCTGACCTCCGCAGGCCCGGTGCTGTTCAAGCAGGCCCGCCACGGTTGCAACGGTGAAGTGATCAAGGTCTGGAAGTTTCGTTCGATGCACGTCCACGACGATCGCGAGGTGCGCCAGGCCACCCGCGACGATGCCCGTCTGACCCCGATCGGCGGCTTCCTGCGCCGCAGTTCCATCGACGAATTGCCGCAGTTGTTCAATGTCGTGTCCGGCCAGATGGCCCTGGTCGGCCCGCGCCCGCATGCCGTCACCCACAACATTTATTACACCGGCAAGGTGCGCGCCTACATGGCCCGCCATCGCCTCAAGCCGGGTATCACCGGACTGGCCCAGATCACCGGCCATCGCGGCGAAACCGAGACCGTGGAAAAGATGCAGCTGCGCGTCGCCCAGGACCTCAACTACATCAACCAATGGTCGCTGTGGCTCGACATCAAAATCCTCATCAAGACGCCCTTCACGCTGTTCTCGAAAAATATCTACTGATCCCTGCCCGACCGCTTCAGCCCCGCCCTGCCCCTGCATTGACAACCTTCACCACGATCTGAGGTTTGACCATGAATGTGAGCGTATTCGGTATTGGTTACGTGGGCCTGGTCCAGGGCGCCGCACTGGCCGAGGTCGGGCACAACGTGCTCTGCGTCGATGTCGACGCGGCCCGGGTCGAGGCGTTGAAACAAGGCACGCTGCCGATCTACGAGCCGGGCCTGAAAAGCCTTGTGCGCGACAATTATCAAAGTGGTCGTCTGCGCTTCGGCACCGATCTGGCCGAGGCTGTTCAGCATGGTGATGTGCTGTTGATCGCCGTCGGCACGCCGCCCGACGAAGACGGTTCGGCCGATCTGCAATACGTGTTGAGCGTGGCGCAGACCATCGCGCTCAACATGGATCGGCATCAGATCATCGTCGACAAATCCACAGTACCGGTCGGCACGGGCGATCAGGTGCGTACGTGTATCGAGCAGGTGCTGGCCGACAGCGATCGCAGTCACCTGACGTTCGATGTGGTGTCGAACCCGGAATTTCTCAAGGAAGGCTGCGCGGTCGAAGACTGCATGCGCCCGGACCGGATCATCATCGGCACCGACAGCGCGCATGCCGAAGCGGTGATGCGCGAGCTGTATGAACCGTTCAATCGCAGCCGCGACAAAATCATTGTCATGGACCTTCGCAGCGCTGAGCTGAGCAAGTACGCCGCCAACTGCATGCTGGCGACCAAGATCAGCTTCATGAACGAAATGGCCTGCCTCGCCGAAAAGCTCGGTGCCGACATCGAAAAGGTCCGCCACGGCATCGGCGCCGACCCGCGCATCGGGTACCAGTTTATCTACCCGGGCGTGGGTTACGGCGGTTCGTGCTTTCCCAAAGACGTCAAAGCGCTGATCCATGCCGCGACCAGTGTCGATATCGACGCCCGCCTGCTCAAGGCTGTAGAGGCGCGCAACCAGGACCAGAAGGCCAGTCTGTACAGCAAGATTTTCAATCACTTCGACGGTCATCTGCGCGGCAAAACGTTTGCCCTGTGGGGCTTGAGTTTCAAACCCAATACCGACGACATGCGCGAAGCCCCCAGCCGCGTATTGATGGAGGCCTTGTGGCACGCCGGCGCCAACGTTCAGGCGTTTGATCCGAAAGCCATGGAAGAAGCCCAGCGCCTGTATGGCGCACGCGATGACCTGACGCTGGCGGGGACCAAGGAAGCGGCGCTGAAAAATGCCGACGCATTGATCATCGTCACCGAGTGGCAAGCGTTTCGCGCGCCGGACTTTGACTTGCTCAGCCGCCAGCTCAAACAACCGTTGATTTTCGACGGGCGCAATCTGTTCGATCCGCAGCGTTTGAGCAAACGCGGCTTCACCTACATCTCCGTGGGGCGGCCAACCCCTTCAGTTATTTGAAGGAGTCGCGCCATGTTGCAGCTGGAACTGGTCGGGCATTACTCGACGAAATTACTGGAGGCCAACCAGGCCTATTCCTTTATCAACTTTGCCTCCATTGGCAGCGTTTTCCAGCAGACTCCGGGCAGCGTCGCCTATTTCTGCGACGGCATGCTGATGTCGACCTTCATGTCGCGAGTGACCGGCAGGCCGATTGGCCGGGTCAGCTTTGACTTCACCTCGATCGCCGACCTTGTCCTCGGCAGCGCCGAGCAACTGGGCAAGCGCGTGTACTTCGTCGGTGCCCGGCAAGCCGAACTGGAGCTGTTCATCGTCAAGATCAGGGCGCTGTATCCACAGTTGACCATCGCCGGTTATCACAACGGCTATTTCGACGCCGCCGAAGCCGAAGACATTCGCGCTGACATCTGTCGCAGCGCCGCCGACATCCTCATTGTTGGCCTCGGCGCTGGGCTGCAAGAACAGTTCGAACAGGATGCCCTGCGCGCAGGCTTTCGTGGTGTCGCCTTCACCTGTGGCGGGTTCATCCGCCAGGAAGCCCTGGCCACGCGGCAATACTACCCGGCGCTGATCAACCGCCTGCACCTGCGCGCGTTCTATCGAATGTACCGCGAGCCGCACACGATCAAACGCTACGTCATCGATTACCCCAGCAACTTTTTGCACCTGCTGACAATGCTCGCCCGGCACAAAGTTGCCATCAGCGTGGGGGAATGACCATGCATATCCTCTTTATCCTCAAGGATTTCAAGTTGGGCGGTGGCGTCGAGCGCGTTCAGCAACGGTTGTCCGAGCAGTTCCTCAAGGACGGTCGCCGGGTGAGTTTTTTCGTCATCAACGCAGACGTGCCCGATACCCCGGGTGTGCAGCGCTTCAACGGCGGCGGCAGCGGTCTCGTCGGTTTGCTCAAGTCCATCGTCCTGTTGCGCCGGCTCATACAGCGTGAACGCATCACCCACCTGATTGCCGCCAAGGAGCAGGCCAACCTCTGCACCTGGTTCGCCACCTTGGGCCGTTTGTGCAAAGTCATCTATTGCCGCCACGCGACCCTCGATTGCAGTGAACAGAACACCGGCCCCGCCAGCCTGCGCGTGCTCTACAGCTTGTACCTGTGTGGTAGCGGCAAGGTCGTCACCGTCTCCAATGCCTTGCGCCAGACGCTTATCGAATTACTGCCCTGGGGTCAGCAGCGCATTCGGTATTGCCCCAATGCGGTTGTCACCGAGCAACTGTTTCAAGCCTCGCAGGCGCCGCTACCCGTTGGATTGCCCGGCGCTTACTGGTTGGGCCTGGGCCGTTTGGTCGAGCCGAAAGGTTTTCAGCTGTTGCTCGATGCCTACGCACTGGCGTTGCGCAGCGCAGCGCTGCCGGATCTGCTGATCGTCGGCGATGGCCCGTTGCGCGAGGCACTGACCGCTCAGGCCCGTCGTCTGGGCATCGCTCCGCGAGTGCATTTCACCGGATTCCTGAGCAACCCCTATCCGCTGCTCCGGCATGCGCAACTGTTCATTTTGAGTTCCGTGCAGGAAGGCATGCCGACGGTGTTGATCGAGGCGCTGGCACTGGGCACGCCGGTGTTGGCCAGCGATTGCGAAACCGGCCCCCGAGAACTGCTCGACAACGGCCGACTGGGCCAACTGGTGAAGGTCAACGACGTACCGGCGCTGGCCGACGGGATGCTGCGCAGCCTGACCCCACGCGATGACGTCACCTTCAGCGAAACCAGACTCACCGACACCCTGCGTCAGTACACCAGCCAGTACGCGGCGCAGGCGTATTACCAGGTATGGAATCAATGAAAAAGTTGCTGATCATCCTGCATGACCTCAGCGCCGGCGGTGCTGAAAAAATGATGGCGCGTCTGGCCGGAGCGCTGGTGGACGCGGGCAATGACGTGACCTTGCTGATGCTCACCGGCGGCGGCATTCACGCCGCGCACCTCGACCCGCGGGTGAAGAAGGTTGAGTTGAATAGCCCACGCAGCGTCCGTGCAGTGCCGGCACTCACGCGTTTTCTGCGGGCCAATCGCTTTGACGCACAACTGGCAGCCCTCACCCACGTCAACGTGGTGGCGATTGCGGCGGCGACGCTGTCCGGCACGCTGGCACGCCTGCACGTCAGCGAGCGCAATGCCTTTTCCCATGACAAACACGTCAACCCCGATTTCATGGTGCGGGTCGCGTACCTGCTGGCGCCGCTGTTGTATCGGCTGATTCCCAACCCGGTGATCTGTGTCTCGCGGGGTGTAGCCCAGGACCTGGTCGACACCACCGTGGCCCGCCGCCAGGACGTGACCATTGCCGATAACCCGGTGCTCGACAACGACTTTCGCGAGAAGACGCCCGGTCTGCCCAGCCACCGCTGGCTGCAGGAAAAATCCGGCCCGGTGATTGTCGCCGTGGGTCGACTGGCGCCGCAAAAAGGCTTCGACACCTTGATCAGCGCGTTCGCCGCATTACCGGCCAGCAATGCCCGCCTGATCATTTTTGGCGAGGGTGCTCTCCGGCCCAATCTGCTGGAACAGGCGCGCGCGCTGGGCGTGGCGGAGCGCTTCGATCTGCCGGGCTATGCCAATTCTCCGTTGGCAGAGGTCGCCGTCGCCGATTGCTTCGTGCTGTCGTCGCGCTTCGAAGGCAGCCCCAACGCGTTGGTAGAGGCGTTATCCACGGGCACGCCGGTGGTGGCAACCCGCTGTCCCCATGGCCCGCAAGACATCCTCGTTGGCGGTGTGGTCGCGCCACTGGTTGACGTCGACGATCCGCTCGCTCTGGCGCAGGCGATTGCCCTGCAACTGGCCACACCGCGCAATCTGCAACGTGAATTGCGCCTGGAGGCCGCGGCCCGATTCATCAATGCCAGCGCGGTGCAGACCTATCTCAAAGCGTTGATCGGGAGCCCGTCATCATGAGCACACTGGCGATCAGGTATTCAACATTACGCGACGGCTTCACCTTGTTCGGCGTGCTGTTCTACATCCAGGTGATTACCTTTGTCCTCAGCCTGGGCGGAGCCGCCAGCTTCGGTGACATCAACAAAGACCTCGAAGGCAACGTGGCCAATCAGATCTGCGGGCTGATCACACTGCTGGTACCGTTGTTTTTCTTCATCCGTAACAAGGTGTTCCTCAGCAAGACCTTTTATCGCAGCAACTTTTTCATGCTGCTGTTCTTGCTCTGTGTCATCGCGTCGATCGGCTGGTCCCACGACCCGATGCTGAGTTTCAAGCGCTTTATCGCGATGCTCAGCATGGTGTTTTTCGCCGGTTTCCTTGCCTACAACTATTCGCTGGAAAAAATCACCTTCATGCTCGGCTGCGCCATTGGCGTGGCGGCGTTGATCGGTTTGATCCTCGCGGTGGTCATGCCTGACGTTGCGTTCTTGTCCGGGGGGATTCGCGACGGCGCCTTCAAAGGGATTTTTGCCGAAAAGAATGCCGGTGCGCGGCTCAACGCGATCGCCATTCTGTTGTTGCTACCGATGATTCGCCGACGCAATCACTGGGCGCTGTTCTGCGCGTTTTTCTCGCTGATCGCGATCCTGCTCGCGCAGTCGGCGACCGGGGTCGCGCTGATTGTTTCCGGAGCGATCAGCTACTGGTACTTCCTGACCCTGATCCGTTTGCGCATCAACCATTCGCCGCTGATGTTTCTGGGCTGCACCCTCCTTTACCTGCTGGTGTGCCTGTTCCTCTACAGCAACTTTGCGGTGCTGCTGGAAATGGCCGGTCGTGACCCGTCATTGACCGACCGCACCTTGATCTGGGAACTGCTCGGGCCCTTTATCGACGGGCAGTTCCTCAAGGGTTACGGCTTCGGCGCCTTCTGGTCCAGCCCCGATGCCGATGGCTTCATTACCCGTTGGGGTTACATCGGTAACGCCCACAGCGGCTATGTCGAAACCCTGCTCAACGGCGGGATCATCCAACTGACGGCGCTGGCGCTGATGTTTGGCGAAGCCCTGCTCAAGCAGTACCGCGCCGTGACCGCGAACCAGACGGCGCAGTTTCGCGCCAGTGCGCTGGTGATCATCGGTTTGTTCGCCGTCACCAATTATGTGGCGTACGTGATCCCCAACTATCGCTCCGCCGAGTTTCTGGTGTTCTGCACTCTGGCCCTGTCTTTCCGCCATCACCTCGCGGTCTACCCCGCAACCTCAGCGGCAACGCAGCGTCAGCGTGTCTCTGGCAGAGCACTGCCGCGCGATTCAGCCAACGCGTAACCCAAGGAGAACCACCCGTGCCCAACCAAGCCCCCTCTTCCGTGGATTCAGTGTGCGTCGTCATCCCGATGTACAACGGCGCCGACAGCATTGAGCAGACATTAGCGTCGCTGGTCGGGCAAACCCGCCTGCCGGATCACGTCATCGTCATCGACGATGGCTCCACCGATGACGGCCCACAACGGGTCAGAAACTTCGTCGCGCCGTTTCGCCTGACGCTGCTGCAGCAAGCCAACGAAGGCCAGGCCAGCGCACGTAATCACGGCATGCGCCACTCGCAAGAAACCTTTGTGGCGATGCTCGATGCCGATGACCAGTGGCACCCGCAAAAGCTCGAACTGCAACTGGCCCTGTACGAAGAACTCAGTCGTCAGGGCCGGCCGGTGGGGTTGATCGACTGCTACGCGCAGGTCAATTACAGCGACGGCCGGCGGCAGCTGGACAACCGCCGCAAAAGCGGCAGGCACTTCTACGACTTCATCCACGCCAACGTCGTCAATGGCGTTTCCACTGCGCTGGTCAGGCGCGAGGTGATCATGCAGCTCGGTGGTTTCGATGCCAGCCTGCGTTACTCCGAAGACCGCTACATGTGGACGCGGATCGCCGAACACTGGGAGGTCCACACGGTGCCGCAGGTGCTGCTGGAGCGTACGGTCAACGGCGGCAACATGACCGCGCAACCGAAGAAGTACTACCAGAACAAGATCCATTTCATTGAGGTGTACCTCGCCCGCTACGGCGAGATGCTCAGCCAGCAACAACGGATCAATTTCGTCCTGAGCAACCACACCGATTTTCTCGAAGCGTTTTCCCGCCGCGGCGAGCACGACCAAGTGCTCGGCGTGTACCGGCGAATGCTCGAGTGCTCCTGGCAAGCGCTGATCTTCGCCAACGGCAAACCGACCTTGCGCTATCTCTATGCCCGCGCCAGAACATGGCGCAAGCCAACGGCGTCAACCCCAGCTCATTGAACCGGTACCCGCCATGGCCAATCACCGTCTGGTGACATTGAGCTGGATCTTCACCGAAAAATTCGGCCTGATCCTGCTGTCGATGATCACCTTTGTCGTCTACGCGAAGCTGCTGTCGCCGGCCGAGCTGGGTGTGGGCACGATCATCATTGCCATCGTCGAGCTGATTGGTCTGGTGTACTCATCGGTGCTGGAGGATCCGCTGGTACGCCTTGAACGGCTGGAAGACAAACACATTTCCACGGCTTTCTGGGCCGGGGTGCTCGTCAGTCTGGTGTCGATTGTCATCATCTCGCTCGCGGCATTCCTGTACACGCCCGACCCGCTGCTGCAATGGCTGACGGCAGTGGCCTCGGTGAAAATCCTGTTCACCATGATGGCGCGGGTCTATGTGGCGCAAATGCGCCGTAGCGGTAACTTCAAGATGCTCGCGTCGCGCACGTTACTGGGCAAAGTCGCGGGCGGCGTCGGCGGCATCGTAGTGGCGCTGTACGGTTGGGGTGCGTGGGCAGTGATTGCCCAGGCGCTGATCATGGAATGGGTGTCGATCATTGTTCTGATGGGTGCAGACCGGCGACGCATCGCGTTTGCCATCGACCGGACGGTCTTGCGCGAACTGTTGAAGGCCGGTGCACCGGTTGCAATCAATTCGCTGAGTTCACAAACCTTGCAGCGCGGCGTCAACGTGGTGCTGGGGATGACGGCCGGGGCGAACGCAGTCGGCATGTTCAACATGGCGATGCGCATCATCGAACTGCCGCGCACAGCGATTTATAACGGTCTGCTGAGTTATGCGTTGCCGGCGTTCGCCCGACGCAGTGCGGAACCCAAGCGCCTGCTCGGGATCATTGGCGACTCGACCGCCGTCAGCGGCTTTGTGTTGACGCCGCTGTTCATTGGCCTTGCGCTCACGGCCAACGACCTCATCCTGTTGATCTTCGGCGCCAAGTGGGCTGACGCCATTCCATTGTTGCAAGTGCTGGCCTGCACGGCGGCCATCGGCAACACCGCCATGTACGCCACCACCGCACTGGTGGCGGTCAACCGCAGCCACCTGACGATCAAGGCGGAAGTGCTGACTACCGTCCTCGCACTGGCGCTGGTCTACAGCCTCGGTAACGTTTATGGCGGCATGGCCGCAGCCGGCGCTCTGCTCGCGCGCATGTTGCTGATCACGCCACTGCAAATTCGCGGCCTCAACCTGGCCATCGGTTACAGCTGGCGGCGGTTTGTCGAGGCCAATTACCGCAGCGTGATTGCCTCGCTGGTCATGGCCGCGACCGTATTGCTGGTGTCACCGCAACTGGGCTTTCAAGGCTACCTGCACCTGATCGGCAACATCGCGCTGGGCGCGCTGAGCTACGCCGTGGCGTACAGCCTCATCCACCCGCACTGGCCGCAGGAATTCAAATCGGTTTTCACCGCCCGCTGATTCAGTCCCTGAGACAGGAAGACCTCACCATGCGCAAAACCACGTTGATTACTGGCGGGGCCGGTTACATCGGCTCGCATACCGCTTTGGCGCTCATCAATGCCGGGCACCGGGTGCTGGTGCTCGATAACCTGTGCAACAGCTGTCAGGAGTGCATCGCGCGCCTTGAGCAACTGACCTTGACCCGGATCGATTTCATCAAGGGCGACATCCGTGATTCCGACCTGCTGGACGACATCTTCCGGCGCTACGACATCGATGCCGTGGTGCATTTTGCCAGCCTCAAATCCGTCGCCGAAAGCGTGCGCAAACCGCTCGACTACTACGCCAACAATGTCGCAGGCACGCTTGACCTGTGCCAGGCCATGACGCGCAACAACGTCTTCCGCCTGGTGTTCAGCTCATCGGCCACGGTGTACGGCGAGCCGACCCGTACGCCGATTGCCGAAGACTTCGGCACCGGCAAACCGGTCAATCCGTATGGTCGCACCAAGCTGATGATCGAAGAATTGCTCACGGATTTGTGCGACTCCGATCCGCGCTGGAGCATTGGCCTGTTGCGCTACTTCAATCCGATTGGCGCCCACGAAAGCGGGATGATCGGTGAAGACCCGCGCGGCCGACCCAACAACCTGCTGCCGTGCCTGACCCAGGTCGCCATTGGCCGGATACCGGAACTCACGGTCTACGGCAGCGACTATCCCACCGTCGACGGCACCTGCGTGCGCGACTACATCCATGTGGTCGACCTTGCCATTGGCCACCTCAAGGCACTGCTGGTGTTGCAGCAGAACCACGGCATCCATTTCTGGAACCTCGGCACGGGGGTCGGCTACAGCGTGTTGCAGATCATCCACAGTTTCGAGGACATCACCGGCATCAGCATTCCCTACCGGTTTGCACCGCGCCGCGAAGGTGACATTGCCAAGTGTTGGGCCGACCCGGCCAAGGCCGGACGCGAGCTGGGCTGGACCGCGCAACGCGACCTGCCACAAATGATTGTCGATGCCTGGCGCTGGCAGTCGTGTAATCCGCAGGGGTATCAGTCTTCCTTCGAAATCCCCGCGCTGCTTGCTTTCAAATGATGCTCTTACGATCGCTGCCGGCGCTGCTGCTGTGGGTTGCGCTGACGGGCAACGCCGCACAAGCGCCGCCCAATGCCGGGCTGGTGCTGTGGCTGGACGCCGCCGATGCGTCCAGCCTGACCCTGGATACGCAGAACCGTGTGCAGCGCTGGAGCGATAAATCCGGCCAGTCCCATGACGCCAGGGTCGACGAAGGCACCGAGCAGCCACAAAAGATTGAAAACGCCGTGAATGGCCATGCCGTCGTGCGTTTAAGTGGTACTTCGGCGTTTATGGGCAAAAACATTCGCAGTGCAAAAGGGCCTGTCACGGTATTGGTCGTGTCCCGCCGATTGCCAGAACAGGCCGGCGTCGATCCGTGGCAGCGGTTGTTCAGTTCACGTGCGCAAACCGCTGACAACGATAACGTGCTGCCGAACTTCGCCATCAGCTTGGCGCAAACCACCGCGTATGAACCGACCGTTTCCGTCCTGGAACTGCAGGGTGTGCCGATCGGCCCGTATGCGGTCGGGCGCAATGCCGTCGGCACGTCGGAAAACTTTCGCGGCGATATCGCCGAGGTGCTGGTTTACGACCGCCCGTTTGCGTCCCTCGCCGAGCGCCAGCAGGCTTTTCAGTACCTTGCGCACAAGTGGTCAGTGGCCGTTCCCACCCACGCCGATACGTGGACCCGTGTCGGTCCGCTGGGCACGCTGCCGACCCGCACTCACGTTTATCTGCCGCTGTCCGATCAAACCAATGCCGGACGCTGGGTACTCGACACCAACCTGTCCGATGACTTCAACGGCAGCAGCCTCGACCCCACCCGCTGGCACGTCAACAATGCCATCGGCAATGAATCGCTCGGGCGCAAACCGGCGCTGTTCACTCCACGCAATGCTAGCGTCAGCAACGGCAACCTGAA
This sequence comes from Pseudomonas sp. RU47, assembly GCF_004011755.1. Classification (GTDB taxonomy): domain Bacteria; phylum Pseudomonadota; class Gammaproteobacteria; order Pseudomonadales; family Pseudomonadaceae; genus Aquipseudomonas. The sequence continues at coordinate 3,251,281 of NZ_CP022411.1, read as the reverse complement.
CATTGTCTTCCGCAAGGAAACCTTGCCGCAGAAGTACGTCGAGCTTGGCTTCAAGGATTACACCTCAGCCATGGTCCGTACCCGTGAACGCGGTTTCTACGGCTACTACGAAGCACGCGCCAAACCGATGAACTCCGCAGCGTCGAGCGCCTTCTGGCTGGCGTGGACGGGCTTCACGGACAACGCCACCGAAATCGATATCTTTGAAATTGGCGGTAAAACCAAAGGCGCAGCCTCGGATCGTTCTTACAACATGAACGCTCACTTATGGGCCACGCCGCAAAGTAAAGAACACATCGCCAACGGCAGCACCTGGATCAGCCCTTGGCGCCTGGCCAGTGATTTTCATGTCTACGGCTTCGACTGGCAGCCCGACACCCTGCGCTGGTACGTCGATGGCGTGCTGGTCAGGGAATCGAAGAACCGCCACTTCTTCTTCCCGATGCAGATCGTCTTTGACAGTGAGGCCATGTGGAAATGGTTCGGCGTGGTCGACGACGCTGACCTGCCGTCCACCTTCGAAGTCGACTACATCCATAGGTGGCAACGCGGTCCATAACCGTCACACAACGCTGGGACAGTCGATGCCCCCTCCTGCTGCCATAGCTTTCGCCTTGGGTCGAATTCCACTCGGCAGAGTCGTCAGTTCTCAATCAGCGCTAACACGTCCGGAGCGCCCAAACATGAACAACCGACGACTGAAGGAACTGGATTTGCTGCGCTTTCTGGCTGCGCTCGCCGTGGTGATTTTTCACTACGCGTTTCGCGGGTATGCGCGGGGCGACATGTCGGTCATGCCCTATCCGCTGCTGGCCGAGGTGGCCAAATACGGTTACCTGGGCGTGGAACTGTTTTTCATGATCAGCGGATTTGTCATCCTGATGACGGCTTCAAGCAACAATCTGCAGGTGTTTTTCATCTCCCGCGTGGTGCGCCTGTGCCCGGCATTCTGGGTGTGCTGCACGCTCACCTTTCTGATCACACTCGCCTTCGGACAGCCGAGATTCAGCGCGGATCTTTATCAATACCTGATCAACATGACGTTCCTTGGCGATCTGATCGGCGTCCCGCCCATCGACGGCGTGTACTGGTCACTGTTTGTAGAGATCAAGTTCTACCTGATGATCTCGATTCTCCTGGCCTTGAAGAAAATAGACAAAATCGAACCCTGCCTGGTGCTCTGGCTACTGGTCTCGGCCACCGCGGAAGTCCTCGCTTTCGAAAAGCTGCGCTCGATTCTCATCACTGATTACGCGGCCTACTTCATCGCCGGTGCCACGTTCTACCTGATCTGGGCGAAGGGCATGACAAAACTGCGCATTGCCCTGGTGGCGGGCGCATTGGCCTTGGCCACTTTCACCGCCATTACCTGGGCCGAGTCGATCGAAAGCAAATATGCGACGGAGTACGATCCCTCGATCATCGGCAGCGTCATTATCGTTTTCTTTATGACCTTCCTTTTGATCGCAACCAACAAAACAGCCGCCATCGGGCAATTGAACTGGACGACCCTGGGAGCGCTCACATACCCGCTGTACCTGCTCCATCAAATGATCGGTTTCATCATCTTCAACATGGCCTATCCGGCGGTGAATGCGCACCTGCTGCTGTGGGGCACCGTGGCTTTGATGATCGCTGCGTCCTATGTCATTCACGAAAAAATCGAAACGCCGATGGCCAGACTGATGAAAAGGTCCCTGTCATTTTCCTTCAATCGTCTACGGGCCGGTTAGCCGGCGGCGACGAAAGCTGAAGCGATTTAGCGAACCTTTCCCGCGAAAACAGCGTCCGAGCTAAGGCGTTAACGCTTACCGCTCACCACGAGGTTTCCGTTTGAAAGCAGCCATCGTCAGAAAATACCGTTTGATCATCAAGACTCTGGGCTATGTCGGCTGGGCGTTGTTCTGGCTGCTGCTCTGGGACATCGCCGTCACCGTCGATTTCATGTTGTTCCTCAACGCCAAGCTGAATCTGCCATTGATGCCCCTGACGTTATTGGGTTCGGCATTGATCGTGCTGATCAGTTTTCGCAACAGCAGCGCTTACAACCGCTGGTGGGAAGCACGCACGTTGTGGGGTTCGATGATCAACAATTCGCGCAGCTTCGCCCGCCAGGTGCTGACGTTGCTGGATGATCCCGATGGCGAGGTCAATCCGGTCAAGTCGACCCTGTTGCGCCGCCACGTCGCCTATGTGAATTGCCTCGCGGCGCATCTACAAGGCCAGCCTTGCCCTGAGGAAGTCCGCGCGTTTATTCCCGCCAATGAATTCGCCCGCAGTGGCACGACCAATAACTTTGCCAACGATATCCTCACCGGCTCGGCGTCCTTGCTGGCTCGGGAATACAAGGCCGGGCGCCTGGACAGCATTCGTCTGGCACGACTGGAGTCGACATTGGTGGACCTGTCCAACAGCCAGGGTGGCATGGAGCGGATTGCCAATACGCCGCTGCCCTACCCGTATGTGTATTTTCCGCGGCTGTTTATTTCGCTGTTCTGCCTGATCGTGCCGGTCGGACTGGTGGAATCGTTGGGCTGGTTCACACCGCTGGCCTCGACCGTGGTGGGCTTTATGCTGCTGGCCATCGAACGTATCGGCACCGATCTGCAAAGCCCGTTTCGCCACAGCGAGCACCAGATTCAGATGGAAGCCCTGTGCGAAACCATCGAGAAAAACCTGCAATCGATGCAGCGTGATTCCTTGGGCGATGTGCGCCGGCTTGAAGAGAACGCTTGAAGATGTCGGGAGCCGTCAACATGTCTGGCGGCTCCCGATGAAGTTAGAACGCTGGCACCACATCACCGTGATAACGCTCAAGAATGAACTGCTTCACTTGCGGTGAATTGAGCAGCGCGCCGAGCTTCTGCACCGCTGGAGCATTGGCCTTGTCGCGACGCACGTACAGGTAATTGGCGTACGGCGACTCCGAACTTTCGATAAACAGTGCGTCTTTGTGCGGCACCAGTTTGGCTTCCAGTGCGTAGTTGGCGTTGATCAACGCCATGTCGACCTGATTCAACACCCGCGGCAACATCGCCGCTTCCAGTTCCTGAAACTTCAGATGCTTGGGATTGCTGACGATATCCAGGCGCGTGGCCATGATGTTGTCAGGATCCTTCAGGGTGATCAGGCCTTGTTTGGCGATCAGCAGCAGCGCCCGACCGGAGTTGGTAGGGTCGTTGGGAATGGCAATGGTCGCGCCATCCTTGAGTTCGCTGATGTTTTTGATCTTCTTCGAGTAGGCACCGAACGGTTCGATGTGCACGGCGACGATCGGCACTTGATCGCTGCTCGGGCGGTCTTTTTTATAGGCCTCGTAATACGGTTTGCTCTGGAAGTAATTGGCGTCGAGCAAGCCTTCATCGGTCTGCCGGTCGGGTTGAATGTAGTCAGAGAAGACTTTGACATCCAGCGTCACCCCTTCCTTGGCCAGTTCCGGCTTCAAGAACTCGAGAATCTCGGCATGGGGCACAGGCACCACGGCGATTTTCAGGGTTTCGGCATAAGCATTGCCCATGGCGGCGACCAGCAGTGCTACGGAGAGCGCGACGCGTTTCACGATAGTTTTCCTTCGAAGCGTTTCAGGGAGAAAGAGGACAGGTCCAGGTCGCTCGAGCCGCGCATGCACCACTGCGCAAATGCTTCGCCGAGCGCGGCGGAATGCTTGAAACCGTGCCCGGAGCAGGCCGACACGAACAGCGTGTGTTGCAGCGACGGATGCTCGTCGATGATGAAATGACGGTCTGGCGTCACAGTGTAGGCGCAGACTGCCGACTTGAGGACTTTCGAGGTCACGCCGGCGATGCGGTTGTGCACCTGGTGCTCGTACATGTCCTGCGCTTCGGCCGCTGAAACCGTACGGTCGATGGCCTGCGCGGACGTTGAGGTGTGGTACTGCGCGGTGGCGATTTTCATGCTGCTTTCGCCGGGTAGCGCGGGAAAGCCGTAGTTGATTTTGTCGTCGCCGCGACCGTGGGTGAAGATGAACGTCGGTGAGTGGCCGACCAGTCCGGCGTTCTCTTCCAGTTCGAACCAGAACAGTTTCTGCCGGTAGACACTCAGCAGATTCTCATACGGCTCACCGAGCAACTCGCCGTTCCAGTTGCCCGCGCTGATCACCAGTTTGTCAGCGCGTAGCGTGCGCTGGTTGGTCGTGACTGTGACCCCTGCTTCGTTTGAGCTGATCGCCGTAACGGTCTCGCCTTTGTAGAGCGTCGCCCCGTTTTGCTCGGCCAGTTTGAGCTGAACATCGATGCAGCGCTCAGGGCGCACGAAGCCGCCGCCCGGTTCAAAATAGCCGATGGCCGAGTCGTGCACGTTGGCGAATTGCGGGAAGCGCTGGCGAATCTGTTCGGCGGACAGGACTTCGTGCTCGATGCCGTAAGTCCGCGCCAGGCCGATGGTGCGCAAGGTGAAGTCGGTCTGATCTTCAGGATCGAATTCGGCGCTCGACGTCAGCACCAACAGGCCCGATTGCTCGAACAAAGACTCGTCAGTCAGCGTCTCGAGTTCACGCCAGATGCGATGTGAGTTGCGCACGATGGGCACGTATTGCGCGCCTTCTCCGACCGAAAGCCGGGTAATGCGCGTATCGCCGTGGCTGGAACCGAGGTTGTGCGGCGGGTGATGGCGGTCGATGCCGACGACATTCACCCCCGCTTTCGCCAACTGGTAAACCGTGGCAGCGCCCATGGCACCCAAGCCCAGAACCACTACCTCACATCGTTCGGACATAAATAGCCACCTATCAAAAAGGCGCCAGTTGAGCGGTAAACCGTGGCGAATTCCAAGATTAAAAAAGCATATCCATATAGCTCGATGCGCCCATCAACCGCTCTGGGACGGGCTAACGGGCGGTTATTCGTCGCATTTACAACCCGGCGCAAATGATTTACGCCTGAGTGCACGGCAGACGATATCTGTCACAACTCACAATCAATCTGACAAAACAGCTATTTTTGTCCGCATTTCGACAGACATTTCCACATCTGAGTCCCCGGCAGGCGCGAGTCAAAACCGCGAACTACGCTTCACGTTGAAATTTGTGATTTAACTAGGTAGTTACCTAACTATATAATGCGTTCCTCATTTCAACGGGACACTCAACGTGAAGCAGAGTCAACGCCTCTCGGGCATATCAAAATTCATTCTGATCGGACTGGGCGTAGTCATCGCCCTGCTCGGCTTGGCGCTCGCTGCTGGCGGCGTGAAGTTGGTCAGCCTGGGAGGCTCGTGGTACTTCCTGGTGGGTGGCTTGGTCATGGCCGTTTCCGGTCTGCTGATTGCGCGCTTCAAGCTTGCCGGCGCGTGGTTGTTCGCCGCGTTCCTGGTGGGCACCGCGATCTGGGCGGTGAGCGATGCCGGCCTGGTGTTCTGGCCGGTGTTCTCGCGCCTGTTCATGTTCAGTGTGATCGGCCTGGTCGTGGCGCTGGTTTATCCGCAGCTCAAACGTGCCAACGGTGGCGTTGCCGGTCGCGGCGCTTACGCTGTGGCGGCGGTGCTGGCAGTCGGCGTGGTTGTAGCGGCCGGCAATATGTTTGTCGCCCATCCAACCGTGGCGGCAACCGGCACTGGCCCAGGCCTGACCCCGGTCGAGCCGGACAAGGCGCAAAAGGACTGGGCGCACTACGGTAATACCGAAGGTGGCAGCCGCTTCGCTGCGCTGGACCAGATCAACCGCAGCAACGTCGACAAGCTGAAAGTCGCGTGGACCTACCACACCGGTGACATCGCCGAGAGCGATGGCAACGGTGCTGAAGACCAGCTCACCCCGCTGCAGGTTGGCAACAAGGTGTTCATCTGCACCCCGCACAACAACCTGATCGCCCTCGATGCCGACACCGGTAAAGAGCTGTGGAAGAACGCGATCAACGCCCAGTCGAAAGTCTGGCAGCGCTGCCGTGGCATGGCTTATTTCGACGCCACCAAAGCGATTGCTCAGCCGAGCAACTCGTCGATCATCGAAGCCAAGCCTGCGCCGGCCGCCAATTGCCAGCGTCGTCTGCTGACCAACACCATTGATGCCCGTCTGATCGCAGTCGATGCGGACACCGGCGAGTTCTGCCAGGGTTTCGGCAACAATGGCCAGGTTGATCTGAAGGCCGGTCTGGGTAACGTGCCGGACAGCTACTATCAGCTGTCGTCCGCTCCGCTGATGGCCGGCACCACCGTGGTGGTTGGCGGTCGCGTAGCTGACAACGTGCAGACCGACATGCCAGGCGGCGTGATCCGTGGTTTCGACGTGATCACCGGCGCCATGCGTTGGGCCTTCGACCCGGGCAACCCGCAGGATAAAAAGGCTCCGGCCGACGGCAGCACTTATGTGCGCAGCACGCCGAACAGCTGGGCGCCGATGTCCTACGATCCGGCAACCAACACCGTGTTCCTGCCGATGGGCAGTTCGTCGACCGACATCTATGGTGTCGAGCGCAGCAAACTCGATCACACCTACGGTGCTTCGATCCTCGCGCTGGACGCCACCAGCGGTGATGAGCGTTGGGTATTCCAGACCGTGCACAACGACCTGTGGGACTTCGACCTGCCGATGCAGCCGAGCCTGATCGACTTCACCAAGGACGGCAAAACCGTACCGGCCGTGGTCATCGGCACCAAGGCCGGGCAGATCTACGTGCTCGACCGCGCCACCGGCAAACCGCTGACCGACGTGAAAGAAGTGCCGGTGAAAGCGGCGAACATCCCGAACGAACCGTACTCCCCGACTCAGCCGAAATCGGTGGGCATGCCAGAAATCGGTGCTCAGCACCTGACTGAATCGGACATGTGGGGCGCCACTCCGTACGATCAGTTGCTCTGCCGCATCGACTTCAAAGGCATGCGCTACGACGGCCTGTACACCGCGCCGGGCATGGACAAATCGCTGAGCTTCCCGGGTTCGCTGGGCGGCATGAACTGGGGCAGCATCTCCACTGACCCGGTACACGGCTTCATCTTCGTCAACGACATGCGCCTGGGTCTGTGGATTCAGATGATTCCGTCGCAGAACAAAGGCCAGGCCGCTGGCGGTGGCGAAGCACTGAACACCGGCATGGGCGCCGTTCCGCTGAAAGGCACGCCTTACGCGGTGAACAAAAACCGCTTCCTGTCGGTAGCCGGCATTCCGTGCCAGGCGCCGCCGTTCGGCACGCTGACCGCGATCGACATGAAGACCCAGAAAATCGCTTGGCAGGTTCCGGTCGGTACTGTTGAAGACACCGGTCCACTGGGCATCCGCATGCACCTGCCGATCAAGATCGGTCTGCCAACCCTCGGCGGCACGCTGTCGACGCAAGGTGGTTTGATCTTCATCGCTGGCACCCAGGACTTCTACCTGCGCGCCTTCAACAGCGGCAACGGTGAAGAAGTCTGGAAAGCACGTCTGCCAGTCGGCAGCCAGGGCGGCCCGATGACCTATGTTTCGCCGAAAACGGGCAAGCAGTACATCGTCATCACCGCGGGCGGCGCGCGTCAGTCGACCGATCGCGGCGACTACGTGATGGCTTACGCACTGCCGTAAACCACTGCGTCCACGTTAAGCGCGGCACCTTCGGGTGCCGCGCTGCTTTCCCCTATTGCTCAAGTTTTCTGCAGGAAGATTTACATGCTATCGGCTGTTGGTTTTTCCCGTTCCGACCTGTTCAAAGGCCTGTTGCTGGGCGTCGCGTGCACCACCACCCTCCCCGCGCTGGCCGATAACGATTCCGATCTGTTGACCCGCAGCACCCTTACCGGTGACTGGGGTGGCTTGCGTCACCAGATGGATGAACAAGGCATCAAGTTCACCGGCGACTACAGCGGTGAAATGGCATACAACGCCGATGGCGGCTTGCATCGCTCGGCGCGCTACTCGCAGAACATCAAGCTCGGCGTGCAGTTCGATCTGAGCAAGTTGTACGGCGTCGACAATGCCGGCAAGGTCCAGCTGACCATCAACGACCGTCGCGGCAACAGCGCTTCGGAAGACCTCGTCGGCAACCGTCTGCCCATTCAGGAAAACTACGGTGGCCTGTATACGCGACTGACCGAACTGAGTTACGAGCGCAGCCTGTTTACCCCGGCGCTCAACGTGAAGCTCGGTTACATGGCCATGGGTAATGACCTCGGCGGCCTCGACAGCGGCATTCTGTGCAACTTCATGAACGCCGGTTTCTGCGGCCATCCGCTGAACATGTCCGGTGGCAGCGGCTGGACCAACTACCCCAATGCCCATTTGGGCGTGCGGGTGAAATACGACCTGTCGTCCTCGTGGCAACTGCGCGTGGCCGCGTTCAACGTCGACCCGCAAAGCAACGGCAACTCCAGCCGCGCCTGGCATCTTGGCCCGAAACACACCACCGGCACCGTGGTGCCGATCGAGCTGGTGTACAAGCATGCGGGCGCCCTGCCCGGCGAATACAAGCTCGGTTACTACTACGACAGCTCCGACGTAAAACGCATTGGCAGCGACAAAGAAGTGTCCGGTCGCGGCGGTCATTACCTGCTGATCGATCAGGCCGTCTGGAACTCGCCGACGTCCGAAGGCCGCAGCCTGCACGCCTTCGGCCAATACTCGGCGGCCAGCGAAGCGGCTTCGCCGTTCAGCAAGTGGTACGGCACCGGGGTGGTTTTGTACAAACCATTCGAAGGTCGCCCGCGTGATACCGTCGCCCTGGGTTACGGCCGCGCCGTGCCGAACCCGCGCAGCCGTGACGTACTGCAGGACGCAGCATTGAACAACGGCACAGCGTTCCCGAACCTGGACAGCGCCGAGCAATTGATCGAACTCGGCTACGGTTATCAAGCCACGCCTTGGCTGACCCTGCGCCCGAATGTGCAGTACATCATCGAGCCGGGCGCGTTTTCCGGGCAGGACATCGACAATGCACTGGTGTTTGGTTTGCAGGTGAAAGCGGCGCTCTGATCTGCAAATAGCAGGCAATAAAAAACCCGGTTTGAATGCCGGGTTTTTTATTGTTTTCAAGATCACTTTTTCTTTTTAGCCGGCTTATCAGCCTTCTTCGAATCCTTGGCCTTTTCAGGCTTGCTATCCGCTTTTTTCGCAGACTTCTTCGGCTCGGCGTCTTTTTTCTTGTCTTTCTTGTCCTTGTCGGAGGACTTTGAAAGCGCCGAAGCCGCCGCTGATTTCTTCTCGGGTGATGACTTTTTGTCTTTCAAGTCCTTGCTGGCTTTCGAAGCGTCACCTTTGTCTTTGCTTTTCTTTTCGTCTTTAGCCACGTTGACCACCTCTCGGAGTGTGCCGTTATTGACACAGCGCCTGTGCGATTGACCACAAGCTAATCATTAGGCGAGCAGGTTCCGAGGCCGTTCAGATTATTTTCAGGCGTTGAAACAGGCCAAATGAAGGCAGCGCCGAATGCCGCCAGCGCCACCTTCAGCGACTGCCGGTTAATCAGGCCTTGTTGCCAGCCTCCTGGAGCGCCTTTTCAGCGTTGAAGCCGTCGAAGTTTTCGAACACACCCATGAAGCCAGGCACGGTCACCTCTCGCGCCCAGTCGCGCTGCAGCTCGCAGTACATTTGCACGCGGCTGATGAGCTTCGCCCCCGCCTGTTCCATTCGGCGCAACGCCGCCTCGTGGGCGGCGAGCGATGTGCCGCCCACCGCATCGACCGGCACATAAACCTCATAGCCTTCCTGGATCGCGTCGAGCACCGGGAAGGTCAGGCAGGCTTCGGTCCACAGCGCGGTCATGATCAGTTTCTTGCGCCCGAGCGCTTTGACTGCCTGCTTGAACTCGGTGTCCTCCCAACTGTTGATCGAAGTGCGGTCATAGATCGGCAGATGACCAAGCACCGCTTGCAACTCTTGAATCGGTGGTTTGTTGCGGCCCGTCGCGACATTGACGGTCGAGTGGATGATCGGCAGGTTGTAGTTGACCGCCGCTTTCGCAACGCTGGTGATGTTGAAGACCAGTTCATCGCGTGGCATCGAGCGGATCGAGGACACCTGAACCGGTTGATAGTCGATGACGATCAATGCTGAATTCTCGGGCGTCAGCAGTTGATCGGTGTGGGGGTTGCGGATTGCTTCGCTTGCCATTTGCAGGTCCTTTTGTATGGGTAACGCACGTCGGTGCAGCGGCCGTGGCCCGTGCGGCTGATGGGTTCCAGAGCACCGGCGTGTGACGCCGCGCCTGGAAAACCCATTGTGCTGTTCCCCTACTCGCGGCAGTAGTAGCATCCCGAGGCGAACTGTGTCGCGCAAAGGGGAACGCAAAAATGGATATCGAAGAACTGCAGACCTTCGTGGAAGTGGCGGATGCCGGGGGCATTTCACAGGCAGCACTGCGGCTCGGGGTCTCGAAATCAATCGTCAGCCGCCGTCTGGCCCGGCTCGAAGCAGAACTGGGCGTGCAATTGCTGGCACGCTCGACTCGCGGGGCTTCACTCACTGAGGCTGGCGCGACATTTCGCGATTACGCCGCCCGAGTCTGCAGCGAAATCGACATCGCCAAGGAAACCATCCTGCCCGCCGGCGCCCTGCGCGGTCGCTTGCGCGTAGCAGTGCCGTTGTCGTTCGGGCCGACGCACTTCGCCCCGGTGCTGGCGGAAATGGCTCGCCGTCACCCTCAATTGCACATGCAGACCTGCTATAGCGATCGCTTCGTTGACCTGATTACCGAGGGCTACGATTGCGCCATTCGCGTGGGTTATCTGCAGGACTCCAATTTGATCGCAAGGCGTATCGGCCCGGTCTACACCAAGCTCGTCGCAAGCCCCGACTACATCAAAGCGCACGGCGCCCCAGAAACCCCGGACGAACTGCACGCCCATCAGGCGCTCATGCAAGGCACCGAAGCCTGGCAATTCATGGCGGCTGACAAGATCATCACGGTGCGCCCGCAAGGACGCTTCAAGGCTGACAACGGCACTGCCCTCGCCGCGGCCGCGACTGCCGGCCTCGGCGTCGCCTACTTGCCCGATTGCCTCACCCACGAACACATCGCCTCGGGTGCACTCGTGCCGATCATGACCAACCATCCACCGCCCCCGGCCGGTGCCTACCTCCTCCGCGCGCCAGGCCCGCATCCCGCGCGCAAGATTCGCGTGCTCACTGATCTGCTGATCGAGTACTTCGGCGAATCGCCGCACCTCGCGGTGCAGCCGCTGTCACAGCACGATGAAGCGCCGGCGTTTAGCTGAGGAAAGATCAAACCTGAAGCCATGAGAGGAGAATTGAGGTGCCGCCACGCCTGCAAAGCCCAACGCGTCGGACTGCCTTCTTGGCAGACACCACGGCGCTGATCCTGTTTTTCACCACCACCGGCATCATCAATGAACGTTTCATTGCCGGCATGACGTGGGATCAGGTTCTGCAGGCGCGCCTGCTGGGTGCGGCGCTGATGATTCCGGTCGCACGACCTTACGGCCTATGGCGGGATTGGGTGATGACGCGCGCCGGTCCAGGTCGGGTGTCGAGGTTGTTGTGGGACAGCATCGCCCTGGTCAGTTTTCAGGTGCCGATCTATGCCGCGATCATTGCCTTCAGTGGTGCATCGGGCGAAGGATTGATGCGCGGCACGCTGGGTGCGGCGGTGATGATGCTGGTTCTGGGGCGGCCTTATGGGGCGTTTCTTAACGGGGTGCGGAGGCTGTTTGGCTTGCCTCCGGGTGGGGACAGACCGATGTCGTTGAAGGGTTGAATCAACAGCCGGAAGCAGTCGCTCGAGAATTACCGCCGACGCAGCTTCTTGATGAGTAGAAAGCTTCCTCCCACTCCTACAATCGGGACGGTGGTTCACGTCCTGCATTGATCTGTGAAAAGACATGGTCTGGATCTGCCTGGCACCAATATTTGAACAGTAGGCTTGGTTCGGAATCTGCAAAATACTGACTCAGAATGCTCTCGGCGGGGATCGTCAATTTGGGTTCAGGCCATTGCTGAGCTAAAACACCTACGTCTTTGCCCGATAAACAAATAATCCACGTCGCCTTGCCTCCACTGATGGCAGGCAAGTACCCCATACCTTGGATCGCTTCGCACAATGTGCGCAGTGTTAGCGTTGGATCAAGCTTGATTGATGTTCCATGACTTTCCAGATCATCCCCGGCATGCACGCTATCCCGATCAATGCTGATGACACACATCAATGCTCCTTGCCAACGTCGTGCGGTTACTTGAATGACAGTTCCCAGTCGATCTTATACCCCCTCCCCCGGTGCGAACCTATGAATCTCTTCCACGCTGCAAATGGCCATTTACTTATCGAATTCGGTGAGTTGTCGGATGCCGACTGGAAGTCGCTGGAAAGCAAACTGGTTGATGCCTGGGGCTTTCGACGCGTGGGCGAAGTCGTTGTCGGCCTGGACGGAACAATCTGTCCCGACTTCGAGCGCCAGGACCTGACGCTCGCTGCAGGTTGGGACATCTGGTTAGGGTATCACTTGCTGTCTGAGTGCGCCGCCGGCGACGATTTTTTGCAAAGAATGTGTGATGAGCTGCAGTTCTGAGGTATCCATTTTCGGGATTTCAGGTAAAGACCACATTTATAAAACATTTCGTGTTGACAGATTTATTTGCGAAAAAATGTATAGCCAACAATGTAAGTGCCTAGTTTGTTAGTGCGAGCAGTCACCCACACGGCATATATACCGCGACCAATTTGCTCGTTCAAATCTGATTTGTTTGTGCAGAGTTCAATCCTGCGATCCGTGTCTGGAACACTGATCCACAGACCAGCCTCGCAACGACTGTATTTCCCGATGGGCGGCCCTGGATAAGTAACTTCATACGCAGACTCATAACTGACAGTTTCACCAGGCAACAGGTAGGCGGCGACAGAATAACAATTTAGAGAAAACATCAAACTCAGGCAGAAACCACCCAAAAAAGACTTTATCGTGCTTCTTGCCGTTGTGCCGGCGCGAATTGTCGGAACTGCAAAAACAACCCCAAAAATAGCGCCAGTCAGCAGGTATGTCGTCAACTCCGGAATTTCCGGCATTAAAATTGTTCGTGATGAAATGTTGGCGGCCCAAAAAAAATAATTAATCCACGCCCCCGCAAGTAAAACCACAACAGCTGTAATAACTCGTTTCTTCATTGTTTTCTTTGGTGAGCCAGGCCTTGTTTCTTGCATGCTATTTCCAGGTAATGCTTGGGTAGTTTATTAAGCGCGTCTCTGAAGTTATCTGTGGTTTCCTGGTCTCAGTATCCCTTGTTCCGATAAGCATCAGTATCACGTTGCATCAGGAACCATGTTTTGTCCCTTATTCTCTTTCAAGATTTCGTTTCAGACGCCCAAGGTCCCTATTGACCAGCAACTTATGGACCAAACCCACCGGCAACATGTAGATGCGCCCAAAGACGTTATGCGTTACGACAGAGGATGTGATCGTAAACACACAATCTGTTATCGAAAGGCAAATCATGACATCCAGATGTCGGTCGCGCACGCTCAGAACGAGCAGGTCGGGGGCAGTATGCTCCACCAGAAAAAAATCCAGCTTTTCTCCAGTCTGTACGGTTTCTCGCCTGGCGCCGGAGAACCCGCCGATGCGCTTCACCCCGAACAGTGAGGAAATCACGTCCCTCGTCCGAAAAGCCAGTCGCATGAACAGCCCCGGCTTGGCCCTCATGAAGTTCCAGGCATCAAGAGTGGTTATCTCAACAGGTAGAGGCATCGAACTGCTGTGATAGTAATCAAGATCGGGCAATGCACTCAGGGTGTGAGCGGGTGATGTGTTGGCCATGCATGTTTCCTGTCGGTGGTCCGACTCGTCACTCGACAATGAAGATTTCAGGGGCGAAAACATCGGGCCAGGCCATCAGTGTCTGACGAGCTGACCCAAGTGTTTATGCGCCATTCGCGGGACGGGCCCACTGCCCGATAAAGTCGCCAATTCTGCGCTCAATGCCACTCTCAACGGTCCGCAGCCGCAGAATGGGAATGCCGCTCTTAGCCAGAATCTCATTTTTCATGGCGTCCCGAGCGGCCTGTACGGGGTGGTCGTGGTACCCGCCATCGACTTCGATCACTCCTATCGGTTGCTTGCCCACTTTGAAATAGATCACGAAATCGCAACTGGCGCGCCGCATGAACGCCTGTTGGGGCTGCGTCCAGTCGAGGCCAGCCGGTGATGCAAGCTGATCCAGCTGAATCTGTGTGTGGTATTTCAATGCCTGGCACGCCGGGGCCGACAGTGCCTCGCGCAGCAACCGGGCCACGATCTGCTCGGACTTGTAGCGTGAATCCTCAGGCCGCAAGCGAGCGTCCAGGCGTGCCAGAGACTGGTCGTACTCGCGGTACAGCAAGTCGAATGCCGAGACCACCGGCGCCCGCACGATCTGCTCGTCTTGCGCGTAATAGCTGATGTAGCGGATCAGCGCAGCAATGTGGCCATTGTTGCCCGTGAACACCTCATCGCCGGTTACCAGGGTGAAGCGATGTTTGGCCCGCGAAACGGCCACGTTGATCATGCGCGGGTCGTCGACGAAATCCAGGCGTGTTCGCCCCTGGTTGTAGCGCTTCTTGTCGAGCACGGTGGAAAACACGATCTCGTCGCACTCGCGCCCCTGAAACTTGTGCACGGTGTCCTTGACGAAATCCGCCGGCAAGTGCGTGCCGGACAGATTAACTTGTGCCCTGTACGGGGCAATGTAACCGCGGCCTTCACCGTCCATTCCGACGGGTTGCCCCTCCTCTTCTAGCACCTTCAGCAGGGAGTCCAGTTCCCGAAGGTTGGTGTTCTTCCGGGCGTGGTTGCCCTTGGCCGTCACCACCAGACGCAGGGGCGCTTCGCCGTTGTCCTCGGTCATCGGCACCAGTGCGTTGTCGTAAAACTGCTGGTTGCAGAACTGGATGATCCTGGGGTGGCAGCGGTAATGCTCTTTCAGCAGGGTTCTGGGCAGCGCGTCCTGGAACACCGCAATGCACGAATCGAGCAAGCTGTAGCGCTCGCAATCGTAGGCCTCGGCGGGCGCTTGCAGCCCCAGCGTCACGGGGATATGCGGCAACTGGCGGTTGTCGCCCACGACGATCAGGTTCTTTGCGCAGCCCAGCGGCAGGATGCCCGGTACGATGTCCTGCAAAGAGGCTTCATCGATGATCACGTAATCGAGGACCGCTCCCGGCGCGATCGAATTGACGATGGAGTGCGTGCCGCTGCCCAGGATAGGGAAGCGCTGCATAAAGGTATCGAAACGCTCGCAGTAGGTTTTGACATCAAAACTGTCCGACGGCGGGACCTGAAGTTGCAGGTGGTGCTTGAGATGCTGCATCGATGCGGTTGTCAGTTCTTTGAGCAGCGCCGTGAAATTCGCGCGCGCCAACGAATCACGGCACGCCTGCAGCTGCGCTTCCTTGTCCCGGAGCGACTTGTCGTAGTAATGCATTTGCAGGGCATGGAAAACGGCCATGCGCGCCTCGGCGTCGGCGAATGGCCTGGTGCGAAAGATCCTGAATTTGAACAGTAGCTCGATACGGTCTTTGAGATGGATGCGCTGTTCGCCGAGGTAAGCCAGGTAGGCCATGAGGTCTGCAGTCTTGCGCGGTGTCAGGCCGTACTTGTCGAGCGTACCGGTGGCCTGTACAGCGCTTTCTGCCTGCCACTGCTGCAGGTAGCGCCGCTCGATGACCAGCTCGTCCAGCTCGATTTGCAGTTGCGCCGCCCTGTTGTGGTCTTGCAGGTGCTGCTTCAAGCGTGCCAGCAGGTTCTGGACCTCATCGAGGGATGGTGCCGCCTCGGGCGCACTTGGCGTCCACGCAGGCAGGTCGTCGAAGAAGGCCTGGCGTTTGCTCTGGTTGCCAAGCTTGGCGACCAGGTGGCCCAGGCCGTATTTCTCCAGCTTTTCGTAGACGTTCTCCACGGCAGCATTGTTGTTGGACAACACTGCGACTGTCTGTCCGCGTAACAGAATGTTGGCGAGGATGTTGAGGATCGTCTGGGTCTTGCCGGTTCCTGGCGGCCCTTCGATCACGCTGACTTGCGCGCTGAATGCCCGCTCGACGGCCTTAAGCTGACTCTCGTTCAGCCCGAACGGATAGATCAGCCCCTGCCCCGGCGCCAGCGTGCCGTTGCGTCCCGTACAGTAGGCTTGCAAGGCAGTGCCAGCGATGGCGGGCAGTTTTTCGAGCTGACGCACCACATTGTCGGCAATTTCACGATCATCCTGCGACTTACCGTGACTCTGTCGGGCTTGCGCCACGGCAGTGAGATAGCGGAAGACCGGCGTGTCCCGCATCGCTGTCGGAGCGGTAAAGCCGATGCCGTCCATTTTGTGAACATAAGGTTTTTTGCCGCCCGGGTAGTGCACGACGGCATAGCGCTCGCCGTAAATCGTAGCGCTGACGATGGGCTTGGTGCCGCCGCGCTTGTGCAGCAAGACATTGCTCAACTCGCGGGTGGGCGAAACCAGACAATTACTGAGCGGGCGGGTGTATTTTTTCCTGGAGGGATAGTGACAGGTCAGTTGCAGAAATGCGTCCCTGTCGCTCCAGCGAATCGCCCAGTCGCTGATCTGTGCGGTCTTGTCCTCACCATCTACCTGAATCGAAGCCATATTCCTCATCCCTGAACGCATAACATCCGGCTTCACGTCGCGCCGGATGCTATTTCTCCTGAAGTGGCCATATTGCCATCATTGTGTGCAGGGTCGATAGCCGGTTCATGCGTTAAGTCATGCCGCAATCCTTCACTCTGGCTGTTATTGGACGGCAGACAAGATCAATGCAGTTGCCGCTGCCTCTGCAGTTCCCTCTTTAACCAGGCGCTTGCTGGCTCTACTTTTTCTTTACATCGCACCGCATACGCTCGGCCACTCAGGCTGCTTTCAGTGGCAGCAAGATCGATGAAGTCTTCCGCGCTGTGCACCCTGTTTTTGCCTTCCAGATAATCCAGCTTCTGCTGTAGATGCACCCGCGCGCGGGGTCCCGGGTATTCGATTCCGTTACGCACGAACTGACACGGGCTGTGTTCGACAAAGTCCAGCAAGGCCTTTATCTCTTGGGTGGCTTGCGGGTCGGTTTGGCCCTGCGCATCCGGAACGATGGCGGTAAGGCCGCTGCCCGCAACCACTAGCAACAGGCTGAAAAGCCGCACCATATCCCTCACCCCCTATCCTCTGCGCGACAATGAAAGTATCGAAGTGAGCACCAACAGAGACCACGGCGCCCCGCACCATCGTTCGTCGATGACCCACGCGCTATAACATCCTTTCCAGCCCGATGGCGCTGCTGAGCCACGCATTGAAGTGCCGCCACCAACTCCCCGGCTCCTTGGTCAACGTATGCTGTTTACCGTCATCCTCGGTGACCCAGACCATCTGATTGTTTTCCAGCACAGTGTGGTAACTGAGCGCCGGAGCCATACCTTCCAGAGCCAGTTCTCGCACCCGTCCGGCGAGTTGCGGATTATCGACCAGCACCCCGACTTCGGTGTTCCACAAGAGTGAGCGCGAGTCGAAATTGAACGAGCCGAGGAATGCTTTCTGCTGGTCGAAAATCATCGCCTTGCTGTGCAGGCTGGAGTCTGAACTGTTGGAAGATCCGCTGTGAAACAGGCGCGCCCCGCCGCCTCTGTCGTCGCTGTCACCATTGTCGCCGGATTGGCGCCGTAGCTCGAACAACTGCACGCCATGCTCCAGCAAGGTTTGCCGATACGGAGCGTACGCACCGTGGGCGGCGGGCACATCGGTGGCCTCCAGTGAGTTGGTCAGCAAGCTGATCGACACGCCGGCGTCGGCACGGTCGGTCAAGTACACCACTCCCGGCTGACCGGGCACCATGTAGGCTGACACCATGATCAGCTCCTTGCTGACCCCGTTGAGTTCAGGCGCCAACTGGGTGGCCAACAGCAAGTGCG
Source organism: Pseudomonas sp. RU47 (assembly GCF_004011755.1). GTDB lineage: Bacteria > Pseudomonadota > Gammaproteobacteria > Pseudomonadales > Pseudomonadaceae > Aquipseudomonas. The sequence continues at coordinate 3,233,485 of NZ_CP022411.1, read as the reverse complement.
AGGCGGGTTCGCCCTTCGCCAAGACCTTGCTCGGTGCATCCCACATCGCTGTGTTCCAGGCCCAGATCAGCTCCTGACGCCAGACATGCAGGCGTGGATGCGTGGTGTAGGTCATCAGTTGCTGGTAAAGCGCATGATTCTGCTTGCGCGTTTCCTCCAGGGATTCATCCAGCCGGGTGCGGCTGTTTTTCAGGTCCCTGAGCGACGGTCTGAACGAGAGAAACTGCTCGATGGGCTTGCTCAGCGCACTATTCCAATACTGGTCAAAACTATGCCCCAGATGCTCGGCAACCGGGCCGACACTGAGCATATCGATGTCTTTGAAATTCTTGTCGGGCTGCGCATCAAAATACTCGTCGCCCAAATTGCGCCCGCCGACGATGGCCACGCAGTTGTCCACCACCCATAGTTTGTTGTGCATGCGTCGATGTTGCTGCGACAGGTCGAACAGCCGGCCCATCGTCCGTGTCACGACGGTGCTGCGGCCCAGGTGCAGCGGGTTGAACACACGAACCTGAATCAACGGGTGCGCAGCCAGCGTCGCGATAATCCGGTCGAGGTCATCGCTGGTGGTGTCATCAAGCAAAATCCTCACGCGCACGCCGCGGTCGGCGGCGTTCAGCAGTTCGCTCACCAGTAATCGCGTGCTGATACCGTCGTGGACGATGTAGTACTGCAAGTCGAGGCTGCTTTGCGCGTTACGAATCAATTCGGCGCGGGCCGAGAACGCCTCGGCACTCTCGGACAACAAGCGAAAGCCCGATTTACCCTGATGGGGAGCGGCCTGAGCCAGGACAGAACGACCGAATGCCGAATCGCGCGCTGGCAGGGCCTGACTGGGTTCATGAGAAACATTGACGGTCGCACAACCGGCAAAGAGCAAGACAAGCAACAGAAAGATAAACAGTGGCTGTCGGGTTTTCACGGAGCGTACTCCGACGGTGACGATCAGGGATGCCGGATCCCGAAGAACGGCCTGTTGGTTCCCTCCATCACTCTGGTCGACTCGACCTTGCGCACTGTTTCTTCGATCTGCGGGGTTGTTTCAGGAGCGTAGTTCATCCGCTGTCAATTGCGGGAATTGCCCAAGGTGGAAAAGCGCGTATCAATAGCCAGCGGCCAGAAAAAACACAACTGGCAAAGCTGATGAAAATGACACCGCAACTCATTTTCGTATCCGCTACGATTTGGCGACCCATCACGCCAACCGCAACGGGTCCGGAAGCGGCCGCTGATCAACGACCGCGGCCGAACCGCAGCGCACATTGCTGTCAGGATTTATCAGTGAGGGCTGGCGGTCGGACGAACCACAATTTCACTCACATCGACATCGTCGGGCTGGTCGATGGCATAGGCGAGCGCTCGCGCGATGGCGTCGGCGTTGAGCGCGACACGCCGAAAGGCTTTCATTTCCTCGCGTGCCACCTCATCAGAGATGGTATCGGCCAGTTCGGACTCGACGACCCCCGGGCACACCACCGTGACGCGGATCTTGTCCGTTTCCTGGCGCAAGCCATCCGAGATCGCCCTGACCGCAAATTTGGTCGCGCAGTACACCGCGGCGGTCGGAGAAACCGCGAGACCGCCAATCGACGAGATATTGATGACCTGGCCGAAACCTTGTGCCTCCATGTCCGGCAAAACGGCGGCGATACCGTGCAGCACGCCGCGAACGTTGACATCGAGCATCTGGTTCCACTCATCGACCTTCAACGAAGTCAAAGGCGACAGGGGCATCACGCCTGCATTGTTGATGATCACATCGACCTTGCCATGTTGCGCCTTGGCGAATGTCACGAAGGCGTGCATGGATTGCAGATCCGTCACGTCCAGTGCGCGGGCACTGGCCGAGCCTCCTTCGGCCTGGATCTCGCCGACCAGTTTGTCCAGACGTTCGGTACGGCGGGCGCCGAGTACCACATGGGCACCTTTGGCGGCGATCAATCTGGCCGCCGCTTCGCCAATACCACTGCTTGCACCGGTAATCAGGACGACTTTGTTTTGAATGTTCGACATATCCGTAGCTCCTGCTCTCTGCATTGAAGTTCAGCAGCGACCGCTGAAGATGCGGGCGTTGCTGCGGGGTACGTCGAAAGATTAAGGGCACTGGCCTGCGCGGCGCGTGCCAAAACCTGCGCAACTTTTGCCTATTCGTGTCTGTGTTCATCTCCCGCAAATTTTGTGGCGGACCGGCACTCAAGCGCCACGGAAATCGCTGGGCGTTACGCCCGCCTCGCGACGAAATACCTGGGAGAAGTGACTGGGGCTGGAGTAGCCGACCTCCAGCCCGATCTCGATGACACTAAGCCGGGTCTCCAGCAACAAGTGCCGTGCACGAACCATGCGCAAGCGAATGAAGTACTGCGAAGGCGACAGTCCCGTCGCACGCTTGAACAGGCGGCTGAAGTGGTACTCGCTCAGTTCGGCCAGTCTGGCCAACTTTGCCAGGCTGAACTCAGCGGCCAGATCCGCACTCATGGCATCAGTGACTTTGCGCAGCTTGTAGGCTTGCAAGGCGTTGACTCGACGTCCGGGTCGGGTCTCGGCGCGATAGCTGCGCACAAGATGTACGGCCAGCGCCTGAGCCAGAGACCGGACGAACAGAGCACTGGGCAAGCGCTCCCCGACCAGTTCGGTGCGCAGCTGCTCCATGACATACGCGACGCGCCCATCCCGTGCGCCGGAAACATCGCGAAATCGAACAGCCCCGGCATGCTCCCCCAACAACTCCCGTGACGCTTGCTCAATCAGCGGCAACCCCAAATAAAGATGCATGACTTCGAAGGTATCGCCTCCGTACGTCTGCCAGCGCATTTCATAAGGCTCATCAGAACTGGTGAGAAAAAAATCGCCGGCACTGACTTCTGCCGCCTCCCATGCCCCACCCGGCAGGCGCTCCTCCACCCTCGCCGCCCCCGCCAGAACCAAAACGAGCAGCGGTTCTACCACTGCCGGCACGAGAATGGGCTCAATGACGCTGCGATGGGTGAACAACTGAATCACAACGTCCTTGATTTCCAGACGCGGTGTAAACGTCTGCGCATCGCCTGGCAGATATTCACGCATCGATTCCCCAGTGATGCGCAAGTCCTGGCTGGATGTCGGTGCCTGGGACGTTCGCACGGTAGTTGCCATGAACAGGTCCTTTTAATAAGGGAGGCCGGATCGATGATATCGGGCTTTTTTCGCTGGCTGAACCGAGCGGCGAACCGTCCTCACTGATATTCGGCGCAAAACCCCGACAGCGTAGGCAATCTCACGAAAGCCGGCTTCGCCGCGCTGCGAGACAGTAGGCCCGTCGCCGTTGAAAGACACGGCTTATCCCCTACTTGATCACAATGCTGGAGAACATCATGACCGACATCAAGCACAGCACCCCGAACGAAGTGGCAGGTAAAGTCGCCCTGGTGACTGGCGCGGCCAGTGGCATCGGCAAGGCCATCGCACTGCTGCTGCATGCCCGCGGCGCCAAGGTCATTGCTGAAGATATAAACCCCGACGTGGAAGCGCTGGCCCGCCCTGGTCTGGTACCACTGGTGGCCGACATCGCTAAGGACGGTGCCGCCGAGCGTGCGGTCGCGTTGGCCGTCGAGCAATTTGGCCGGCTGGACATCCTGGTCAATAACGCCGGCATCATCATCAACAAGCTGGTCATCGACATGACTCGCGAGGACTGGGAACGCATTCAGGCGGTCAATGCCACGGCGGCCTTCCTGCATAGCCGTGAAGCGGTCAAAGCGATGATGCCCAATAAATCCGGCTCGATCGTCAACATCGCGTCCTACGCCTCCTACTTCGCCTTTCCCACCATTGCCGCCTACACCGCCTCCAAAGGCGCACTGGCGCAACTGACGCGCACCCTGGCGCTTGAGGTCATTGGCCACGGCATCCGCGTTAACGCGGTTGGCGTCGGGGATGTGGTGACCAACATCCTCAACCATGTGGTCGACGATGGCCCTGCTTTTCTTGCCCAGCATGGCGAAGCCGCACCGATCGGCCGCGCCGCACAACCGGAAGAAATCGCCGAAGTGGTCGCGTTCATCGCCTCGGATCGTGCCAGCTTCATGGTCGGTTCGGTGGTCATGGCCGACGGCGGCATGACGGTCACCGCCGGGTGAGCCACTGCCCGGAGGAACCGCCGGCAAGCCCGAGAGGATCAGGCAAATCTGCGGCAGTTTTGTCCTGACACCGCTGCGCTCGGCTAAGTAATCTGAAAGCACGCAATGGATGCAGCACAGGCCAAGGCAGGCCGCTCGGATTCAATGAGGACTGAGGAGAAAAGCAGATGAAAAATGCCACACAAGCCAAACCTGATCATCGTTACGCAGGCATGTGGGTCACCGCTGATGGCTTCATCCGTCACGAGCTTCTGACCACTGGGCGTTACGACGAGGCCCGTGGTAAAAATAACAGCGCCTGGCAAGGCCGCTACGAAATCGTCGATGACTACATTCAGTACTGGGACGACACCGGCTTCACCGCCGACGGGCATTTTCATGACGACGTGCTGTATCACGCCGGCATGATCCTCTATCGGCAATGAGCACTTTGATTATGTCGGATGAATATCGTCTGCCTGGACAATTGCGCGCAGACGCTCATGAACACTTGTGAGAGCCTTGAAATGGAACAGAGCGATGCTTTCATCCTGCAAAACACGGCCATCTACCGCGACGAACTGGTTCGCCTGCTGACGCAACGCTTTACCACGCCCGGGATCTATGAGACCGCCATTGCGCCCCTGCATGTCATCCGTTTTGACACGCCTTCGGAGCTTATCCATACCGTGCACAAACCGGCACTTTGCCTGATTGTGCAAGGACAAAAGGAAATCGGCCTGGGCGACGACCAATACCTGTACGACCCGCTGAGTTACCTGGTGGTCTCGGTGACGCTCCCGGTTGCCGGGCGCGTGCTGCTGGCCAGCCCGGAGGCGCCCTACCTGTGCATCCGTTTTGATTTCGAGGCCACGGATATTGCCCAGGTCATCGCCGATGCGCCGGCAACGGGCGTCCCCGACGAACCTGAACTGGGTCTTTTTCTCGAGAAAGTCGATGTGCCCCTGCTCGAAACAATGCTGCGGCTGGTACGGCTGCTGGAAACACCGAAAGACATCGGCATGCTGGCGCCGCTCGCGCTACGAGAGTTGTACTACCGCCTCCTGCGAGGCGTGCACGGACGTCGGCTGTACGAACTTGCCCTCGGTGATTCGCAGACTCGACGGGTGACGCGGGCCATTGATTGGCTGAACAAACACTACAACCAACCCTTACGCATCGAAGAACTTGCCAGGGTCGCCAATCTGGGCAGCTCGACATTGCATCATCGCTTCAAGGCCGTCACCGCGATGAGTCCGCTGCAATATCAAAAGCAACTTCGCCTGCAGGAAGCCCGCCGCCTGATGCTGGGTGAAGGCCTGGATGTGGCGAGTGCCTGTTATCGAGTGGGCTACGAAAGCCCATCTCAATTCAGCCGCGAGTACAGTCGCCAGTTCGGGTGTCCGCCCTCCAGAGACGCCAGCCGGATTCGGCGCCCTGCGTGAGCCGGCGCCCTTCACAAATACCAGCGATACTCCCGCGCACTGATCTCCTGCATAAACGCCAAATGATCCTGGCGTTTATTCTCGCAATACACATCGACAAACTCCGCGCCCAACCCCTCACGCAATTGCGGCTGGTGCTGCATCGCGCGCACGGCCTCGAACATTTCCTTGGGGAAATCAATCCCGCTGCTGCGGTCTTCGTTCAGCGGCGCAATGGGTTCTTTGCACGACTCCAGCCCATACTCCAGCCCCACCAAAATCGCCGCCAGCACCAGATACGGATTGGCGTCCGCACCCGCCAAGCGATATTCGACCCGTAGGTTTTTCACGTCCGACTCGGGAATGCGCAAGCACGCATCACGATCCTCAAAGCCCCAACTGGCCTTGGTTGCGGTGTTCACCGTGCCGCCCAAACGGCGCATGGCGTTCTGGTTCGGCGCGAAGATCGGCATGCTGTGCGGCAGCAATTCCAGACACCCCGCCACCGCATGGCGTAGCGGCTGCTGATCATTCGCTGCCAACAGATTATTGCCTTCAGCGTCATACAGGCTCACGTGCACGTGCATGCCACTGCCCGGATGCTGCAAGTACGGTTTGGCCATAAAACTGGCGCGATAGCCGTGTTTAAGCGCCACCCCGCGCGTGCTGCGGCAGAACAACGCCGCCCAATCCGCCGCACGCAGGCCATCGTCGAGATGGCCGAAGTTGATTTCAAATTGACCGGGACCCAGTTCAGCCGTAATCACGGTGGCGTCGATACCTTGCGCCCGCGTCGCTTCAACCATGTCATCCAGCACCGGCGCGAAGCGTGAGAGGCGTTCGATGTGCAGGTTCGGTTGATCATCGGCGTCGTCAGTCAGGTCGTCGCGGGGGAATTGCGGCAAGCCATCGCGCAGCTTTTTGTCGAACAGGTAGAACTCCAGCTCGAACGCCACCACCGGGTGAATGCCTTTGCGCGCGAGACGCTTGAGCACCTGCGCGAGGACTTCACGGGGTTCAAACTCGATCGGCTTATCGGTGCCGTCCGAGGTGATCAGCATCTGCCCCATCGGCTGCGCTTCCCAGGTCACCGGTTTCAGTGTGCCCGGCACCAGACGGCGCACGGCATCCGGGTCGCCGTCGTTGAAGCAGTAATCGCCGATCGGAAACAAACCACCCTGCACGCCCAGCAGTACGCAGTTCTGCGGCAACTTCAGTACGCTGCCGGCGGCGACTTTTTCGAGCATGTCGATTGGATAGCGCTTGCCATAGAAGTGCCCGGGAATGTCCAGGCAAATCAGGTCGACATAACGCACCTCGGGGTAGCGTTGGCGAAAGGCACGCACTTCGGCGAGCAGGTCAGCGCAGACAGCGTCCATCGTGTTCATCCTTTGTTGTGATCAGGTGTAGACCCAGAGCACGCGGGTCAGCTGCTCGGTGAGGTTGCCGTAGCGGCAGCGGGTATGACTGTCGAATTGAAAGCTGTCGCCGGCCTTCAGCGTGACGGGTTCTTCATCGTCGCCCAGCCACAACGTCAGCTCGCCTTCGAGGACGTAACCGCCCTGCTCCGAGCTGTCGGTCAGATGACGGTCGCCGCTGCTGGCGCCGGCTTCGAGATGACTTTCGAGCATCGAGAACGAGGCGCGCATTTGCGGCGACACCAGAATGTCGGTGATGCCGTTGGCGTAATACAGCGTGCGGCGCTCATCCGGGCGTGTCACCCACGGCAGCTCTTTAGGCTTGGGCAGGCTGTAGAAATAGGTGGTCGGCACGCCGAAGGTTTCACTGATCGCGGTCAGGTCCGCCACGGTCGGCCGTGACAAGCCGCGCTCGACCTGCGAGAGAAAACCCACCGAACGGCCGATCTTGTCGGCCAGTTCTTTCAGGGTCCATTTCTTGTGCTTGCGCAGGTCGTGGATAAGGATCGCCAGTGCGGCGATTTCTTCTTGCTTGTTCATCGTCAAAATCTCATCAAATACTGTCGCGCAGTCGATACCAGGCCTTGCCGATGGCCTCCAGCGGTGCCGCGAAGTGCTTGCCACCGGGGAATCGGCCATTGCTCAAACCCTGATACAACGCCAATTCATCCGCCTCGCCGAGAATCGCGTCGGACACCGCGCGCGCGGCCGCCAATGTCGGCAGAACGCCGTGGCCCGAATAGCCTTGTAGCCAATAACGATTGCCCGCGCCGCCAACGTCCGGCGTGCGGTTGATCGTCAGATCGATATGCCCGCCCCAGGCAAACTCGATGCCGACGCCTTTGAGCTGCGGGAACACCCGCTCGAGAAACGGCCGGGTCGCTGCCGCAATGTCTTTGGGCATGCCGCCGAGATACGTGCAGCCGCCGCCGAACAACAAACGGTTATCCGGCGTGCGCCGGAAGTAATCGAGGACGAACTGGTTGTCGGTCACGCAGACATTGCGCGGCAACAGCGCCGTGGCCTGCTCAAGCGTCAGCGGTACAGTGGCGACCTGGTAAGTGCCCACTGGCAGAATGCAGCGGGACAGTGGCGGGTCGAGTTCATCGAGATAAGCGTTGCACGCCAGCACCAGCACATCGGCGCGCACTGAACCGCGCTCGGTGTTGACCCGGAAGCCACCGCCCTGCTCCTGATAACTCAACGCTTTGCTTTGCTCGTGGATACGCCCGCCGGCGCGCTCGATGGCGGGCGCCAGGCCCAAGGCCAGTTTCAGAGGATTGAGGTGCGCGCCCTCAGGGTCGTACAACCCGGCCTGATAGCGGTCGGTGGCCACCCATTCCGGCAGTTGTTCACGAGGGATGAACTGCAAGGAATCGTGGCCCCATTTGAGGCTGGCCTCGTGTTGCCATTCGCTTAGCAGGCTGACCCGGAGCGGCATCACCGAGGTCCACAAATGCCCGGGCCGATAGTCGCAATCGAAGCCATGCCGCCCGGGCAATTCGCGCAATTCGTCGGCAGCCCAGCGCATGCCATTCCAAAGCCGTTTGGCCCGTTCATGGCCCAGCGCAGCTTCCAGCGGCGGCATATCGCAAGACCAGCCGAGAATCGCCTGCCCGCCATTACGCCCCGACGCGGCCCACGCCACCCGACTGGCTTCCAGCACCACCACGCGTTTGCCCGCCAAGGCCAGACGCAGCGCCGTGTGCAGACCACTGAAACCGGCGCCGATGATCACCACGTCGGTGTCATGTTCACCCTCCAGCGCCGGCCGATCACGCAGAATATCGGCGCAACTGTGGGCGTAATAGCTGTCGACGTGCTGGCTGGATTGCAGGAACATTCGCGACCTCATGAAATTATCTTTTTATAATTTCATGAAAATCTACAGAATATATTTCACGCCGGCAAGCCAAGGTGCTCAGTCACGCAGCCACGGCAGGTCTGCGTGCTGATAACGGTGGGCACGGAATATCGCGTTGTTTTCGCCCGGCAAATAGCGTCGCGAGGCCGCATCGGGATACGTGGCGAAGTGCGGATTGACGTACTCCCAGACCACTTCACCAGTCGGAGTGACTTCGAACAAACGGCCGAAGTTGGCCTCGGTGATCAGCGTATTGCCGTTGTGCAAACGCTGCGCGCCGCCCATGAACGGGGTGAAAAAGGCATACCCCGGGGTGTCGGCGTATTGCCATTCGATGCGTTGCGTCGACGGGTTGATTTCGAGAATGCGCGAGTGCGGCATGCTCACGTGGGGGCGGAAGATGCCGTTGTCGAACACCAGCACGTTGCCGTTTTCCAGTTCACTCGGGCAATGCTGCTGCGCGACCAGATCGTGGCCCAGTCGCCACAGCACTTCACCACTGCCGCGCTGCACGGCGATCACTGATGAAACACTGCGCAGGCTGAGGATCACCTTGCCGTCACGGCCGGGGGTGACCGCGTTGGTCATCGGCCAATGGTGACGTTCGAACGCTGAGTGCAGCGGGTAATCCTCAGGGCGCAAGTGCTCCCAACTGCGCCATTCCCAGACCACATTGCCCTGACGATCGACCTCCTTGACCACGTCGGCATAAATCACCCCGCCCGGCGCCTCGCTGCCGGGAATGCCGCCCACCACGCGCCGGGCCAAATCGGCACTCAACGGCTCGGCCGTGGTGTAAAGCAGATGGCCGTTGTCCAGCCATTGCGCGTCATGGTGGTGAAGCAGATCGGTGTGCTCCCAGACCACTTCGCCTTCCGGCGTCACTTCGCTGAACGCGCCGCCATGCCACACCGACCAGCCCGGAAACAAGTCCGGTGACTCAGGATGGTTGCCGTTGTAGCCGAGGTTGCCGTTGCGCAGGATCACTGCGTCACGGCCGGGGCGCTGAGGCAGTTTCCAGCGATGAACGACCTCGCCATCAAGGTCGATGAGGAACACATTGCCATCCGCCGTTTGTGGTGCGAACAGCGTGTAGCCGCCAGCGCTGCGGGCATGATCGACAGCGATCAGGCCGGTTTTGCGGCGCTTGAGTGTGGTGGTTTCGAGGTTGGGCATGGCTTTTCTCCGGGCGAGTGAGCCCTCGCCGCGAGCAACGCGGCAAGGTGAACTGAAGGGTTATGGGTGGTTTGGCAGTAAAGGGTTGAAGCGATCGTCGAAGATCTGCCCGACCTGTAGCGGTCGCGGAATCAGACGCTCAGCGGCAAACAGATCGGCCAGACGCTGCTGCGAAGTGATGACTGACGACTCGATCGGCACGTAGTGAAGGTCCTGATGCGCGAGCATTTCCTGCACCAGCGCAACGGGGAGTCGTGTGGTTTGTGCGAACACCTCAGCCCATTCCTGAGGGTGCTCAGTGGCCCAGGCTTGGGCGCGGGCCAGCCTCGCGAGCAGATCGCCCAGTTGCCCTGCTCGCTGCGGATCCTTCAGTGCCTGCAGGCTAGCGACGGTGAAATTCAGCCCGGTTTCCGGCCAGGCGCTGCCATCGACCAGAACCCGAGCACCGCGCGATGTCGCCTGGCAGACGAAGGGATACCACACCGCCCAGGCATCGAGCTTGCCGCTGGCAAACGCATTCTGTGCGTCCACCGGACTGACGTAGGCGATGTTCACATCCCGAGGCGCGAGGCCTGCTTTATGTAGCGTGGCCAACAACAAATAATGCCCGCTGCTGCCCTTGGCCACAGCGATGCGTTGACCCTTCAGATCGGCGACCTGCTGGACGCTGGAGCCTGCGGGAATCAGCAGCGCATTGTTGTTTTGCGCACCGCTCGCGACGCCGATGATGCGGATGTCGAAGCCACCGGCCTGCGCGAACACCGGCGGCGCATTACCCACGACACCGGCATCGATCGCCCCGGCGCTCAGTGCTTCGAGCAGGGTGGTCCCGGCCAGAAACGGATGCCAGGACAGCGCATAGGCAAGGTGTTGATCTTCGCCGGCGGCATGCAGCAATGCCTGGGTCAAACCGCTTTGATCGCCCAGTTTCAACGGTTCGGCAGTGGCCGACAGCGGCTGGCTGAGCAGCAACGCAACGCCGCACAGCAGCGCTTTTACAGGGTGTGCCAGCAGACGCTTGGCAGCAGGAAGTTTTACCGGCATTGTCGTGCGCTCATTTGTGCATTGATTTCAGTATGTCGAGGCCCGCCGTGTCGCTCCATGCCAAACACCCCTCCTTTGCTGCCATGACGGACGCCGCGCCGCTGCCTGTGCGCACCGTCGTGGTGTTGGCGTTCGATGACTTGCTGTTGCTCAATGCGGCCGGCCCGCTTGAGGTCTTTGCAGCCATACCGCGCGTGTTGGCTACGCCCTACAGCGCAAGTCCGCCGTACCGCTTGCTGGTGGCATCGCCGCGCGGCGGTCAGGTGATGTCCATTTCCGGCATCAGCGTGACCACCTGTTCGCTGGAACAGATCGATGCCATGGCCCCGGTGATCGACACGCTGATCGTTGCCGGAGGACCGGGCATGGCCGCGCTTGAAGCTGACGAAGCCGCGTGCGCTTGGCTACGCCGCCGCTCGGTTGACATCCGTCGGCTGTGCTCGATCGGTACGGGTTCGTTTGCCTTGGCCGCAGCGGGCCTGCTCGATGGCCGCGAAGTGGTGACGCACTGGAAATTCGCTGCCGAACTGCAGGCGCGCTACCCGGCAGTACGCTGCCAGACCGATGCGCTGTATCTGCACGATGGCAACCTCTGGACCTGCGGCGGCGCCACTGCCGGTATCGATCTGGCCCTTGGTCTGGTTGAACAAGACCTCGGCGCCCACGCGGCGCTGGCACTGGCGCGGTACTTCACGGTGTTCATGTGGCGTGATGCCGAACAGCCGCAGCTCAGTGCCTCGCTCAATGCTCAATCCAAAGCGTTACGCACCGACCCGGACGCGCGTCTGGCGCGGCTGCACGCCTGGATCGCGGCGAACCTGGACGGAGACTTGCGCGTCGAGCGTCTGGCCGAACAATTCGGCATGAGCCCGCGCCATTTTGCCCGCGCCTATGTCGCTGCCACCGGAGAAACCCCGGCGCAAGCGGTGGAGAACCTGCGTCTGGAGACGGCGACTCGATTACTCAAGACCACCCGCGAGCCGATCAAGCGCATCGCCGAAACAGCCGGTTTTGGCCGCGAGGAGCGTATGCGTCGGGCCTTCCAGAAGCATTTGGGCATCAGCCCCCACGGCTACCGCAGTGAAATGAAAGCCGCTGCGACGGGAGCGGCGCCGCCGTTGGGCATTGCGCTGGCGGGGCTGGCCCAATAACTCGCTCCGCGGATCAATGCTGTAGCGCATAGCGCCGGCAATGTTCCAGATAGCCGCCCACGCCGCTCGAATGCTTCAAAGTGTTCCAGAGAAATGCGTACAAGCTGTCCGCCCTAGAGTGGCAGTTCGACGCGCGCCAACAACCCTCCAGCGTGGCGGTTGCTCAGCGTCAACTCGCCGCCCTGCTCGCGCACAATCGCCCGTGCTGCCGACAGCCCGAGGCCCACACCGCCAGTGTCACGATTGCGCGAAGCCTCCAGGCGAAAGAACGGATCGAAGACCTGCTCCAACGCCGCCTCGGGAATACCGGGGCCGTCATCGCTGACCTCAATGCAGATCGAATACTCGTCATATTTCAACGCAATGCCCGGATGCTGCGCGTACTTAAGCGCATTCTCCAGCAGATTGACGATCACCCGCTTGATCCCCAGCGGCCGGCCCTCGTACACCAGATGCGCCGGGCCTTCGAAGTCGACGTGCAGGTGTTGATCGCGGTAATCGTCGACGATGGTTTGCAGCAGCTCCGACAGATCGAACGCGGTGGTCTGCTCGCGGTGGGTGTCTTCGCGGAAGAACGCCAACGCGGCGTTGATCATCGACTGCATCTCTTCAACGTCGCGAATCAGTTTGCCCTGATGATCGAGGTCTTCCATGAACTCACTGCGCAAGCGCATGCGGGTCAGCGGTGCACGCAGGTCGTGGGAAATTGACGCGAGCATGTGCGTGCGCTCGGCGATGAAGTGCTGGATCTGCGCCTGCATGGTGTTGAAGGCGATGATCGCCTGGCGGATTTCGTCAGGGCCTTCGAGCTTGATCGGCGGTGCCCGTAGATCGGTGCCGAATCGTCTCGCGGCGCGGGCGAACCGCTGCAAGGGGTTGGCCAGTTGGCGGGTGGCGACCCAGGCAACCAGCAGCGTGGCAATCAGTCCCAAGGCGATGACGATCGCGATACGCACGCCAAACTCCAGGCCCCAACTGCGCTCCGGCGGGATAAATGACAACCAGCTGCCATCGACCAATTGCACGACGGCGGCGTAATGCGCCTGGGGACTGCCGTTCGGCCAGTCGCCTGGGCTGAACACCTCGATTTTTCGATCAATGCCCAGCAGTTGCTGCAGCACCGGCACCCTGCTCGCTGGCAGGCGAAGCCCGTCATTGGGCAGGTCAAAGTCCGCGCGCTGCGCTTGCCACGACACGTGCAGCATGGCGCTGCTCGCCGCCGCGGCCAGTTGCGGGCGCAGGCTGGCCGGGGCCGCTTCGATCACCCGCGAGGTCGCGGCAATCTGTTCCAGCAGGCCGGTGCGTTCAATCGGTGGCCGCGCCCAGATCCCGGCGACTTGCACGAACAGCGCATTCAACGCCAGCGAAGCAACCATCGCGGCAATGATGGTCAGGGCAATGCGCCGGCTCAGGGTATCGCCACGCCACAGTTGGCGGATCACGAGCGGCTGACCTTGGCGGTGAACAGATAACCGCCGTTGCGCACGGTACGGATCAAGTCCGGGCGCTTGCTGTCCGGTTCGATCTTGCGGCGCAAGCGGCTGACTTGCACATCGATGCTGCGGTCGAAGGCGTCATGACCATGGCCGTGGGTCAGGTCGATCAACTGCTCGCGGGTGAGGATGCGCTGCGGATGATCGAGGAACACCACCAGCAAATCGAACTCGCCGCCGGACAGCGGAATCATCACGTTTTCCGGGGAGCGCAGTTCGCGACAGGTGATGTCCAGATGCCAACCGGCGAAGCCGATCACCGGGCGTGAAGGCTCAACTGTTTGGCGCTGTTCGCCGGCACGACGCTGCAAGGCACGCACCCGTGCGAGCAGTTCCTGCGGGGCAAAAGGTTTGGTCAGGTAATCGTCCGCGCCCAGTTCCAGGCCGACAATGCGATCACTCAACTCGGCCATGGCCGTGAGCATGATGATCGGAATGCCCAACTGCGCGCGCACCTTCTGACACAGGCTCAGGCCGCTTTCGCCGGGCATCATCAGATCAAGAATGATCGTGTCCGGACGGTTCAGCGCGATTGCCGCCCACATGGCTTCGCCGTGGGACGCCACGTCGACTTCATAGGCGTGCTGCACGAAGAACTTCTTCAGCAGCGCGAGGATTTCCACGTCGTCGTCGACGAACAGCAGTCTGCTCACAGTCACAGGATCCATGCACCAAAAAAAGCCAATCTAAAGCCATTTCGCCGCCCGGGTCATTTATTTCAATCGAGCAACATTTCTACGCGCCAGACATCAAGCGGACATTCTCCGGCAAAACCTCGCGGGCATTCTGCAGCTATTTCAAGCAGGGGGATTGGCATGAAGGTATTGAACAGCAAACCAGGCATCACGCCGCACAATGGCAATCGGCCGTTGATTCTCAGCCAGCGCACCGCCGCGCTCGGCCCGGATACACCGGTGGTGTTTCAGGAATCGTGCCTGGGCGTTTCCACTGATCAGAGCACGGTAGTGCTGCGCCGGTACTTCGAGCATTTCAGCCCGACCAATGCGCACTGGGTGGAATACGTGCACAGTGTCAACACCGCTGATCTCATGAACTGGATCATGGCCCACGGTCGATTGCACATCGAATGCTCGGACAACATGACGCAAAACAAGGAAGCCGTTTGATGTCGCGTATTCGTTCAATGTCGCTGTCTGTTGTCGCCACGCTGAGCCTGGCGGCGTGCAGCAGCAAAACGCCGGAACACGCCGGGTTTCTGCGTGACTACAGCGTGTTGGCCGAGCGCCAGTCGCCGTCCGGGCAGCCTGTGTTGGCGTGGGTCAGCCCGGCCCTCGCCCGGGGTCGATACACGCAGGTTTATCTGGCGCCGAGTCAGTTCTACCCGAGTGCCGAACCGACGCCGCGGATTCCGCTGAGCACCTTGTCCGGGGTCACCGACTACTACGACGCCGCGTTACGGCTGGAACTGGGCAAGGTGATGCATCTGGTCAATCAACCCGGGCCGAACACCCTGGTGGTGCGCCCCGCCATCACCCAAGTGGCGACCAGCACTCAGGGGTTGCGCTTTTATGAGTGGCTGCCGGTCACCCTTGTCGCTGCGGGCGTTAGCACGGCGACCGGCATCCGTGACCAGGACAGCGAAGTCGCCACCGAGGTGTCGTTCGAGGACGGTTCGACCGGCGAAGTGATTGCCGAAGTGGTGCGCAAAGGCACCGGCGTGCCACTGGAGAACGACAAGCAGGTACTGACTGCCGATGACGTCAAGGGGGTGCTGGATGGCTGGGCCAGTGACCTGCGGCAATCGTATACGGCCATCCGCCGGTAAACACATATCCCCTTCTTGATCGTTCCCACGCTCTGCGTGGGAATGCAGCCGGGGACGCTCCGCGTCCCAACAAGATCGCAGCCTTCGGCAGCTCCTACAGGGAAAATCAGGGTGCGTCAGGAAAAAAAGCGCCGAGCAGTGAATTATTTCGTGTCCTCATGTATCTGAGCCAAAGAGTACGCGCCATCAAATAGATGGCATCTACGCGGCACGATGGATCAGCAAAGAGAAGACCCGGATGAAATCACGCAAGAAAACCGTCAAGCCGATTGGCCTGAAAGACATCACCATTGTCGACGACGCCAAGATGCGCAAGGCGATCACCGCCGCCGCACTGGGCAATGCCATGGAATGGTTCGATTTTGGTGTCTACGGCTTCGTCGCCTATGTGCTTGGCAAAGTGTTCTTCCCCGGCGCCGACCCCGGCACACAGATGATCGCCGCGCTGGCGACATTCTCGGTGCCCTTCCTGATCCGGCCGCTGGGCGGCTTGTTCTTTGGCGCGCTGGGCGACAAGTACGGACGACAGAAAGTCCTCGCCGCGACCATCGTGATCATGTCGCTGAGCACCTTCGCCATCGGCCTGATCCCGTCCTATGCCTCGATCGGCATCTGGGCGCCGATCCTGTTGCTGCTGGCAAAAATGGCCCAGGGTTTCTCGGTCGGTGGCGAATACACCGGCGCGTCGATCTTCGTCGCTGAATATGCACCGGATCGCAAACGCGGCTTCCTCGGCAGTTGGCTCGACTTCGGCTCGATTGCCGGTTTCGTCCTCGGTGCTGGTGTGGTGGTGTTGATTTCTTCCACGCTGGGCGAAGCGAAGTTCGAGGAATGGGGCTGGCGTCTGCCGTTCTTCCTCGCCTTGCCGCTGGGCATGATCGGCCTCTACTTGCGTCACGCCCTGGAAGAAACCCCAGCGTTCCAGCAGCACGTCGAAAAGCTTGAGCAAGGCGATCGCGAAGGCCTCGCCGGTGGCCCGAAAGTCTCGTTCAAGGAAGTCGCGACCAAACACTGGCGCAGCCTGATGACCTGCATCGGCGTGGTGGCGGTGACCAACGTCACCTACTACATGCTGCTCACCTATATGCCGAGTTACCTGTCGCACAACCTGCACTACAGCGAAAACCGTGGTGTGCTGATCATCATCGCGATCATGGTTGGCATGCTCTTCGTGCAGCCGGCAATCGGTTTCATCAGCGACAAGATTGGCCGCAAACCTTTTATCGTCGTCGGCAGCATCGGTTTGTTCATTCTGGCGATCCCGGCGTTCATGCTGATCAACAGCGGCAAGATCGGTTTGATCTTCGCCGGCCTGCTGATGCTGGCCGTGTTGCTGAACTTCTTTATCGGCGTCATGGCCTCCACCCTGCCGGCGATGTTCCCCACGCACATTCGCTACAGCGCACTGGCGGCGGCTTTCAACGTTTCGGTGCTGATCGCCGGCCTGACCCCGACCGTGGTCGCCTGGCTGGTCGAGAGCACCAATAATCTGTACATGCCGGCGTATTACCTGATGGTCATCGCCGTGATCGGTCTGGCCACCGGCGTGACCATGAAAGAAACCGCCAACAAGCCGTTGCGTGGCGCTGCGCCTGCTGCTTCCGACCTTGAAGAAGCGAAAGAACTGCTGCAAGAGCACCACGACAACATCGAGCAGAAGATCGAAGACATCGACGCCGAAATCGCCGCGCTGGAAGCCAAGCGCAAGGAACTGGTACAGCAGCATCCGCGAATCAACTGAGCGCGAACACTGACCGCAGACCGACTCTGACCGGGTGGCGTGCTGCTTAAACGCAGCTCAGCCACTCGTGCTCCGGATGCAATCGCGTCAAATGTCGAAGCAACCACACGTGCTCCTGCGCAGACAAGTTCGGTAAGGCGCTGGCGAAATCGCTGCGGTCTTTGGGGCGCGTGTGTTTGGCCTTGAACAAGAGAACAGCGGCAGGTCGCAGATACGGGATGCCCGCCGTGCTGCGCAGAACCATTTCGGCGCGCGGGCAGGTTATCGACGGATCACGCTTGTAGATCCAGGTATCCGGCGTGCCCGGCTCGATCATGACATCCACACGCCAGGTCTGTGCGGCGCTGTCGTATCCCCAGATCTGAAAAATGTCTTCGGCGGGCAAGCAGGTCGCTGACAAAAACCGGAATGTGCCGTCCTTCACCGCGTAGAAATCCAGATCGCTCAACGCTTGGCGAAAAAAGGCAAAATCCGCCCGCAACACCGTGAACTCCAGATCGCTGTGAGTCCGGGTTTGCCGCCCGAGCCACAGGTCCAGCGCCCAACCGCCGACCACGCACCACGGGCGATTTACCGCGTTCAGAAGTGTTGCCAACTCCTCAGGTGTCCAGGGTTGCCATTGCTCTTGATCGGGCACCAGCGGCTGGGCTGTTGTCATGTCTCAGGCTCGTTGTTCTGTAGATGGATATCGGTAGCGCGCCATTCGACCCCCTTTCACCCCCCGGCTCAACATTTTTATCAGCTCGCCTTGAATCCGATCGCACGTCATTCAAGGCGCGTTGACCACCACATACGTCACATCACTGCCCTGATACTGCGGCTGGTACCAGGTCGAGCCGCACTGCATGTAGGCGACGTTGTACTGAATCACCTGCACACAATTGCTGGGCATTTGCGCCGGGGTAAAGATCGAGCCCACCACCGCCGCCGTGACTGCGACGGTTGCCGTTACCGCCGCTGCGGCCGCCAGCGGATGGTAGTGATCGTCGTAGCCATAACGGCCATGGCCGTCGACATCAATATCGACATCGCGACTGTTGTCGATGTTGACGTTTCGGTTGCCGTTGCGATTGCTGTTATTGACGTTCGTGCGGTTGCCGACGTTGTTGCCGGCATTGACCCGATTGCCCGAATTGACCCGATTGCCGGCACTGACATTGTTGGTGCGCTGCGGCGCATTGATCCGCTGCGCCCGTTGCGCATTCGGCGCCGGCGCGCGGTTGACGTTGGCGCGGGCATGGCCCTGAGCGCGTTGCCCCCGGGCGTCGGCTTCGGCCACATAACCGGCGGTCAGCAGCGTGGCGGCGGCCAGCGACAACAACAGACTCCACGTCATCGACTTGTTCATGTCATTGCCCTCCCTGATCGCTGG
This sequence comes from Pseudomonas sp. RU47, assembly GCF_004011755.1. Lineage (GTDB taxonomy): Bacteria > Pseudomonadota > Gammaproteobacteria > Pseudomonadales > Pseudomonadaceae > Aquipseudomonas. The sequence continues at coordinate 3,214,919 of NZ_CP022411.1, read as the reverse complement.
CTTTTTTAAACGCAATCGCCACATCGCCTTTGCCCGGTTTGAAGGTGAACTGTGTGTCCGGGATGGTCGGCTTGAGGTTCCACTGATACACCGCGCTGTACTCGGGAAAGCTCTTCTCGTCGGTGGTGGTGATCACCAGTTTGCACGGCAAAGGTTTGTCGGAACGGGTCAGCCACAATTGCCAGTCGATGCCTTCCTGGCGAAACGCCAAATGGTCGCAGAGCTGGCCCTTGATGACCGACGGGCCCACGTACAGCGCGGCTTTCAAGGCATCGATCTGCGCTTGGTCACTGCCGAACAGAAACAGGTCCTCCATTGGTACCTGCACACCGTAGAAGTTCTCGACCTTGTGCAGGGTTTCCGCGACGGTGGCCGGTGCATCGACGGTGGTGTAGTACTTCAGGTACGGCGAGTACTGGGTGAGTTGTTTGCCGTTATAGAAAAACTCGCGGGTGCGCACATCGCCTTCGCTTTTCGCATACAGGCGATCATGGCCGACCACTTTCAGGGTATTGGCGGACTCGGTCTTGATCTTCTGCCCGGACTCCAGAACGGTGTCGCGCGAGACTTGGGCATCGACCTGGAATTTCGGCAGGCTGCGCAGGTAGTTGCCCATGTCGATGAGCTTGTCGACCACTTGCGGGTTGATCAACGGCGCATCGTCCGTGGCCTCGGGAGTGGGCGCAGCCGGCGGGTCTTCGGCGCGGGCTCCCGGCGCGAGAACCAGTGTGAACATCAGGCAGACAATACTGGCTGGGGCTTTCATCGGTTCCGCTCCTGTCCCTGCGTGGGCGTTGCGCCCGAAGGGCGACTGACTGACCAGCCTAGACCTCAGTCCGGGGGTACGCCAATGCGTCAGCGAGAGAGATGAATGTCACGGCAGATTTTCTTTGCGCTGGCTCTCCAGAAGCTCGGTGACATCGGCCGGTTGATACACCCAGCCGATAAACAACTCATAACCGACGGCGAGAATCACCGGCCCGGTGAACAGGCCGATAATGCCGCTGGTGACCATGCCGCCGAGCGCGCCAATCAGCACTACTGGCATCGGCACCGCCACTCCGCGACCCAGCAACATCGGTTTGAGCACGTTGTCGGCAAGCCCGGCAATCGCCATCCACACCGCAAAGATAATCGTGCCAGCGCTGACCCCGTCCACGGCGAAGACATAAATCACGATGGGCAGCGTGATCAGCAGCACCGGCAATTGGGTGATGCCCAGCAGCAACACCATCAAGGCGAGAATGCCGGCCGCCGGTACGCCCATGATCACCAACGCGACGCCCACCAGCAGCATCTGAATAAAGGCGATGCCAACCACGCCCTGCGCCACGGCGCGGATGGTTGCCGTGCACAGTTCGGCGATCTGCGGGCCGCGCACCGGCCCGGAAATACGTGTGGTGATGGCTACCGCTGTGCGGTGGCCGCGCTCGCCGTGGTGCATGATCAGCCCGGCGACGATCAAGGCAACCACGAACACCACAATGCCCGCTCCGACACCGGCGGCTTGATGCAACACCACTTTGCTCCAGTCCTTGAGGTGTGGCGCCAGTTCCTGAAACACCCAGCTCAGATCCTGTGACGCATGCATCCAGATGCCGTACAGCGGCGCGCCAATCAGCGGCCAGCCTTCGACACTGGCCGGGGGCGGCGGAATCTCGAACTGCCCCGCTTCAAATGTGTGCATGCTGCCCTTGATCGAATCGGCGATCGACGCGCCCAACAGGCTTAACGGCAACATCAGAATCACCAGGCCCAGCAACACCAGAATGATTGCCGCCCAGCCGTAGCGATTGCCGAGTTTCGCGCCCAGCAGCTGATTCAGCGGATACAGCGTGACCGCCAGGATCAGCGCCCAGAGCATGACATTGAGAAACGGATGGAAAATGTCGTAGCAGAACAACACCAGAATGGTGATCAGGCCCGCGCGTATGAGCACGTCCAGCAGCGCTCTGGAACTTTGAAACGCTATCAGCGGTTTGTCTTCCATGTCGGCTCTCCTGATTGGGCCAGCGTTGAACCGCTGTGAGCCTAGTTCACATCTGGCACATCGTCTCGACGGTTGCCCGACACGAGTCGCGCTTGATGGCGGCGATCAGCGCTCCAGCATGCCGTGACACAACAGATTCAAGACCCCGCGCATGTGCAAGGCATGCGCGGTGCGGTCCGGGACTTCCTGCGTCGCCAGACGAATGAACGCCATGTTCGCGTATTGGTTGAACAGCGTCGCCACCACGTCAAGATCGATCGATTCGCGCACTTTGCCCGTCTGCTGGAAATGCAGGAGCAGCGCTTTGGTCTCTTCGATCACGGCGGCATTCCACGGACTCATCGCCTCTGCCAACTCCCCCGTCAGCAGAAACGGCGCCAGTTCCCGCCACAGCGAAGCCGGCATCGCCTGTAGCTGGTAATCGGTCATCAGCCCTTCGAACTCGCACAACGCCTCCAGCGGATCGCTGTCCCCGTCCAGATTGGCCCGCGCCTCGCGCATGGCTTGCTCGTCGGGTTGCTTGAGCAACGCCAACAAAATCTCCTGCTTGCCACCGAAATAGTTGACCACGGTGGGTGCGGATACCCCCGCCTGCACGGCGATCTGGTCCAGCGTGGTGGCCGCAAAGCCGTTGCGCTTGAACAACTCGAGCGCCGCCTCGGCAATCACCTGCCGGCGCTGTTCCTTCTGCCGCTCTCTGAGTCCGCTCATGTTGCCTCTGATGATCTTTGCCAATGGCCCTCAGCCTACGGATATCTTTTTTCACCGACAAATATTTTCTTTACAAAAATATTTTTAGATGACAAAACTTTATCCGTGCAGCGCTGCGACGAACGCACTCATTTGCCCTTTTCTCTGGAGATCCGCCATGTCCGCCGAATTCGATTCGACCCGCAGTACCAGCGATTACCAAGCCTCTGATGCTGCTCACCACATCCACGCGTTCGTTGATCAAAAGGCCCTCAACGAGGAAGGCCCGCGGGTGATGGTCAGCGGCGATCGCCTGGCGTTGTGGGACAACGACGGCAATCGATATCTGGACGGCATGTCGGGTCTGTGGTGCACCAACCTCGGTTACGGGCGCAAGGATCTCGCCGCCGCCGCGACCGCACAGCTGGAACAACTGCCCTACTACAACATGTTCTTCCACACCACTCACCCGGCGGTGATCGAGCTGTCCGAGTTGCTCTTCAGCCTGCTGCCCAAGCACTACAGTCACGCGATCTACACCAACTCCGGCTCCGAAGCCAACGAAGTGCTGATCCGCACCGTGCGCAAGTTCTGGCAGGTGATGGGCAAACCCGAGAAGAAAATCATGATCGGCCGCTGGAACGGCTACCACGGCTCGACCCTGGCCGCGACGGCGCTGGGCGGGATGAAATTCATGCACGAGATGGGCGGCACCATTCCGGATGTGGCGCACATCGATGAGCCGTACTGGTTCGCCCACGAAGGCAACCTCAGCCCGGAAGAATTCGGCTTGCGCGCGGCGCGGCAACTGGAAGACAAGATTCTCGAACTGGGCGCCGACAAGGTCGCCGCGTTCGTCGCCGAACCGTTCCAGGGCGCGGGCGGGATGATCATTCCGCCGGCGACTTACTGGCCGGAGATTCAGCGCATCTGCCGTCAATATGACGTGCTGCTGTGTGCTGACGAAGTGATTGGCGGGTTTGGTCGCACCGGTGAATGGTTCGCGCATCAGACGTTCGGTTTTGAGCCGGACACGCTGTCGATCGCCAAGGGCCTGACCTCGGGTTATATCCCTATGGGTGGCTTGATTCTGTCACGGCGAATGGCTGAAGCATTGGTCGAGAAAGGTGGCGTGTTTGCCCACGGCCTGACCTATTCCGGGCACCCGGTTGCGGCGGCGGTGGCGATTGCCAACCTCAAGGCCTTGCGTGATGAAGGCGTGGTAGCGCAGGTGAAATCCGATACCGGACCGTATCTGCAGAATTGCCTGCGCGAGGTGTTCGGCAATCACCCGTTGGTCGGTGAGATTCAGGGCGTTGGGCTGGTGGCGGCGTTGCAGTTTGCTGAGGACAAAGCAACGCGCAAGCGTTTTGCCAATGAAAACGACATTGCCTGGCGTTGCCGCACGATCGGCTTTGAGGAAGGCTTGATCATTCGTTCGACATTGGGGCGGATGATCATGGCGCCGGCGCTGGTGGCCACGCGCACGGAGCTGGATGAGTTGATCGACAAGACGCGGACTGCGGTGGATCGGACGGCGCGGGAGTACGGGGTGCTGTGATCGGCTGAAGGAATATGGCGGCCGCAATACCGCTATCGCGAGCAGGCTCACTCCTACATTTGGAATGCGTTCCCCTGTAGGAGTGAGCCTGCTCGCGATGGCGTCAGTCGGGTTGAAAACAGGCAAGATTCAATCCCGCCGATTACTCCGCACGCCGCTTGGTGTTAAATAGGCGCCAGTCTTAACCTTGTCGCTTATAGCTGTGCAACGAGAACCGATATGAACACCCATTCCAGGAAAAACACCCAAATACAAACAGCGGTGAGCGCATGATCGAAGTCACCGAAGTTTCCATTGCCCAACTGCGCGCCGCGCTCGAGTCCGGCCAGACCACCGCAGTCGAACTGGTGCAAGCCTATCTCGCCCGTATCGATGCCTACGACGGTGCCGACACACCGACGGCGCTGAATGCCGTAGTCGTGCGCAACCCTGAAGCGTTGAACGAAGCACAGGCGTCCGATGCCCGTCGTGCCAAAGGCGAAACCCTCGGCCCGCTCGACGGCATTCCTTACACCGCCAAGGACAGCTATCTGGTCAAAGGCCTGACCGCTGCGTCCGGTAGCCCGGCCTTTGTCGATCTGGTCGCCTATCGCGATGCCTTCACCATCGAGCGCCTGCGCGCAGCCGGGGCAATTTGTCTGGGCAAGACCAACATGCCACCGATGGCCAATGGCGGCATGCAGCGCGGCGTCTACGGTCGCGCTGAAAGCCCTTACAACGCCGATTACCTGACTGCGCCGTTTGCCTCCGGCTCGTCGAACGGTGCCGGCACCGCCACGGCCGCGAGTTTTGCCGCGTTCGGTCTGGCTGAAGAAACCTGGTCGAGTGGGCGTGGCCCGGCGTCCAACAATGGCTTGTGCGCCTACACGCCGTCGCGCGGTGTGATCTCGGTACGCGGCAACTGGCCGTTGACGCCGACCATGGACGTCGTCGTGCCTTACGCACGGACCATGGCTGACCTGCTCGAAGTCCTCGACATCGTGGTGGCCGAAGACCCGGACACCCGTGGCGACCTGTGGCGTCTGCAACCGTGGGTGCCGATCCCGAGCGTCAACGAGGTGCGCCCCGCCGCTTACGCCGATCTGGCGGCCGACGCCAAAGCGCTGGCCGGCAAGCGTTTCGCCGTGCCGCGCATGTTCATCAATGCCGACCCTGAAGCCGGCACCAGCGAAGCACCGGGCATCGGTGGCCCGACCGGCCAGCGCATCAACACCCGTGAGTCGGTGATCGATCTGTGGAAGCAGGCGCGTCAGGCGCTCGAAGACGCCGGCGCCGAAGTCGTCGAAACCGATTTCCCGCTGGTCTCCAACTGCGAAGGCGATCGCCCCGGCGCGCCGACTGTATTCACCCGTGGTCTGGTCTCGAAAGAGTTCCTTCACCATGAGTTATGGGATCTGACCGCTTGGGCGTTCGACGATTTCCTGCAAGCCAACGGCGACCCGAAGCTGAATCGTCTGGTCGACGTCGACGGGCCGAAAATCTTCCCGCACGAACCGGGCACCCTGCCTAACCGTGAAGGTGATCTGGTGGCGGGCATGGACGAATACGTGCGCATGGCCGAGCGCGGCATCACGCCGTGGAATGAAATTTCCACAGTGCCCGACGGCCTGCGCGGTCTCGAGCAGACTCGACGTATCGATCTTGAGGACTGGATGGACAAACTGGGCCTCGACGCCGTGCTGTTCCCGACTGTCGCCGACGTCGGCCCGGCGGATGCGGACGTCAACCCGGAGTCGGCCGACATCGCCTGGAGCAACGGCATCTGGGTGGCTAACGGCAACCTCGCGATCCGCCACCTCGGCGTACCGACCGTCACCGTGCCAATGGGCGTGATGGCCGACATCGGCATGCCGGTCGGCCTGACCTTCGCCGGCCGCGCCTACGACGACTCGAACCTGCTGCGCCTGGCGGCAGCGTTTGAATCGACCGGCAGCAAACGGCAGATCCCGCCACGCACGCCGCCGCTGGCGTAACGCGCTTAAAACTGTAGGAGCGAGCCTGCTCGCGATGGCGATGTGTCAGCCTGGATAAATTTGACTGATACACCGCTATCGCGAGCAGGCTCACTCCTACAAGGGATTGTATGTAGCCATTAATCTTGAGTCCCCCTGAATCCCTGTGGGAGCGAGCCTGCTCGCGAAAGCGGTGTGTCTGCCGACATAAATATCGCCTGATGCGCCGCCTTCGCGAGCAGGCTCGCTCCCACAGGTTTTGTGTAACCCCGTAAATTCAGCACATCCGCTCAATCCCCTGTCCTGCAGTTACTCGATCATCCCGGTCACCTTAATTGCCGCTGGCCACTGATCATGATCGACCGCGCCCCTTCGCGCCTCACCCTGCTCGCGCTGCTCTGCGGTCTGACCACCACCGCCCACGCCAGCGGTTTCTTCGACGATTCCAAAAGCGAAATCCTCAGCCGCAACTTTTACCTAAGCAACGATTACCGCTCGCCCTCACCGTCCGGCAAAAACTACAAACAGGAATGGGCTCAAGGCTTTATCGGCACCTTCTCATCCGGTTTCACACCCGGCACGGTCGGCTTCGGCATTGACGCCCACGCCTTCGCCGGGCTGAAACTGGACGGCGGCAAGGGCCATTCCGGCACCGGTTTGCTGCCAGTGGACAGCGATGGCCGCAGCGAAAACGACTACTCCAGCGCAGGCGGCGCACTCAAGTTGAAAGCGTCGCGCACCACCCTCGCCTTCGGCGAAATGACCGTCGAAACACCGGTATTCGACACCTCCGACAAACGCCTGCAACCGGAGTACGCCACCGGTTTCCTGCTCAACAGCGCCGAGTTCGATCACCTCAATCTGGTCGCCGGGCATTTCACCGCCTTCAAGGATCAGGACAGCTCATCCGGGAAAGGCGACTTCTACGGTTACGGCGCCAATACCGAGGCCGGCGGTATCAGTTTTCTCGGCGCCGACCTGTTCACCGACAGCCCCGTCGGCGGCGCGTTGTACGCCTCGGAACTCACAGACACCTGGCATCAGTACTACGGCAATCTGCACTTCAAGCAATCCGGCGTACTGCTCGACGCCAATCTCTACCACACCCGCGACACCGGCCGCGCGCTGGCCGGCGCCATCGACAACACCGCGTTCAGCCTGTCCGGCAAATACGCCTTCGGCCCCCACGCGGTGATGCTCGGTTGGCAAAAAATCAATGGCGACACGCCGTTCGATTTCGTCGGCGGCGACTCGATCTACCTCGCCAACTCGATCAAATACGCCGACTTCAACGGTGCCAACGAACGCTCCTGGCAAGCGCGCTACGACCTCGACCTCGGCGCCTTGGGCATTCCCGGCCTGACCTTCATGACCCGCTACGTCTCCGGCAGCCACATCGACGGCACCCTCGCACCCCGAGGCGGCGCCTACAACCCGTTCGATCCTGACAGCGGCAGTTACCAGCCGCAGCAAGGTGACGGCGGCAAGCACTGGGAACGGGATATCGATTTGAAATACGTCGTGCAATCGGGCGCGGCGAAGGATCTGTCGGTGCAGCTCTCGCATGTATCGCACCGGGCCAATGAAGCGCAGGCCGGCGATGACATTGACCGCATCTATGTGGTGATCCAGTACCCACTGGGTTTCTAACCCACCGCCTATCCCGATTTGAAACGCTATCCCCTGTAGGAGTGAGCCTGCTCGCGATAGCGTCTTTTCAGCAACATTCATGCTCACTGATACACAGTTATCGCGAGCAGGCTCACTCCCACAGGTTTGGGTTTCAGCCAAACATCCGTGTATGCAACACACCTTTCACGGCTAGCCAAATGCCATCACCTCCCTTATCCTGCGCACCCGCCAAAAACGCCAAGCCAGGAAGGCATTGATTGACCTTCCTGTTCGCCGTCAATCAACACACGCAGATTCAGGGATGTACATGTTCCAGTTATTCAAACTCGGCGCCGCAGCTGTGCTCGCCGCGACACTCAGCGGCTGCATTACCGAAAGCGCTTCATGGGTCAGCGAACCTCTGCAACCGAAAGCCAACGAGCCGGTCAGCTACCTCGTCGGCTCGATCGGGCCGCAGTCCGTCAAATTCCCTGCCGCTGACAACCAGCGCATTTTCTTCCGCAAGCGCGGTTCCGAATACGGTGCCGCCGGTATCTGGAAACTGGCCGGTGCCTACTCGACGCCTCAGGACATTCAGGACGGCGTCGGCGCGGCGAGCGTGTTCGTGCTGCCCCTGAAGCCGGGCGATTACGAGTTCTATGACTTCCAGTTCTTTTCCGCCCGCTACCAGCCTGGGCTCGGCACGGTTTTCACCTCGGCCGAGGCGCGCGAAAAATTCAATCTGCCGATGCGACTTGAGCCCGGCAAGGCCTACTACATCGGCGAATTTCGCTCGTTCTGCCTGACTGCCGGTTTCTGCGCGTTCCGCTGGAGCGACCAGAACGCCCGTGACGCAGTGGTCGCTCAGCGCATGACCCCGGGGCTGCCAACGCTGCAACCGCTGAAACTCGATCTGAAACGCGCCGAACCCTACATCTTTGCCGGCCCCACTGCACCGGTGGCCGTGGACGTCAAACCATGAAAAAAATCATCGCCCTCACCACCGCCGCGCTGTTGACCGGCTGCACAGCCACCAACACCTTGCCGGAGCGCACCCTCGCCGACGGTCAGGATTATCTGATGCCGATCCACGTCATGGTCGATGACCCGATGAATTCATCGACCCTGCGCAATCATCTGCGCCAGACCGGGGTGTTCCGTGACGTCCAGACCGGTACCGCCAAAGCTGACGAGTACAGCGTCCAGGTCAAACTGAACATGCAGCGTGAGTTTCCGCCGTTTCCGCTGGTGTTGCTCAGTTGCGCCACGTTGTTCACGCTGCCGTTATCCAAGGAGTACAACACCGAGGCGCAATTCTCGGTCTATCAAGGTGACAAGCGCCTGAAGCAATACAGCTATCGCAACACCACGCAGAAATACACCTGGCTGCTGGATCAGGGCGGTGAACTGGAAGGCCAGAATCTGAGCCGCATCGCCCGCGCGTTTGCCCAGGACGTCCAGCATGATCGTCTGATCCCTGCCGACGGGGCTGCGCAATGAACCTCAACGTCATCAAGCTTGCCGCCCTGCTCTTCGCCCTGCTGACGCTGGGTGGTTGCGCCAATACCCTGCAACCGCTCGACTATAAGGCCAGCACCGCCTACGTACCGGTCACACTCGGGCTCGGACCGGCCTACAGCCGAATTGATGAACAGCATCAGCGCGAAACCATCAGTGCCCTGAAAAACACCGGCGCCTTTTCCATGCTCGATGGTGGCTACAGCCGCAACGGCTACAGCCTGTTGATCACCGAGCCGCATGACGGCAAGGTCAACTGGCTGGCGCTGGTGAACGTCTTCACCTTGTTCACCTTTCCCATGCCTTACCACTACCAGGACAACCTGCGCGGCTCGGTCTTCAAGGACGGCGAACTGCTCAAGACCTACAACTACTCGCGCGAAGGCTGGAGCGTCATGACCTGGTACGTGCCGACTCCAGCGTTTGAAAACAAGCGGCAGATGCTTGATCAGTTGCTGGTGGAAATGGACAAGGACAAGGTGATTCCGTATCAGCCGTGACGTGTGATGGTGCGTGACGGCTGTTAGTTGATGTGATGAATGTGTTGCGCCGGCAGATTCGTTTGCGCGCCTGATAGCGGCAAGATCAAAAGATCGCAGCCTTCGCCATGCCCTGCACAGCCCCCTGTAGGAGCCGCCGAAGGCTGCGATCTTTGGCTTTTTAGTCTCGCGCCAATGACCACTCGTCGCCACCTGTCAGATCTGACAGGTGTGCAAATCGCTATTTAGCCGTTCAATCACTCCATCGCTGAAACTCACGGAGTGCCACGCCATGTCCGACAACGACCCATCCAACAACGCCCCGCGACTGCTCAAGGAACTCGACATCCCCGGCCGTACCGGTCCGGTGTCACCGACGCCTCTGATATGGGGCATCAACCGTGGCGCGTTGCTGGACAACTTCCCGCGTCAGGGTCTGCTGTGCCGGGCCGGGCCTTGGGGGACGATGGGTCTCCGCGACTCGCTGCGGATCTTGCGGGATGCCGATGTGCAGATAGGGTTGGAAATCGTTGACAAGGATGAGGTCGACACCGAGCTGCAAATGTTCGTGGAGGCCAAACACCTTCCCGAAGGTATGCACGCAATCTCCTACGCCGTCACCCGCCTCGGCGGTACGCCCGAACACTCGGAAGTGATGCAGGTGCTGGTCAAACTCACCCTCCCCGGCGGCCCTGATCACAGCGAGGGGCCGGGGCATCCGGAACTGGTGATGCGCATTCCCGAGGAGATTCTCAAGGACGGTGTCCACCAGGACAACATTGGCACTGGCATATCGATCGCCCTCGGAAAAGCGGACGGTTCGCCGCCCTATCCGTTCGCCGCCGCTGGCGATATGCCTCAATTCAGCTGGGGCGGGGTGTTCGTTTCTGGCCCTGCGCTGACCCAGGAGCAGGCTGAAGGCAAGACGCCGGTTATCGTGACCATTCCAAAGGAAACCATTGTGGACGCCGGCGACTCTGGCGAGGCCGGGCTGGCCGTCGCCTTCGAAGTGTACGACCTGGTCCACAATCGCTCCGACGGCTGGAGTGTCGAGCAACGGGTCGTCGTGACGCTTGACGAAACCCGGCTGGGCGCGCCGTTGCTCAAGGAGGCACTGAACAACGTGCTGGACGTCGACAAACTGGGCGACGCCAACGGTACGGTGCAAGTCATGGCCGTAAACCCTTCCCCCCCGCGACCGATAGACTTCGAGGTCGGTGACACCATTTTTGTACGAATCAAAGGCACCCCGAAAGAAGGTCCGCCGATCGACATTGAGTTACCGGCAAAGGTCTTGATCAGCGTGCCCAGCGTTCCCGAGATCACCGTGTCCAACGCCGTGCTGCGCCAACTGGCTCAGGCTCAGATCGCCCTCTCTTATCGCCTGAAAAAGGCCGACGGCAGCGCACAACGGAATGCCAAAACCCAGTTCATCAGCGCCATCGGCGAGATTCATCGACTCGCCGCTCCCGTGGCACTGGAGGCCAAACAAGGCGCCATCGATCCGCTGGATCCGGACCTGAAACAGGTCACCATCGAAATCGCCTTCGACCCCGCCTTCGACGTCGGCCAAGCGATCAAGCTGTTCTGGCTCGGCACTCGCCCCGACCTGAGCACCTACCTGCCGAACCTGAACCTGCGGCCGATTACCCAAGGCGATATGGACGCCCAACTGCCGCTGCAAATCATCGTCGACAAGCAGCACCTGACACCGATCATTGGCGGCAAACTGGAGCTGTATTACCAGTTGCTGATCGATGACTCGGTGCTCGCCACCATGAGCAAACTCAACCAGACCCACGCCATCCGCGAATCGATCCACGCCGACATTCTGCAGATCGGCGAACCACGCAAGGAATTACCCGAGCCGACAGTCGACGGCGTGGTCAACGGCGCCCTGCCAGCCGATACCAGCAGCACCACGCTGACCGTCAACTACCTCAAGACGTTCAAGGACGACATCGTCACCCGCTTCTGGGAAGGCTCGATCACTGGTGTAAACAACGACTGGGTCAAACTGAGTGCCATCACCGCCGGCCAGCCTGTGCCGTTCACCATCAAGGCCGAACTGATCAAGGGCAACGAAGGCGGGACAGTGAAGGCGTATTACCAGATCGAGCGCGCGGCGGGCGGGACGAGTTATTCGGATACGCTGGAGTTCAGTGTCGGGGTGGCGCTGGAAAACCCCTTGCCATTGCCACAGATGCCGGAAGCCACAGGCAATGGTGCCAGTGTGACCCTGGCGCCACTCGACACCCAAGCGGGTGCCCGCGTGATCGTGGCCTACATCGGCATGAATGAAAAACACAATATCAAACTGACCATGGCGGGCACGCCCGGCGTCGGCTCACCGGACATCCCCGCCAAACCGGGCGTCGCCAGCGGCAGCGTCGAGTTCCTGATTCCCGCCACAGCCATCGCAGCCAACATCGGCAACGAAACCAAAACCTTCACACTCAGCTACGAAGTCACCGCAGGCCAGACAACTCCATCTTTGCCTTTGACCGTCAGCGTCACGCCGCTGCCTGCGACAGAGCTGGACAAAATCAGCATTGAACAAGCCGAGGGCACGGTGCTGGATCTATCGAAGGTGACGTTGGGCGCAACGATTCTCGCTGGCGTCTGGGCGTTTATAGCCGCCAATCATCGGGTAGGACTGAACCTCAAAGGTACGAAGAATAACGGCGATGCCTTCCATCACGTGGTATGGCCGTGGCCGTCTTCCTACGTTAATCAAAACTGGTTCAACAGCGGTCAATACACACATACGCTGGCGTACAACGCCATCAAGGACCTGGCGGATGGCAGTCGGCTGGAGTTGCATTTCAAAGCCGCGCTGACGTTGAGTCGGGAGGAAGCCGAGGCAATTGATGCGCCGGTGAAGGTTTATACGATCAAGGCGCTGGATCTGGCAGCGCCCCACATCAAGGAAGCATCCAACGACACCCTGAATCCCTTGGACGCCCAGACCAGCCTCACGGCCATCGTGGATTATGTGGGAATGCTGACTGGAGACAAGATTACCGTGACCTGGGCTGGCGGCGAAAACACGCCCGCGGACGGCACGCATACCACCGAGCCGTGGCCGGTGACGACGGTGGGGCAGCAGAATATCCCATTGCTGAAATCAGTGGTGGCCTTCAACCTTGGCAAGCCAGTAGTGGTGAGCTACACCGTGACCCGCGGTAGCAGTGAGCCAATGTCGTCGCTGACATTAAGACTGACGGTGCAATCACTGCAACAGAAGGACTTACCCCGCCCTGAAATCGACGGTGCCATCGGCGACAAGCTGGATGTCAGGAGTCTGACGGGCACCGAAAACCTTCGGGTGACAGCGTGGCCTTTTCAGCTTTCGGGGCAAAACGTTTGGTTACGCTATGACAGTACCCATGAGAATGGCACACCGGCCGAACATATTGTTTGGGTCGGAAGTCCGCACCACTACACGGACGGATTAACCTATCTGGCCCCCATGGACTGGCTAAGGGCCCTCAAGGACGGCAGCGCATTGACGGTGACCTTTAGAGTGAACTTCGACAAAGTCGCCAGTGATGCCACGGCAGTGAATTTCCCGGTACGCACCTATACGGTTAGCGCAGTGCAGTATGGTGTGCCGAGCTTCACCAACGCGCCTTACACCATCGCCCCGTCTGGCCGGCTGAAAAACATTGAACTGCTCCTCGTCTCCAGCGATGAAAGCCCCATGCCCGGGAGCAAGCTCAGCTTGGTGCTGCCGGAAGGCTTCACGTACGCCGATGGTGGCAGTGGTGAGCGCGATTTCATCACCGATGGTTTCGGCAGGCTCAGCGTCGGTGGCGTTAAAGGAACTGGCAGTCCCGGCGGTTACAGTTTGAGCGCCACCCATGGTACTCAGGACGCCAATGCAAGCGTAACCGTTACGGAGCTGGGGCCGGTTGGTACTGTCAGGATCGAGGGGAGTCCTAACGGGATCGCCATCAGCCCGGACGGTACACGTGCTTATGTCTGTAACCAAATTTACCCAGCGGTGGTCTCGATGATTGATACGGCTACGAATATAGCCTTGAACATCCCTACCGAGGACTCTTCGAATGGGGTCGCCTTCAACCCGGACGGAAGCCGCGCTTATGTCTGCCACGGACGTTTAGACATAATTTCTGTAATTGATACGGCGACGCATCAAGTCCTCGCCCGCATTCCGGTCGGGCACCATCCGTACTGGTTAGCTGTCAGTCCGGACGGTTCCCGCGTTTATGTGTCCAACTACAGTAGCAATACGGTTTCGGTGATTGATACGACGACGGATCGAGTCTTGGCGAGCATCCCGGTTGGAAGCGGTCCAAGGGGGATTGCTGTCAGCCCGGACGGTACACGCGCGTATGTGCCCAACTACGTAAGCAGTACGGTTTCGGTGATTGATACGGCGACGAATCGAGTCCAGACGAATATTCCGGTCGGGCGCTATCCGTACTGGATCGCCTTCAACCCGGACAATACCCGCGCCTATGTCAGCTGCGATGCTGACGGTACGGTCGATGTGATTGATACTGCGACTGATCAAGTCCTGATCAACATCCGGACAGGGTCACCTTTGCGCGGGATAGCCGTCAGTCCGAACGGTACACGCGCCTATGCCTGCAACTACAATATAAACGAGGTATCAGTGATTGATACGGCGACCAATCAAGTACTGACGAGTATCCCGGCCGGTTTCCAGCCGCAATACATTGCCATCAGCCCGGACGGTACCCGCGTTTACGTCATCAATGGTCTAATGAATACGCTCTCGGTGATTGAGGTCTGAGCAGGAGTAACCGGGGCGAGACCCTGAGGGATCTCAAGATCCTTGCTCGACTTTTCGCCTTTTAAACCGGAGTGTCTAAAAGACACCTCCAAGACTAAACGGGGCCAGACTACGTTTTTCCAGCATTCCGAATAAAAAGATCGCAGCCTTCGGCAGCTCCTAGAGATATGCGAGTAGTCGCTGCCGAAGTCTGCGATCTTTTTCTTTTAACGTGTCGGGGACTATCGTTTGTTCAACGGGCTCAATGCTCGTTAGCGCACCAATAGTGTGATAATTTGCGCGCATTCGACCATCCGCTGGAGGCCACTCATGGCAACCGTACGAAAAACCATCACCGTGACTGACCAGCAAGACCACTGGATCAAAGCCCAGATCGAAGCCGGTCATTACACCAACGACAGCGAATACATCCGTGATCTGATCCGTCGTGAGCAGGAACGAAACGCCGAGCTGGAAACCATCCGCGCGGCACTTCGGGAAGGTGAGTCCAGTGGAAAACCTCGCCCCTTCGATCCCGAGGCATTCAAGAAGAGAATGTTGAGCGCGCATGGCTGAATATCGTCTTACCCCCGCCGCCGAGGGTGACCTTGAGGCGATCTGAAGTTATACGGCTCAACAATGGGGCCTGGATCAGGCCAATCGCTACATCGACATCATTACCGCAGCCTTCGAGCAATTAGCCGAGCGCCCAAAAACCGCACCGGCCTGTGACGCAATCCGCCCCGGTTATCGCCGCTGTGGCGTGGAACGCCACATGATTTACTTCCGAATAACCACGTACGGAATCGCGATCATCAGGGTTCTGCATGATCGGATGGAAGCGCAGCGCAATCTCTAAGCGCTTTTTCAGCGTCGACTCGACCTCTCCCAACATTACCATCCGTCGGATTTCAGCCCGCACCTGTCAGATCTGACAGGTGCGCAATCTCGCTTTTAGCCGTTCAATCACTCCGTCACTTTCCCGCCCGGAGTCGTTGCCATGGCCAGCCCCAACAAACCCCTGCTACTCGCGGAACTCGGCATCCCGGGTCGCAGCAAGGACCCGGTGTCGAAGGATCCCGATATCTGGGGCATCAACATCGCCGCGGCGCTGGGCAACTTTCCCCTGCATGGCCTGCAGTGCCAGGCGGGGCCGTGGGGGAATATGGCGAGTGGCGACAGGTTGACGATCTTTTGGGGCACCGGGCTGGACGCGGGGGGCAAGACCGTCCTCAAGGATGAGGTCGGCACGCAATTGCGCATGTTCGTGCCTTCCCGGCACATGGTCGATGGTCAGTTCGCGGTGTCCTATGTCGTCAAGCCGTTGGGCGGCACGGACCAACCGTCTGAAGTCATGCAGGTGCTGGTCAAGCTGACGCGCCCGGGCGGCCATGACGAAAACGGTGACGGCGGGCATTCCAAGCTGATCATGATCATTCCCCAAGACATTCTTGACGGTGGCATCGACAAGGAGATTGCGGAAAAAGGCGTGAAGATCAGCATTGGCAAGGCCGACGGCACACCCCCCTATCCCTACGCCGCAGCCGGCGATATTTGTCGCGTGAGTTGGGGCGGGATCTTCGTGCTCAGTGAACCGCTGACTCAGGAACAGGCCGAAGGCAAGACGCCGATCATCGTGAAAATCGAAAAAGACTTCATCACCGACGCCGGTGATGCAGAGTTTCCCGGCGTAGCCGTGGTGTTCGAGGTGTACGACAAGGTCTTCAACCGTTCCGAGGACTGGAGCCCCGAACAGCGTGTGGTAGTGGCCGTTGATGCGACCCGGCTGATCGCGCCGTTGCTCAAGGAAACGCTGAACAACGTGCTGGATGTCGACCAACTGGGTGACGCCGACGGCACCGTGCAAATTATCGCCACAGACACGACCAACTTCAAAATCGGTGACATCCCGTTCATCAAGATCAAGGGCACGCCGGTCGAAGGTGCGCCGATTGATCTGGAAGTAGAAGGCGCGGCGTTGACCAGCGTGCCGAGCATTATTGAAATCAAGGCCCCCAACGCCGTGCTGCGACAGTTGGCCAAGTCGCAGATCACCTTGTCATACCGCCTGAAAAAAGCCGACGGTTCCAAAGATCTGAAATCGAAAAGCCAATTCATCCGCGCCATCGGCGAAGTGCAGCGGCTGGCCGCGCCGATCATGCTGGACGAGGACTCCGGGGCGCTGGACCCGACGCTGGCCCAGGTGCGTCTCGAGATCCCCTTCGACAAATCCTTTGCCGAAGGCCAGGTTCTCCAGCCAATCATGCTGGGCACCACCCCCGGCCTGAAGCCGTACCTGCCTGTTCTGCCGGCGCGCCTCATCACACGCAACGACATCATCGCGGAGGCACCGCTGGCGTACAGCATCGACGGCAAACACTTGGCCCCGGTCAACGGTGGCACGGCCGAGTTCTATTATCAGCAACTGATCGCCGACGCAGTGCTCGCCACACTGAACCCGTTCGAGGCTACCCGCGCCATTCGCGAGTCGATCCACACCGACATCCTGCAAGTCGGCGAACCACGCCTGGAACTACCTGAACCGGTGGTGGCCGGTGTGGTCGACGGGGTTCTGCCAGCCGACACCGCCGGCACAACCCTCACGGTGCCGTACACCGAAACGGTCAAAGGCGATGAAGTCTTCATGTTCTGGATCGGCTCGATCACCGGTGAATACCCCGATTCGATCAAGCTGAACGAATTCACCGCAGGCAAGGAAGTACCGTTCACCATCCCGGCCGCGATGATCAAGGGCAATGAAGGCGGGACGGTGATCGCCCGGTACGAAATCAAGCGTGCGGCCGGTGGGACGAGTTATGCCGAGCCGTTGGAGTTCAGTGTCGGCGTGGCGCTGGATCTGAAAGAGCCGAAGATCAAGCAAGCACCGAACGACACCAGCCTCGACCCGCTGGATGCCCAGAGCGCACTGACCGCGGTGGTCGACTATGACGGCATGCTGATCGGCGACAAGATTGTCGTCCGCTGGATCGGCGCACCCGGAACGCTGCCTGCCGGCTCGGATACCACGGATCCATGGCCGGTCACCACCCTCGGCCCGCAAGACATTCCGATAGCCGTTTCGGTGATCGCGTTCAACCTCGACAAGTCCATTACGCTGGATTACACCGTAACCCGCGGCACCCAGGATCCGAAAGACTCGCGGCCCCGGACGCTGGCGGTGTCGCAACTGCGTGTGGATCTTTCGCATTCGCCGAAAATCATTCAGGCGGCCGACGGTGGTGACGGGACTGAACTGGATGTGTCGACGCTCACTGCTGCGGCCACTCTTCGTGGCGGTTTCTGGCCGCACATTGCCGCAGGCCAACGCGTCTGGAAGGCCGTCGCTGGTATCAAAAAAGACGACACGGAATACAAGCATGAGATATGGACAGGCCCTGCCAATGCAGTGAGCGCGACATGGATAACTCAAGGCTATGCAGATACCAGGCTGCCGCTGGTGGACATGCAGGCACTCAAACATCTCAGCGAACTGAGGGTGACCTTCAATGCCACGCCGGATCGCAGCACGGATGTAAACCTGGCGCTGAGTTTTCCGGTGAGGACTTATACGGTCAAAAACATCGTAGAGGTACCACCGACCATTACCTCGGTCAAAGGCTCACCCAGCGGGGATGACATTCCTCACGGCAGCCCTACCGTAGAAACAGCCGTCACGCTGAGTGGAACAGCGACGCCCTACACAAAAATCGATCTGGCCAATAACGGCGTGCTGATGCCGAATACTGAAATTCAAGTAGATCCAGAGGGAGAATGGACTTTCCAACTGACCGGACTGGTTGCCGAGAATACCTACAAACTAAGCGCCCGACGCAAGGACGGCATACTATCGAATACTCGCGATGTGGTTGTGGTCGCGCTGGTAGTGCCGACACTGGGCAATGTGCTGGATGACAAAGGGGTGGAAGTGCCTGACGGTGAAACGACCGTCAGCACCGATTTGATACTTAAAGGCACAGCGAGCCTGGGTCAGAAAATCAATATCCGTGACGGCACCGGTTCCGGCTCGGCCACAAGGGGAACTGCGACCGCCGGCCTGACGACAGGTCTCTGGGAGTGTCCGATTACCGTGCCACTCGGCGCGCGGCGGTTGTACGCCGAGGCTTGTTATCCGAGTAATCCGTTGTATTCGAATGTACGTAATCTAACTGTTCTACCTCCGATCACCGAAGAAAATTTTGACGCGCAGCCATCTTTTACACTTTCGCCCGGCGACTCACGCGATATAGGCACAATGACAATTAAGAACTTTTCTGGTGACGGTTTAGTTCGAATCGATCCGCCACACCGCTCATACCCTGGACAAATAGAAGGGCAAACTTTGATTGCAGCCGGCTTCGCAATGATAGTCGAATTAACTTTTAGTGCGCGCTTTTCATGCATTGAATTTTGGTATGCGGATGTGGATGCCAGCGATTCAGCAGAAGTGATTTTCTATTCATCTACATCGGAGCTTGGAAGAAAGCCGCTTCAGTCATCTTCGTCTGGAAGCCAAGAAGCATATAACGTAGTTTTTGAGGACGAGAAAATTGACAGAATGGTCATTCAAAGCCGTATTCAAGATCTAATTTACTTTGATAGTTTCATATTTAAACCGTGAGAATCTTTATCTAAGAAATGAGAATTTCACGATTCCAAATATGTGAGCACAACACGCTGGAGAAAGACTGGCGGAGTCTAACCTGGCCGGGAACGGAGGCCGTCCCCAAACAGGTTTGCAACCCGGCGGCGCCACCGGCCGCAATTGCCTATCATGAACTCATTGCGTTATCGGGGACAAACCACGGTTTCACCCAGACAAGCGCCCGATTTTTACCTTTTAAACTCCAGTGTTTAAAAGACACCTCCAGACACGCCTTTGAGGCTACATATCCTTGCGCCATTGCCTACAGCTACGCCAGAATCCGCCGGCTTGTGCGCCTTGGGGGCGGGTTCTATTGTGGTGCGGTCGCTGACGAATCAGCGATCGGGTTTAGCAGCTCGGCAATTTCAAGGCACGCGAGTATCGCCATATGTTATGGCGGCTTTGCGTGGGGCACTTCGGTGCGCCGGGATCCTTGAGCCTGGTCTGCTAACCCGCGTACAAGCCGCCACCCTCTTCGTTTAGCAGCGAAGGTTGACGGCTCCATTTCTCAAGGAGCTTCACCATGATCAAACCAACGCCAAACCCACCCGAAACCGACCCCACCTCCCCCTACGAATCCCTCGATTCAAAAAAACTCCACGAAGCCGCCGATCGCGCCCTCGATCACTACCTCTGCCCGCCCGGCTCCACGCCGCCACCGCGCAAGACGCGCCGGATGTACGCCGTCACCGCAGACTTCAAAAACGAGGAACTGCTGGCCGATGCCAGCGAAACACTCGCCTCCGCCAGAACCATCGCCCATGACTTTGCCCATCTCATCCCCGCGTCGCAGCGCAGAACGTTGTTGGGTATCGCGCAGTTGATCATGCTCGGCGAGCTGGCGGTGAATCGGGTGATGGATAATCTGGAATTGCCGCAGTAGCGGGCCTCAATGATCGTTCCCACGCGCCGCAAAGGAATGCCTCAACGGACGCTCCGCGTTCGGCTCTGGATGGGACGCAGAGCGTCCCGGGCTGCATTCCCACGCGGAGCGTGGGAACGATCAATCTACGGCAGCCGTTCTTTGGCTTTTTGGAAACTGGCGGAAGGCAGCCGGAGTCGAACCTGCCCGGGAACGGATGCCGTCCCCAACCGGGTTTGAAGCCCGGCCGCGCCACCGGGCGCGATTGCCTTCCTTTAACTCATTGGGCGTCGGCGTGGGCCAGCGCGTTGTCGGGGCGGATCTGGCGGGATTCGCCGGTGCGCCTAGTCAGGCCGACGCGGTCGAAATACTCCAGATACTGAATACAGCGTTTGCGTCCCAAGCCTAGCGCATCGCGGAAGGTTGTCACCTGGATCTGCGGATTTTCCTTGGCCAGTTTTAACAACACGTCGGCCATTCGGCGCAGTTGCCCATCACTCAAAAACAGGTCACGCACCACTTGATGCATCAAGCCCAGCCGCGCCAGTTTGCGCAGCAGCAGACGCACGACGGCGTCGTCCTGGCTGAGCATTTTGGCGGCGTCACGTACCCACGGCGGGTCGAATTCGGCGTTTTCGAACAGCGGTTGCAGTTGCTGCCAGAGGGCTTCGTCCTCGGCATTCAAGCGCACCTGATGATCGGGCCGATGCAGCCACGGCCCGCTCGCCAGGATCGATCCGGCGGTGAGCAGTTCATCCAGCAGGCTGACAAACGTCGCACGCTCCAGCGCCAGACCACTGAAGCGACGCAAGCGATCACGATCCGGGCCCATTTGATCGGGCTCCTGCTCATGAAACTGCGCGAGCTGTTCCAGCAGGGTGAACTTCAGTTGCGACCAGCGTTGCATGTTGAACAGCACCGGGCCTTGGCGGGTGTCGATCAGGCGCACGTTTTCCGCTAACGACCAGGACGCGCGCGGGCGATTGAACTGGCGTTCCAGCCGCTGCGGATCAAGGCCGCCGGCGCTGTAGTTGAGCAGCACGGGCAAGACGTGTTCAAGTTCGTCGCCAGAAGCCAAGGTGCGCAGTTGCGTCAGACGTTCAGGGCTGCGGCGTTGTCGCGCCGGGGCGAACGGATCGAGTACCTGGCCACCGCCCAAGGTGCGCTGTGCACTCTGGTCACGCAGAATCAGTCGATCACCCTTCACCGCGTGCACCGGCGTATTGATCAGCAGTTGCGCGAACATGCGCTCGCCGGGATTCAACCGTGAGCCTTCGAGCAAGGCCACCCGGGCGATGACATCCTGCGTGCCGAGGTGCACGTGCACCGGGTGAAAGTGTTCGAAAGTGCGTTCGCCGGGCAATAGATGAAAGTCGATGTCGACCCGTTGCGTCGGCGCCTGCAGCCACTCGCTCAGCAGCCATTGGCCCCGATGGATCTGCGCCAGTTCGAGGCGTTCGCCGGTGAGGTTCAACGCCACCCGCTGCCCGGCGAAGGCCTGCTCGGCGGGTTGATTCTGCGCGTGCAGACCGCGCACTCGTACCGGTTTGCCGGAGGGCCCGAGGGTGAGTTTGTCGCCGATGGCCACCGCGCCCGACAACGCCGTCCCGGTAACCACAATGCCCGCACCGGCAACGCTGAACGCGCGGTCGATGGCCAGGCGAAAACCACCTTCGCGACTGCGTTCATGCACTTCACTTTGCGTCTGCAGCAACACCTCGCGTAACCCATCAATGCCCTGCCCGCTCAGGCTCGATACGGTCAGGATCGGCGCCTCGGCAAACGGTCCGGGAGCAAGCAGATCCAGCACCTGCCGCTGAACCTCTTCCACCCTGCCCGCCTCGACGCGATCGCATTTGGTGATCGCCACCAAGGTATGCGGAATGCCGAGCAATTCGACAATCGCCAGATGCTCGCGGGTCTGCGGCATCACGCCGTCGTCCGCCGCGACCACCAGCAACACCAGATCGATGCCTTGCGCGCCGGCGAGCATGTTGTGGGTGAATTTCTCGTGGCCGGGCACGTCGATAAACCCGGTCAGCCCCGCGCCCGGTTCGAGTTCGGCATAGAGATAGCCAAGGTCGATGGTCATCCCGCGTTCGCGCTCCTGCGGGCGACGGTCGCCGGTTTGTCCGGTCAGGGCTTGCAGCAGCGACGTCTTGCCATGGTCGATATGCCCCGCCGTGCCGACAATCACGGTTCGACCTGCAAATGCGGCAGTTGCGCGAGCCATGCCGGCTCATCGTCGAGCTGGCGCAGATCCAGCCACAGCGCGTCGTCGTCGATGCGCCCGAGCACCGGGATCGGCAAGGCCCGCAACGCCACTTCCAGATTCAGCAGGCAACGCCCGCGCAAACGTTTGGAAACTTGCGGGCGCATGCACAACGCCGCGCTCGGCAAACGCGCGACCGGTTGGCTGCCACTGCCGATCATGCCCAAGGCCTCGACTGCACAGACCTGCCAGATCTCGCCTAACCGTTCAGACATCAAGGGCTGCAAGCGCAAAGCCTGGGCGAAGATGTCAGTCTGCGGGCGGGTCAACAGGCGCAGACTCGGCAAACGTTCAGCGAGTCGATCCGGATCGCGATACAAGCCCAGCACCGCCTCCAGCGCCGCCAAGGTCAACTTGTCCACGCGCAAAGCACGTTTCAACGGGTTCTTCTTGATCTTCGCGATCAGCTCTTTGCGCCCAACGATCAACCCGGCCTGCGGGCCGCCGAGCAATTTGTCGCCGCTGAAGGTGACGATATCCGCGCCATCCAGCAACGCCTGCCGCACCGTCGGTTCGGCCGGCAAACCCCAGCGCGTCAGATCCAACAGGCTGCCACTGCCCAGATCCTCCAGCAACGGCAAGCCATGCCGATGCGCCAACTCCGCCAGTTCCGCAGTCGGCACGCGCGCGGTAAACCCTTCGATGCTGTAGTTGCTCGCGTGCACGCGCATGATCAAACCACTGCGTGGGCTGATCGCTGCTTCGTAGTCACGAGCATGAGTGCGATTGGTCGTGCCGACTTCGTGCAGACGCACACCCGCGCGGGCCATGATGTCGGGGATGCGGAAGGCGCCGCCGATTTCGATCAACTCACCGCGCGAGATGATGCCTTCCTTGCGCGCGCCCAGACTGTTGAGCGTCAGCAGCACGGCGGCGGCATTGTTGTTGACCACGGTGACGGCTTCGGCGCCGGTCAGTTCGCGGATCAGGCCTTCGATCAGGTCATCGCGATCACCGCGTTTGCCGCTGGCAAGATCGAATTCCAGATTGAGCGGGTAACGCGCGGCCATTTGCACGGCGTCGATGGCTTCGTTCGGCAACAAGGCGCGGCCGAGGTTGGTGTGCAGCACCGTGCCGGTGAGGTTGAACACCCGACGAACCTGACTGCGTTGCTGTTGCGCCAAGCGTTCGCCGACTCGGCCGGCAAGGACTTCAGCGCCGATTTCAACGGCGGACAACTGCCCGTTCAACACGCCGGGCCGCAGCTCATCGAGCAACTGACGCAGCCCCGTCAGTAACGAATCCCGGCCGTAACGCTCGGCCAACGGCGCGCACGCCGGGTGACGCAACAACCCGTCAATAGACGGCAACCGCAGGGCAACGCTCGAAGACATCAGCCACTCCTGATTCAACTGAAACAGCCCCTTCGGGAACAAGCTCCCTCCCACAAGGGTTTCAGAAGTGTAGACGCACTGTGGGAGCGAGCCTGCTCGCGAAAGCGGTGTGCCAGTTAGTGTGGATGTGACTGACCTCACGCCTTCGCGAGCAGGCTCGCTCCCACATTGTTTTGGGGCGGCCTGCAAAATGAGTGCACGCAACCAATCCCTGTGAGAGCGAGCCTGCTCGCGAAGGCGGTAAGTCAGTCAAAGCTGATGTGGCTGAAATGGCCCCTTCGGGAGCAGGCTCCCTCCCACAGTTTTGCTCTCGTCATTCGTCTCCCGGGGCCAATAACAGATTCGGTGCCAGCCGCTGATAACCGTCCTGCGCCAGTCGCATGTCCAGCAGCAAACTGGAGAGATCCGCCGACAATGCCTCAGCATCAGCATCGTTTTCCAGATACACCAGTTTCAGATAGCTGTTACAACCCGGACAGACCTCCGCCCGCAGCGGCGCCTGATTGGCGGCGTGGCGATCATCCTCAAGGCTCAGATAATCAAGCCCTTTGCTCGACTCGCAGTACACACACTTGACCCGCACCACATGCCATTCACACGCACACAGCGAACACACCAGATATCGTAAACCGTTGTGCTTGCCACGATGGCGGATCACCCCGGCCATCGCCGGCGAACCACAGGCCGGGCATTGGCTGAGGCTGTCGCCGGGTTTCAGTTGCAGGCTGGCGGCGCTGAGCAGCCAGTGACTCCACGCCACTTGCAGCGCCGCGCCAAGAAACGGCACCAACTGCGCCGGCACCATCGAATATTGACCGCTGACCAACGCCACGGCCCACGCGCGCAACTGGCCGGGGTTGGCGGCGCGCAAAGTGTCCAGCGCATCGACAACGGCGGGCTGTTCGTCAGGTTCATAACGCTGCAGCAAAGCTTCGAGATAAGCCTGCCAGCCCTCTTCGCGCACCAAGGTATCAGCCGCGAACGGCGGCAAACCATGCTGATGACAAGCCTCGATCCGTTGCTGATCAAAAGGCGTCACCAGCGGCGGATCGTCAAACACCTGCTGCTGCACCCGACACAACCCGGCAACCAGCCGCAGATAGTCAGCCAGCGCATGCCCCTCGGCCAGTTGTTCCAGTCGAGCGGCCCGCAGCGCAAACAGGTTAGGCGGCGGCAGATGCAGAAACGGCGGCGAACTCGCCGCCGCTTCGATTTCCCCAGGTTCAAGAATGGTTGGCAAAAGTCAGCCCTTTTTGGTGATCGGTCGCTCCGGCACGTCCGGTTGGCGTTCATCGCGGGTGACGTCGCGATACCAGAGTTCATGGTGTTTCTTCGCCCAGGCGCGGCTGACCCAGCCATGCATCATCGCGTCGACCGAGCCCTTGATCCACAGCCCGGCGTAGATGTGAATGATGATGCTCAGCACCAGAATGAACCCGGCCAGCGCATGCAGGAGCATTGCCCAGCGAATCACGGTGATGCCGAAATACGCACTGAACCAGGCGCGCCAGATCACCAGCCCGGTGAACAGCAAACCGAGCATGCACAGCAGTAAAGTCCAGAACAGCAGCTTTTGCCCGGCGTTGTATTTGCCCACTGGCGGTACGCTTTCTTCGTCGTTGACCAGCACCCGGTCAATGCGGCGCATCCACTTGCCGTCGTTGCTGATGAAGAAGTTGGCGCGCCAGAAACTCAGCACCAGACCGAGGAAAAACACGAACATCGCTATTCCCATGTACGGATGCAGAATCCGCGTCCACGGCCCGCCGCCGAACAGGTTGCTCAGCCAGAACAGCGACGGGTGAAACAACGCCAGTCCGGACAGCCCGGCCATGAAAAACAGGATCGCCACCAGCCAGTGATTGGTGCGCTGGTTAGCGGTGTAACGCAGGATCGTCTTGTTGCTCATGGCCGCTCCTCCCCGCGTGGATCGAAGGTGTGCACCGCCGGATCGACGACGTGCACCGAGGTGTCGGGTGGCGTTGGATGTTCATCTTCTTCGACCCGGTTCGGGCCGATGCGCACGTAATGGAAGAACCCGGCCAGCACCGCCGCGCCCATGGCCAACAGGCCCAGAGGTTTGCTGATGCCTTTCCACAACCCCACCAACGGACTGATCGCCGGATCCTGCGGCAGATTGGCGTAAATGGTTGGCGTGTCGGCGTGGTGCAGCACGTACATCACGTGCGTGCCGCCGACACCGGCCGGGTCATACAAGCCGGCGTTTTCAAAGCCACGGCTTTTCAGATCGACGATGCGTTCGGCAGCGTGTTCCTTCATGTCTTCCTTGGTGCCGAAAACAATGGCGCCGGTCGGGCAGGTTTTCACGCAGGCCGGTTCCAGCCCTACCGCTACGCGATCCGAGCACAAAGTGCATTTGTAGGCCTTGTGATCCTTCTGCGAAATGCGCGGAATGTTGAACGGGCAACCGGTGATGCAATAGCCGCAGCCGATGCAGTGATCCTGATCGAAATCGACGATGCCGTTGGCGTGCTTGATGATCGCGCCGGGGCTCGGGCACGCCGCCAGACAACCGGGCTCGGCGCAGTGCATGCAGCCGTCCTTGCGGATCAGCCACTCGAGGTTGCCGGCGTCGGTTTCGTGCTCGGTGAAGCGCATCAGCGTCCAGGTTTCGGCGCTCAGGTCTTGCGGGTTGTCGTAGGTGCCGTGGTTGTGGCCGACCTCGTCGCGCAGTTCGTTCCACTCCGAGCAGGCGACTTGGCAGGCCTTGCAGCCGATGCATTTGGTGGTGTCGATCAGCTTCGCCACCGCTTCCTGATTCCTCACCGATGGCGGCACCGTGGTGGTGGCCGAGCGGGCAATGATGTCTTGGCTGGCCATTTACAGTTTCTCCACGTTGACCAGGAATGACTTGGATTCCGGGGTCTGGGTATTGCCATCGCCGAGGAACGGCACCAGGGTGTTGGTCAGGTAACCGTGACGGGTCAGGCCGGTGAAACCCCAGTGCAGCGGAATGCCGATCTGATGCACGACCTGGCCGTTGACCTGCAGCGGCCGGATCCTTTTCGTCACCACCGCCACCGCTTCGATAAAGCCGCGTTTGCAACTGACCCGTACGCGATCACCGGCAGCGATGCCCTTCTCTTTTGCCAGCACTTCACCGATTTCCACAAACTGCTCGGGTTGGGCAATCGCGTTCAACTTGCAGTGTTTGCTCCAGAAGTGGAAATGCTCGGTGAGTCGGTAACTGGTGCCGGCGTACGGGAAATCCTTGGCCTCGCCGAGGGTTTCCCAAACCGAATCGAAGATCCGCGCCGCCGGGTTGCTGGTGGCTTTCTTGTTTTGCGGGTGCAGTGGGTTGATGCCGATCGGCGTTTCGAACGGCTCGTAGTGCTCGGGGAATGGCCCCTCGTTCATCTTGTCGACGGCGAAGAACCGCGCGACGCCTTCGGGGTTCATGATGAACGGGTTCATCCCGGCTTCCGGCGGCACATCGGCCTTGTAGTCCGGCACATCGGTGCCGCCCCAGGCTTTGCCGTTCCACCAGACCAGACGTTTTTTCGGGTCCCACGGTTTGCCCGAGACATCTGCCGAAGCGCGGTTATAGAGAATCCGCCGATTGGCCGGCCAGGCCCACGCCCAGCCGAGATGCTGATGCATGCCGAACGGGTCGCTGTTGTCGCGCCGCGCCATCTGGTTACCGGCCTCGGTCCAGCTGCCGGCGAAAATCCAGCAGCCGGACGCGGTGCTGCCGTCGTCCTTGAGCAAGCCGAACCCGGCCAGTTGCGAGCCGGCTTTGACCGTCACACCCGTGGCGTCAGTGAAATCAGCGACAGCGCTGCCGTTGATTTCCTTGGCCAATTCCTCTGGCGAAGGCTCGTCGGCGATCTTGTACGGCCACGTCAGTTTCAGCAGCGGATCAGGGAATTTGCCGCCCTCGGCCTGATAGCGCTTGCGCAGGCGCAGGAACAATTCGCTCATGATGCGAATGTCGGTTTGCGCTTCGCCCGGGCCGTCGGCGCCTTTCCAGTGCCACTGCAGCCAGCGGCTGCTGTTGACCAGCGAGCCGTCCTCTTCGGCAAAACAAGTGGTCGGCAGGCGAATGACTTCGGTCTGGATTTCGTCGGTTTTCACATCGTTGTACGGCCCGACGTTGTGCCAGAACTCCGAGGTCTCGGTGGCCAGCGGGTCCATCACCACCAGCCATTTCAGCTTGGCCAGTGCGCCCATCACCCGGTTTTTGTCCGGCAGCGCAGCGATCGGGTTGAAGCCTTGGCAGAAGTAGCCGTTGACCTTGCCCTGGCTCATCAGGTCGAACATCTTCAGGACGTCGTAGTTGGGGATGTCGAGTTTCGGCAAATGGTCGTAGCACCAATTGTTCTCGACGGTAGCGTTGGCGCCGTACCACGACTTCATCAGGCTGACGTGGAATTTGCTGTAGTTCTGCCAGTAGGACAGTTGCCCCGGACGCAACGGGACTTGCGTGCGCTTGTGGATGAAGGCGTTGTAGTCCTGCTCGCTGTCCTGGCCCAAGGTCAGATAGCCCGGCAGTGCATTGGAGAGCAAGCCAAGGTCGGTCAGGCCCTGAATATTCGAGTGACCGCGCAAGGCGTTGACACCGCCACCGGGCATGCCGACGTTGCCCAACAACAGTTGCACCATTGCCGCGCTGCGAATGATCTGCGCGCCGATCGAGTGCTGGGTCCAGCCGAGGGCGTAGAGAATCGTCATGGTCTTGCCCGGGATCGAGCAGGTGGCGATCTCTTCCCAGATTTTCTGCATGGCATCGACTGGCATGCCGCAGATCTGGCTGGCGAGGTCGATGTTGTAGCGACTGTAATGCTGCTTCATCAATTGATAGACGCAGCGCGGGTCTTGCAGGGTCGGGTCGACTCTGACGAAGCCGTCCTCGCCCAACTCGTAACCCCAGCCGGATTTGTCGGTGTAGCTGCGTTTGGCGACGTCGTAACCGCTGAAGATGCCGTCTTCGAAGCCATAGCCTGCTTTGACGATGAACGACACGTCGGTGTAGTTGCGCACGTATTCGTGCTGGATCTTGTCCTCGGTCAGCAGGTAATTGATCAGCCCGCCCATGAAGGCGATGTCGGTGCCGGTGCGGATCGGCGCGTAGTAGTCGGCCACGGACGCGGTCCGGGTAAAACGCGGATCAACCACGATCAGCCGCGCAGCGTTGTGCGCCTTGGCCTCGGTCACCCATTTGAAGCCGCACGGATGCGCTTCTGCTGCGTTGCCACCCATCACCAGGATCAGATTCGCGTTGGCGATATCGGTCCAGGTATTGGTCATGGCACCACGGCCGTACGTCGGGGCAAGACTTGCCACCGTCGGGCCGTGTCAGACACGCGCCTGGTTATCGAACCCCAGCATGCCGAGACTGCGAATCACCTTCTGGGTGATGTAACCGGCTTCGTTGGACGCTGCCGACGCGGCGAGGAACCCGGTGGTCAGCCAGCGATTCACCGTTTGCCCGTTGGCATTTTTCTCAATGAAGTTGGCGTCCCGGTCGGTTTTCATCAGGTCGGCGATGCGGTCGAGCGCTTCGTCCCAACCGATTCGCGTCCATTCACTGCTGCCCGGCTTACGGGTTTGCGGGTAGAGCAAACGGCCGGGGCTGTGAATGAAGTCGAGAAGGCCTGCGCCTTTCGGGCAGAGGGTGCCGCGGTTGACCGGGTGGTCGGCGTCGCCCTCGATGTGAATGATGCTTTGCGCTACGTTCTTCGCGGTATCGCCCTGGCTGTACATGATCAAACCGCAGCCGACCGAGCAATACGGGCAGGTGTTGCGGGTTTCATGGGTGTGGGCAAGCTTGAAGTGGCGCACCTGCTCGGCGAAGGCTTGCGTCGGGGCCATGCCCAACGCGCCCAGGCTCGAGCCTGCAAGGCCGATACCGGCGACCTTGAAGAACTGACGACGGCTGAGATCCATCGTGCACTCCTGATCAGGTGGAACCCGGTACTTGAGCCGGGTTTTATCTGGACAATCACGGTTGCGGCAAACGAATGCCGACCTTTTCACTGTAGACAATGACCACACGATCTGTGTGAAAACCGACCGTCGGCGACAATCGGTCATGCACTGGAAAACCTGTGGGAGCGAGCCTGCTCGCGAAGAGGCCCTGTCAGTTGAGACAACTATTGACTGACAGACCGCTTTCGCGAGCAGGCTCGCTCCCACAGGTTTTGTGTGCTCCTGCACGGCCATGGGCTTATCATGCCCGCAGGACCAATCCCGCCTTCACGAGACCGCGCATGACTTTCGATTTTGATCAGCTATTCGACCGCCACAACACCGGCAGCACCAAGTGGAGCCGCTACCCGGCCGATGTGTTGCCGATGTGGGTCGCTGATATGGATTTCGCCGCGCCACCGGTGATCATCGATGCGCTGCAACAACGCCTGCTGCATCCACTGGTGGGCTACAGCGTGGCGCAGGACAACCTGCGTGAAGCCATCGTCGCCGACCTGTGGAACAAGTTCGCCTGGAAGGTCAAACCGCAAGAGCTGATCTTTCTGCCAGGCGTCGAGTCCGGTTTCAACATGGCTTTGAAAGCGCTGGTGCAGCCGCAACAGAACGTCGTGGTGCAAGTGCCGAACTATCCGCCACTGCGCCACGCGCCGGGCCACTGGGGTTTGAACAAGGTCGAGCTGGAGTTCATTGCGCAGGCCGACGGTACTTACCTGACGCCGCTGGATGTGTTGCGTGAATCGCTGAACGGTGGCGGCGCGCTGCTGTTGAGCAACCCGCACAACCCGATCGGCAAGGTTTTTGGCCGTGAAGAGCTGCAAGCGGTGGCGGATATCTGTGCGGCGCAGGACGCATGGATCATCTCCGACGAAATCCACGCCGAGCTGTGCTACGACGGTCGCGTGCACATTCCGACTGCCTCCCTGAGCCCGGAGATTGCCAGGCGCACGATCACCCTGATGTCGGCGAGCAAGGCCTACAACATCGCCGGCCTGAAAACCTCGTTCATGATCATTCAAGATGCGGCCCTGCGTGAGCGCGTCAACCACGCCCGCTGCGGCATGGTCGACAGCGTCAACCCGCTGGGCATGGAAGCCACCCGCGTCGCTTACAGCGAAGGCGCACCTTGGCTCGCCGATCTGAAAACCTATCTGCAGGCCAACCGCGACTGGCTGGTTGAAGCAGTACGCAGCCGCTTGCCGGGCGTGACCATCAACGTGCCGCAGGGCACGTATCTGGCCTGGCTGGATTGCTCGGCGCTGGATCTGGACAACCCGCAGCAGTTCTTCCTCGAGCAGGGCAAGGTGGGCCTCAGCGCCGGTCTGGACTTCGGCGATCAACACCAGCAGTTCGTACGTCTGAACTTCGGCTGCCCGCGTTCGTTGCTCGAAGAAGGTATCGCCCGCATGGAGCGCGCCCTGACTCAGCGCAACACCTGAGCCCCCTAAACCCTGTGGGAGCGAGCCTGCTCGCGAAAGCGGTCTGTCATTCAATGAATGATGGCGACTGATACACCGCATTCGCGAGCAGGCTCGCTCCCACATTGGGTTTTGAATTTCCAAGTCAGAAATGCAGTGCACATCCGATCGAACTCACGGCAAACGCACCGGGTCAACCGCCCATACCTGCCCTGAAACCTCGGAGACCCGCGATGACCGACTATCCAAAACCACCCTTCCCCGCACAAGCCCAGACCGTTCCCGGTTCGCAACGCAAAATGGAGCCCTATCCCGATTGCGGCGAGCAAAGCTATGTCGGTTCCGGGCGACTGGCCGGCAAGATCGCCCTGATCACCGGCGCCGACAGTGGCATCGGCCGCGCCGTGGCGATTGCTTTCGCCCGTGAAGGCGCCGACGTTGCAGTCGCCTATCTGAATGAACACGAAGACGCCAAAGAAACCGCACGCTGGGTCGAACAGGCCGGGCGTCAGTGCATTCTGCTGCCGGGCGATATCGCGCAGAAATCCCAGTGCCAGGCCTTGGTCGACAAAACCGTCGAACGCTTTGGCCGCATCGATGTGCTGGTCAACAACGCTGCCTTCCAGATGACCCACGAGAGCTTCGAAGAAATCCCCGACGAGGAATGGGTGATGACCTTCGACGTCAACATCACCGCAATCTTCCGGCTGTGTCAGGCGGCGATCAAACATATGTCTGCCGGGGCTTCGATCATCAACACCAGCTCGGTCAACTCGGACATGCCCAAACCCACCCTGCTCGCCTACGCCACCACCAAAGGCGCAATTGCCAACTTCACCGGCGGTCTGGCACAGATGCTGGGGCCGAAGGAAATCCGCGTGAATTGCGTCGCACCGGGGCCGATCTGGACGCCGCTGATTGTCTCGACCATGCCCGATGAAGAAGTGCAGAACTTCGGCGGCAACACCCCGCTCGGCCGCCCCGGGCAACCGGTGGAAGTGGCGCCGATCTACGTGCTGCTGGCTTCGGACGAAGCCAGTTACATCACCGGCCAGCGCTATGGCGTGACCGGCGGCAAACCGATGCTGTGATGCCCCCTTCGCCAACGCCTACAGTAAAACTGAAGGCCCATTGAACGCGGTGCGATGGCCGTCATATCCACCACTTGAGGGCGGCAGATCATGAGTTTTATCGTGTGGGTGGCGGTGCTCGGCGCCGTGCTGTTGACCCTGGCACTGACCTCGTCGTACCTGCGCTGGATGCCGGTGACGACGTCGGCCGTGTGTTTGTTGCTGGGGATCGGCATCGGCCCCAGCGGCCTTGATCTGCTGAAACTGTCCCTGGAAAACGCCTCGCTGTGGATGGAGCACCTGACGGAAGTCGCGGTGCTGTTTTCCCTGTTCGTCTGCGGTTTGAAATTGCGTTTGCCCCTGCGCGACAAGCGTTGGCGAATCGCCTTTGGTCTGGCCGGGCCAGTGATGGTGCTGACCATCGTTGGCGTTTGTTTGCTGCTGCATTTTGCCTTGCGCTTGCCGTGGGGACCGTCGTTGTTGATCGGCGCAATTCTGGCACCGACCGACCCGGTGCTGGCGGCGCTGGTGCAGGTCAACGATGCGCGGGATGTCGACAGTGTGCGTTTCGGTCTCTCTGGCGAAGCCGGGTTGAACGACGGGATTGCCTTCCCGTTTGTGATCCTTGGCCTGTTGCTGCTGCACGGCGACGGCAGCGCCGGCGAATGGCAGGGCTGGGTGTTGCGTAACGTATTGTGGGCGGTGCCTGCCGGATTGCTCACCGGTTACTGGATGGGTCGCGGTATTGGCCGCGTGACCCTTTCGTTGCGCATCCACAATGACGACAGCACGCTCAGCCCCAATGATTATCTGGCGCTGTCGCTGATTGCCCTGGCCTACGTCGTTGCCGAAGCCATCGGCGGTTACGGCTTCCTGTCGGTGTTCGCGGCCGGGCTGGGTTTGCGCCAGGTCGAAGTGAAATCCACCGGCGCCAGCCAAACACCTGCCGAGCATCTGGTGCAACCGGTGGTCGGCCATCAGAACGTCGAACCGCAACACGCGGTGCACGGTGACACTGAACGGCTGGAAAGCAGCCAGGTCGCCGCCGGGATCATGATGGGCGATATGTTGTCGTTCGGCAGTCTGGTCGAGCGTGCCATGGAAGTGTTTCTGGTGACCCTGCTCGGGGTGGTGCTGGTGGCGCACTGGGACTGGCGGGCATTGCTGGTGGGCGGCGTGTTGTTCTGCGTGATCCGCCCGGTGTGCGTCGCGCTGATGCCTTGGGGTGCACTGATGGAGGGACGGCAACGGCTGTTGATCGGCTGGTTTGGCATTCGCGGGATCGGTAGCCTGTTCTATCTGTTTTATGCCTTGAATCATGGACTGACCGATAGCGTGGCCAGCGTTTGCACCGACCTGACCCTGTCGGTGGTGGCGCTGAGCATTTTGCTCCACGGGATCAGCACGCAACCGATCCTCGCTCGCTATGAGCAGCACAAGAAACAA
Source organism: Pseudomonas sp. RU47 (assembly GCF_004011755.1). Classification (GTDB taxonomy): domain Bacteria; phylum Pseudomonadota; class Gammaproteobacteria; order Pseudomonadales; family Pseudomonadaceae; genus Aquipseudomonas. Next base: position 3,181,366 of record NZ_CP022411.1, on the reverse strand, counting down.
AAAATCTGATTATTGGTAGCGGTTTTTACCAGGCAATCGATCGAACTTCTTTCTGTAAAAAAATGGATCGCGGGGTAATTGCTGGCAGTCACAAGCATAACCCCTCGCCAGATGTATCCGGCGGGGCCCGGCAGGTTCGGTTCCACTGCGGCGTTTAAGCCTGTTAAAGGAATCCTTGAAGAATAAGGTCACGGTCATGAAAGAATGCTCGACTCCGGCGCAAATCAAGGCTTGCAGAGCACTGGCTCTGGAACGCAATCGTCAATTGTTCGATAACGCTCACACGCTCAATCGAGCGGCCAATGCGCTGCTTGACGTTAAGGATCTGGACATCGAACAGTTCGAGCGCTACCGCGCACTGCGCAAGAAAGCCGATTCGATGTTTGAAGATGCCATCGACCACTTGTGCGTATTGAACGAAGACTTCCCGCCGATCCCGATGTCTTCGCAGAACTCGGTGGCGTTGCGTCGAGAGCTTGAGACCGTGGAGTGAGCCAGAACAGCCCCTCACCCTAGCCCTCTCCCAGAGGGAGAGGGAACTGACCGAGGTGAATGGTCGAGTTACGCCGACCTGAGATACCGAGTCGGACTCAGATTTTGACTACATCAAAGATCGGCTCCCTTCCGAGTGAACCCTGACACTAGCCCTCTCCCACAGGGAGAGGGGGACTGACCGAGGTGAATGGTCGAGTTACGCCGACCTGAGATACCGGGTTGAACTCAGACATTGACCTGAGATACCGAGCCGAACGCAGATGTTGAACAGCACAACAATCTGCTCCCTTCCCCCTCGCCCCCCTTGGGGGAGAGGGCTGGGGTGAGGGGGATCGATCTGAATGGCAACACAAAATCCAAGCGAATGAAAAAGCCCGGCGATATAAGCCGGGCTTTTACGTGAAGACCAATCACCCCCCGGGATTGGTCACCTGAATAAACACCGCATAACTCCCCAGCAACACCCAAAACGTCGCAAAAATCCACGGCGTGCGCACCGAAAACAGCAGCGACTTGCGATACCCCTTGTGGCTCGACTCCATCTCACTGAACAACGGCGATTCGTCATACGCCAGGCCCATCAGCGGCTCGCTGTGGAGCAAGTGGCTCTGCTTGAAATGCCAATGATCGATGATGTCGTACGCAGCGCGAATCCCCGGCCAGGCGTTCAGTGAACTGAGCAACCCGAGCAGCGCCAGAAACGGTGGCACCACCAGCGTGAACAACTTGCCCCACTCTGGGTTGAGGTTGGCCATGCACGAGGCGAAGGCGATCACCAGAAATGATTGCGCCGCCAGATAGGCGTCAGTGCGGTTGGCGAGGATGCTGGTTTCGTACTGGATCTCCCGCCGATAGAAATCCAGCCGCTCCTTGGGTGAGCCAAACATCTTGGCGTCATGTTCGGTCAGGCTTTCTTCAGCGGTGGGCTGGGTCAATATGCGAGGCAAAAGATGCACGCTCCGGGGTGGGGAAAACGTTTAGAAGTCCCCGTTGGCGCGCAAGTTCAGAACGATTGACCGCCGCCTCCCTTCATCGACTGGGCGATGATCGCCACCAGATTCATTTGCGTGAACGGCTTGGGCAAGCGTGGCAGTTGTGCCGCGAAACCTTCCAGACGTTCGGCATAACCGGTGGCCAGGATGATCGGCAGATCCGGTTTAAGCAGCCGCACTGCGTGGGCCAGCTGCGCGCCGCTCATCTGCGGCATGGCCATGTCCGTGATCATCAGGTCAATCACCTCGCCCTGATCGAACAGCGCTAGCGCCTGCGCACCAGACGTCGCACTGACCACCCGATGCCCGAGGTCTTCCAGCAACAGACTGGTGCTGGTCAACACCAGCGAATCGTCATCCACCACCAGTACGCTGAGTCGTGGCACCGTCACTGGCTCGGCGGGCGGATGCAGCGGCTTGCTGGTCGTGCCCTCGACGGCCACCGGAATCCACAGTTCAGCCGTTGTGCCCTGGGCCTTTTCGCTCTTGAGGACAAAACGACCGCCGAGCTGCTCCATGAAGCCGTGGACCATCGACAAGCCCAGTCCAGTACCCTTGCCCAAACCTTTGGTGGTGAAGAATGGATCTCTGGCCGACGCCAGCGTGTGCTCATCCATGCCCTCCCCGGTATCGATCACACTGAGGCAGACGTAACGCCCCGCCGGCAGATCAGAATGCCCCAGCTCGAGCACCACTTGCGGTTCAGCGCTGATGCTCACCGCGCCACCGTCGGGCATGGCGTCGCGGGCGTTGGTTGCCAGGTTGAGCAAGGCTAGTTCCAGCTGATTGGTGTCCGCCAGCACCGGCGCCAGATCCTCGGGAAAGCGCGTATCGATGCGAATGCCGGGCCCCAGCGAACTGCGCAGCAACCCGGTAATACCCTGAACCAGTTGCGCAATATCCACCGACTCGGTTTTCAATTCCTGACGGCGGGCAAATGCCAGCATACGCTGGGTCAGCGACACACCGCGCAATGCGCCCTGAGTGGCGTTTTCCAGCAACCGGCTGATTTTCGCATCGTCACCCATGCGTTTTTGCACGATTTCCAGATTGCCGAGAATCACCGTCAGCAGATTATTGAAGTCATGAGCGATGCCGCCGCTGAGCTGACCGATGGCCTGCATCTTCTGCGCCTGGAACAGCGCTTCCCGGGTTTTCTCCAAAGCCTGCTGGGCCTGATGGGCTTCGGTGATGTCGCGGGTAATCTTGGCAAACCCGAGCAATGTGCCGGTGTCACCACGGATCGCATCGACCACCACATGAGCAAGAAACCGCGTGCCGTCCTTGCGCATGCGCCAGCTCTTGTTTTCAAAGCGGCCCTCGCGGGTGGCGATTTCCAGCGCCCGTTGCGGCTCGCCGAGTTCGCGGTCTTCAGGGGTATAGAAAATCGAAAAGTGCTGGCCGATGATTTCTTCCGGCAGATAGCCTTTGATCCGCTGGGCGCCCTGGTTCCAGTTGCTGACCCGGCCTTCGGGGCTGAGCATGTAGATCGCATAGTCGGTGACGCCCTGCACCAGCAAGCGGAACTGCTGTTCGCTTTGCTTGAGGGTTTCCTCGGCCATTTTGCGGTCGGTCAGGTCGCGGGTGATCTTGGCGAAACCGAGCAATTTGCCGTTGGGATCTATGATCGGGTCGATCACCACGTGCGACCAGAAATTGGTGCCGTCCTTGCGCACCCGCCAGCCCTCGCCTTCGAAGCGCCCTTCACGGATCGCCGTATCGAGCGCACGTTGCGGCAGACCGGCGGCGCGATCCTCAGCGGTATAAAAGCGGGAGAAATGCTCGCCGAGGATTTCCGCTTCTTCGTAGCCCTTGAAGCGTTTGGCGCCGGAGTTCCAACTGGTGATGATGCCGTCGGGATCGATCATGTAGATCGCATAGTCGACCACCGCATCGATCAGCAGACGAAAACGCATCTCTTCGATCGCCGCGGTCTTGTTTTTCTCGCTCATCACACTCACCAGCCATTGTCATGATCGGAAGTATGCGTCAATCCGGCGAATTGGGAAGCGGCCGTCTCATGATTGATTGCCCACCAGCGCGGCAGCAGCTGTTTGATCCGGCTCTCGGCAAAGCGGTCGTCAATCAGCATCACCACGCCGCGATCCTCGCGGGTCCGGATGACTCGCCCGGCGGCCTGCACGACTTTCTGCACGCCGGGGTACAGGTAGGTGTAGTCATAACCGGCGCCGAAGATCGCGGCCATGCGGTGTTTAAGTTGTTCGTTGACCGGATTGAACTGCGCCAGCCCCAGTGTCGCGATGAACGCGCCGATCAACCGCGCACCGGGCAAATCGATGCCTTCGCCGAACGCACCGCCCAACACGGCAAAGCCGATGCCCTGGCTGTGGGCGGTGAACTGATCGAGGAAAGCCTGCCGTGCGCCTTCGAGCATCCCCCGCGATTGCTGCCAGAGGGTGATGTGCGGATGGCGCTCGGCGAGTAACGACGCCACTTGTTGCAGGTAATCGAAGCTGCTGAAAAACGCCAGATAGTTGCCCGGACGCTCGCTGAACTGCCGCGCGATCAATTCGACGATCGGCTCCAGCGAAGCCTGACGATGATTGAAGCGCGTCGAGATGCGGCTGACGATCTGCACCTGTAGTTGCTCGGCACAAAACGGCGATTCGACGTCGATCCACACGGTGTCGGCGGGCGTACCGAGCAAATCGGCGTAGTAGTGGCGCGGGCTGAGGGTCGCGGAGAACAGCACGCTGCTGCGCGCCGCTTTCAGGCGCGGGCCGATGAACGCGGCCGGCACCACGTTGCGCAGGCACAATTGCGACAGCGGCTTTTTACGCTCGAGGTCACGCTTGCTGATGTCGAACAGGTAATGTTCGTCGTACAACTCCGCCACCCGGGCGAATTGCAGCAGGTCGAAGTAGAAGTTCTGCAGCCCGCTGTCGAGACCCTGCGGATGGTCATTGAGGTAATCGCCAATAGCGGCGCAACACAGCGAAATCGCCTGCAGGAGTTTTTCCGGAGCCTTGTCGTACGCCTGATAGGCCGCCAGTTGCGGCGCATGCAGGGCATTCCATTCGCGGTTGATCCGTTGCAGGGAGTTCTTCAGCGCCACCGGCGCGGTTTTGCGCACGCTGCCCAACGTGAACTGATCGAGACTGGCGCTGTACATCTGCCGACCCCGTTCGACGAGGTTATGCGCCTCGTCCGCCAGCACCGCGACTTTCCATTGATTGAGTTGCGCGAGGCCGAACAACATCGCGCTGAAATCGAAGTAATAGTTGTAGTCGGCAATCACCACGTCCACCCAACGGGCCATTTCCTGACTGAGGTAATACGGGCACACCGCGTGTTGCGCGGCGACCTCGCGCAGGGCCGCTTGATCGAGCAGGCGGATTCGGCTGGCCGCTTCCCTGGCAGCAGGCAAGCGATCATAAAAGCCTTGGGCCAACGGGCAGGATTCGCCGTGGCAGGCTTTGTCCGGGTGTTCGCAGGCCTTGTCCCGGGCAACCATTTCCAGCACCCGCAAGGGCAAGGCTGGCGACTGATCGAACAACACCTGACTGGCATCCAGCGCCAGTTTGCGCCCCGGTGTCTTGGCAGTGAGGAAGAACACCTTGTCCAGTTGCTGCGGCGCCAGGGCCTTGAGCATCGGGAACAGCGTGCCGAGGGTTTTGCCGATGCCGGTCGGCGCCTGGGCCATCAGGCAACGGCCGGTGCTGACGGCTTTGAACACCGACTCGGCCAGATGCCGCTGACCGGGACGAAAATCCGCATGGGGAAACGCCAGTTGTTGCGCAGCCAGATTACGCGCCTCACGATGGGCCATTTCCTGTTCGGCCCATTGCAGGAAGAGCGTGCATTGCTGTTCGAAAAAGGCCTTGAGGCTATCGGCGCTGAAGGCCTCGACCAGACACGTCTCTTTCTCGCTGACGATATCGAAATACACCAGCGCCAGATTGATCTGTTCCAGTTCCAGTTTGCAGCACATCAACCAGCCGTAGATCTTCGCCTGCGCCCAGTGCAACTGGCGGTGATTGGCCGGTTGTTTGCTCAGGTCGCCACGGTAGGTTTTGACTTCTTCCAGGCAGGTTTGCGCCGGGTCGTAACCGTCTGCCCTGCCCTTGACCTTCAATTGCCGGAACTCGCCTTCGAGCGCCACTTCGCTTTGGTATTTTTCGCTGCGTCGCGAGGCCACGGTGCGGTGGCCGGCGATGCCTTCCAGCGCCGTGGGTGATGGGGTGAAGCGCAGGTCGAGGTCGCCGGTCTTGGCGGTGAACTCACACAGTGCGCGCACGGCAATGTTGTAGCTCAAGCGCTCTGCTCCGCCCATTGCACGTAACACACCGCCACGGGCATCTGATGTTGATGGCAGAACTCCAGCCAGCGCAATTGGTTGTCCTGCAGGCGATCGCCGGGGCCTTTGACCTCGATCATTCGGTAGGTTTTGTGCTGCGGCCAGAACTGGATCAGGTCGGGCATGCCGGCGCGGTTGGCCTTGATGTCGAGCAGCAAGCGGCTGAACCAGTGCTTGAGGTGTTCGGCAGGCAAACAGGCCAGTGCTTGCTCCAGCAACGTTTCATTCAATGCGCCCCAGAACACGAATGGCGACTGGATACCCCACTTGTCAATGAAGCGTTGGCGAATGGTCGCCGCATAGCGACCGTCATCGAGTTCGCGCAGGCACGCCTGAAACAGCTCGGCGCGGCGTTGCTGGAAGTCTTCGTTGAGCAGGTCCACCGGGCCACGCTGGAACGGGTGAAAGAACGCCCCGGGCAATGGCGCGAAAATCGCCGGCCAGCACAACAGGCCGAACAGCGAGTTGATCAGGCTGTTTTCCACGTAATGCACGGGGCCATCGTCATCGTGCAGATGCGCCTGCACGTAAAACTCCACGGACAACCCGGGATCGGTACGCGGCAATTGCAGGTCCAGACGCTCGACCGGCCTGGCCGTCGCGCGTTTGAGCGGCGGGCCGCCGAGCTTGCGCCGCACCCTTGGCAATATCCGTTGCAGGCCTTGCTGCTCGGCGGCGCTCTCCGGCGCCTGTTCTGCCAGCGTGGCGAGTTCCAACGCCAACGGGTATTCGCCACTGCGTTCCAGCACGCGAATCATGCGCAAACGCGCGCCGGGATAGGCGCAGTCGCGGTAAATGCTCAGGGCCAGGGCAAATTCGCTGATGCGCTCGCAATACTGGCCGATCTGGAACAACACCTTGCCGCGCCGGCGTTGCAGCCACGGATTGTCGAAGTGCAACGCACTCACCTGCTCGACAATGGTTTGCAGCGGCTCGCCGGCCTCGAAACGCATTTGGCAGTGGTGCAGGAACAGACAGGCGTCGACGTCTTCACGGCTGCGCAGGCCTCGCGAGTCGGCGCAGAACTCGACTTTTTCATAGGTGAAGATGCCCAGGTCGGCGAGGACGAATTCCGACCAGTCCTGATACAGGTTGCCAAAGAACATCAGACGCAAGCGGTCGCACAGGTCCATGAGGGTCAGGCTGAACAAACGATCATCGAGCTGCGGCGCCCAATCGCGCAGGCTGCGAGTGTCTGCAAACTGCTCGGCGAGTACCGCAAGCCAATCGTCCTTGCGGCCCTTGGGCTGCTCGATGAAGGCTGCAAACGCTTGCAGGATCTCGGCTTTGAGCAGCACGTCGAACAACTCGGCGAGGGCCAGCGGCGCGTGTTCGTCGATCCAGCCACGCTCCAGCAAGGGCTGCGCGGCCGCGGCGATGTCACCGATTTCAACGTAATTGAGTTTGCCGGCCCGAAAATGCACACCCTTGCGCATCACCATCCGCACCAGCAAACCTTGCGAAGCACGGGGCAAGGCCTTGAAGTCGCGAATGAACGCGTGTTCCGTTTCGCTCATCACATCGACATAGCGAAGTTCAAGCCAATCAAGCACTTGCAGGAAGTTGTTAAGGTAATAGAACGGATCGTCGAGGGGATTGGCAGTCACGGGAATTCTGGGGCCATGGCGAGCGAGCACTGGTTATGCGTACAGATAACAGTTGTGCCCCGCCCGGTGCAAACGGAAAATGATCAATGGCATTTTTTCGCCGGGCTATCGAACTTTTCTCACGGAGATAGCACCAACCGCGTTAGAAGGCCGACAATGCTCGGCATCACATCGAATGAGGATTTAGAAGTGGGTATGAAAATCAAGTCACTGGGCATCCCTTTCGCCATCGTCGCCGCGCTGGCACTGGCCGGTTGCTCGACGCCGACGGTAGTCACTCTGCAGAACGGCACCCAGTATCTGACCAAGGACATGCCGAAAACCAAAACCAAGGACGGCTTCTATGAGTTCGAGGATATTTCCGGGGCCAAGGTGAAGGTCCGCGCCGATGAAGTCGCCACGGTGCGCGAAGAAGACTAGGTTTCGCTCGTGTCGATCGTTCCCACGCTCCGCGTGGGAACGATCATAAGCAGAGTGTTATTCGAAGGTCGGCATGCCCGGAATGCTGCCGTCACAAGGCATGTACGTGCCGCCCCGCTTGACCACTTCTCCCTGCAAACGCCGGCAGCGTTCCAGATCCTGCTGCGCCATGCGATCGATGCTCAGATTGCCGGTGGTCTGCGGCTGCTTGCCGTCACCCAGGCGCAGGGTCACGAACGGTTGTTCGGGCTGAATCTGAAAGCGGCTCTTCTCTTCAACCGGCTCGACCGCCTCGGTTTTCGGCGGACTCGGCAGTTGGTCGGTGGTGATGCCGTAACGGCTCAGAATCGAACTTTGAGGCAGATCGGCCCAGACATTGGCCGAACACAGCGCCAGTGCAACGAACCCGACATACCCCTTGAAACCTTTCACGTTTGAATCTCCTGTACTCAATGGCGGCTAGCTATAGAACGTGTGTGCACGTGCTGGCTTTAGGCCGCATTTCCTGTTTTCGCAGGGGTTTGAGTCAGAGAATGGCTGTCGAGTCACTTTTAAACCGCGTTATCGTTATTCGCGAGCAGGCTCGCTCCCACAGGGGATTTGTAAACGACACAGATCCAGTGTGGGAGCGAGCTTGCTCGCGAAAGGGCCCTTACCGGCGCCCCATCAACCTCAGGCGATCACAACACCCTCAGCACTCAGGCTATTCAGCGACACCCCGACCAACGTCACTGAATCATTGCCAAACGTCAGCACCGTGTCCTGCCCAACGGTGGCGGCATGGGCACGGAAGTCCTCCGCCGGCAACACACCCTGGACACCGAGAAACACCAGTTTGTCGTTGGACGTGTAACCGACCACCCGGTCCTGCCCGAACGCCCCGTTGAACAGGAACGTATCCGCCCCGCCTCCCGACTCCATCAGGTCGTTGCCGGCGCCGCCAACAAACACGTCGTTGCCCGCGCCACCGATCAGGTGATCGTTACCGTCCAGCCCGAACAACCAGTCGCCACCCGAATGCGCCTTCAGCGTGTCGGCACCAGCGCTGCCTTTGACGCTGGACTCGTAAGCAGTGACGTTGTTGCCGACCTTCAAACCGCTGGCCGTGACGCTGTGGGTCACATCGTCCTTGAACAGGCCCCAGAGAAACCCCGGTTCCTTGGTGACGATACTGCCGATGTCGCGGGTGATGCTGATCCCGCCGTTGGCATCGCGCACGTACAAGTTGCCGGCGCCGTCATTGGCGAAGTCGAAGTTCTTCACTGCACTTTGCAGATCGAGGGTGTTGCTGCCCTGCCCGCCAAGGATGACGTTGTAGCCGCCGCTGTCGCGGAAGGTGTCGTTGCCGGCGCGACCCTCCAGATAATCGTTGCCGCTGCCGCCCTGGATCAGATCGTTGGCGTCACTGCCGATGATGAACGTGCTGCCCTTGTGGGTTTCGGCGTTGCGGTTGAGGTCCTGCACCCAAGTGTTGGCCCGCGCCGGGTCCGAGAGGTTGGCGACAATGATCGTCGAGTCGCGGCTGGTGAGGTCGTAGAATTTTGAGTCGATCACCCGGTTCATGCCGTCGCCATACGCAGTCGGCAAGTGCGAGATCCAGGTGGGAATGTTGAGGATCGAGTACGGCAGCAGATTCCACGCGGTCGAGGCGTAATGATCGTTGAAACTGACGATGTTGTCGGTGGCAGACTCTTTGGGCGCATCGTGCACGCCGACGGAGGCGCCGGTGAAGGTCGAACCGTCGAGGGCGCGGAACACCGGGTCGTTTTCGTAGCCGACGTTGAGCACTTTGTCGGTGCTGCTCTGGGTTGGCGAGGCGTAGGCGATGTAGTTGGAATCGGCGAAGAAACCGCCCCACTTGCCGCCGCTCAAATCGGCCATGCTGTTGACCGCCAGGCCGCCGAGGCTGTGGCCACTGACCAGTACGTCCTTGCCGCTGAGACCGTTGGCCTTGGCAAACGCCACCACATCATTGAGCAGATTGCCGAAGGCTTCGCCGACGTAGTTCTTGGCGTAATCCTTGGGGCCGAAGGCCGCGAGCAGGTCGTTGATCACGTCGCCGATGGAGTCGAGGATCAGGTTTTCCCGCGGGCCGCTGGTGCCGCGAAAGGCAATGCCGAGTTCGGTCAGATGGCCCTGAGCATCGTACTTGCCGAGGATTTCCACTTGCGCGGTGGTGTAGCCGGCCTTCTCGCCAAAGAAGGTTCCTCGCGCATCGGTCTTGCCGTCGTAGCCCAATTGCGAGGCGGTGATCGGCGTCCAGCCGGCCTGTTTCACGGCGTCGAGGGCGAGTTTTTCCGAGTCGGGGTTCCACGGAATGCCGGGAATAACCCCTTGTGAATCGGTGCCGCCGAGCAGCGCCGTGACCAGCGTGGCGGGCAGGCCGAGGCCGAATCCGTTGTGCTGATAACCGGCGGCAAAGCCATTATCGAGGTTGTGATAGGAATACAGCGTGATCGCCATGGCATCGCTGAACAACGCCTTGGAATCGGCTGTGCCGAAGTTCTTGTAGTCATACACACCCATTGCTATTGCCTCTCTCTTGTTGGAATTGTTAGAGATAGCTCACAGCCAGGGCGCCCCACGGGGACGCCCCGGAGCATTTCAGTACTACTTACTGCTGTTTTTACTGTGGGAGCGAGCCTGCTCGCGAAGGCGGGGTGTCAGGTACGAAGACTTCAACTGACACTACGTATTCGCGAGCAGGCTCGCTCCCACATTGGATCTACGCGAACATGAAACTGGAGTCCGACAGGTTAGCCACTCCCACCCCGATCAGGGTCACGGCATAGTCGCCAATCTTCAGCACGGTATCGCTGCCGGTCTGCGACGCGTGTTGCTTGTAGTCGTAGCCCTGCCCCGCGCCTTCGACGCCCATGAACACCAGTTTGTCGCTGCCCTGATAACCGTTGATGGCATCGAAACCAAACGCGCCGCTGAACAGGAAGGTGTTGTTGCCACCCACGGCAGTCATCACGTCATTACCGGCGCCACCGACGAAAGTCACATGGCCCTTGTCGCTGATCAGCTTGTCATCGCCACCGAGGCCGAATAGCCAGTCACCGTCAGCCGAGGCGTGCAGCGCATTGGCGTAGCCATCGCCGCTGAGCGAGTGGTTGTACTGGGTCAGCTCGCTGCCGTTGGTCAAACCCTTGGCGGTGACGCCCCAAGTGATTTCCTTGCTGCCCCACCACGACCCCGACTCCTTGCTCACCAGCGCGCCGATGTCGCGGGTCATGCTGATGCCGCCGTAAGCGTCGCGCACGTACAGCGTGCCGTCACCGTCGTTGGCGAAGCTGAAGTTCTGCAGCGGTTTCTGCAGTTCGAAGGTGTTATGCCCTTGGCCGCCGAGCAGAATGTTGTAGCCGCCGTCATCACGGAAACGGTCATCGCCGCCCAGGCCTTCGAGGAAGTCGTTACCCGCGCCGCCCTTGAGCCAGTCGTTGCTCTGCGTGCCGATGATGAAGGTGCTGCCGGTGTGCGGCTCGCCGCTACGGCCGAGATCCTCAACCCAGGTCTTGCCGCGAGACGCTTCTTCCAGATTGGAGACGATGATCGTCGAGTCTTTATGCGTCAGGTTGTAGAACCTGGAATCGATCACCCGATTCAAGCCATCGGCATACCCCAGCGAACTGTGGGCCGACCAGTTCAGCGGATTGACGATGCTGAACGGCACCAGGTTCTGCGCGGTGGACGCGTAGTTGTCGTTGAAGTTGACGATGTTGTCGGTGGTCGAATCGTGGGGCTTGTCGTGCTTGCCCATCGACGCGCTGCTGAACGTGGTGCCGTCGAGCACGCGGAACACCGGGTCGTTCTCGAAACCGATGTTCAGCACGTTATTGCCGGTGCTGCTCTGGGTTGGCGAGGCGAAGGTGATGTAGTTGGCGTCCTTGAAGAAACCGCCCCAGTTGCTCGCGCTCAGCTCGGCCACGCTGTTGACCCCGAGCCCGCCGAGGCTGTGGCCGCTGAGCAGCACGTCCTTGGCACCGATGCCGTTGGCAATGGCGAACGCGGCGACAGCCTTGAGCAGATTGTCGAAGGCGTTTTTCGCGTAGTTGCTCGCGTAATCCGAAGGCCCGATGGCGGCCAGCAGGTTGTTTTTCAGGTCGCCGAAAGTATCGCTGTAACCCAGCCCGCCGGTGCCGCGAAAGGCCACGCCGATGCCAATCAACTTGCCGGCAGCGTCGTATTTGCCGAGCACTTCGGCTTCGGCGCTGGTGAAGCCGTCCTTCTCGCCAAAGAACGTGCCTTGTGGCCCGACCTTGCCCTGATAGCCCAGCGCCGTCGCCGTGACCGGCGCCCAAGCGGTGGCCGGCAACGGTTTGCCGGTCGGCGTGTAGGCATACAGCGTCAGTGCGATGGCGTCGCTGTACAACGCTTTGCCATCGGCATTTTTATAATCGAACAGTCCCATGTTGTGCTCTCTCTTCCTTCAAATGACTGGCAGCTCTTTGCAGAGCTGCCAGCACGCCTTAGAACTGCCAGTCGAGGGTCAGACCCACGCCGTGGTCCTTCTCGTTCGAGCCGATCAGCCCGTTGTAATCCAGGTTCACCCGCACATCGCGGTTGAGCGCCAGACCCGCCCGCACGCCGACCACCGCCGCATCGCGATCCATCGACACGCCCTGCACGGTGAACGCACTGTTGCCGTTGGCGAAGGCCAGATGGCTGTCGGCATCGACGTTGTTCAGGTTGTGCTGCCAGCCGAGGCTCGCACCCAGTTCCAGTTGCTGCTGATCCGACAAGGCGAACGAACGCTTGGCGCGCACGCCGAGGGTCGACAGCACCACATCACGATTATCCTCACCGCCCTTCAATGCCGCGGCGTCACCCTTCTCGGTGAAGCTTTCAGTATTGAGGTGCACGTAAGCCAGATTGGCGAACGGCTCCAGGTTCATCGGTTGCAGGCCCAGATCATAAGCGGCCTCGGTGAACACTTGAGTGGTTGCGGCATCGTGCTTGGTCTTTTGTTTACTGCTGACGTCCCCGAACTGCAGGTCACGTTTGACGTCGACACGGTGCCAGCTGTAGGCGCCGCCGACGGTCAGACGCAGCGCATCGATCTGATGCCCCAGGTACGCACCCAAGTGGTAGCTGTCGACCGACGCCGACGAATGCGTGCCGCTGCCCATGCTCAACGAGCTGTCGCTATAACCGGTAACGAAACCGAGACGGGTATCTTCAGCGATCAAGCCGTCGACACCGGCCAGCAAGCCACCGATGGAGCTGTTGGAATCGGCATTGTCATGCCCGCCATCGCTCTTGCCCCACGAACCCAAGACCTTGACCCACGCATTGCTGCGCTCGTCAGTCGGTGCACCGGCGTTGAACAGATCACGTTCGCGCAGACGTTCGCCCACCGCTTCACGCAGGTAACGGCTGTCGTTGATCAGCATGGTGCCGATTGCCGGATGGATCTCCCCGGACAGTTGCTGGAAGGCTTGCTGCGCCGACGCCGCATTCGGCGACAGCAACAGGGTTTCGAACAGTGCATTGCCAGCCCCCAGACGCTCAGCTGCCGCACCGACCGCACGCTGGTTCGGCGTCAGGCCGACACTGGCGAACGAGGCCTCGTTACGCCCGACTGCCAACTGAATGCCAGTGGCCGAGTACGCCAGCGTGCCGCCAAGGAAGGCGTAATCCGGCAACACCTGACCGAAGCGTCCTTCGATGCCGCCCGCCGCTTGCAGGATGTTGTACTGAGTGCCGAGCAGGCTTTGCACTTCGTTGGTGGTCAACAGGGTCGGACTGTTTTCCAGCGACATGCTCACCGTGGCGCCTTCAATCACGGCTTTGCCGGTAGCGATGATCTGATCGCTGCTGGTCGGTGACAGCTCTACGGCGTAGGTCGAACCCGGTGCAAAGGTCACGTCACCGGCCACGTTCAGGGTGCCGATGGAGTTACCCGGTGCGACCGTACCGCCGCTGTTCACCGACAGCGCGCCGATGTGGCCATTGCCGCCGAGGATACCGCCGTCATTCACCGTCACCGCCGATTGCAGCGAGCCGTTGATGGCCAAGCGGCCCTGATTGACCAGGGTCGGGCCGCTGTAAGTGTTGTTGCCGGTCAGCACCAGCGTGCCGATACCTTGCTTGGTCAAACCGCCGTGACCGGAAATGTCGTTGCGCCAGGTATCGAGGCCGCAAGTGATGTCGGTGCACACGCGCTCGGTCGGTTTGCCCTGATCGATGATCGCGCCGATGCCCGGCAGATCCGCGACAAACTGGCCGGAACCGTAAGCGCCGTCGATGCGGAATTCCGCCGGAATATCCTGCTCGGTAACGAACATCGACGGGCCGTCGATGCCCTTGCGCAGGTTGATCATGCCCCAGCCGTACAAGGCGTCGATGCCCGGTGCGCCGAGGTCGCTGGCGGTGGTGCGCAAGACAGTGGCGACCTGATCACCGGTCATGTACGGGAAGCGCTCCATCAGCACCGCCATGGAGCCGGCCACGTGCGGCGCGGCCATCGAGGTGCCGTTGTAATTTTTGTAGCCGGTGGTGAGGTTGTCGGCGTTGGTGCCTTCGATGATCGCGCTGAAGATCTTCGTGCCCGGCGCCGAGACGCAGAAACTCGCGGTGTAGCCGCAGCGCGAAGAGAACGTACTCATGATGTACGGGTTGGCGCTGGCCAGGTCCGGGTTCTGCTGCAACGCGGCGACGGTGATCCAGTTCGGCGCGATGTCCGGAACGAAATAGCCGAGGCCGGCGATGGCGTCCGGGTTGTTGAGGTTGTAGTCGTTACCCGCGGCGAAGATCGTCACGATGCCGCTGCGCGCGGCGGCAATAGCGCCGTCGTAGGCGCCACCGGGTTTGGTGCCGAGCAGTGTGCGGATCTCGTTGAACTGCAATTGCGCGTCATTGACGGTGAAATGCGGATAGGCCGGATCGCGGCCACCGAGATCGAAACGATCAGTGATGCCGATGCCCCAACTGTTGTTGATGATGCGCGCGCCGCTGGCGATCAGTGCATCCCAACCGGCCTTGTACACCGCGCCGTCGTTGCCGCGAACAATGCCGTCCTCCGGGCCCGGGTCGCCGTTGTCGGCGCTGATGATCTGCGCACCGAACGCCACGCCGTGCATCGGCCCGCCGTCGCGACTGCCGGCGGCGATACCGCCGACGTGGGTGCCGTGGGCGCCGAGTTTGCCGTCGGAGCCGACCGAGGGCGAACCGTCATAGCGGAACGCATCGCCGGCTTTGACCGGGATGTACGGGTCGGTGTATTCGCGAATCCCGCTGGTGACCAGAGTGACGACTTTATTGCTGCCGGAAAACTCCGGGTGCGCGGCATACACTGGCTGGTCAAAGATCCCCAGTTTCACGCCTTTGCCGGTATAACCGGCGGCGTAAGCGTGATCGGCACCGATCGCGCCCAGGCCCCAATCGGCCTGAAACTCGGCACTGCGCCAACTCGACGGATCGCCCGTGCGTCCGCTCTCCACGTAGGGCACGGCGTGGGCTGTACCGATGGCACAGAGCACGGCGAGCGTGAGGGTTTTCAGGGCAAAGCGGCCTCCCGTTTGCGCGGGGGTATTGTTGTTATTCATCCAGCGACCTTCCTTAGTGATGTTGCGAAAAATCCTGATCGTTGCCACTGAGGGCGATGATCGTTCCCACGCTCCGCGTGGGAATGCAGCCCGTGACGCTCCGCGTCACTGGACGCAGAGCGTCCCTAGAGGCATTCCCACGCAGAGCGTGGGAACGATCGGAGCGCGGCGGTTAGAACTGCCAGTTCAGGCTCAAGCCAACGCCATGAAGCTTTTCGCGATTGGCCAGTTGTCCGTTGTAATCAAGGTTGACGCGCACGTCTTTGCTCAGCGCGAGGCTGGCCTGCACGCCGACCAGCGCGGCATCGCGTACCAGCGCCGAACTCTCCACCGCGTACGGCGTACCGCCGCTGGCAAAGCGCAGATGCTGTTCGGAGTCGATGTCGCTCAGGCTGTGCTGCCAGCCGAGGTGGCCGCTGACGTCGAGTGATTGCGCAGGCGAAAGATTGAAGGTCTTGATCGCCCGCACGCCGAGGGTGCTCAGCACGGCGTCACGTTGATCGCCCGAACTTTTCAGCGCGGCGGCGTCGCCCTTCTCGGTCAAGCCTTCAGTGTCCAGATGCACGTAGGCCAGGTTGGCGAACGGTTCCAGCGCCAGTGGTTGCAGGTGCAAGCGATAAGCCGCTTCGCCGAACACTTGCGTGGTCGCTGCATCCACCTTGGCTTTCTGTTTGCCGCTGACGTCGCCGTATTGCAGATCGCGTTTCACATCGGCGCGATGCCAGCTGTAAGCCGCGCCGGTGCTCAAGCGCCAGGCGCCAACTTCACGGCCGGCGTACGCGCCCAGATGATAGCTGTCGACCTTGGCCGAGGAATGCGTGCCCGAACCCATGCTCAGTGAACTGTCGCTGTAACCGGTAACCAGACCGATGCGCGTCTGCTCGTCCAGCGCACCATCGACACCGGCCAGCAGCCCGCCAATCGAGGTGTTGTAGCCCGCCGTGTCGTGGCTCGAATCGGTCGTGCCCCATGCCCCGAGAGCCTTGATCCAGCCGTTGCTTTGCGCAGCTGTTGTGTCGTGCAGACGCTCGCCCACCGCATCGCGCAACTGGCGGCTGTCGTTGATCAGCATCGAACTCAACGCCGGGTAGATCTCGCCGCTCAACTGCTGGAACGCTTGTTGCGCCGAAGCGGCGTCTGGTGAACGCAACAGGCTTTCGTAGACCGAATTGCCGGCGCCCAGGCCTTCGACGGCAACGGCCACCGAACGCTGGTTTGGCGTTTGCCCGACGCTGCTGAAGGTAGTCGCATTACGTACGATATCGAGCTGAATGCCGGTGGCGGCGTAGTCGAGGCTACCGCCAATAAACACATAATTCGGCAGCACCGCGCCGAACCGGCCCTGAATGCCGCCGGCCGCTTGCAGGATGTCGTACTGGCGACCGAGCAGGCTCTGCACCTCGGTGGTGCTGAGCAGCGTCGGGCTGTTTTCCAGCGACAGGCTGACGGTGGCGCCGCTGATATTGGCGGTGCCACCGGCGACGATGCGGTCGCTGCTGGTCGGTGACAGTTCAACGGCGTAAGTCGAACCGGGCGCGAAGGTCACGTCACCGGCCACATTCAGCGTACCGATGGAGTTGCCCGGCGCCACGCGAGCGCCGCTGTTGGCGGTCAGCGCGCCGATCCGCCCGGAACCGCCGAGGGTGCCGCTGTCGTTCACCGTGACAGCGGAAGTCAGCGAACCGTTGACCGTCAGCAAACCGCCATTGACCGTAGTTGCGCCGCGATAGGTGTTGTCACCGGAGAGGATCAACTGCCCGCCGCCGGATTTGATCAGGCTGCCCTGATACACCCGGCTCGCCACCGCTGCATCACGGGCAGTGCCGACCGCGTAGTCGGTCTGATCCTGTTGGCTGGCGCCTGCGGGAACGCCATTCTGCCAGCCCTTGTCTTGCAGGGTTTGCTGCCAGGCATTGTGCTCGGCGAGGTCTTCGGCCTGACGCTGAATCAGCGCCTTGTCGGAGATGTCATTGCTCCAGACATCGCGCTGCCCTGCCCCCAGGCTGGCATCAAACGCACCGAGCAATTGCCCCGGCCCGCGCATCGCCCGATTCAGATTGGCCACGCCCCAGCCGACTCGGTCAGTCGGCGCATCGGTGACCGAGCCATCCAGTTGCGTGGCGGTGGTCAGCAGCACTTCGAGGGCCTGCTGATTGTTCATGTACGGATAGCGTTCCATCACCAACGCCAGCGCACCGGTCGCATGCGGCGCCGACATCGAGGTGCCGGATTTGATCGCGTAACCGCCACCGGGAATGGTGCTGTCGATCTTCGCCCCCGGCGTGGTGATGCACCAGTATTTGGCGAGGCCGCACTGGTTGTACTTCTGCTGATTGCTCTGATCGAGGCCCGACACGGCCAGCCAGTGACCTTCCAGATCCGGCTGAAAATACGGCAACGCCGAACGCACGCTGGCATTCGGGTAGCCGCTGTTGCCGGCGCTGAACACGTTGATCACACCGCGTCGGGACACATCGGCGGCGGCATCGAGCCATGTGCCTTTGTTCCAGTGCTGCGCATAAGCGGCGTGCAGATCAGCCAGTGTGCGGTAGCTGACATCCGGCGGCTGGCTGCCCCAACTGTTGTTGATCGCGCGCACGCCGGCATCGGCCAGGGCGTCATACACCGCTTTGAAATAGCGCGGATCGGGGTTGGGGCCGAACAGGAAACTGTCGTTCTTGTTGGTGTTGCCGACGTAGATTTGCGCGTTGTACGCCACGCCGTGCATGCCGCTGCCATCGCGCGAGGCGCCCATGGTGCCGACCACATGGGTGCCGTGGGAGTCGTTGTTGGGATTGAGGGTGCCATCGACGTTGAACAGCGAGCCGTCGATGTTGCTGCCGCTGGCCTGCACCGGGTGATAACGATCGCTGGCGAATTCCGGGTGGGCGGCATCGAAACCGGAGTCGAGGGCGCCGATTTTCACGCCTTGGCCGGTGATGCCGGCGGCGTAGGCTTGCTCGGCCTGCATGCGGCTCAGGCCCCAGTCGCGGAGGAATTCGGCGCTGCGCCAACTGGCGGGATCGCCGGGTTGGCCGCTTTCGAGGTATTGGGCCTGCGCCTGGGTTGCAGAAATCACAAGCAACAGGGTGCCGACCGAAACCGGCTTGATGCGTACGTCCATGTTCACCACTCACTTTTATTGTTTTATGCAGGTTGTTTTGCGGTGTTGCCTGTTCCCCTCACCCCAGCCCTCTCCCCAAGGAGAGGGAGCTGACCGAGGTGTCTTGCGTCATGCATCGACCTGAAGAAACGGGTCGAATATGGATTCGGTAGAGCATTTCCCTCACCCCAGCCCTCTCCCGGAGGGAGAGGGAGCTGACCGAGGTGTCTTGCGTCTTACATCGACCTGAAGAATCGGGTCGATTATGGATTCGGTGAAGCACATCCTCGCCAAGTGAGAGGGAGCTGACCGAGGTGTCTTGCGTTATTCATCGACCTGAAATGTTGGATTCGCTAGCGTTCGTTCAAGTCGGTGTACTTCTGCAATATCCCCCAATCGGTCCCCTCTCCCCCTGGGAGAGGGTTAGGGTGAGGGCTGTTGAGCGACCACAAAAGCCTCATCCACCCGCGCCAGATCCTGTTCGTTCAAGGTCCCGGCGTAGTAATGCAACTTGGTCCAGGCCATCAAATAGTCGTACCGCGCCTGCGCCAGATCGCGGCGAGTGGTAAACAGCTGCTGCTCGGCGTTCAAGGCGTCGAGGTTGGTCCGTTCGCCACTGAGAATGCTCTGCTTGGTCGACACCACCAGCGCTTCCGCCGAGCTCAATGCCTTCTGATAAGCGCGCAACTTGCTCACTCCGGACAAACAGGCACTGAACTGACGACGCAGTTCGATCAGCGTCTCACGCGTCTTGCCATCAAGCTCGTACTCGGCCTGCTCCATGGTGCGACTGGCCTGACGCGTCGAAGCCGAGACTCCGCCACCGGCATACAACGGCACGCTGACCTCAAAACCGATGGTGTTGGTCTCGTAGCGCTGGTTGTAGGTGTTGCCGCTTTCCGATTCGTTCTGACGCATTGAGGCATAAGCACTGACTTTCGGCAGATGCCCGGCGCGATTGCGCTCCACCTCATAACGCGCGACTTCCACGGCTTGGCGCTGCGAAGCGAGATTCGGGTTATTGCTCACTGCCATTTCGTGCCAGGTGTCGTAATTGGCCGGCATCAGCGCGAAGGTCTGGAAGTTTGGGCCCAGCGGCGCCAGATCGCCGATATCCACCGCAGGCGTGCCCACCAGCGCACCCAGTTCCCGCAGCGCGGCATCCTGTTCGTTGCGCGCCTCGATCTCCTCGGCGGTCGCCAGTTCATAGCGCGACTCAGCCTCAAGAATATCGGTGCGGGTGCCCTCGCCTTGCTTGAACATGTGCTCGTTCTGCTGGAACTGCTGCTCGTAAGCCTTCTTCTTCGCCTGAGCGATGTCGATCTGGTCCTGCGCAAACAACGCCTTGGTGTAGTTATCCAGCACGCGGACCAACAGCTCCTGGCTCTTGCCGCGAAAGTTCTCGTCGGCAAACAACGATTGCGCGACGCCTTTGCGATACGCGGCATAAGCCTCGTAGTCGAGCAGTGGTTGTTGCAAGGTCAAGGCCGAGCCATAACTGCTGTAGTTGCGGTCATCGGTACGGTTACGCGCGCGCTCATCCAGAGAGGTGGCTTTCGACGAGTTGCGGCCCTTGTTGTAGGTGTAGCCGATGCGCGGCAGCAATCCGGCGCGGCCAATCGCGCGGTTTTCCAGGCCGGCGTCACGCTCCTTGATCGCCCCGAGGAATACCGGGTCATTGCGCAACGCCTGTTCGTAGATCTCGAACGGCCCCATGGCCGCTACTGCTGAGTGACTCGCGAGCAGCATCATTGCCGCGCCGAGCAGGGAACGCTTATTCATACAGCCGAACATCCTTATTCCTCGGTCAACGCGGAGCCGGCCCGGTCGAGCAGCGGTTTGAACAGATAGTTGAGGAGTGAACGTTCGCCGGTGCGCACGAACATTTCTGCCGGCATGCCGGGCTTGATCACCAGACCGTTGAGTTTTTCCATGGCCTGATCGCTGACGCTGCTGCGCAGGACGTAATACGGCACGCCGGTTTTCTCATCGACCATCTGGTCGGCGGAAATCAGGCTGACTTCACCCGGAACGCGCGGGGTTTTGCTCTGGTTGAAGGCGGTAAACAGGATGTCCACCGGCAAATGCGCGCCGACCTTGTCGATCAGGTTGATCGGCAAGTGCCCTTCCACTTCCAGGGTGGTGCCTTGCGGAACGATCTCCAGCAACGTTTCGCCTTGGCGCACCACCGCGCCTTCGGTGTGCACGCCGAGGTTGACTGCCACACCGTCAGCGGTGGCGATGATTTCGCTGTGTTGCAAATCAAAACCGGCGGAAGTCAGTTGCTCCGACAGGGTCACGCTTTTCAGTTGCGCATCGGCCAGTTGCGTGCGGACTTCCTTCTGGTATTCCTCGGCGTGCTGTTGCAGTTTCAGGCGCGATTCAAGAATGCCCTGCTCGACCCGCCCGCTTTCACCGGTGTTTTCCGCCAGTTGCTGTTGCACTTGCGACAGTTGCCGCTGGTATTCCATCAAGCGGTTGCGCGGGATGTAGCCGTTGTCCGCTAGCGGTTGCAGGTTGCTGAGCTGTTGTTGCAGCGAGTCGGCCTGGGCGTTGAGGTCGGTACGGGCGCGGCGCATGCCGGCCAGTTGCGCGGTGGCGCCTTCGATGCTCGCGCGCAGCCCGGCCTGCTCGCGGTAGTACGCCTCGCGGCGGCTGCTGAACAGTTGGCGCTGGCCTTCCAGCACCAGTGCCAGACGCGGATCCGGATCATTGCTCAGCTCGGCCGGAAAGGTCACTTGCTTGAGGTTGTCACGTTCGGCCTGCCAGCGCGCGAGGCTGGCCCAGGCCATCCGGTATTGCGCTTGCAGCGACTGCACATCAGCGGCAACTTGCGTCTGATCGAGACGGAACAGCGGCTGGCCCTGCTTCACGATTTCGCCTTCGCGCACCAGAATCCGGCTGACCACGCCGCTGCTCATCGACTGCACGGCTTTGCGTTTGCCCGACACCACGACCGTGCCTTGCACCGGGATGCCCTGATCCAGCGGGGCCAGAGCGGCCCAAGTGAAGAAACTGCCGGCGCCGACGATCGCCAGAATCCAGCCCATGCGCGCGAAAAACTTCGCATCGCGCTCCGGGCGTTCGGTGATGTAGGCGTGTTCCATGCTCGCTTCGTTTTCAGTGTTCATGCTTGCGCTGCTCATACACCCGAGTTCCTTGTCGAGGGCTGATACTGTCGGCTCATGCTGAGCCCGCCCGGTGCCGGTGCAGCTTTTTCCCGTTGCTGTTCTTGCTGGCCGGAGAGTGCCTTGAGCACGTCCTGACTCGGACCGAAGGCTTGCAGACGCCCGTCATTCAGGACCAGCAATTTATCGGCTTGGGCCAACACCGAAGAACGGTGCGTCACCAATACCACCGTGGTGCCCTGGGCTTTGAGTGCGGCAATGGCGCTGGCCAATGCGGCTTCGCCGACGGTGTCGAGGTTGGAGTTCGGTTCATCCAGCACCACCAGGCTTGGCGTGCCATACATGGAGCGCGCCAGGGCCACGCGCTGTTTCTGGCCGCCGGACAGGCCGCTGCCGTCCTCGCCCAGTTGCGTGTCGTAGCCTTGCGGCAGACGCAGGATCATTTCGTGCACGCCGGCCTGTTGCGCAGCGGCAACGACCTTCTGCGGATCGGCCTCGCTGAAACGGGCGATGTTCTCGGCGATGCTGCCACTGAACAACTCGATGTCTTGCGGCAGGTAGCCGATGTACGGGCCAAGGTCATCGCGGTTCCAGCGATGAATGTCCGCGCCATCGAGGCGCACAGTGCCGCCGAGGGTCGGCCAGACACCCACCAGCACGCGGGCCAGGGTCGATTTGCCGGAGCCGGAAGCCCCGAGTACGCCGAGCACTTCGCCGGCATTCAGATTGAAATTGACCATCTGCAGGGTCGCCGCGCGTTGCCCCGGCGGGCCGGCGCTGACCTGTTCGAAGGTGATCTGGCCTTTCGGCGCCGGCAGCGCCATGGCGTCGTCACTCGGCGGGAAGGCTTGCAGCAGCGCATCGAGACGGCGGTAAGCCAGCTTCGCCCCGCTCCACTGCTTCCATACGGCAATCAACTGGTCGATCGGGCTCAGTACGCGGCCCATCAGGATGGAACCGGCGATCATCATCCCGGCGGTCATGTCGCCCTTGATCACCAGCAATGCGCCCAGGCCCAACACCAGCGATTGCAGGCACAGACGCAGGGTTTTGCTCAGTGAGCTGATCACTGCACCGGTGTCACTGGCCTGATTCTGCAGGCCGAGGAAACGCGAGTGCACCTGAAACCAGCGTTTACGCAGGGAACCGAGCATGCCCATCGCCTGAATGGTTTCGGCGTTGTGCAAATGGCTGGTGGCCAACTGGCTGGACTTCTGCGAATAACCGGCGGCTTCGCCCAGCGGCTTTTTGGTCATGTATTCGTTCAGGCACGCCAGCCCTATCAGCAACAGTGCGCCCGCAGTAGCGAGCACGCCGAGCCAGACGTTGAACAGGTAGATCACAAACAGATAGACCGGGAACCACGGCGCATCGAAAAACGCGAACAGCGCTGGCCCGGTGACAAATTGGCGAATGTGCGTCAAATCACCCAGCGACTGCCCGGCGTTGCCCTCGCCTTTGAACAGGTTGCGCTCGAACGCCGCCTGGTAAACACGCAGGTTGAAGCGGCGCTCCAACTGGCTGCCGATGCGGATCACGATAAAGCTGCGCACCACTTCGAGCAGGCCGATAAAGGCGAAGAAACCGACAACCATCAGCGACAGCATCGCCAGGGTCGTTTCGTTCTGCGACGACAGCACCCGGTCATAGACCTGGAGCATATAGATGGAGGGCACCAGCATCAGCACGTTAATCAGTGCGGTAAAGCAGCCGACGCTGATCAGAATGCTCTTATAGTCACCCAAAGCCTTGAATAACGGAGCGGTGGCTGGGGCCTTCGCCATCTTCATTGATTCTTCCTGAAATGTTCGGTCTCGCCACACTTGGGCGAGGCTTCAATTAATGTTCCGCTTACCTGCGAAAGATGACTTGCAAGTACCCGCTTACACTTTCATAACAACTTGCGTAATTAACAGCGGTGCAGTTGTCATTCGCCGTCTCTTATAACCAGCTTGTGGCGCTTTATATTAAAAATTTGTCGCGGATTCGATAATCAAGGCTGTTTCACTGTGTGCGTTAACGTGATCACCAGACCCGACTTCAAAGTGGTCGAGTAAAGCCCGTCACTTTGTCGGCTGAAGAACTGGATTCTTGAGCCTTCCTTGCCGGTAATCGAGAGACCGTCCGGATCGGGAAACCAGCCGATCGGGGTTTGCTCAAGCCATGCACCGAGACAGTCGGCCCCTTTGCCCAAGGTCTGATTGGATTCAAGGTCGATCAGACAAGTATTCGAAGGCTTGTCCTGCTGCTTTTGCGCTTCTCGATCATCATCCCGGGTAGACAAAGTCGCTTGCCATTGCCCCGCAAACACCGATGGATCTTCGAGTCTGAGGCTGCTTGCCATGCTGGTTTCTCCTGAAATCATGATGAGCGCCGCCGAGAGCCACGCTGCTACCGTGTAGGTAAAAGCTTTATAGATCATAGGAATATTCGCTCCGGCGTGTAGCCTTGCTTACCTGCCAATACGATGCAAGCAAAGAAAGCGGCGCATCACGCGCCGCTTCCCACTGCTACATCACGCCACGATGTCGCTGGTCGCTGCCTGGCCAACGGTGCTGACCTGGAAATCAGCCACGCCGAACCCGGAGAAGTCCACCGACAGCAGGCTGTTGCCGCCCGACGACGTCAGGATGGCGTCACCGGCAGCACCGGTGAAGCTGCTGACGAAGTGCAGGCCTGCGCCATTGGTGATGCCGGTCAGGTCGATTTTGTCCAGACCGCTGACGAAATCGAGGATCTGATCGATCGCACCCGGCTTGGAATCGGAACTGGCTGCGAACACAAACGTGTCCGAACCCGCGCCGCCCCACAGTTTGTCAGCACCACCGCCACCCCAGAGGATGTCGTTGCCAGCACCGCCCTTGAGCTCGTTGGCCACACTGTTGCCGATCAGCAGATCGTTGCCGGAACCGCCAATGGCGTTCTCGATAATCGCGCCCTTGGCGATGGACACGTTACCGACCAGGCCGCCAACGTCAGAGAACGAGGCGTCCTTGAGGTTGATCTTCTGGTTCTGGGTGAAGCCCGAGAAGTCCAGAGTGTCCTTGCCACCCGCGTCCCACACCGAGAACACCACTTTGTCACTCGACGACGAAGCGCTGAGGAAATCGCGGCCGGTGTTGGAGTTGAAGCCGTAGGTGGTGTCACCGGTACGGGTGGTGGTGTTGGCACCGTAGAGCTTCTGGATGGCAGCGATATCGTCCATCAGCGGGCCGGACGAATACGCTTCGACACCGCCCTTGCTGAAGTTCTGATTGGTGTTGCTTTCGCTCCAGTAGCTCATGACGCTGTAGCCGCGGGTGTCTTGCCCGTAGGACGCGTCGTTGTAGGTCGGGTTGCCATTGCCGGCGTTGTAGTCGCCAGGGTGAGCGAGACCCAGGCTGTGGCCGATTTCGTGCGTCAGGGTCTGACGGCCGTAGTTGTTCAGATCCGGGTTCTTGTTCTGCGTGTAGCCACTGTTGATCAGGTACCACGAGGTGCCGTCATAACCGGCGCCGGTGCCTGGCAGATACGCGAACGCTGCAGCGCCATCCTGGCCACCGCTGTAGTTACCGAAGGTCATGTGGCCGTCACCGCCCGAGGCTTTCTCGGTGAAGGTCACGTTGGCCACGTCAGCCCAGGATTGCATGGCGAGCTTGGCCTGGGATTGTTGTTGTGCACTGAACTGACTGAACCCGCTGATCCCGTGCTTGTTCATCGTGCTGGACGATGCCGAAGTCAGGAACGTATAGGTGAGTTCGATCTTGCCGCTGCCGTCCTTGTCCTGGTAGGCAGCGCCGTCGCGCAGCAACTGGGTTGCGGCCTGGTCGACGGAGAAGGAGGGTTTGCCATTGACCGTGAGGTTGCCGCCACGATCGTATTGATGGCTGAAGCTATTGATCTGGTTGTACGCCGAGCTGAAGGCAGACAGCTGAAAAGCCTGTTCGGCGGCATCAATAGCATTCGCTTTAACTTTCGACATAAACACACTTCCTTGTTTAGCAATGGAACAGTTTTTGTCCGACAGGACGATCTCTGGCGAGTTCGTCCTATCACTCGCCCAATGAAGGCGTAAGAAACCTGACACAATTTGAAATCTGCCGTAAAGGATTTTTTTGAGATCAAATCGGGCTGTTTCGGGAAACTGCCGTAAACAAAGCGTGCGGGGATGAAAGAATGTTTTAGTTGCGCGGCTTTTGCCTAATTGTCTGACGATTTTCTATTTAAATATTAAATATGGGTAAGTTGTTTTTTGTTAGGCGCGTCTCACTTTGCTGCACTTTATTAGTGCGATGCCAGTGTATTGATATCAACCAGATAAATACGCAAAAAACCTGTGGGAGCGAGCCTGCTCGCGAAGGCGTCAGGTCAGACAACATTGATGCTGAATGACAGATCGATTTCGCGAGCAGGCTCGCTCCCACAGGGATTTGTGTATGCCTGAGTGATTAGCTACCGGTACGGATCTTGTTCCACACCCGCGTGCGGATCCGGTCAATGTTCAACGGCATCGCTTCCAGCGCAAACAGCTTGCCCATCATCTCCGGGCTCGGATACACCTTGGTGTCGTTCTTGATCGCCGGGTCGATCAGGCTGTCGGCCTGCTCATTGCCATTGGCGTAGTGCACGTAGTTGCTGATGCCAGCCATCACGTCCGGGCGCAGCAGGTAGTTCATGAACGCGTAACCCGCCTTCTCGTCCGGCGCATCGGCCGGCATGGCAACCATGTCGAACCAGATCGCCGCGCCTTCCTTGGGAATCGCGTAGCCGATGTCGACGCCGTTTTTCGCTTCCTTGGCGCGGTTTTCGGCTTGCAGGATGTCACCGGAAAAACCGACCGCTACACAAATGTCGCCATTGGCCAGGTCGCTGGTGTATTTCGAGGAGTGGAAGTAGCTGACGTACGGCCGCACTTTCATCAGCAGCGCTTCAGCCTTTTTGTAGTCCTCGGGATTTTTGCTGTGGTGCGGCAGGCCCAGGTAGTTGAGCGCCGCCGGGAGCAATTCCGGGCCGTTGTCGAGGATGGCTACGCCGCACTTCTGCAGCTTTTCCATGTATTCAGGCTTGAAGATCAGGTCCCAGGAATCCACGGGCGCATCGTCACCCAGCACGGCTTTGACCTTGGCGATGTTGTAGCCGATGCCGGTGCTGCCCCACAGATAGGGGAAGCCGTGTTCGTTGTTCGGGTCATTGGTCTGCAGCGCTTTGAGCAGCACCGGATTGAGATTCTTCCAGTTGGGCAACTGGCTCTTGTCGAGTTTCTTCAGCGCCCCGCCCTGAATCTGCCGGGCCATGAAGTGGTTGGACGGAAACACCACGTCGTAACCGGATTTGCCGGTCATCAACTTGCCGTCGAGGGTTTCGTTGCTGTCGTAGACGTCATAGGTGACACCCACGCCCGTCTCTTTTTCGAAGTTCTTGGTGGTGTCCGGCGCGATGTAGTCGGACCAGTTGTAAACCTTGACCGTTTCCGCTGCCTGAGCAAGGGAAACGGCGAGCATCAGCGGTGCCAGAGCGAGGGTCTTGCGGATCATGGATCGATTCCTGTGTGGGTTTTCTTTTTTGTTGGCAGGCAATCAAAGGATCAAAACAATCAAAAAATCAGCACGTAGCTCTTGCGCACGGTTTCCTGGATATCCCAGATCCCGAGCGTATTGGCCGGCAACATCAGTGCGTCGCCACCTTGTATGTGCAGGGTTTCGCCGCCACCGTCAGGGGTGAACGTGCAGCGCCCGGAAATGAAATGGCAGAACTCTTGCGCGGTAATCTGCCGACGCCAGCGGCCCGGGGTGCATTCCCAGACGCCGGTTTCAACGCCGTCATCGCGCTCGACGCTGGTGGTCGAAGCAATGGCGACCGGTTCGCCGAGCGGCACGGCCACCGGATTGGACTCGTCGAGTTGCAATGTCGCGGTGTTTTTGAACTGGGTAATGCTCATGGTCTGACCTGTTTTTTGGGCTTTCTTGAAGTAAATCGACGTTTAGTGCATGAAACCTTCCATGAAACCCGCCACCTGACTGGCGAGCTTGCGCCGCCATGGCGCGGTCGCCGGGTTGGCCAGGGTCTGGTCTTCGTGGACGAAACTTTTGATGATCGCGTTGTAGCCGAGCCAGCGGCACGGCTCTGGCTCCCAGGCGCGCAGTGCGTGAATGCCGCCGTCGGGTAGCACCCATGGCTGCTGAGTCAGTTCGGTGTCGCGTTCGAGAATCAGATCCGCCAGCGTGCGGCCGCCAAGGTTGCTGGCGCCGACGCCCTCCCCGCCATAACCGCCGGACAGCGCGATGCCGTTGGTGCGATCGCAAAGCATGTGCGGCTTGAAGTGCCGTGACATGCCGAGGTTGCCGCCCCAGGCGTGGGTGATCTGCACGTTTTTCAATTGCGGGAACAGCTCACCGAACAGATAGCGGCGCAATTCGACTTCATCGCGGGTCAGATCGAAGTTATGGCGCAACTTGCCGGCGAACTGGTAACCGCCACGGGCGCCGAAGATCAGGCGATTGTCGGCGCTGCGCTGGCCGTAGGTGACCTGGCGGCTGAATTCGCTGAAGGCTTGGCCGCGATTGAGGCCGATTTCATCCCAAGTCGCGGCAGACAACGGTTCGGTAGCGACAATCAAGCTTTGCACCGGTAATTGATAACGGCCCAGCGGCGGCAAGGTCACCGAATAACCCTCGACGGCCGGCACGATCCAGCGGCTGCGCACGCTGGCCTTGGCGGTGCGCAAGCTGCCAGACTGCCAGTGGGTGACCGGGCTGTTTTCGTAGATCTTCACGCCCATGTTCTGCACGGTGCGCGCCAGACCGCGCACCAGTTTCGCCGGATGTATAGTCGCCACGTGCGGCGCGTAAATCCCGCCATAAGGCTTGGCGACGCGGATCTGCTGGGCCAGCTGTTCGGGACTGAGCCAGCGGTAATCGTCGTCGGTCAGGCCTTGGCCGTGCAATTTGTTCAGGTATTCACGCAGAGAGGCTTCCTGCTCCGGATAGCGCGCCGCGCAATACAGCACGCCGCCCTTGCGGTAATCGCAGTTGATACCTTCGCGTTCGAGGACGACTTCCACTTCATCGGGAATGCTGTGCAGCAGATCGAATGACGCGCGACGCTGTTCCGGCGACAGTCCAGCCAGCAAGCGATCTTCGCCAAGCAGATTGCCCATCAGCCAGCCGCCGTTACGACCGGACGCGCCAAAACCGGCGGTCTGCGCCTCGACAATCGCAATGTCGAGCCCCGGCGCGAGTTTCTTCAGGTAGTACGCGGTCCACAGCCCGGTGTAGCCGGCGCCGATGATCGCCACGTCCACGTCCAGATCTCGCTCAAGCTCGGGCCGCGCGGTCAGCGGCTCGTCGAGTTGATCCATCCACAAACTGATAGTGCGCCACGCCGGCATGCAAGACTCCGCCACTGAAAACCTTCGATGGCGTCGATCCTAGTGCGCGGGCTCAGGAGAAGTCTTGCGCGCGTGTCCGCAAAGAAATTTGTTTAACGTAAGCCTTCGGAGACTGGCCAGTGTGCTGGCGGAAACAGCTGTAAAACGCCGACAACGAATTGAAACCGGCAGCGAACGCCAATTCATCGATGCGCACCGGCGGCGTGGCGCTATCGAGCGAGCGCAGCAAATGTTGCAGGCGCGCCTGATTGACGTAGCGATAGAAGCTTTGCCCGAGCACCTGGTTGAGCAGATAGGAAATCTGATTGCGGCTGTAACCACACTCCTTCGCCACCCGCTGCAAGTCGAGTTCGGGATCGAGGTACGGCTGCTGCTTTTCAAAGTACTGTTGCAGGTCTTCAGCCATGAAACTCAATTGACGCGGCGACAGACCCAGGCGACTGACCGCCGGGCGCTGGCTTGAAGAGGTTGGGCCATGGGTTTGAGTGCGCACCAACGAAGCGTATTCGTTGACGCGCCAGATCAGCCCGTCCTTCACCGTGATCGCTTCGCTTGAGCGAAACGACACCAGCCCGTCGCCGCCGCGCAAGGTCACTTCGTATTGAATGAACGCGGTATTGCCGTCGACGCGAATACGGTCGCAATGCTCGAGCAGTTCGTCGGATTCACGCGGCATGCTGACGCGCACGTATTCGCGCAACTCGGCGAGACCGAGCACGCGGTTCTGAAAGAAATCGTTGTACTGGATGTCCGGGTGATACAGCGCCATGACGCTGTCGAGGTCGCGGTGCTTCCAGCTCAGGTGATAGCGCATGACCGTGGCCGCCGTAGCTTTGGTCTGTTCTGGGCCGTCGTCGTCGGCGTGCATAAAGGGCTCGGCGAAAAAGAATCGAGCTTGCCCAAGTTCGGCACGTGCTTCAATGACTAATCCGTAGTGGCCTTTTGGCGATGACTGCGTAGGCCGTGACTTACATCAAAAAATGCGAAGCAATCGCAAAAAGAACTGAAAAATCTCACAGGAATTTCACATAGGGATGCTACTTTTAATGTCAGTCACCGGTTGAGCCAATGAAGGCTCTTCCCTCCTAACATGAGCAAACGGAAGCGCTCGATGAAGAAGGCGGGCAACACATGAATAAAGGGTCAAGCAAAGTCACGTTCCCCAATGCATGCCAACTGATGCGTTGGCATTTTCATCCTATGGGTTTCGAGGCAACGATGGACGCGCCGGGCAGCATGATCGCCCGACTGTTTGATCGCGCCAGTGGCGAAACCATGATCGCCATCGCGGGCATCCCGTGTGCGACGGTGATGAATGCAGCGGATGTCGAACGAATTATCGAGGCTGTGGAGGACGAGCTGGAAGCTTTCGTACCTCCGGAGTCTCTCAGGAGTTACGCATAGCCCTTTGATTTAAAACGAAAAAGCCCACAGCGATGTGGGCTTTTTTGTGCTTATGCGGTTTGTTTGGCGATGCGGTGATCAACGAAGAACGGCTTGCCTTTGGCCACCCGGTCAGACGCCCGGGGCATGTTCACCGCTTGCGCTTCCTGCGGTTCGACATACCAGTAGCAATGGCTGACCGCGCGGGTGATGCCGACATACGCCAGGCGCAGGATCTCGTCTTTTTGCGCCGTGTCATACGGCTCGCTGTCGCCGGACTTGCCCAGTCCTGCCATGCGATAGACCTGATTCTTATAGGGCGAACTGGTCAGGTGCTGACAGTCACCGAGCAAAAATACCGCGTCGGCCTGCAGGCCTTTGGCGCTGTGGTAGGTCAGTTGCTTCAGGCGTCGCGCTTCGTACGGCAAGCTCGAATCCACATTAACTACGGATTGAATATGCTCTTCAATCAATGACTTATCGCTGCTTTTTCGATAAAGCATCAAGATTGAATGGCCCTGACGATAATGTTCGGCGAGGCGCTGCCCCAATGCCTGATCATCGCGCTCGAGCACGTTGACCGGCTGCAGTGGCTTGACTGCGCCGCTGGCCTTGGCCTTCTTGCCGGGGATCGCCGGGGCGGCGCGAACGATGTGCTCGGCCGCATCGATAATGTGCTGGTGGCTGCGGTAGTTGTCGCTGAGCATCACCCGCGTCGTAGCGGGCGACGGGAATTCTTTGTCGAACGCCATAAAGTAGCTCGGCGAACTGCCGCGCCAGCCGTAAATCGACTGCCAGTCATCACCGACGCACAACAGCGACGAGCGCTGCGCTCCCCGTCCGACATGCATCGCCGGGCCTCGACTGCGGATTTCCGTGAGGCTGGCACGGATCCACGAGACGATCTGCGGCGAAACGTCCTGAAATTCATCGATCATCAGGTGCGACAACGGCCTGAGCAGCTCATCGCTCAACAGCTTGAGGTTCTCCGGCGAGTGCTCGCTGAACAACGCGAACATTCGGTTGTAGGTCATGACCGGCGGTTTCTGATCGAGCAGATGATCTTCAAAGGCGCGCCAGAACAGGCTCAACGCCTCAAAGAAAAACCGGTCCGGGTCATCCTTGGCAAAGCTCATGCGACCGACCGCGTCAGGCACGTCCAGGCCAAGGTTCTCGATGAAACCTGCTGCTGCGACAAAACAGTCGAGCAACGGCGCCGACGCCAACTCGCCTTTGACCTTGTAATCGAAGCCCGGCCCGGCGCTGGCATCGCCTGCCAAAGTCGCAAGAACACGCTTTGACGCATCATAACTATCTAGCCAAATCAAAGGCTTACGACAGAAAGCTTGAAACAGGGTGCGCTTCACTGCCCACTCTGCGCGCACGCTGAGCTTGGCGTTTGGCCGACTGACCTGCGGATTTTCCCGTGGATCGAAACCGAGTACCACCCAGGCATCCAGGCTCGGAATGTAGCCATGGCAATGGAATTTCGCGCCGTTGATATCGAAACTCTGCCGGTTAGGCTCGATGCCTTTGATCGGCCAGGCTCCGGCGCGCAACCACAGATCTTCAATGGCATCGCACAGTTCTTCATCACGCTGGGAGGCCAACTGCGTCACCGCAACGCGTTTTTGCACGTCCGGGTGATCGCGCTCCAGCTCCTTGAGCTGTAGACCGGCGCGGGACAATGGCTGAATCAGCTGACGGAAACGTTCGTCTTCGTTGAACAGGCGGTGATAACAGGCGTTGAGTTGCTGGCGTTGCGCATCGTTGATACGCAAGTCGAACGGATTGCTGTCGACCTCCTCGTCAGCACCTTGTGGCCGATTGCTCAGGTTCTCAAACGCCTGCAAGCGTTCAAAACCCGGCAGGCTGCGCACCATCGGCAGGATGCGCGAGTGGAAGGTGCGCACCAGTTCTCGCGCCTGGCGCAGATTCAGCGCCAGACCCCAGAGCGCGAACAGTTCGATCAGTTTATTGATGAAATCCTTGCGCGACTCGCGGGTGAAGGTCACCACGGTCATCGAATCCAGCTCAAAGCCCAGATAGTGGTTGAGCAACAGGATG
Organism: Pseudomonas sp. RU47; assembly: GCF_004011755.1. Classification (GTDB taxonomy): domain Bacteria; phylum Pseudomonadota; class Gammaproteobacteria; order Pseudomonadales; family Pseudomonadaceae; genus Aquipseudomonas. The sequence goes on along the minus strand of NZ_CP022411.1, from coordinate 3,148,937 downwards.
CGCAGCACCAGCGTGGTTGATTTGCCCGCGCCTGCACCTGCGACCACTGAGGTTGACGGTGTTTCGCTGAAAATCATCTTCCATTGCGCGGTACTCGGCTGCGCGTGCCCGGGCAACAAACGGGCGACATCGGCCTTCATGCGCTTTTTCAGCTCGGCCGTCAGCGGCAGGCGCCAATCGTCGAACAAGTGGTTATCGACACTGGGCGGGCGATGCTCGGTGTTGCGACTGTCACGGATCAGCAGCACCTGACGGCCCTCTTCCAGCCCCTCAAGTTTGCCCTCGTTAAAGCCATATTCGACGCCAGCGGTGTGGCCGCTGCGGAAACCATCGGCCTGACCGTGCAGCCACGATGCACGGTGCTGCGCGCGCAAACGGGTCAAACCATGACCGAAGAAGCGTGCAGCCAAGCGTTTGAACCAAGGCATCTCGGCCAAGGGGCGAAGTTCGGGAGGAAGATCGGGGGTGTGTTGCGCCACGCTGACGGGCTCCAGTGTGTGAGGCTGTTGCGGCTATGGTGTCTGTATTTGCCGTTCAGTTCTAGCGAAATGCTTACAGGTCATTGGTTTAGGCGATGAACTGAAGGTGAGATGAAACACTTTCGAGGTGTTTTCTTATCGGTCATTTCGATCATAACGCCGCACTTTTTACGCTTTTTATCGATTGTTAGCTGATAGATGATGGCCGTCATAAACCACCGGTGTCGCGTCGGGTGTCATCCATTCACACCCTATGACGAGCCTTTTGAGGAGACGATCATGCTTGAACTCAGACCTTTCAGCTCGCTGGGCGGCGCCCATCACGGCTGGCTGGATGCCCATCACCACTTTTCGTTCGCCGAGTACTACGATCCGCAGCGCATGAACTGGGGCAACCTGCGGGTGTGGAACGATGACGTGATTGCAGCAGGCACTGGCTTCCCGCAGCACCCGCATCGCGATATGGAGATCATCACCTATGTCCGTGAAGGTGCGATTACTCACCAGGACAACCTAGGCAACAAGGGCCGCACCGAGGCTGGCGACGTCCAGGTGATGAGCGCCGGCACCGGCATCGCACACAGCGAATACAACCTGGAAGCAAAAGACACCAAGATCTTCCAGATCTGGATTCTGCCGACGGAAACCGGCGCACCGCCATCCTGGGGTGCCAAACCATTCCCGAAAGGCCAGCGCGAAGGCTTTGTCACCTTGGCCAGCGGCAAGGATGGTGATGACCAGAGCCTGCGGATTCGCGCTGATGCGCGATTGGTCGCGGCCAATCTCAAGGCGGGTGAAACGGCGGAATATCGTCTGGATGAAGGCCGTCGCGCGTATCTGGTACCGGCCACCGGCGTGATTGAAGTCAATGGTTTGCGTGCACAAGCTCGAGACGGTGTGGCGGTGGCACAGGAACGCGTACTGACCGTCACGGCCATTGAGGACAGCGAGATTGTGCTGGTGGATCTGGCTTGATTGCTTGAATGGCGGGCAAAAAAAGGGGCAACCATCATGGTTGCCCCTTTTTTCATGCGCTTGCGAACATCACTTGCTGGAGATGGCGCCATCCACCAAGGTCTGCGCTTCAACCACCAATTGCTTGAGGTGGTCGTCACTGATGAAGCTTTCGGCGTAGATCTTGTAGATGTCCTCAGTGCCCGACGGACGCGCGGCGAACCAACCGTTTTCAGTCATCACTTTCAGACCACCAATTGCCTGATCGTTACCCGGGGCATGGCTGAGAATGCTCTGGATTTGCTCGCCGGCCAGTTCGGTCGAGGTGACCTGGTCAGGTGACAGCTTGCTTAGCAGTGCTTTCTGCTCCGGATTGGCCTTGGCATCGACGCGCACCGAGAACGGCTCGCCCAGCTCATCGGTCAACGCTTTGTAAGCCTGGCTCGGATCGCGACCGGTGCGCGCGGTCATTTCCGCGGCGAGCAATGCCGGGATCAGACCATCCTTGTCGGTGCTCCACACGCCACCGTCCTTGCGCAGGAACGATGCGCCGGCGCTCTCTTCACCGCCGAAACCCAGCGAGCCATCGAACAGGCCGTCAGCGAACCATTTGAAACCGACCGGAACTTCGTAGAGACGACGACCCAAGCGCTTGGCCACGCGATCGATCAGACCGCTGCTGACCACGGTTTTACCCACACCGGCATCCGCGCGCCACTGTGGACGGTTCTGGAACAGGTAATCGATCGAAACGGCGAGATAGTTGTTCGGCGCGAGCAAACCACCGGACGGCGTCACGATACCGTGGCGGTCGTGATCCGGGTCGCAGGCAAACGCGACGTCGAAGCGCTCTTTCAGGCCGATAAGGCCCTGCATCGCGTGGCTGGACGACGGGTCCATGCGAATCTGGCCATCCCAGTCGACAGTCATGAAACGGAACGTCGCGTCGACTTCCTTGTTGACAACTTGCAGATCGAGGCGGTAATGCTCGGCAATCGCCGACCAGTAGCGCACCCCTGCTCCACCCAGCGGATCAACGCCCAGACGCAGTTTGGCGTCACGAATGGCATCGAAGTCGATCACGTTGATCAGGTCGGCAACGTAGGTGTTCACATAGTCGTGACGATGGGTCGTGCTGGCCTTGAGCGCCTGCTCGTAGCTGATGCGTTTCACACCGGCCAGTTTGTTGGCCAACAGTTCATTGGCCTTGGCTTCGATCCACTTGGTGATGTGGGTGTCGGCCGGGCCGCCATTGGTTGGGTTGTACTTGTAACCACCGCTTTGTGGCGGGTTGTGCGACGGCGTGATAACGATGCCGTCCGCCAGGCCCGAGGTGCGGCCACGGTTGTAGCAGAGAATGGCGTGGGAAATGGCCGGTGTCGGCGTGTATTCATCACCTTCGGCGATCATCACGGTGACACCGTTGGCGGCCAGCACTTCCAGGGCGCTGGCACCGGCCGGAGTAGACAGTGCGTGCGTGTCGATGCCGACAAACAGCGGCCCGGTGATCCCCTGGGCTTCGCGGTACAGGCAGATCGCCTGGCTGATGGCCAGAACGTGCCACTCGTTGAAACTCAAGTCGAACGAGCTGCCCCGGTGTCCGGATGTACCGAACGCCACACGCTGAGTGGAAATCGAGGCGTCGGGCTGTCCGGTGTAATAAGCCGTTACCAGTCGCGGGATATCGACCAACAATTCTGCCGGTGCCGGTTTGCCCGCAAAAGGACTGAGTGTCATGCAAAACCTCTGAAATAGAGTGGTTCAGGAATGGAGCGCAGTTTACTGGCAGTTTGACCGCAGTGCGATGGGATCTATCCGGAACTCTCCCGATGTTTTTTAACGTTAGTCAGCGGGTGCCAGCCGCAAGGCGTCACCGATCAGCCCGACCACACAGGCCAGGTCATGGTCGGCATGAGTTAGCGGGCTTAAACGCAGATGGTGTGCATGCAGACCTTGCAGGCTGAACAGCTCGCCCGGCGCAATAACGATCTGCTGCCTGAGCAGGCGCTGAAACACATAGCCCATGTTCACCGGTCGCAGCGAGCGCACCCAGACGGTTGCGCCGCCCTGCGGTTCGACAATCTGCAACGCATCACCGAGGCGCTCGCGCAACAGGTCGATCAACTGCGTGCGCCGCTCCTTGAGCATTCGCCGCAATATGGCCAGATGTTGATCCAGCCGACCACCGCCAAGCAGCCTGGCGATGGCCTTCTGGCGGATGGGCGACAAGCGAAACGCGCGCAACAGGAAATGCCTTTGCAATTCATTGCGCCAATGACGCGACAGCAAAAAGCCGAAAGGCGCTTCGGCACCGATGAATCTCTCGAACGTGGAGAACACCAGCAAACGATCAGGGTCCAGGCAGTCGCGCAATCGCTGGGCGACACTGCCCTCATGAAGTTCGCTGTAACAATCGTTTTCCAGCACCCACGTGCCGTGATGCCCGAGCAGATGCGCGATTGCCTGCTGGTTGCTCAGTGGGCGCAAAGTGCCTCGAGGCATGCTCAACGCCGCCGACAAAAGAATCAAACGCACCGGCTCACTTTGGAGCAACGACTCCAGTCGCTGCGAATCGATCACGCCACCGGCGAGCAGCGGCAGCTCGATAACCCGCACTTCAGCGGCCTCCAGCAGGCGCAAGATCACCCAGTCACAAGGCGATTCAACGATCACCGTGGCCCGACGCAACTCAAGCACCGAAATCAGTATTTCCAGGACACCGCGCAGGTCGGCGCCGATGTAGACGTCATCCGCGCGCCAGTAATTGGCGGTAGACGAGGTGTAGCGCGCGGCCAGCACCGTGCGCAGTTCCAGCTCTCCGCAAGGTTGCACCAACGCTTGCGGTTGACGAGGATACTGGCGCAGCAGTTCACGCTCCAGCATCAGCAATGGACTGTCCAGTGGTTGCAGCGAGGCCGGTTCATCACCGCTCAACACGCACATGCCGGGTCGCCTCGCGTTGACGTAAACGGTTTCCAGCAAATCACTGCCGCTGTCGGGCGAATCCATCACGTGCAGCGCCTGCGCGTAGTAACCGGACTTGGCAATCGAATAGACCCGTCCTTCCTTCTCCAGCAGCGAATAAGCGTACTGGACGGTCGAGATCGACACATTGAGCCGATCAGCCAATTGTCGCAGCGACGGCAAGCGCACCGGTGGGCTACTCCCCGCCTCGTCTATCAGTAACTTCAGATAGCGATAAACCGCCTGGTAAACGAAGTCATTTTCTCTCGATGTTTTCACGAGCCCGCGCCCATGGGCACAGGCTCACCTCCGGACAGGCAGCGCACAATCAACCTTCCGCCGATCGATCGGCGGGAGGCTCAGCCAGCGTGTCGTCCTCATTTTCGTTCTGCGCTGCACCTTCGCTGGATTCAGGCATGCGCACAGGCCCCATTGCATACAGACGCACAACCATCCTGACGGGCAGCCCGCTGACATCCGTCAACCACTTCAGTACCTGCTCCGGAGCATGCAGCCCTTGCATTGCCCGATGCAGATCCGGCAACGCCACCAGCATCCCGGGATGACAATTACGCAGGAACCGCTCAAGCCCGGCACCCGCGTTGATAAAAGGCGCAAACAAAAGGCATGTCAGCTGGATTTCATTCAGCTCGAAATTGGCCTGCAAAGCGTTTGCCGCCTGCAAACGCAGATGCTCAGGCGCCTGCAGATCGCCGAAGCTCGCCAGCAATTGTTCGCAAACAGGCTCAGGAACCTGCTTTTGCCGCATTGTTATCAGCAGACTGGTCAGGTAATCACTGACGCCGGCCTCATAGGTCCGCCCCTCGATGAATTGCGCCTGCAAACCTCGCAAATGCGCGGCCACCACTGGCTCCACGTGTTCATCATCTCCTTGATAGAGCGTCACGTCGTCAGCCTGAAAGCCCAGAAAATCACTCAACAAAGGCCAGCGTTCTTCGAGTTTGCCGACAATCATGTCGTTGATATTGATAAAACTGGTGCGCCGACAGGCCTCGAAATGGCCTTCCGGGCGCCAGGTTACCCGCTCCTCGTCAGAGTAAAACTCGCGGTAATAATCGCCGCCCAGCCCGTCGAGCAGCGGGAACAGCATTTCAAAACCGGCGGTGCTCATCTGCGGCGCGGCAATCGCGGCTTTGTGCGTGGCGCGCTCCAGGCCGTCGAGGAAGTGCCGCTGACGACGTGCGGACTCACTGCCGATCATCGCGTCAACGCCATTGTTCCAGCGCGCAACCTGACCGTAGAACTCGGCGGTGGCCAGATAAGCGTCATCCCACAATTCAAGCGGTTCATTCCAGGCTCGACGATGCCCGATCAACAGCAGGTTGATACGATTGGTCTCGCGACCTGCTTCGCCAATGGGAGCCTGATGATCAAACGGCAAAACCTCGCGGTGATCCACCATCACCAGCTCTACCCGAGGGTCGTCATACAGAAACAGTGCACTGTAGCTGCGGTGCATGTTTTGCAGGGACGTCTCACTGTTGCCGTTCCAGCGCAAGGTCGCCACCCTTAGCTGAAAGGTCGCAGGCGAACGGCCAGCAATGCTCAACTGCGCGGCCCGCAGCAATGCCAGGGTGTAACAACTGTCGCGCGACCCGGACTGGTTCACCAGCACCTTGAAATGACCGATGTTCTCCATGCCGCCCGCCGCCACTGCCAGTCGCTGGATCAGCAACTGCAGCGCCGTGCGCTCCGCGCGGGAAAAGAAACTCAGCAAACGTTGCAACACTTGCTGGTAGACATAGTTCATTGCCTGATCATGGATCGTGCTCATCGGTATTTACCCAGTATCGAAAGTTTCCTGCCGCACGCACTGAAACATCAGTCAGGCGACAATTCATCAATAAGTAATAGACGTTCGAATGCTAACACTTACAAGTTTGAAGTTATTTGAAACACTTGAGCTGACAAACCCCCTTCAGCCGCTGAATGGCAGCCTCAACCCCCTGTAATTGCTGGGATAATTTTTTCTGAACGCAGTCCTAGGAAACTTCCCACAAGGTCCCACGACAAGTGAGTACAAGAAAAAGAGAAGCGGTTTCCGAATAGGCCTACAACAATTAAACAGAAATAGGCGCGACCAACAGATTTAGCCGTTTTATATCGCACAGGACAAATTGAATACACAGACATGGCTCATTCCTTGAGATGAAAGTAATCATTCAATTATCAGGGCTTACATTGTGATTAGAAGATACAGATCGCGAGCAAAAACCAGTTCAGTTGCTGAACGGTCATGGGGGCATTATCACAGTGCGCTGTTTTTTCAGGAGGGAAGCTAAACGCAGAAGAGTCCGTGGGGCCACGGACTCTGATAACAGGGCTTACGCCGGTTCGACTTGCAACGCTACCCGCTCGCGGCACGGGCATTCGTCCATGTAGCGATGCGCTTCGACGAACTCGTTGAACGGGAATACACGCGTCTTCAGCGGCAGCAACACACGGTCAGCGGTCAACTGGTTGATATCACGCAGGGCGCGTTGCAACGCGACGTGGTCCTGAGTGATGCCCAGTTCCGGCTTGCCGGTAAAGTTGCCGATGCAGTGCACGAAGAACTGGATGTTCTTCTGGAACGCTGCGCAGGCCGGGAACGGCGTCTGGTTGCCGCCCTGCAAGCCGTACAGCACCAGGCTGCCACGCGGCGCCAGTACATCGCCAAGCAGCGACATCTGTGGACCGCCGAGGCCGTCGAACACCACGTCAACGCCACGGTTGTCGGTGATCTTGTTGATTCGCATCAACAGATCTTCCTCTTCGGTGACGATGACCTTTTCTGCACCAAGGGACAGCAGGTACTCGCGTTCCTCTGCTTCTTTGGTCGCAGCGATCACGCGTACGCCCATCGCCTTGCCCAACTGGACAAACGAAGGACCGGCGCAATGGCTGGCGTCCGTGACCAGAGCAAACTGCCCCGGTTTGACCCGCGCCAGATCGGCGTAGGCAAAGTAGGCGATCAGCAATGGCGTGTAATGCACGCTGGCTTCGATCGGGGTGAGCACATCCGGATAACGGGTCAGCGCGGTACGCGGCAGTACGATCGACTCGCCGTAGACCGGGTAGTCGTTCGCACTCTCGGCCGGAAAGCTGGCGACCTTGTCACCCACTGCCAGATCATCGACACCGTCGCCGACAGCGGTGATCACACCGGCCATCTCGTGACCAAGACCCGCAGGCAGTCGCGCCTGAGACGAGGCCAGATTCTGACGCCAGAGGGTGTCGTACCAGCTGATGCCGATCGCCTCGACACGCACCTGCACTTCGCCAGGACCTGGCTGAGCGGCCGCATGCTCTTCGCATTTGAGCACCTCGGCCGGACCAAACTTGTGAAAACGGATCGTGCGGGACATCGCAAACCTCGTCAAAGTAACCTCTAATGCCATGAACTCTATCTGGGCTTTTGACCCAAGACTATCAGTGGCTATTAATAGTCGACATGCCTGTCATTGATTCCGCAACAGGGGCGGCATTGGCAAAATCCATGAAAAACTGCTGCCACCGTCTCAGTAAAGCTGAATTTTCCGGTGCAGAGTACCAGCCTTTCCCCGTAAGATTCATGCCGGCCATTGTTCTCATATGGCCGCTCTCGTCAAGCTTGATGACTCTGCCAGGACTCCAGATGAATCGTAATGACCTGCGTCGTGTCGACCTGAACCTGTTGATCGTATTCGAAACATTGATGCACGAACGCAGTGTGACCCGGGCGGCAGAAAAGCTGTTCCTCGGTCAGCCGGCGATCAGTGCGGCGCTCTCGCGCCTGCGCAGCCTGTTCGATGATCCGCTGTTTGTACGCACCGGGCGCAGCATGGAACCGTCCGCCCGCGCGGTGGAAATCTTCGCCCTGCTCTCCCCGGCCCTCGATTCGATTTCGACCGCCGTCAGCCGCGCGGCCGAATTCGACCCGGCCACCAGCACGTCGGTATTTCGGATCGGTTTGTCCGACGACGTTGAATTCGCCTTGCTGCCAATGCTGCTCAAACGCCTGCGCGCCGAATCGCCGGGCATCGTGCTGGTGATCCGTCGCGTCAACTACATATTGATGCCGGGCCTGTTGGCCTCCGGCGAGATCTCCATTGGCGTCAGCTACACCACGGACCTGCCGGCCAACGCCAAGCGCAAGGTCCTGCGTCGCAGCGCACCAAAACTGCTGCGCGCCGATACCGTGCCGGGGCCGCTGAGCCTGGACGACTACTGCGCACGTCCGCATGCGCTGGTGTCATTTGCTGGCGACCTCAGTGGCTTTATTGATGAAGAGCTGGAGAAGCTGGGGCGCAAACGTCATGTGGTGCTGGCCGTTCCGCAGTTCAATGGCTTGAGTACGTTGCTGGCAGGCACTGACATCGTGGCGACCGTGCCGGATTACACGGCGGAGGCGTTGACGGCGGCTGGCGGCGTTCGCGCGGAAGATCCACCGTTGCCGACGCGCACGTTTGAGCTGCATATGGCCTGGCGGGGGTCGCAGGATAATGATCCGGGGGAGCGTTGGTTGCGGTCGCGGATTCAGATGTTTTTCGGCGACCCTGAGAGTCTTTAGGTTTCGTCGGGCAGGCAGTTCGGCTAATCATTTCTGCCTTTCCACAAACCATGGAGCTCCATTCACTTCCAGTGGATTGCTACATTGGGGGCACATCTGAGGGCATGCTTTGGATGGTTTGAAAAGGATGCCCCCAGCCTAAGGCCAAGTGGGCTATTGATGAGGATAGCTCCGACCGGACACTCTGCGATTCGATAGACCGGCCTGAAGCTTTCAGCGGAACGGTGAACACTGGAATCGATGAACGAACAACACCACCTCCGTACAGACTCGTATTCCACCCAAGGAATTAATCGTTAAAAATCAATTAGTTAATTAGCATTGTCGCGTTAGCTGTCCGAACAACTCAAAATCGGAGGGGCTGACACTTCCCATGCAAACCGGGAATCGAACTTCAACGGCAACGATGTGTTGAAAAAGTAGCTCCTCTATCTTGCCTGCGGCAAAATATCTGCATTGGCCCGCAGGGAAGCACGCAGCATGATGGGGCAGTTATCGAGTGGGCAGGATCGGCTGTGTTACTCGTTCAACCTCCAAGATCACATTCCCGCCAATCACCTTCTGCGCAGCATTGATCGGCGTCTCGATCTGAGCGACCTGCGCCATTACCTCGCCGATTTCTTTAGCCCGATCGGCGTCCGTCGATTGATCCTGAACTGATGATCCGCATGCTGATCGTGGGCTATTGCTACGGCATTCGCTCAGAGCGGCGGTTGTGCGCAGAGGCCCATTTGAACCTGGCGTATCGCTGGTTCTGCCGGTTAAGCCTTGAAGATGAAGTCCCCAGCCACTCGACCTTTTCCAAAAATAGACATGGCCGTTTTCGGACAGCGATCTCTTTCGCTGGCTGTTCAATGAACTGCTGCGTCGTTGCATGGACGCTGGCTTGGTCGAGCGATCAGGCATTTTTCGACGTGTTCGACAAACTACGCGAGATGCGGTTGATACCCTAGGCCGTGCCAGAACCGATGGGCCATCCCCTTGCGGGTAGATTCAGGAAGAGATCGGGCAGGCGAGAGATCAGCTACTACCTAGGCACCAGATCATCAAGGAAGATTCCGATGCCGGATAGCTCTCAAGTGAATGTAGCCACAGCAGACGCCCTCACGCTGCGGCTACACAACCAGCACGCAATACGCGCAGCCAATGAAGAGGTGACAAAGTGGCCGCTTGATAACGGAGCGGAGAATGTAGCCGCTAACGCAATCGGGGCGATGGAGACGCTGGACAAGAATGCTCAAGGCATCACAGATGCCATCATGCGCCTGCGTCATTCTTAGGCATATCCCATACTCTTGACGGATGCATGGATCAGGAGAGAGCCGTTGCAGGAAATTCTTGTCCCTCCAGTTTCTCCATCACCAACCCAATGAATGCAGACACAGCTAACGGCAAATGTTGCCGACTTGGGTAAAGCACATGCAAGCCGTATCCGGTTCTATGGTACTGCGGCAGCACAGACACAAGGCGCCCTGTCTGAAGATCAGACTTTGTCATGGCGGGCGGCAGCAAGGCAATTCCTAGCCCGGCCAACGTCGCCTTGCGCAAAGCTTGGGCGGTGTTTCCATTGAAACGGCTAGTGACCCGCACTTCTTCCGCTGCACCATTTGGCCCATGGAGAGTCCAGGTGGTGACGCCACTAGGATGGCCAAAAGTTACACAATCATGATTGACCAAATCTCCAAGCGAATCAGGTACGCCTTTTTTTCTAAGGTAATTCGGGCTGGCCACCAGACCTTCGTTACCAGCTCCAAGGAGTTGGCGACCGACATATCCTGAGTCTTGCAACGCTCCGCCTCGAAACGCAATGTCGATACGATCAGCGATCAAATCGGCGCGTGCATCACTCAGCACAAAGTCGACGTCTACCCGTGGATGCGCCTCGAGAAAATCGGCTACCCACTCCATAGGAAAGAAGTCGAAAAAATCAGCCATTGCCGCAATGCGCACGGTGCCACTCGGCTCTTGGTTTCCTGTCATCAGCTGCTCACCAGCGTCAATCAGTCCATCCACGGCTCCACAGCATCGCTCGTGAAAAGCCTCGCCAGACTGGGTGAGTGTGAGCTTGCGCGTGGAGCGCTGCAGCAGCCTCGTACCGAGTTGAGCCTCAAGCTGTTGAACCCGCCGGCTTAAGGTGTTTGAGGGCATTCCAAGCTGCCGTGCTGCCTCAGCGAAACTACCGCTGCGCACCACTTTTACAAACAATGCGACGTCATTCAGATCGATCATCTTGCTACCACCCACTCCAAAAATGGATCAGTTCAATCCAATTATGCCATCTAATAAAGCAATCAATAGACGCATATCCTTCAGTCATTGCTGCAGCTGACCTTCAGTTGCCGGAATCTCCTACGGGCTGACCGTCAAGGCTTTTCGGCATCACTGAGTTAATCCCCATCCAGTCCAGGCAGCCGGAACTCCGCGCGACGATATCGTCTGTCGGCAAGGGAGAACAAAGAGAAAACATATGACCGCCACCGTAGTAGTTCGACCACGCGCCATTGTCCATCGTACTGAAGGAACCACACATGGCCCCATAACGAGGCTTATGAGTCCAGGTGATCTAGGAGAGCTGTTAAAACCGTTTATTTTCCTGGACATTTTCAGCCTGAACGCCAGTGGTAGTAAGTCGAGTTTCGGCATGCATCCGCACTCAGGAATCGCAACGGTTACCTTCATGACAAAAGGGGATGTCTCTTATGAGGACACCACTGGGGCGACCGGTTTACTGCTCGCGGGTGGTGTCGAGTGGATGCAGGCCGGCAATGGGGTGTGGCACGACGCTACGCTAGCAAGCGAGTCCGCAATACAGGGATTCCAGCTCTGGGTGGCATTGCCGCCGCCGCTTGAAAACGCTCCCGCGATGAGTACCTACCTTGATCCGTCGCAAGTTCCACAAGTGGGCCCAGCACGGGTACTACTGGGACGTTACGGGGCAGCCCAAAGCCTGATTGAAGTGCCGAGTGAAATGAACTATCTCGCCGTGAGTTTAAAAGACGGTGAGCACTGGCATTACACCCCACCATACGGTCACAACATTGCTTGGCTCGCTGTGAGTTCTGGAAGTCTGGACGCAGGTGGGTTGATCAATGCCGGCGAATTAGCCGTGTTCGAAGAGTCAGAGCACCGCATCAACTTCATCGCGAAAGGCGATTGCTCTTTCGTGATGGGCTCGGCGGTAAAGCATCCGTACGACCTGGTAACGGGTCACTACTCGGTTCACACGAGCAAGGCAGCTCTGGCGCAGGGCGAAACGGAAATACAGCGGATTGGCACACGGTTGCGCCAGCAAGGACGGCTCAACTAGCGCCGCTCAACCCGGCGTGAAAATCATCTCGACGACAACTATCCAACACCCCAAATCATACTGAGGCACGTCATGACAGCGAGCAATCTCAACCTTCTTTTGTCCCCCGCTCAAATCGCCAACCTACCCTTGAAAAATCATATGGTGATGGCGCCTCTGACGCGAAGCCGGGCTGGCCAAGGTGATGTTCCAACTTCCACAGTAGTCGAGTATTACCGTCAACGTGCAAGCGCCGGCCTCATCATTACTGAGGGTTCCCAGGTCTCGGCTCAAGGCAAAGGCTACATGAGAACACCGGGCATCTTCACCAGCGAGCAAATCGCCGGCTGGAAACACGTGACCGACGCCGTGCATGCAGAGGGCGGACGGATATTTCTCCAGCTCTGGCACGTTGGGCGCCTGTCACACTCCCTGGTACAGCTCGATAATCAGCTGCCGGTAGCCCCCTCAGCGATCAAAGCTGATGGCGAGCTCTACACGCCTGAAGGATTGAAGCCTTACGAGTCGCCACGGGCTCTGAGTCTGCATGAAATTCCTGGCGTGATCGCGGATTTTCGCCAAGGTGCTGAAAACGCGAAGCGTGCAGGTTTTGACGGTGTGGAAATACATGGCGCGAACGGTTACTTGATCGATCAGTTCCTGCGCGATGGCACCAACACCCGAACCGATTCATACGGCGGCTCTGCAGAAAATCGCGCTCGGTTTCTTAAGGAGGTTGTGGAGTCGGTCATCGAAGTATTCGGGGCTAGCCGCGTGGGCGTTCGCCTGTCGCCGATTTTTAATTACTTTTCCATGAGCGACAGCGATCCCCAAGCGACTTTCAACTATGCAGCGAAAATGCTCAGTCGCTACGGGCTAGCCTACATTCACGTAGTAGAAGTCGGTGCGGGTTCATTCGACTTCAGAGAACTGAAGCGTCGTTTCGCAGGCACCTACATCGCCAATGGGGGCTATGACGCGGAACGCGCAGAAACGTCCCTCAGAGAAGGAAATGCTGATCTGGTGTCCTTTGGCACTGCGTTCCTGGCCAACCCGGATCTGGTAGAGCGATTCGAACAGGGTGTCGCATTGAATGACGCAGACCCGACCACCTTCTATCAGGGTGAGGAGCGAGGTTATACGGATTACCCGACCATGGCCCAGATCCGATAACGATGTAGTTCTGAGGTAAGCGCAGTCGCCGCCGGCTGCCACTCGCAGAGTAATCGGGCCGTAGATTGCAATGCTGAACCGGGGCAGGAGTCTGCGCCCTCCCCGGTAATTCACCTGCAAACCTGCGGCAAGCCTGTCTTGACAAATAAACTGTGATCACATATCACTCAATGAGGTTTTCTTGTCTACGGAAGCCGTAGCCAAGAAAGAACTCATGAACAAAAATAAGACAGGACGCATTAGCTATGAACGTGATGAAGCGGCTGACACCTTATGCCGGATTGAAGGTTTTAATTTCCGGTGGAGCATCAGGCATTGGAGAATCGATCGCGGCTGCATATCTCGAAATTGGGGCAAGAGTCCATGTATGCGATGTAAGTGAGCAGGCGATCGCACAATTTCGTGAGCGCTATCCTGAAGCTTTGGCCACATTGGCCGACGTCTCCGACTCTGCTCAAATTAAGCGAGTCTTCGAGATACAACAGGAGTGGGTGGGTGGGCTTGATGTACTTATCAACAATGCAGGCATAGCAGGGCCGACCGGCGGAATCGACAAAATTAGTGATGCCGAATGGGAACAGACAGTAGACATCAATCTCAATGCGCAGTATCGCTTCGCTCATCATGCTGTCCCCCTCCTAACGAAGTCAGAACACGCACACATCATTCATATTTCATCGGTCGCGGGGCGCTTAGGCTATGCCTGGCGGACTCCATACGCCGCGACCAAGTGGGCCATCGTTGGTCTTATGAAGTCATTGGCAGCCGAGTTGGGCGAAAAAGACATTCGAGTCAACGCACTGCTGCCAGGCATCGTCGAGGGCCCGCGCCAGGATCGCGTCATCAGTGATCGCGCCAAACAGTTAGGCATTTCAGAGCCGGAGATGCGCCAACAAACATTGAAGAAAATCTCATTGCGCCGGATGACTCCACCCGAAGACGTGGCAGCAATGGCCTTATTTCTATGCTCTCCTGCTGCTAACAATGTGACAGGACAAGCGATTAGCATCGACGGCAATGTCGAGTATCTTTGATTAGTCAGACCTACACGTCTCGCCACCGACCTTGGTAGCGAGACGATTAGTGCGCGTGTGCTAGAGAGCTCGTTTCTCCCGAATTCCGTCACTTTCTATACCGGCACATCCGTGATCACAGTTGTCTCATTTTCCTATGCTGGCTGATCGAACCTGCCTATAATTCTCGCCATGAACCTATCCACACTCGTAACGCCCATGATCCGCCAGACCCTCAGTGCGGACGTTTATGCCCAGCTGCGTGATCTGCTGATAAGCGGACGCGTTATGCCTGGGGAAAAGCTCTCGCTCAGATCTATAGCGGACGCTCTTGGTGTTAGCGTCATGCCAGTGAGAGAGGCCGTTCACAGGTTGGTCGCTGAGCAAGCGCTTGAAATGGCGGCTAATCGATATATTCGCGTTCCTGTACTGACGGTCAGCCAATTCCGGGAAATCACCAGTATCCGGTTGAATCTGGAGGGGCAAGCTGCAGCTCGTGCTGCGGAACTTGTTGATTCGCAGGCGCTGGCTGAGATTGAAAAGATACACGAGGCATTTTGCGCAGAGTTTGCAAAAGGCGCTCCCGATGAGTCACGGCTGATTACGCTGAACAAAGAACTGCATTTCGCAATTTATAATCAGGCGGACATGCCCATCCTGCTCCAGATAGTTGAGTCCCTGTGGCTGAGAATAGGGCCTATCATCAACTATGACCTACGATCTGGCACTGAGCGTGTGGTTCAGCGAGTGCAAGCCAGTCATCACGCAGCGATGGTTGATGCTTTAAAGAAGGGTGACTCCGTTGCCGCCTGTGAATCACTGCAAGATGACATCAAAAGTGCTGCCGAGTTTATCCTCAATACAGGGGCGCTGATCGTTGCCGATGCGCACAAGCCTGTCGAAGTTGATTAACCTCATCAACAAGGTTTAAAAAAGGCGCCCTGATATCAGGACGCCTTTTTTGTTCGCTCATTACATCTGAGCGCCGATCATCCAAGGCACTGTTTCTTCATTGCCGATGCCCAACGCCTCGCTTTTAGATTTTTCTCCAGAAGCCACTCGTATGAGCATGTCGAAAATCTCTTTACCCTTCGATTCAAGGGTGGCATCGCCATCCATGACATCCCCGCAGTTGATGTCCATATCATCCTTCATGCGAGTGTACATTTTGGTATTCGTCGCAAGCTTGATCGAAGGAGCAGGTTTGGCGCCAAAGCACGAGCCGCGTCCGGTGGTGAACGCAACGAGGTTTGCGCCGCTGGCGATTTGGCCAGTGGCTCCCATCGGGTCATAGCCAGGCGCATCCATGAACACCAAGCCTCGGACTGTAATGGGCTCGGCGTAACGATAAACGCCCATGAGTGCTGAGGAGCCACTTTTGGCAACTGCGCCTAGAGACTTTTCAAGAATGGTCGTCAGGCCGCCGGCCTTGTTACCAGGCGTGGGGTTGTTATCGATGCTGCCTTTTTCGCGGTCTGCGTAGCTTTCCCACCATTTGATAAGGTCGACGATACCCTGGCCGACCTCACGGGTTGCCGCGCGACGAGTCAGCAGGTGTTCGGCGCCGTAGATCTCCGGCGTTTCGCTAAGGATGGCAGTTCCACCTTGCGCTACGAGCATATCGACAGCCACACCGAGGGCGGGGTTGGCCGTGATGCCCGAGTATCCGTCTGAACCGCCGCACTGGAGCGCCACGGTCAGGTGCCGCGCCGAGACCGGCTCACGCCGGCACTCGTTGGCAACCGGCAGCATCGATTCCACGGCGGCAATGGCGGCATCCGCTGCGTTGCGGGTTCCACCAACGTCTTGGATGACCACGGGAGCGATAAGCTTGCCGGTCTCGATGCTCTGGGCCATGAACAGCGCGCCCATCTGATTGGCTTCACAGCCAAGGCCGATGACGACCACGCCAGCGAAGTTGGCGTGCTTGATGAAACCGCCTAGCGTGCGCCGCAGTTGGTTCACCCCCTCGCCATTGTGCTCTATGCAGCACCCGAAGCTGTGGGTGATCGGCACCACACCGTCCACGTTTGGGTAAGCATCCAGCACACCGTTTCGCGAGAAGTGTTCAACCACCATTTTGGTAACAGTGGAGGAGCAGTTCACAGTGCTCACTACACCAATGTAGTTTCGAGTTGCTACTCGCCCGTCAGCGCGGACGAAACCTTGGAATGTCACAGGAGAGGCTGCAGGCGACGCGACTTTGGCATCCTCGCCGAACGCGTAGTCTCGCTCGAACGTCGCCATCTCCAGATTGTGCGTATGCACGTAATCGCCTGGCTCAATGGGTTTAGTAGCAAAGCCAATGATCTGGCCATAACGCAGAACAGGATCACCTGGGTTTACGTGTGCAAGGGCGATTTTGTGCGCTGCGGGCACATCGGCGAGCACCACAATATTACCGAACTCCGTAACCACGGTTCCTTGAGGTATCGACGCGCGTGCGATTGCAACATTATCGTCGGGATGTAGTTTAAGTGCCAGGGATGTACTCTTCATTTTGTCCTCGCATTATCAGTAATACACGGCGCAGCCTGGGGCAATACAATGTTGTCCCGCGTTTTTGTAGTAATCGTTTCTTGTGCCTGACGTAGCTTCAGACTCAGGAATGCCGCGAGCGTTAAAAGAGCCGCTACAATAATTAGCCCATTCTTCGTGCTCCCAGTAGTTTGTTCAACGAAGCCCAGAAGTGAAGGGCCGAAGAAACCACCAGTAATACCAAAAGTATTCACTAACGCCAGACCCGCCGCCATACCTGCTCCCGCCAGTCTTGAACTGGCAAAGAGGAATATCACAGGCTGAACAACGAAAAACATCGATGCCGTAAGAGTGAATCCTATTAGAGCTATCAGTGGAGTGGTAAAGGCCGCAAGGGTCAATCCAGCCGACATCAGGAGCAGCCCACCGAACATTATTTTGCGTGAAATTTTCGGAGTAGTTGCATACCTTGGAAGAAACGCTGCCCCGAGTGCTGCTGCGATCCATGGGATTGAGTTTAACAATCCTATTTGTAACGATGATAAGCCTCCGTACGTGCCAATGATGCCCGGCAAGAAGAAAATTACCGAATAGACACTAACTTGGTGGAGGAAATACACCGCGATCGCAAGCCAAATCTGAGGGATTTTAAGAACTCCCTTAAAAGAATGACCTACATTGCCGGAGGCGATTTCTTCATCATGTTCTTTCTTCAGAACTTGCTCTACTTCAGTGACTTGTTCCTTTGATAGCCAACTTGCCGTAGATGGGCCGTCCGGAAGCTTTCGCCAAATCACGACGGAGAATAGAACAGCTGGAATTCCCTCCAAGAAGAACAGCCACTGCCAGCCGTGCCAACCCCAGATTCCATCCATCTTTAACAGCAGCCCGCCAACCGGCCCGCTGATGATATTCGCGAGACAAACCCCGATTAGAAAATAGCCACTGGCTCGTGCCCTTTGCTCACGACCAAACCAATAGGTTAAATAGAGCATTACACCTGGGAACAATCCGGCTTCAGCTGCGCCCAGTAGCGCGCGGGCAATGTAAAACGTAGTCTCATCGGTAATGAAGGCCATACCGGCAGATAACAATCCCCAGGTGATCATGATCCTGGTGATCCAGAGTCGGGCCCCTACCCGGTGCATGATCAAGTTACTGGGTACCTCCATGAGTGCATAGGTAAGGAAGAAGAGCCCTGCACCAAAACCATATGCGGCAGCGGAAATACCCAAGTCTACTGCCATGTGTGTTTTGGCAAGTGAAATGTTAGTTCTGTCTAGAAAGCTTATAACGTAAGCAAAGATTAACATCGGCATTAGTTTTCGAAACATTAAAGCGTTCAGCGACTGTCCCTTTTGTGTTTTTGTATGGGTCGTAGCTAACATGATTCATGTTCTCCTCACGAGGATAAATTGCTAAGGCGCGAGTGTTGTGACGCGACCATTAGTTATCAAAATATCCTCTAGATAGGCTTTACGGGGATGAATACCCGCGCTTAAAAATTGACGTTATCGCCACCTTTTAGCTTCAGGATTTCCCTCGCGTCAGACGGTGTCGCCACTTCAAGTGAAAGCCCTTCGAGAATTTTGCGCATGCGCGAAACTTGATCGGCATTGCTTTTTGCCAATTGACCCGGCCCGTCCCAAAGCGAGTCTTCAAGACCCACACGCACGTGTCCTCCAAGCGTGGCTGATTGAGCACCAATGCTCATCTGCTGCTTTCCTGCAGGAAGAACCGACCACTGATAGTCATCTCCGAAGAGACGATCAGCTGTGCGCCGCATATGCAGGACATCCTCAGGGTGACCGCCGATACCGCCCAAAATGCCGAAAACCGATTGGATCAAAAACGGAGGTTTGATGAGGCCACGATCAATGAAATGTGCAGCGGTGTAGAGATGCCCAATGTCATAGCATTCGATTTCAAAACGGGTACCGTTCTCACTGCATGACTCGAGGATGTGGGCTATGTCGGTAAATGTATTTTTGAAAATGCGGTCATGGCTGCCGGCGAGGTATGGTTCCTCCCAAGCGTGTTTGAACTCCTTAAACCGATTGAGCATTGGGTAAAGACCCATGTTCATCGTGCCCATGTTCAGTGAGGCCACTTCCGGTTTGAACTGATGTGCTGGACGAAGTCGATCTTCAAGCGACATTGTCGGCGCGCCACCTGTAGTCAGGTTGATCACCACATCGCTAGCCTCTTTGATAGCCGGCAGAAACTGCTTAAACAGTTCCGGATCCTGAGAGGGACTGCCATCAATTGGATTACGAGCATGTAGGTGAACAATTGAGGCGCCAGCCTCAGCGGCACCAATCGCCGCTTCGGCAATTTGACCTGGTGTTACCGGCAGGTAACGGGACATGGAAGGTGTATGAATTGCGCCGGTGACCGCGCAAGTGATGATGACTTTACGAGCCATGGTGACCTCCTGGTTACTTTTATTTTGGTGTTCAGGATGAAGTGATGCCGTCAGGAATTTGGTGCTTGACGCTTGTGCGCAGCGAGAGCCATAAGGCGGCGGTCACGCCAGGCGGATCGCAATGCAATGCCTTCAAGTTCAAGTTTTTGGCGGCGCTCGTCATGTACTCGGGCGACTGCTGATTCCGACCAGTCAAAAGCATTTTCGGAATTGATCGTTTCGCGATTTTGCTGACCGTAGCGTTTGGCATAGTCAGATACGCCGGCAGGGGCGTTGAGATCGATGGTTTCGAAGGGGCCCATAAATGACCAGCGGAGGGCGAGTCCATCTTTGAGTACCCGATCAATATCCTCAGAGCTAGCAAAGCCTTCCTCATGCAATTTGAAGCATTCGTTGAGGACTGCTGCTTGGACTCGGTTCAACAAGAAGCCGTGGATCTCTCGGGATAGAACGACAGGGCTCTGCCCTGCTGCGGTGTAGATCTCATGCGCTCGAATCATCACTTCAGATTCGGTCCACGGCGCAGGGCAAAGCTCCACAAGAGGAACTAAGTAAGGTGGGTTGGTAGGGTGTGCAACTACGCAGCGCCCCCGACCTGGTAGATCTTTAGTGAACTCGGAGGCCGGTAACCATGAAGTTGAACTGGCAAGAATCGCGTCCTTGGGCGCCAACACATCCATTCGACTGAAAATGTCGATTTTCGCCTCCACCGTTTCCCGAACGTTTTCCTGTACGAGCACCACATCACGTAGCGCATCAGCCAAATCGGGAACACACGTAATCCGTGCAAGTACGGTGAGGGGCGCGTCATTGAGGAGATCAAATTCTGCGAGCTCGTTAAGTCTCGCTTCTATGTAGGCATGGCTGTTCTGCATTGTCTGCAGATCCATGTCGTGTAAACGCACCGGATGTCCTGCTCCAGCAAAAACAATCGCCCAAGCTCTCCCAATCAGGCCCGCGCCAACGATTGCAATGGGGCCACGCTCGGTCGCAGATGGAGTTGTACTTCGCATGATGTTCTCCAAATTTTGTATTTATTTTTAGGAGTAATCGTTTGAGCGGTTGGTGAACAATGCTGACGCTCAGTTATTCGCTCTGAGACAGATGCTATCCACTGTGATCACAGATCACAAGAAAATAATTCTGATTGTCTGACGATCGGCTATGGAAGGGATTCGAGGGTTGAGATAGCTCCCGCAACGGCCTGAGCCTCAGTGGGTCGGCGCGCATTAGGTTTTTGTGCGGGAATAGAAAAGGCTTTTTTCGGGATTGAACCTTCGCGTTAAATAGACGCAGAAAAGCCCGCCTGACGAGCGGGCTCCTCAATCAGATCTTTCAGCCTGCGTGGCCGTGACCCGCTTCACGAAGGAACGCGCGTACCGTGTCACAGAACTCCAGTGGGTTTTCAGTCATTGGATAGTGGCCAGTACCTGCGAGCACGGCGATCTTACTGCCGGGAATGCGAGATGCTGTCTCCTCAACCTTCTCTTGGTACACCAACCAATCCGCGTCACCGCGCAGAAGTAAAACAGGCGCTTTGATCTTTCCAACTTGTTGCCGCTGATCAAAGTTCGCATAGCCTGTGAGGTCACCTTTCATCACCTGCGGCGTGGTGCGCGAGATCTGCCACACCACCTCCCTCGCACGATCTGGTGGAGTGCGATTGCCAGTCATCGAACGAGACCAGGCACCGATGATCTCTGGCCCATTCATGAGCAACATATCGAGGAAGAACTCGGAAACCGTCGGGGTAAAATCTGCCCCTTCAGCTGAAATGATCGCGCTGTAAGCATCGGGCCGACGTGCCCCCAATTCCAGCACCAGATTGCCACCCATCGAGCATCCCATGATGGCGGGGTTCTCAAGTCCCAAGGCCTCCATAAGGTGCTCATTGAACTCCGCATGGCGAGTGAGGCTGTGGAATGGACCTGATTCAGGTAGCTCTGATTTGCTGTGCCCAGGGGCGTCAATTGCAATGACGCGGAACTCATCTGAGAGGCCGTCCAGTACGTGCCTGTACATCAGAGAATCTTGTGATGCCGCGTGGAAGCAAACGAGTGGACGTCCCTCCCCTGATTCTTCGTAATAAACGCGAATTCCATCAACGGTAATGTACCGTCCTACCGTCTCTTTCCCTGACGGCTTAGGCCCGGGAGAGTAAGAGACTGGTGGGTTATTATTAGCTTTCCCTACACGCTTCATTGCGTCAAACGCGCGGGCCAACACATCAACGTACTGCCATGCGGCGACTACGTTGCCCTCAAGCTCAAGTTTGCCCAACCCTGGGGACAACGCTTCAAACCAGTCGATCTTTCCGTCAAGAACGCGCTGCCACTCATCATCAGCACCAGACACGATGATATCCGCACCCAAGGGGCTTCCTTCCGGGTAAACCGCAACGACCTTACCGGCGAGAACCGCAAGCGTTGAGAAGGCTGTGCTGTGCTTGAATTGAATCCGTCCATCGAAATAGCGAGCAGCGGCAGTCCAATCAGCATCACCGTTTAACTCGTCGGCGAATTGGCTCAACCATTTGGCATCTTTAATAAGGGTCATGACTTTCTCCTAGCTTTAGCTATCCCCAAGGGGATTTTCTTGTAAGTGCAGGTACGATCGGTTCGTTACAAACCCATGTTGCAAGAGTGCTTCGAGACCAGCGCCTTGTCGTACTTAAGGAACCAGCCGGTAGTTTCTCGGGTGAAGAAAATGGTGATGATGGCCGCCAGTACCATGAGACCGGAGATAAAGTAGAGCGCGTAGTTGTAACCAGCAGCCTGCTCAAAGCCACCACCTGCGCCGATGAACATCCCGATCACGAATGGCCCAAAGCCACCGGCGTAAATACCGACGTTGACGATTGAGCCTGCCAGGCCAGTCGTGCCTTGCTTCGCAGAATCAAACGCAATGGCATACAGCAACGTGTAGGGCGCGTTCATCGCGAACCCGGCAAACAACTGAATCGCGATAAGCCAAGTCAGGCTGACGGATGAGTATTTGAAGAGGTACATGCCCACCGCAAGCCATGCGAAAACAAGCACGAGGCAAAGTTTTCGGCCTGCACGGTCTGAAACCCATCCCCAAACGATCTGGCCGATACCACCGGTGATCGTGAAGAGCACCGAGTAAGCAGCTGCCTCTGCGAAGTTGTAATGGGCAACAAAGGCCAGATACTGAGGTAGCCAGAAGCTGATGCCGAAGTAGCCAACGATCGCGAACATCGAGATAAGAGCGATAGCGGAGATGTTCGGATTTTTCATTGCCGACTTGAGCGCGCCTTTGGGCACCTCAACCACTCCCTGTACCGCTTCCATTGATGGAGGGGTCTCACCCACGGCTTGAGCGTGTTCAACAAAGGACTCGTAACGCTTCTTCGTACTGAACCACCAGTAGACCGAAAAGATGATGATCATCGGTACAGGGAACAGCAGGAATGCCAAGCGCCAATTTTCCGGGCCGTAAGCGTGGAGTAGAGCACTGATCGCCAAGCCACCGATCAATGTGCCCCAAGGGTATCCGGTGTGATGAAGTCCCAGGGCGAAACCACGGCGCTCCTTCGACCACCACTCAGACAAGGAAGTGACTTCGATGGCTTCGCCAGCACCGCCAAATGCGTGTGACATCACTTGCAGCGCAACAAGCACTCCAAGCGAGCCTGTCAAGAAATTGAGGCCGGTCAGAAAGGTGAATAGCGTGTAAGCAATCACGATTGGCAGATGGCGGTATTTTCGCATCCATCCCTGACCGCCTTTATCAGCCCAAATCATGCAAGGCACGGCTATCAAAGATGTAGCGATCGTGATGAACGCGGCAAGCAGTCCAGTCAGCTCAGCGCTTGTCTTGAACTCGCTGGTGATGGAGGGCAATACCATAAAGAACATCTGGCGGGAGTTGGCATCCATGGCATACACGAGCCACAAAAGAGCCATCGCACCCCAGGAGGCTGCACCTGCACCTTTTGGCACACGATTGACCGCAGGTAATGCTTCGATTTTGTCTTGAGCAAATCCCATGGGGATATCTCCGGGTATTTATTTTTATTCTCCGGCTGAGGATCGGTGTTTTGCACACATACGCCTCAACATCCGAGGTGATCCAGCACTTGTCGTACTGCTCACCATGGACAGAGGTTATGGCTCAATTTCAGGGCTGAATATAGCTGGCAAAGCACACCTGCTGTGACCGCCAGGAACAGGTCAGTGGCACAAAATGAGAGAGGTGCCAGCGAAGCATTTGACTAAGTAATTACTGGGGAACAGGCCTCAAATTTTTGAGATCTCTGTTGGGCACAGAGCAAGAGGGAAAATTATCAGAGTGGTGGAGTATTGGCTCCCTTGTGCAGGAGCCAAAGTTGCACGCTTGCGCGGAGGTAGAGTGAAAGTAAGCGCCGAGCCGTAGTGGCTATCAAACCGCTCCGGGCAGTCCTCTCACGATTTTCCATGGATGAGCAATCCATTTTTCCTGAAAAAACTCGATGAACACCCGGATGCGAGGACTCAAATGCTTACGGTCTGAATAAAGCAGGTAAATAGGCTCCAGGATCTCCGCTTTGTACTCGTCAAGCAGGAGCACCAGCGATCCGTCCTGAATGTCTTTTCCAATGTGGAAATCCGCAAGGCGGACTATACCCGCACCTGATTTGGCCATATCTCTGAGCAGCTCACCCTGGGTAAACGATCCTCGAGGCTTCACAGGGGTCGTCACACCTAGGCCATCTTGGATAAAGGCCCATTTGTTCCAAGGGCTGGCAAAACTGAAATTAAAGCATCGATGATTCATCAGATCTTGTGGCTGCTGCGGTATTCCATACTTTTCCAGGTAGTCAGGTGAAGCACACAGCAACCATTCACATTCGCCTATCTTCTTTGCGATTCTGGAAGAGCTCGGAAGAATCCCGCTATGGATGGCTATGTCCAATCCTTGTTCGAACTGGTCAACGAACTGAGCGCCTAACTGAATCTCGACATCAAGACCGGGATAGGTGTCGAGGAATTCCGGCAACCAAGGCACGATCTGCTGCTTCGCAAAAGAGGTCATCGTGTGGATGCGAAGCGTGCCACTGACCCTTGAAGGAAGCCCTTCTGCCAGAGAGTCAGCTTCACTCATCGCCTCAACTACAGCTTTCGCACTGCGCAGATAAGCCGCCCCCTCCTCCGTCAGAGTGAGGACTCGGGACCCCCTCTGAAAAAGTCGAACCCGAAGCCGATCCTCTAGCCGTGCTATCAATTTACTGATGGCCGACGGAGTCATCTCATGCGCCCTGGCGGCAGCAGAAAAACTTCCGCACTCTGTTGACCAGATGAAGGCTAGCATTTGAGAGTATTGATCCATTTCGGTACGCTCCTTACGCGACTGAATCTACCTGTTTATCTACACAAAAAAACGCGCCGTAGCGCGTTCTTTTTTGAACCAGAATCAGCGAATGAACTGCTCGATATAATCGTCCGGCAAGCCCAAATTTTTGTAATGGCTGCGGGCAGCTTCCAGCTTGGTGAAAACGTCTTCATAGCCAACCGCGACACCCTGTGGGTCGACGTAAGTGTAGCCACCCTGAACGTGGAACCAAGTAATCATTTCTTCGACATCTTCAGGGACGAACAGAGTGTGAGTCTCCCCTGGCGGCTCGAATGCAAAGGAGCCTTCATCAGCAACCCAATCGTGTTCGAGGTAGTACCAACGCCCCTTCAACACGATCGCATGTACTGCACCTGAGTGGCGGTGACGAGACAAAACCCCGCTCTGCCGAACTCGGAGCAAGTTGATGTAGTACCCACCGCTAACGCTCAGCAGCAGTGGTTTGAAAGATACTGATTTGGTGACCGGCACCCAGAGATTATCGTCTTCGAGCCAAGTGGTCATAACGCCTGGATGCACCATGTCTGGAGACATGAAAGGCACCTGCGGCAAAGCATAAGGAATGGCAAGTTCATCAGGTTTAACGGGCGTATTCATTATAATTTCTCTCAACGTGTGACTGGCGAGCGAGCCAGGATTTCAATCGCTGAGTGAGAGTAGGTGATGCTCTCGCACAGGAGAATACTCAGAAATTCACACCATCTGTGACCACTCGTCACAGCGCGTAAGACTCATCCCGTTGAAGGCCGCGACTCATCTAAGGCGCCTACTGCGGACGAGTTCAAGCGATTGACCCCGCAGATTTTTCATTGAGTGGATAGCGGCCACCAGTGGATCGCGCCCCATCAGAGGGGACACATTTTCCCCAATACCTTCACTACCATGCAGACCTGTTCATCTGAAAGCCGCTTACACAGTAGTAA
Organism: Pseudomonas sp. RU47; assembly: GCF_004011755.1. Lineage (GTDB taxonomy): Bacteria > Pseudomonadota > Gammaproteobacteria > Pseudomonadales > Pseudomonadaceae > Aquipseudomonas. The sequence goes on along the minus strand of NZ_CP022411.1, from coordinate 3,123,338 downwards.
TCGGCTTGAAATAATGAGGTTTAGCAATGACTTCTCTCAGCCCTTCCCTTGAGCTCAGTCCCGAGCTTGCAGCTCATCCGGCCTATTCGCGAGTGTTTCAGCCCGAAGGCCTCACCTTCGGATACATCATGCCCTTGGAGGGCTATCCGAATTCACCGTTTCCCACGCTGCAGGATCATCAACGCCTTGCTCGCATCGCGGACGAGGCTGGATTCGCAAGTCTGTGGATGAGAGATGTGCCCTTCTATGACCCGAGCTTTGGTGATACTGGTCAAATGATCGACCCGTTTGTATATCTGGGATATCTGGCTGCTGTTACCAAAAACATTGCCTTGGGCACAACGGGCATCGTTCTTCCGTTACGTGAACCACTGATCGTCGCTAAGCAGTCCGTTTCGGTCGACCAGCTAACCGGCGGTCGTTTCTTGCTAGGGCTATCCAGCGGAGATCGCCCAATTGAATATCCAGCATTCGGGATTGATTTCGAAGCGAGAGAAGAACGATACCGGGAAGGCTTTGAGCTGATTAAGACAGTCACTGAAAACAGCTTCCCAAGCGTCTCAACCAAACTTTTCGGCCAGCTGGAAGGCTTGCTAGACATGGTACCCAAGCCAGTTGGCCCTCGACTCCCCATGATTGTCGTGGGCCGGGCCCGTCAGACGCTTGAGTGGATAGCCAATAATGCCGATGCATGGATTTGGCATCTGAGCGACTTCAATCGTTTGCCCGGCCTCATCCGCGAGTTCCGTTCTGCCAGCCAGACCGGCAATGCAAAACCATACGGCTACGCGACATTTTTCGATCTGGCGAAGGATCCGAACACACCGCTGGAACGCGGCTACAACGGAATAAGGATCGGGCGTAATGCTCTCGTGGAGCTCTGGAAACGGCAACAGGATGAGGGCGTTTCACACGTGGCACTGAATATCAAACCTCTGCAGCGACCAGCAGCAGATGTCCTGGAAGAGATGGCTGAGTATGTCCTGCCACACTTTCCCATAGGCCAACCTGCCTCGCAGGTGACCCAGTGACCGGCTCAAGTGATCGCACCGCCATCAAGGGCGTTATAGCCACCTTTCTGAAAGCCTGGGAGAGCGGTAATTGGGACTCTGTTGGGGATATGTTCACTGAGAATTGCCAGTTGGTGACAAGCCACATGTCCGCTCATGAGGGTGGACGCAAGATTGTCAGAGCTTTCCAGCAAGACCGTGCCAAGGCTGATGGCTTTTCAGTGAAGGCAACCAATCACTATGTGGGTGGTGGAGAAACCGACGCCACTTTCAGTCTCTACGCCTATGGCCATATCAGCAAAGCCACAAAGTCGGCCACGCTCGGATTTGGTATGACTGTCACAGGCTCTCTGAAAAAGACAGCAGGCACCTGGCGCCTCGACAGCGTGCTGATTGCCTTAAATTGGGTAACCGGGGACTACTCGCTTGCAATTCACTGGCAGCTTCCACCAGGTGACGACGGATGGAGGATTGGCGACCCAGCCCCGACCATCGTTAGCGAGCTGAATTCGCCATGGCTTGCTTTCCCTGACTCAACGGCTTCGGTGACCAGTGCGGAGTGTATTGCTGAAACCTACGCTCGTTACTCATGGGCGCTGGATCAGGCTGACATGCAGCAGCTTGCTCATTGCTTTACCAACGACGCCGCTGGTGATTTTCAACCGATGGGCCTTATTGAAGGGCGTCACGCGATCATCGGCTCCTTCAAAGAGTTTCGCAGGCCCTGGCCGTGGATGCAGCATTTCGCGGACGTGCTGGAGATCAAGTCCGACGAGGAAAAGGGTGTAGCGGAAATGATTGTCGGCAGAGTCATTCCTGGAAACTCACACACGCAAGATGGCACGCCTCTCTATGGCGCGCATTACCGGATGCGGCTTCGTCGCAAACATGAGGGCTTCTGGCAGCTGACCTGGAGCGAGTACCGCCCAGGCTGGTTCAATGCCAATGAAGCACCAAGAGTTTAGTCCATTCTTGGAAACGCTCTAGGGCCGTGGCGCCGTACTATCTCGGACGACGAGTTCGATTTGTATGCGCTCGCGGCGTGCAAGTGGGCGCCCCTCGATCAGCGCAACGATGTTGTTGGCGCTGCTGATACCAATTTTCGAAGTCGGCACCCTGACGGTCGTCAGGGCTGGCACGTAGGCAGCCGCGAACTCGATATCATCGAACCCGCTGACTGATAGTTCTTTGGGGACGTCGATCCCATTGGAGCGCGCTTCCGCCAACGCTCCGATACAGGTGAGGTCAGTGCTGCAGACAATGGCTGTAGGCTTGGGGTTAAGCTCCATAGCAATCCGCAGCCCGGCGCGCCCTCCCTCAATCGTGAATGGCTGCTCAATAATCCGTTCACTTGAAAGCTCGATCCCTGACTCGAGTAGCTGAGCGGTGATTCCTTTCAGACGGTATTTTGCCCGTTCGTTGTTAGAAACAACGCCACTGATCATGGCGATACTTTGATGACCAAGGCTAAGCAAGTGCCTGGCTATCAATCGACCACCCTCCTCATTGCTGAACCCCACGCAGTGATGGTCGTGAGCACCATCAAGTGACCACATGAGAATGAATGGGCATTGGGCGGCAGTTAGTGCTTCATAAATTTCAGGACTGTGTTCAGTACCCACCAACAGTAGGCCTTCGACGCCCCGCTCAATCATGTTCCTTACGTTTACCAGTTCCTGCGCCTGGTCGTATTCATGGGAAGAAATGATCAGGTGATACCCAAGCTCCGTTAGCCTTAACTGGAGGGCCTGGACAGCTTCAGCGAACGCAGGGTTGTTAAACGTAGGAAAAACGGCTCCGATGCTGTGCGTGCGCCTGGATGCCAAAGCACGCGCGGCCCCGTCTCGCACGTACCCGAGCTCTTGAACAGCTGCTTGTACTTTGGCCAGCGTTGCAGGTTTCACTAAGTGCGGGACAGCCAATGCTCTTGAAGCACTCCCCATCGAGACGCCCGCCAATTCAGCCACATCCTTGAGCTTCGGTTTCTCGATTTTTTTCATTGGAGATTCAGCATCCTCGATCGTAGCGCGGAGACAGGACGATCAGAAGAACGCCCTCGATTTGCGCAGAGGATGATAAGCCAACAGGCTGCCGTTCGGGAGCCGTTAATTGGAGGGAAAAACCTGAGAACAGCGTTTCTGCTGCCCCCAGGCAAAGACACTTATTTAATGACGATCGGATTCACAGGAGCTCCAGTTCCGCCAACGACCTTTAGAGGGGCTGCGGTGTAGAGGAACGTCCACTGACCGTCCTCAGCGCAGTCCTCAGCGAGAGGATCAAGCTGAGCGATCTCAGTGAGAGTGATGCCCAAGTTCCTCATGAGTGCGTTGTGCAACGGCAACGCAACCCCTGACACGGGATCGACGGTGACTTCGTTAGCAATGGTGTCAGTGACAATGTTCGGAATTTCCATCTCCTGAAACCACTTCACCAGCTCAGGGCTGTAGGTCAGGCCTGGCTCGATAAAGTCTTTGTAGAACTCTTCCGGGTCGCGTTTATAAAACGAGCCAATCCATCCAGTGCGGATGATGAGAATGTCGCGCTTGTTGATAGAGACGCCTTGAGCCCGGGCCGCAGCCATTAAATCCTCATGGTTGAACGTTTCACCTGCATCCAGCACGTCTTTACCACGGTGGCGCGCTATGTCGATCAGAATGCCTCGGCCAACAATGCCTTTTTCACCCAATGGAGCAACGCTCGCCTTGGCCAGGGAACCGATAGTGGTATCGGCGCTGTAGCCATTCCAAATCTGATCGTCGTACCAGACATGCCCAAGGGCGTCGTACTGAGTTGACCCTTGAAGATGAAAAAACATCACGTCGTCGGCGAACTCGTAAGAGCCCGGAAAATGTGGGCCTTTGCCACAGTTATAGTGACCACGATCCATGATATTCATGCGTTTTGACTGGGAGCGACCAGGCCAGACCGGGTCACCAGCAGGATCTGCCATCCGTACCTGCAAAGTAAATGTCTTGCCTTGCTTGACCTCTTTGACCCCTTGGAGAACTTCGATACCTGTAAGGTAGTTGAGTGAGCCTACCTCATCATCCGGGCCCCACTTACCCCAGTTCTTAGGGGAGTCTTTGAGCAAGTCATGAATATGCGGAACGGTCTTGTCTGTCATTTTCTGAGCCTCTTTTATTCTTGGATTAGCTGTGCTGCATTTAGCGGTTAGTTGAAACGTTCAAATCGTTGTCCCAGCTCGTCGGCACGAGCGAGTCCTCGGATGAGTCGTTCAGCCGTAAGGGCTGGCGCCATATTTTTCGCGTACACCGCACCCAGTGTTGCCTGGACGACAATATCCAATTCCTCAGAGGTAAACGCAGACGTCTGGCCAAGGCCGTCGAGGGTGACGGGCAGATTCACATCATTCAGAAACTGAGCGACCTCTAGGATCTCTGAGTCTGGGCGCTCTTCGACGGACATCTGCACCAGCGTCCCGAATGCGACAAGCTCACCATGCAGCATGGAAGTAATCGCAGGAATTGACGTAAGACCTCGCACAAGCGCATGGGCTAACGACAAGCCGCCACTCTCAAACCCAACGCCACTGATAAGGACGGTTCCTTCAACAACCCGCTCGACATCATCATTAACCTCGTGCCGGCCTACTGCTTGGTAAGCGCTGTACCCGTAGGTCATAAGCGTCTTAAACACAGCCTCTGTTAGCAGCAATGCAGTGTTCAACGCTGGAGTACCAAATGAGTTATTGCCTCCGGCAGACTGACATTGTTGCGCCTCAAACTTTTTACTGATGGCGTCGCCGATGCCTGCGGCGAAAAACCTTGCAGGCGCACGGACAATCACTTCGGTGTCCACGACTACTGCAGAGGGGTTCATGTTCAGGTACTCGACACCAACGACCTTGTGCGCCTCGTCGTAAAGCACAATCAAACGGCTGGTTGGGGCGTCGCTGGAAGCAATGGTCGGGCATACGACGATGGGGACGTTAAGCTGAGCAGCCATCCCTTTAGCCGTGTCAATTGTCTTACCCCCGCCCAAAGCGATGATGGTGTCTGGCCTGTAATCTGCTGATCGCTCACAGAGAGACGCAATTGCAGCTTTAGTGCATTCACCGGGAAAAACGATACTGTTCGCCTCGAAGCCATGCTCTGACAATGCATTCCCTACCTCAGGCCACAGATGCTTCGAGACAAACTCGTCGCACAAGACCAAAGGGCGCGATTGCCCCATATCGGAAAGGATTCTGCCAAGCTGCTTTAGTGCGCCTGGCCCTTGCTCGTATCGGCCAGGAAAACCCATTGTTCGAACCATGCCATCACCCGCTGCTGAAAAACTGTGAGATAAATCGTTACGTTGAATACGAGCCCGGATGGATCAGCGCATCAACCAGCCACCCGCCACATCCACAACTTGGCCCGTGATGAAGTCGCTGTCGTTTGAAGTCAAAAAGCATGCTGCTTTAGCTACCTCAAGTGGCGTTCCAAGACGCCCCAACGGTGTTTCATCAACGACTGCCTGGTTCGCTTGCGCAGAAACGGTTTTAAGAAGCGGCGTTTCGATGCGTCCCGGAGCCAGTGCGTTTGCAGTAATGCCATAGGGCCCGAGCTCACCTGCCAGGTGACGGGTAAAACCGATAATCGCGGCTTTAGTAGCGCTGTAATGCGCCGCGACAATAGGCAAATAGGCGCTGCCGGCGACGGAAGACATGTTCACGATTCTTCCAAAGCCGCGCTCAACCATTCCCGGCGCGATTGCCCTAACCAGGTTGAACGAGCCAGTGAGGTTGATGCCGACGACCCTTTCCCATTCCAGAGGATCCATTTCCCAAATCGGTGCGGGTGCGCCCTGATGTTTGGGTGACACGCCTGCATTGTTGATCAAGGTGTCGATCGGGCCGAGCTGCTCACTAAGCTCAAGACAGGCTCGACTGCATTGCGCGAAATCTGATACGTCAGCTTTAGCCCAAGCCACCAAATGTCCGGCAGCAATGAGTTGCCGGGAAAGCTCGGAAACTGACTGTTCGTCGAAATCTACCAAGGCAACCCGCGCGCCCTCCTCGCAGTACAGCCGGGCAATTGAGGCACCGATCCCCCCTCCTGCCCCGGTAATGAGAACTGTGCGTCCTGAATGTCGAAGATTCGTCATGCCAAATTCCCCGCGCTGAAAAAACAGAAACAAGAGGCGGTGATGCTCAAACGCGTCCGATGCCGCGCTGGCTGACCGAAAATTTCGGACTCATGTAGGCGGGTGGTTTTAGGAGATTTGCGTAGCGAAGCCAGTGCCCCCGTGCCGGAGCGGTCTGTGACTTTAGATAAGAGAGTGGCGAGGGCAGCCTGCGTCGTTGACCGAGCGAAGGCTAATGATGCAGTGATCATTATGATCTCCAGACTTGCCTAGGAAAACGGCAAATATGAATCGTTTCATTCTCATAACCTGCGGCCATAAGCCAACAAAATCCATGATCTTTTCACGACTCTATTTTTTTGTATTTATTCTCGAAAGATATATTTATGAAGCGCTTCATTTTTATTCGGATATTTGACCGCTGTCAAGCTGTCTGCACGGTCACTTCCCCGCAAGGAGCGCCAGTAGCTCCTACGAAACGCAGTCATGAGCATCTGCGCCAATCATATTGAGGATGTGAAAAACACCGGCACACTAAGCCTCTGAGGCACTGGCTCCTTCGGCAGATGCACGGAACACGGGCGCAGTGCCCACGCCTGGGAGTCGATGCTCAAGTGAGATGAATACGCGATGCATATGATAGGCATCGACTAGCCGCGCGGGCTTCGCCCACGGGTCAGGCAGAGTGAATGCCTTCCGCAGAATGCTGCTCCCATGGTGGGCATGGTGACCAAGCCTCCACGAGCTTATCGATGAAGAGTCGAATTTTCGGAGAGAGGTGCCGCTTGCTAGGGTAGATCACCCGAATAGGCTCTGCGGCCTCTGCATAGCCAGCGAGCAATTGAACAAGCTTGCCGCTCCTCAAATCGTCGTTCACCACGTAGGAAGGAAGAGTCGCGATACCCAAGCCAGCTACTGCTGACTGGTGTAATGACTCAGCACTGTCCATCTGTAGCCTTCCACCATGAGTAACGGACACAGAGCTACCATTCACGCGAAAATTCCAAGGAAGCAATCTCCCACCGCTCACGAAATGCAGGCACTGGTGCTCGGATAAATCCTCCGGCGTTTTAGGCTCGGCATGCTCAGCCAAATATTTGGGGGAAGCGCAGGTAATCATTTGTTGGTAGGCCACAGTGCGCGTTAACAACCGAGAATCTTCCTTCGGTGGCCCGATGCGCATGGCCAAATCAAATCCCTCATCGATCAGATCGACCAGCCTGTCAGAAAAGGTGATATCCACGCTCAGGGAGGGCCAATCTTTAAGACAGCACTCAATGTGCTGAAGGACATGAAGTCTGCCCAGCGCAACCGGCAGACTCATCCGCAGTCGCCCACTGGGTGTCGAACGACGAAACGCAAGGGCATCCTCCACGTCGTCCAGATCCTGAAGAACGCCCACACAGCGCTCATACAGAACCTGGCCGTCATCCGTCATGCTTAAACTTCGCGTAGTGCGATTCAGTAAACGTACCTGTAAACGAGCCTCAAGCCTGACTATCGACTTCCCCACTGCAGAGCGCGTAAGGCCAAGCTGTTTTGCCGCCGCAGTGAAGCTTCCAGCGTTTACCGAGCTCACAAACGCGGCAATGTCATTCAGGTTATGGAGTTCCATACGGCCTCGGTGGTCTCAACGTTCGGGCGGCTTAGCACCTGTTATGGGGAACCCCATTCCCCAATACTAAGCATAGTATCTCAATTAGCTAATCCACTCCCAACGATCAATTGAGGTCATTATGAACACTAAAGTCCAAGCAGCCGTCCAAACCTGGGCCAATAGCCTTAGCGATCTGGTACCCGTTCTTAAGGGAATCGATACCACCACAAAAATGAGCGACATCCGCGACTCTTACGCAAAAATGCTCGCGCAAAATCCAGCGCCAGCTGGCGTTAAATTCGAAGCAGTCGACATGGGTGGCGTACCCGGCACACTGGTTACTCCGGACGAGATCAAAACCGACGCGGTCGTGATGTACATCCACGGCGGCGCCTACATTGTAGGACGTCCAGACGGCTACCACGGTATCGGCGGCAACTACGCGAAAATGCTCGGTGCTCGTGTGTACATGCCGGACTACCGCCTCGCTCCTGAGCACAAGTTTCCAGCATCTATCGACGACACGTTACGCGCTTACGAATGGTTGCTTGAGCAGAAAATCCCGGCTAACAAAATTGCGTTCTCTGGCGAGTCGGCTGGCGGCGCAATGGTCGTCAGCGTCATGGTCGCGGCTAAATCGAAAGGGCTTCCATTGCCTGCGGTTGGCTCCTCCATCTCACCATGGGCGAACCTTGAACACACCGGTGCTTCCATGAGCAACCGTGAAGGTCTGGATCCTCTGAACTCCAAGCCTGTCTTGGACATCCTCGCCAGAGCATTCCTAGGCGACACATTGGCCAATCATCCTCTGGCCTCACCTGTGTTCGCGGACGTCACCGGTCTTCCACCAATCTTGGTGCAGATCGGCGAGAACGAGCTGATGTTGAGTGATGCAATGCGCCTTGCAACTCACCTGGCTGATAACCGGGTTCGCGTGAACCTGGAAGTATGGCCTGCGATGTTCCACGCCTGGCACTTCTACGCCACCATGCTGCCAGAAGGTCAGCAGGCTATGGAAAGTTCCGTTCGCTTCATCGAGGCTGGCTTGGCCGACGCCAACCGCTAAAACGCAGAACAACCGCGATAGCTTTGTGGCTGTCGCGGTTTTGCTCATCCTGCTTCTATAAAAGCTTCATCAGGCTACTCAGAGAGCCTGAGTAAGCGCCCTGCCCAACCCGAGAAAATTTCACCAAACGCCCCTTCTTGGCAGGCCGTGTCCACTGAACTCAGAAGATGGTTTTTCCGATGACAACAGACCGCAGCACGATCAACCCAAGGGTCTATGCGCTGACCTTCACTGCATTTGTAATGCTCTCCTCTGAATTTATCGTCGCAGGTTTACTACCTGAAATTGCAACATCGCTGGCCATCACTATTGGCGCGGCGAGTGGGCTGGTGACAGCTTTTGCTTTAGGCATGGGCATCAGCGCGCCAATCATTGGTGTTCTAACACACCGGGCCTCGAAACGATCCCTTCTCATCGCCGCGTGCGTGGCACTTGTTCTCGGGAACGGGATTTCCGCAGTCTTTAGCGACTACTACATCATCCTCATTGGTCGCGTACTAGGAGGAATCGGTGTTGCTGTTTTCTGGACAAATGCCGCTCTGGCCGCGAAGTCACTGTCGCAAGGCCGCAATGAAAGCATGGCGATTGGTAGAGTCTTGGTAGGAATCTCGATCGCATCGGTCGTAGGCGTCCCGGTCGGCAAGCTCATCGCAGACGCTACCAATTGGCGGATGGCGATGTGGATGATGACGGCGCTGAGCTGTGTGGCTTTGCTAACCGTGTGGATTTGGGTGAGGCCTACTGAAGAATCGCGGCAGAAAGAAAACCTGCGCGACGCCCTGCGTGTAGCCTTCAAGCCTGACGTATCAATGACCTTGGTCAGTTCATGCTTAATGTTTGCTGGCGTTGCCTCGGTATTCAACTTCTTGTCTACCTTCCTGGAAAAGGAGACCGGCTTCGGTGAGATGAACGTCACACTGATCCTATGTCTCTACGGCGTCGCAGACATTGTGAGCAATTTGATCCTATCCAAACGTGTGAAGGACAATCTTGAGCCCATGTTCAGACGGGTCTTGGTGACCATGGCCATGGGCATGTGCACCCTGTCAATGTTTGGCAATCTCACATGGGCAGTACCACTCGCCGTCATCATCGTCGCCAGTAGCCACGCTGGTGTCAGCCTGCTTATCGGAATAGACGTGCTGAAAAGGGCTGGGAACGCTGGTCAGTTGATCAACGCCATAAACGTATCAATGATAAATCTAGGCATCGGCATTGGTGCAGTCATTACTGGATTGGTGATAGATCGCGTAGGCGTTAACGCCATAGGTTGGGTTGGCGCATGCTTCATTTCTTTGGCGCTGTGTGTCCGATGGAAAATTGAACGTAGCCACGAACAGCATGGTAGCTGAGTTGTAGACCGTTGCTTAACATTACCCTGCGCCTTAAAGGAACGCCGGCTAGCGCGGGACATTCCAGTTCGATACCCAAGCGTCACGGGATCAGCGGGATGACTGCTGGAACTAACACTCCGGTAACGCACAAATGAAAAGGGCTCCATGGGGCTCCATGGGGCCCTTTTTGTACTCAAACCTTAGTCACTTGGTGAGCCAGGACTCAACGGTAGTGGAACCGTGTTTAGCTTTGCAATCCTTCTGAATCGCCCCGGCTTATCTAGACACCTTGCAAGCTCAACGAAAGCGATTAGCCGCTACTCATCCTCATAGTGGAGAGACACACTGAAAGCCATCAAGTCCCCCATTGCATCACCGCCAGGGCGCGCACTCGCAATTGTTCGTGGATCGCATGCGAATGGGGGCAAAACTGGGGGCATAGTTGGTTTTTCTAAGCCTAGAAGCACCGTCCTAGAGCCAAGTCAAAATGTTTTTCGGCGCCCCTGAGAGCCTTTAGGCTTCGTCTGGCAGGCTGTTTAGCTGAGCATTTCTGGCTTTTCATGGGCATGGAGATCCATTCATTTGCAAGCCCGCCAGTCCCGTTGCCTCACCGAAATCGCCATCAATTTATTCTGGCCCAGCAAATACAACCGCGCCCCGTCAATAAATGGTTCAGGCACCTGATGTTCGATCTGTTCGGCGATTAACTGCGCGCGCAGCCTTTACTGCCAATGCGAAAACCTTGGAGCGCAGGTGCGACACCTTCGGCCAGACCGCATGCACATCAGCGTTACCGAAAAACGACTTGCGACACGAAGCAGACATTAGAGCAGGTAAATAAGCCCGTCGTTTTTCTTCCTTTGGCCTCGTTTTTTGCCAGCAGATTTCAGGTTGCTCACCGAGCACTCCGATAGAATCAGGCAATACTAAAATCGAATCAGGCATAGTTCCCAGCCACTCTCCGCCCTAGCATAGCCTGACCTTATATATTCAGGAGTGCGCCCCATGCGTGCAGAAAAAACCATTTTTATCACGGGCGTTAGTAGCGGCTTTGGCCAGGCCCTGGCTAAGGAAGCTCTCGCTCAGGGCCATCGAGTGATCGGCACTGTTCGCAGCGAATCCTCTCTGGCAACGTTCCAGGCGCTCTTGCCTGAGAGAGCCCATGGCGTGGTGCTGGACGTTACCCACTTTAATGCCATCGACGCCGTCGTCGCCGCTATTGAGGGTCAGTATGGCCCGGTGGACGTGCTGGTTAACAACGCGGGTTATGGCCACGAAGGGGTTTTCGAGGAGTCGTCGCTGGAGGAAATGCGCCGTCAGTTCGACGTCAATGTATTCGGCGCGGTGGCGATGACCAAGGCGTTTGTGCCCTTTTTTCGCCAGCGGCGGGCGGGACGTATCCTCAATATCACGTCCATGGGTGGCTATATCACCATGCCAGGTATTGCTTACTACTGCGGCAGCAAATTTGCCCTGGAGGGCATCTCTGATACGTTGAACAAAGAGCTTGCGCCCTTCAATATTTTTGTAACGGCCGTGGCGCCGGGGTCTTTCCGAACGGACTGGGCAGGTCGTTCGATGCAGCGTACGCCGCGCAGCATCAGTGACTACGATGCGACTTTCGACCCGGTGCGAAAAGCCCGTGAGGAAAAAAGCGGCCTTCAACTGGGCGACCCGCAGAAAGCCGCACGCGCCATGATGACTATTATCACCAGCCCTAATCCGCCGGCTCAACTGCTGCTGGGCAGCGACGCCCTGGCTCTGGTGCGTGACAAGCTGCAGCGGACGGCGGAGAGTATTGAGCAATGGGAAGCGCTGAGCTGTTCCACGGACGGCTGAGCATAAAAGTGGAGAACGTACAATCGATGCCGAAATCCAAGGACCCGAGCACTGCGCGTATGGTGCAGTTGATGGGCCAGCTTGCACCGCTGGAGGGTTACAACCTGAGTCCGCTGGATGATGTGCGTTTTCTGCGTTCCAACCGGCCGCTGAAGCGCACCCCGGTTCTATATGAGCCGGGCATCGTCATCCTCTGTCAGGGGCAGAAACGCGGCTATCTGGGTGATGAAATTTACATCTATGACGCCCAGCATTATCTGGTGGTGTCAGTGCCAGTGCCTTTTACAATGGAGACCGACGCTAGCGAGGCGGAGCCAATGCTGGCGGTGTACATACGTCTGGATTTCAATCTGGCCGGCGAGCTGATTCAGCAGGTAGATGAGGTATGGAACATCCGCGTGGCTCAGCCTATGGGTATGTACGCCTCGCCCATGGACGAACCGCTGCGCCAGTCGACCCTGCGTTTTCTGGAAGTCATGGGCGACTGCACCGACACGCAAATCCTCGGACCAGCGATGTTGCGCGAACTCTACTACCGCATTCTCACTGGCGAACAAGGCGGTACCCTACGCGCGGCTATCGCCCAGCAGGGTCAGTTCGGCAAGGTGACGCGCGCCATTCACAAAATCCACCGCTGTTACCACGAGCATCTGGATGTAGAAATCCTCGCCCAGGAAGCGCAGATGAGCGTGCCTAACTTTCATCTGCATTTTCGCAAGGTGACCGATTCCTCGCCTATGCAGTACCTCAAGTCGACGCGGTTGCATCAAGCGCGATTACTGATGCTGCGTAACGACCTGACAGCGGCCAAGTCGGCATTTCTGGTGGGTTATGAAAGTGCTTCGCAATTTAGCCGCGATTTCAAGCGCCTCTTCGGACGCACGCCAATAGCGGAGGTGGCGCGGATGAAGCAGGCTTATACGTTGCCGGCACCGACAACCCCGTCGCCCTTCGTGTCATCACACTGAGTTTCAAACAATCCTGTCTTGCCCGTCGCCAGTAGGCGTGGGAACGTGCGGATGGCGTGCCTGCCGACACAACGGGCGAGTGAAGTGTCACATCTGCTGCCGCATAGATAAACACCCATCCAGGATTTGTATATTCAGGGGCCTATCAGAAAAGCTATCGCTCTACGGCGATGCATTTGATCTCCACGAGAAGGCCGGGGCGAGCCAGTTCACCGACACCTATGCATGTCCATGCACAAGTACTCCGAGGAAAGACTTTATCCTTCACGCGTCTAAAAATTGGCATGTGGCGGTGCATATCGACGTGATAAGTTGTCATTTCGACGACATCTTCAAATTCGCACCCGCCGGCTTCCAAGACGAGCCGGAGATTGTCCCAAGCTGCCAAAAACTGCTGCTCTGGGTCTTCGATAACTGATAATTCCGGCGTCCGGCCTACCTGACCAGCGCAGTAAAGAGTCTTTCCTACCTTTACAGCTGGTGCATAACCAGCATGCTCGCAGAGCAATCTCATGCCATCTGGAACAATGATCTGACGATCAGTCATGGTTGTGGAGCCCAAAATATAAACGGATACGAAAGCTAACTCACGTGCCAGAACGGCGTCCAATCGGGTCACTGGGACTCAGCCTCATAAAACCGCATTCGCCACTCTAGAAACCCCGGCCAGTAAGCGAACGACAGACCACTAATAAATAAAGACGCGCATTGGCGTAGCTGCTTTCTCGATAGAAATACTAGCCCCGCGGCGAAAGAGCTATCGAGATCCGCCCGTTTAACGCCCTTACTCTGAAATTGACTTGTCGAGAAGGTGGCTCTCGACTGAAGAGGACTTGCGACGGCGAAAAATCCGTACGCCAGGCGACCGTAGCGGTGCTCTAACAATCTCAATCGGTAACCAGGTGAGGGTTATCGGGGAAAGAGCCACTGCGGTAGCGAACGCATTCAATCCCTCTTTGCAGATCACATCAGAAGAGAATTCGCTTTCCTCGCCATTGAAAGTACACACGATTCGCTCATCAAAGGACTTTGAGTAGGGCCGTCTACCCTCCTCATTTCCGCAGGTGTGTTTGATAATCTCACTGCTATCCAGAATGTTTCGATCAGGGAAGTTGAAGTCCGCAATATCCAAGCCACTGGCTCGCGTACCTGGCACTGATCGGCCCGGTCTGCTGAAAGAACCGTCGGCGTTCCTACGCCATGGCAACAATTGAAGCAGCGCTCGCATCTCCGGCCGGCATGACAGGTTTGTGGTCGATTCCGATAACAGATGAGCGCGGGTTGTATCCGGCTCCTGCACAGGTGATCTGGACTGAGCCTGCAATTGGGATTGGAAATCTGCACTATGGGTCGTTGCCCGCTTCTTGTTTTCTGAAGTCGGTAACACTGATGAAGCTGGCGGTACCGCAGATATATAGGTCATGGGGACGCCTCATATCAGGTCTGGTGTCATGAGTCTCGCCAGCATTCCTGGCGTGGCTGTTCAGTTTTTGCGCCATCAGATCCCGCTGAACCAGTTGTATCCCTGGTCTTCCCAATACCCGCCCGGGTTGTCGTTGCTCACGAAAATCTCGACAACATGCTTGGGGTTTTTGAAGCCCAATTTGGTGGGTACTCGAACCCGCAGCGGATAGCCGTACTCGGGCGGCAACGCGACATCAGCGTAATCCAGCGCCAGCAGTGTCTGTGGGTGCAAGGCCGTCGGCATGTCCAGACTGGAGTAATAGCGATCAGCACATTTGAAACCGACGAATTTCGCTGTGGTATCGGCACCGATGTGTTCCAGAAAGGTTTTGAGCGGTACACCTCCCCATTGTCCTATGGCGCTCCAACCTTCAACACAGATCAAACGGGTGATATCGCTACGTTGCGGCAGTTTGCGCAAGCTTTCGAGTGTCCATGGAGCCTTGTCCCTGACCCGGCCGGAGACGGCGAGCGAGTAACTGGCGAGGTCCACTTCAGGGATATCGTCCTGGCCATAGAATGCGTTGAACGGAAATGGCGTAGTGATCTGCGCGCGGGTGAAGGTCGGCGCCAGTTTCTGTCCGCTGAACAGCCATGCCTGGACCCTATCGTTCCAGCGCGACATGGCCCAAAGGACCTTGTCAACCTGATCGCCGTCCTGCAGGTTGCAGCCGGTCAGCATCGACATCGCACCCACGGTCAAGCCGGCACGAAGGAAATGCCGGCGCTGGATATTCTCCAACTCAAGCTGTTGCGCAGGTTCAAGCCTGACGCGCTGAACAGTTCCTTTTCTGGATTCAGTCATGGCCATTTCTCCTGATATCAAGCGACCGCACCCCACCTGAAATCATTGGCAGCAGGGTTTTGGGTACCAGCATTACCAACCCAAGATGAATCACGACGAATGCAGCAATTACCGCCATCGCCGCAAAATGTACGTAGCGAGCGACGTCATAGCCGCCCAGTAGCGCGACCAGCTCTTGAAGTTGAATGGGTTTCCAGATCGCCACACCCGAAATGACGACGAGTGCGCCTGCTGCCAGCACCATCCAGTACATCAGGCGCTGCACAGCGTTATAGACACCCTTTTCATGCACGAGCCGGAAGCGCAAAGCGTCCGTAAAATCACGCTTCAATGCGACAAGCCCAATGGGCAGCAACTCACGTTTGAAATGGCGACTGACGACGCCATACAGCACATAGATTGCGCCGTTGATCAGCAGCAGCCACATGAATGCAAAGTGCCAGGCCAGCGCCCCACCCAACCACCCGCCCACGGTTACCGACACTGGAAACCTGAAGCCGAACAGTGGCGAGGCGTTGTAAATGGCCCAACCGCTCATGAACATGCAGACCATGCAGGCGGCGTTGAGCCAGTGGGTGAGGCGAACCGGCCAGGGATGAAGCTTTTTCTGTCTCACGTGTTTCCCCCTCGAAACCAGCCATGTAGCGGAGCGTTGCCAAGCGGCAGCGCCCCTGCCTTTTCAGGTGATTACATCGGTGGCTGGAAGCCATCCTTGCCAACTGCAATGCCGCGCGCGGTGGTTCCATCTGCGGCGGGGAACACGACAATTTTCGTACCTTTGACCAGTTCATCGGCTTTGCCTGGCTCGACGTAGGCAATTGGCACATCGTCCGGTACGACGATTTGTTTCTCGCCACCCTTGTAGTTGACGGTCAATGTGCGGCCGTCAGCTTTGGACAGTTTCCCCACTGTACCGTTGGTCATGGTGCCTGTGCTGCCATCCGCGTTCTGCCAGCCATAATGACCTTCGCCGCTGCCCTTCAGGCTGGCGTCAAAAACCGTCACCTCCAGCGCCTTCAATGTTCCGTTGGCCTGCGGGATGGCCGCCGAGCCAATGAAGCTGTCGGATTTGATCGATTCGATATTGGCCTTCGATACCCGGTTGATACCGGTCTTGTCAGTCAGTCCGATAGTCTGCTGGGCGCCGGAGCGGACAGTGAATGTCAGCGTATTGTTGCTGACGCTTTCCACCGTGCCAC
The DNA here is from genome assembly GCF_004011755.1 of Pseudomonas sp. RU47. Taxonomy (GTDB): domain Bacteria; phylum Pseudomonadota; class Gammaproteobacteria; order Pseudomonadales; family Pseudomonadaceae; genus Aquipseudomonas. Next base: position 3,106,968 of record NZ_CP022411.1, on the reverse strand, counting down.
GCAGCGGTTTGATCACCGGCATGTCAGCCGCGGTAGCAATGACGGCAGCACTGAGCATCAACAAACCGAATGTGGTAGACAAGGCGTTTTTTAGTTGCATGGTGACGATTCCTCATGGGGTGATGTGCCGCCATCCTCGACCGCAGACCGGGACGTCACGATGACCGCCGAATGACATTTTTGTCATTCGTCAGCCCTGCCCATGAATGACAGAAATGTAACCGACTGCGCCCGCTCATCCCGTTACACTGCACAGCCGAGATACCGATGTCGCGGGCTGAATCCTGTCATGAAGAGACCCGAGCGCGCCTCACGATGCATATCCTGCTAATCGAAGATGACACCAAAACAGGTGAGTACCTCAAAAAGGGGCTCGGCGAGTCCGGTTACAACGTCGACTGGACCCAGCACGGCGCCGACGGCCTGCACATGGCCTTGCATACGACCTACGATCTGATCGTGCTGGACGTGATGTTGCCCGGGATTGACGGGTTTCAGATCATCGAGCTTTTGCGCGCCAGACAAGACGTCCCCGTGCTGTTCCTGACCGCGCGCGACCAGTTGCAGGACCGCATTCGCGGCCTGGAACTGGGCGCCGATGACTACTTGGTCAAACCTTTTTCGTTTACTGAACTGCTGTTACGCATCCGCACCATCTTGCGTCGTGGTGTCGTGCGCGAAGCCGACCATTTCCACCTCGCCGACCTCGAGCTGGATCTGGTCCGGCGCCGCGTTACACGCCAGCAGCAGGTGATCGTGCTGACCAACAAGGAGTTCGCCCTGCTGCATCTATTTCTGCGCCGGGCAGGCGATGTGCTGTCCAGGACACAGATCGCTTCGGAAGTCTGGGACATGAATTTTGACAGCGATACCAACGTGGTGGACGTAGCGGTCAAGCGCCTGCGCAGCAAGGTCGATCAGCCCTACCCTATCAAGCTGATCCATACCATTCGCGGTATCGGCTATGTCTGCGAGGTGAGGCCATGCGGTCCCGACGCCAACCCTCTCTGACCCTGCGATCGACCGTGGCGTTTTCCATGGTAGCGATGCTGGCCGTGGCCGGTGCAGGCGTTTATCTGTATCAGACGATGAAAGCCTCGGTATTGGTGTACAGCGATCATGCGGTCATGGGCCGCCTGGAACATTTTCGCAAGCTGCTGCACTACGAGCTCGCCATCGAAAAGCTGCGCGACAGCCCGCAGATTTTCAAGAACATGCTCGACAGCGAAGACGACATCTTCATCATTGAAGAGCCCGGACAGCAACCGGTAATCCAGGTAAATCCACTGAACGTCACGTTGCCTGAACTGCCCGTGATCGGCCAGGATACAAAGCTGAGCGTCAGTGACCTGCGTAGCGGCGTGACCGACTCGGGAACAATGCTGCGCGCCGCCTCCGTCGTCACGACGTCGGGGGGACGTGAAGTGCGCCTGACCGCCGCGCACCTCATGGGCAAGGAAATGGCTATGCTCGCGGCGTATCGCGAACGTATCTACCTGGCCGTTGCCCTTGCGTTTCTGGCCACCGCGTTGCTGGGTTACCTGGTACTGCGTCGAGGGCTGCGTCCGTTACGCAAGATGGCCGCGCATGCGGCAGCGATAACACCCGAGCGTCTGCACAGCCGTATGGACAGCTCCGATACGCCGGTTGAACTGCAACAGCTGAGTGACGCCTATAACGCGATGCTCGATCGTCTTGCCCGGGGTTATCAACGATTGACGCAATTTTCCGCTGACCTTGCCCATGAAATCCGCACGCCGGTGGGGTCGCTGATGGGGCATTGCCAGGTCGCCCTTCGCCAGCGCCGCAGCGAGGATGACTATCAGGCACTGATCGCTTCGAACCTTGAAGAGCTCGAACGGATCTCGCGCATCGTCGAAAGCATTCTGTTCCTTGCGCGCGCCGATGAAGCGCACGCACTGGTGGAGCGCCAGCAACTATCGCTGCATGACGAATCGCAGCGCATTGCCGACTATTTTGAAGGCTTGGCTGAAGAGCGGCGAATGACCGTACAGATAACAGGCGATGGAAACGTGCTCGCTGACCCTTTGCTGCTGCGCAGAGCCTTGAGCAACCTGGTGGCAAACGCCGTTCGCTATGCCTACGAGGGCACCGAGATTCAGATCCGGGTGATGGAAACCCCCGGCGGAGCCCGCATTGAAGTGAAGAACCAAGGGCCTGTGCTGAGTGATGAAACCGTGGGCAAACTCTTCGACCGCTTTTACCGCGGCGATGCGTCTCGCCACCAGAACTCTGACTCCTACGGCCTTGGCCTCGCCATCGTCGTGGCAATCATGCAACTGCATGAAGGTCACGTGCGTGTCGAACAGCCAAAGCCCGGGGTTATCTGTTTTTCGCTGTCATTCCCTGGAGCTTGAACGACGTCGGCGGACAGTGCTTGTCGTTCGCTGCCCCCAACTGAAACTCATGCGCGCAGGTCAACTGTCTGAGGGCTTGCCCAGGCTCTGGTGCTCGACCGGCGCATACTTTTCTTCGCCAGCAACGGGTACCCAGTCCTTCAAAGGTGTAAGAAAGTGCAGTTCAAAACGACGTGACAAGAACGCCCATCTTCCGTCCCGACGTTCAAACCTGTCGTGGTACAGCCCGCTGACTTGCACCGGGCCTTTTTCAATGTCGTGAAACAGGCAATCCGCAGCCACCGTACCCACCGCGCTGTCACCCTTAATATCGATCAGCGGGTTGGCCATCCAGTGATGCATATGTGGCATCTGGCGCCAGCTGTTTTGCGCCATCGCGAGGATTTCGTCACGGTTTCCGGCTTGGCCAAAACCCGGTAGATCCAGTGTTGATTCTTCGTGCCAGATACCGCTCAGGAGCGAGGCGTCGATGCGGTCGAAGGCATTGGCGTAGGCGTTTATCAGCGACTCGATGGCGGCGCGACTTTCCAGGGCGTCCAGTCGGGCGGTCAGTTGTTCCATGTTCATGATGGGGTTTCCTGCTGAGGCTTCGCATAAGCGACGAAGGCAGCCCTCCGCGAGGGCTGCGCTACGGTTGAGCACGTGTTCAGATCTGCGACAGGCCGCCGTCGACCATCAGCTCCACACCGTTGACATATTTCGCATCGGCAGATGCAAGGAACAGCGCCGACGAGGCGATTTCTTCAGGTTGGGCCATATACCCCAGCGGAGTGATCTGCTCGACGTGTTGGCGCAGCGCGGCAATGTCGCTCTCGCTCATCTTCAAGCCGTTATCCATCAGAGGCGTGCGGGTGAAGCCAGGGCTCAGGACATTCGCTCGAATCTTGCGACCTTTGAGTTCGTTGGCCCAAGTCCTGGCGAAGGACCGTACTGCGGCCTTGGATGCGTTGTAGAGGCTCAGTCCTTCCATCCCATTGCTGGAACAGATAGAGGCCGTCAACACGATCGACGCACCGTTTTTCAACAATGGCATCAACGTTTGAACGGTAAAAAAAACCCCCTTCACGTTAATGTCGAACATGTTGAAATAAGCCGCCTCGGTGGTCTCGCCCAGCGGGTTCTTTTCGCAAATACCCGCGTTGGCAAACACTGAGTCCAGCTGATCGTCGCGCGCCTCAATTGTAGCTTTGAGTTTATCGAGATCAGCCTGGCTGGCGACATCGGAAATGACCGCTACGACTCTGTCGCCTAGCTTCGCCACCGCCGCCTCCAGCGTGGCTGCAGAACGACCCGTGATGTAAACACGCTTGGCTCCCTCGGCAATCAAACCTTGCGCAATTGCAAACCCGATCCCTGTGGATGCCCCGGTGACGACTGCAACCTGATTAGCGAATTTGCCTGACATATCTGACTCCTCAGTCTCGATTGTGTGGCTCGACTGGAACCACAGTGCGGCCATTTTGAGAGGAGTCAGGGGCTGAGCGGCACTGCCATAAATGAACATTGGCCGTTCATTTATGTGAGGCGTAAGGGAAGGTTTGATCGTTTAGATTGGAGTCAGCTGATTCAGAGCATGACCTGCAATCGAGAATATTCTGGAACCGAAGGGTTCCAGGAAGGAGACCTTATGCCTAAGACAAAAGTCGCCCCCCCGGAACCGCGGCGTTGGTTGATGTTCACCATCTTGTTGGTCGGTGCATTTTTACCGCCGCTGGATTTTTTCATCGTCAACGTAGCGCTGCCTTCAATTCAGCAATCGCTAGGCACAGCCTCCTCCGCCGAACAGTTGATCATCTCCTCGTATGCGGCGCTTTATGCCGTGACACTGATTACCGGTGGACGGCTGGGTGACATCTATGGCCGCATGAGAATGTTCTTCGTTGGTCTGGTTGGCTTTGCCGTTGCCTCACTGATCTGCGGTGTAGCCGAGTCACCCTGGGTGTTGATCGCCGGACGTTCGCTGCAAGGCGTGACGGCAGCCATCATGGCACCTCAGGCACTCGCATCAGTGCAGGCGATATTCCCCGACTCCGAAAAGCCCTTGGCACTGAGCCTGTATGGCGCGGTCTTTGGTCTGGCTTCGGTAGTCGGCCAGGCACTTGGCGGAATATTGATATCGCTCAACCTGATGAACCTGGGCTGGCGGGCGATATTTCTGGTGAATTTACCGATTGCGTTACTGGTCATCCTTGTCGCCATTCCAGTGGTCAAGGAAACCCACGCACCACAGACAAGCAAGCTGGATCTGGGCGGAACGCTATTGTCGATGGTGACGCTTGCGGCTCTGATCATTCCTCTGATCGAGGGGCGTGAATCGGGTTGGCCTTTGTGGGCCTGGCTGTCGCTTGCAGCGGTGCCGCTGCTGGCCTGGCTGTTCTGGCGCTACGAAGCCCGCCTGCATCAAGCGCAAGGTGCTCCGTTGCTGAATCCTGCCGCACTGCGCGCGCCCGGTCTTGCCCGGGCACTGCTCGTCGCCCTCACCTTTTACGCGATCGGCGTGTTTTTCCTGCTGCTTTCCATTTATCTACAGGGAGCGCTGCACACGAGCCCACTCAATGCAGGCCTCGTCTTCCTTCCTTTCGGCGCGGGATTTTTGCTGGGACCGCTTTCCACCCCTCAGTTCAGGCGTTTTCTGGGGGCATACGTCAATCCCGTCGGAATGGGGCTTGAAGTGTTGGGATTTGTGCTCTTGGCCTGGCTCGTGGCGCACACGCCGATGTCCGCCAGCCCCGCTGCGCTGCCCCTTGCCGTCATTCTGTTTCTGATCGGTTTCGGACAAGGATTAGCCCTTCCGACATTGATGCGCATGATCACAGGACGTGTGGCACCCGCATACTCCGGCATGATTGCAGGCATTACCAGCTCCACCCTGCAAATCAGCACGTCACTGAGCGTGGCAATAATAGGCGGCATTTTCTACACCCTTCTAGGCACGGATACGGACGCGGCTGCCATCACCCACGCTTTCACCGTCTCCATACTCTGCATCGCAGCATGCCTGGCGGTAGGCGCGGGATTGAGCCTTACCCTGACGCGCCAACCTGCTACTGATCCGCAAACGGCGGCCATGCACCCAGCAGAGTGAGTCAACCGCATGCCTGATTGCCGATCATGATGGAAGCAAGATCGGCAAGAGCACGAAGGCTGTCCATCTGGCGCATGTCCTGGTGGTAGCCCATCCATATGTCGCGACCCGGTGGCGGCTCGTGCGGATCAATCAACCGCAGCGCCGTTAATTGGTCACCCAAGGCGCGGGGCAATACGGCAACGCCCTGCCCCTGCGTGCACATTTGCGCCTGGACTGTGCGGCTGCTACTGGTGAACAAGGTACGCGCCAGAGGGTAACGCTGCTGCAGCCACTGCACATCGGGATAATGAGACTGGGCAACACTCATGGTAATCAAACCAACCCCCTCGCCCTGTGGCTCGGGATCAGCAGATCCGACGGCCGTGTATAACCCATAGCTCAGGGAGATCAGCTTGCGGTGAACAATATCGGGTTCGGTGAAAGGGACGATTCGAAACGCGATATCGGCGTCGCGACGAGCCAGGTCAAACAATCGATGCCCGGCGATAACCTCAGGCACAATCAGAGGGTAACGTCGCCCCAGTTCACTGAGGACGGGGGCCAGCACATAACAGGCAAACCAGTCAGCGCAAGAAATGCGCAACACACCTTCTGGCTGGGCGCTGTCGCCCGCCAGGCGCCTTTCGATGGCCAACGCACTCTGCTCCATTTCCTGCGCTAGGCTGAGCAGCTTCTCTCCGCTGTCGGTCAGTACCAAACCTTGGGTGGTACGCAGGAAAATGGGCTGGCCACTGGACTGCTCAAGCACCTGCAAGCGCCGCCCCACGGTCGGATGGCTAACACCCAACAGCTTGGCAGCAGCGCCCAATGACCCACTGCGGGCAATCGCGAGAAAGATCCGCACATCACTCCAGTCCATACTCTACCCCGTACAAAAATGAACAGTGAGAGTGCAGTAATGGCAGTGCCGTAGCAATCCCAGGCTCGACATACTTCTCTGCATACACCTTCGTCGAAACACCAACCGAGGGACTGCAAATGAAGATTGGCTTTATCGGTGTGGGAAGCATGACCAGAGCGATCATTCCGTTGCTCATCCGGGCCGGCCATCACGTATCGGCATGGAACCGTAGTCACGCTGCGATTATGGATCTCGAAGGAGTAAGCGTTCTCGAATCCCCGTCCTCGGCCTTTCAGCAAGAGGTCGTCATCAGCCTGCTGGCCGATGATGCCGCCGTCAGGGAAGTGCTGCTGTCCAGCGCTGCTCTGGAAAATGCAGACAAGGCCTGCGTGCATGTCGTGATGTCGACTTTGTCGCCTTCACTCATGGTCGAGTTGCAGGGCATGCATGATGCAATCGGCATGGCATTGGTCGCGGCACCGGTTTTCGGCGTGCCCGCCGTGGCCGCGAGCGGCGAGTTGAACATCCTGGCGGCCGGATCGCAGCTAGCTGTCTCGACGGTTCAACCGCTGTTTGACCTGCTCGGGAAAAAAACCTGGTATCTGGGCGATCAGCCTGAACACGCGTGTATCGCGAAAATCGCCGGCAACATGATGATCACTCAAGCCATCCAGTCGCTGGGCGAAGCAAGCGGACTCGTTCAACGCCACGGACTGACCCCTTCGATTTTCGTCAACCTCATGACCCAGACCCTGTTCGCCTGCCCCAGTTATCAACGGTATGGGCAGAACATCGCCAACAACAGCTTTGAACCGGGTTTCAAACTGTCTCTTGGCCTCAAGGATATAAATCTGGCTATTGATGCGGGCCGTCTCAAGGACCTGGAACTGCCTGCTGCGGATGCAGTGCGATCGAAAATGACGTCGGCAGTTGCCCGGGGAGACGGGCACAAGGACTGGTCGGTCTTCGCTACGCAGACACTTACCCAATCAGCCGATCATGCCCAGCAACCCTGGCGAAGCGCACCGATAAAACGTACGCGGCGTGGCAACTTCTGGGTGACCGGCGCCCGTGTTACCCAGAACGGTAAAAATTTCCAGAAGGGTCCGATGTACGTAGCCTGGGAATCCCCTGAGCACATCACTCAAGCCTATCCCGTGGTGCTGGTGCACGGCGGCACGCTGCAGGGCACCGAATGGCTGGATACACCCGATGGTCGCCCGGGATGGGCGCAGCGGTTCCTCGAAGCGGGCTTCGTAGTCTTTCGCGTCGACAGACCCGGCCACGGGCGATCGCCGTATCACCCCGACATCATGGGACCGATGGGGCCAGCGTTCTCCTATGAACGCGCCCGCGAAGTTTACTTTCCAGAGGGAGGTGGAGAAACGCAGTGGCCGTTTGAGTCGGATGACGAAGCAGCGTTTGACGCCTTCATTGCAGCTTACGGCCCCATGCCGGCTGACCTTGCGGCCTCGCAGACCCTGGACGCGGACCGACTGGCCGAACTGCTCGACAGAATCGGTAAGGCCATCATCGTTACGCATTCCGCTTCCGGGCCCAGTGGCTGGTTGGTCGCCGATCGTCGACCCGACCTGATCGCAGGGATTGTGGCAGTGGAGCCTATGGGGCCGGTATTTGGCCATACGCCGGGTATAGGCAGCCTCGAATGGGGACTGACCGCCGCCCCTTTGACCTTTGATCCGCCTCGCGAGACGGCGGAGCAAGTCCGCACAGCAGAACCATCAACCCTGAAAATTCCCGGATTGCAGGGCGTTCCGGTAGCGCTGATGACAGGTGAGACATCAGCGTTTGCTTCTTACGCATCCAGCATTGTCCCTTTCCTGCGAAATGCCGGTGCCAACATTCACCACCTGGATCTACCGGCACTGGGTATTCACGGCAACGGCCACGGATTGATCTATGAACGCAATTCAGACTCGGCTTTCAAGGTAGTCATGCAGTGGCTGGAGGAATCGTTGAACATGCCCGATCCCGCGTAAAGCGCCTGCTCAGGTTCTCCGTCCAATCATGGAAGGACCAAGGAAGGGTACAGACAAGCCCCTTAGAACAACTGCCACGAGGTTATCCATGGACAATTCCGACATCACGCGTCAACTCTCGGCATTCAGACAAACCATCGACAATATCGACGCCGCGCTCATCCACATGCTTGCTGAACGGTTCCGCTGTACTGATGAGGTCGGCTTGCTTAAAGCCCGACATCAATTGCCAGCGGTGGACAAGAAGAGAGAGCAGCATCAATACGAACGTCTGACAGCCCTCGCCCAGGAGGCCAACCTCGATACGGCCTTCGTCCAGAAGCTGATGCAGTTTGTCATCGGTGAAGTGGTCGACCGCCACAGACAATTTGCGGCCAGGCATAACCCAGGACTCTGCGAGGGCGCTGTCCTCAAACCTGAAAACACCGCCGTCTAACCCGCCGCCTCCCCTCACTAGACGCCCGGGAATTGCTGATAGATCGCAGACAACTCGATAGAGAAGCGACTGAATAAGCCCCTTTCTCCGACCGATTCCTGAAAGGCAATTAGACTATCAAGACGAGCAGAACCGCATGAAATGGCCAATGATCGATCAGATTCGCAGTTTCACTGTTTTACCCTCTGGCTACACATGGGATTACCTGAAACGCGAGGAGATCGATGTAGCGATAATTTTTTTCCAGACGTGGTTTCCCTCCATTACGGTGGGGTTAGGGAGCCCTTTTCTGAACCAGCAATTTTATGAAGACAACGTGGTGCTCGAAGACGATCTGGAGCGGGCGATGTTCGCTATAGTGGTCCGCCGAAATCATGAAATCGTCGCGATAGCAACGTGGGAAAAAATTGACGGCGCTGATGTAATCTTCGGGCGAGTGGGCGCGGTAGCCAAACATCATAGACAAACCAAACTGGCCGTAGCTGCCCAAGACCTCGGAGAAAAAATGGGAAGGTTCATGGGAGCGGGCTTGATCTATGGTATGGCGACAACCAGCGCTCCGTATATGCAACAAGCACTGGAGCATGCGGGTTACAAAGCCGTAGGAATAATGCCTGGCTTCGACCAAGAGGAAACAGAGCCAGGAATCGTTCGCAGGGTTTACGAAGTCATCTACGCAAAACGACTCGCCCCCAACTCAAATTTTCTGATTCCTTCAGTACACAACCTCACACCGACCGTCGCTCGGCTTTATGCAGAAATATTTCACGAAACAATCAGGGCTGAATGAGAGGCAAGCATAAAACCAGTGTGTTTCGGATCAAATAAAGATCCTCGCTCACGCTGATTGCGTTGCTCGGGAGCGCCGCTTTAGCTTGCGTGCACCGAATACCAGGTACTGCCATACTGGAGTCAGTCGCAGGTCACCATTCAAGATCACTCGCACACTCAATGCGATTGGGGGCAAAAGGGGGGGCAAATAACAGCATTATCGACCTGAAAACGCCTTCCTAGAGCCTAGTCAAAATGTTTTTTGGGGATCCGGATAGTCTCTAGAGCTAGGACTCTCCGCTATTCGATAGACCGGCCTGAGGTTTCAACGGAACAGTGGAAGCAATAAAACTGCGTATGTCGGCCGAATGAAAACGGTGAACGCTCACCGTTTTCATTCGGGTCGGGATACTAATATTTGAAACGACCCACCAGGCCTTTCAGCTGACCGGAAATGTCTATCAATCGACCCGAGCCTGCCTGTGACGACTGAGCAAAGCCTTCGACCAGTTGGGCATCGGCATGGATCTGCGCGATGTGGCGATTGATCTCTTCGGCCACCTGGTGCTGCTCCTCAGCGGCTGTGGCGATCTGGGTATTCTGGTCGCGGATCGAGTCCACCGAGCCAAGGATCTTGTCGAAGCTGTCACGCGCCTGCTGAATGCGTTCCACACTGGCGTGGGACACTTGCAGGCTGCCTTGCATCTGCTGCGTGACCTCTTGGGTGCGGCGGGCGAGATTGCCCAGCAAGCTGTCGATCTCGCCGGTGGAGTCGGCTGTCCTGCGAGCCAGGGCGCGGACTTCGTCGGCGACTACGGCGAAACCTCGGCCTTGGTCACCTGCGCGCGCCGCTTCAATCGCCGCATTAAGCGCTAGCAAGTTGGTCTGCTCGGCAATCGAGCGGATGGTATCGAGAATGGTGTTGATGTTCTGGCTGTCCTGCTCCAGCAACTGCATGGTCTGGGTCGACTTTTGCAGGTCTTCGCTGAGCTTGAGCACGCTGCCGGTGGCTTCGCCGATGTGCTGCTGGCCGTCATGTACGTCGCGGTAGCCTTCGTCGGCACTCGACGCGGCAGCACTGCACGAACGTGCAACTTCGTTGGCAGTAGCGACCATTTCGTTGAACGCGGTGCTCACCAACTCCACGGCCTCACGCTGGCGACCTGCAGCCTGGTTCATGTTGTTGGCCACTTCGCTAGTCTCGGCGGCCGCGGTCTGCAGGTCAGATGAGGCGCTGCCTATGCGTTGCACCAATTGTGCAATCATGCTCAGGAACTGGTTGAACCAGCCCGCCAGGCTGGCGGTTTCGTCCTTGCCCTGCACCTGGAGTTGGCGCGTCAGGTCGCCTTCTCCTTCGGCGATTTCTTGCAGGCCGTCGGCCACGCCGCGAATCGGACGCACGATGACGCTGGCAAAGCTGGCGCCTACTATCGCGAACACCAACGCCAATGCCGCTGCAATGGCGGCGATCAACCAGGTCAGCCGGCTGACGTCGGCCATCACTTCATCACGCTTGATCAGGCCGATAAAGCGCCAGCCCAGGTCTTTGGAACTGACCACGTTGGCCATGTAGGCCACGCCATCAATCTGGATTTGGGTCACGCCGTCGCCTCCCTTGGCTAGTTCGGCGTAGTTGGGACCCAGGTCGGCCAGAGGTTTGAAGTTGTGCTTCGCGTCGCTGGCGTCTACCAGCACGTTACCGTTGTCTTCCACCAGCATCAGGTAGCCGCTATCGCCCAGCTTGATGTTGCGCACCAGTTCAGTGAGCTGTTTAAGCGATACATCAAGGCCAACCACTCCCAGGATATTCCCGGCGGCGTCGGCGACAGTACGCACGGTGCCGATCAGCGTCACATCGTCCGGCGCCCAATAGTAGGCACCCGTGCGCACAGTGGCGCCTGGCGTGGCGATGGCCGCCTTATACCAGGGACGGACGCGCGGATCGTAGTTGTTCAGCTTGGTGTCGTCCGGCCAACTGGCGTATCCGCCGTCGCTCAGACCCAGGGACAGGTAAGCAGTACTCGGATGACTTTTGGCGAACTGCTCAAATATCGCCAGCAGCTCTTTGTTGGCCTGAGTAAGTGGAATTTGCGCGGCTTCGGCACCCGCGTAGCTCTTGAGTTCTTTGGCCGCGACAACGCGCGGGTCCTTGGCTATATAGTCGACGTTTTGGCTTATGCCGTCGAAAAACTGCTTCATGCCATTGTCGATCTGGCGGATCTCACGACCGCTGCTGTCGAGAAAATTGGCCTGAGCCCCCTCTCGCAAATTCAGCACTACCAAAACGGCGACCAAGATGACCGGGACGCACGCGATAGCTGCGAACGCCCAGGTCAGCTTCTGCTTGATATTCATGACTTCACCTGCGGATATTTATAGTTTTGGCAAGGGGAAACGCTAGCAGTGAACGTCGCATGTGTTGTTATGAGGAGATAGAGCCCATGCGTACTCTGAGTTATCGACCGCGACGGTGCGCACTTTAGAACGGCGAACATCGGCAAACTCAGCGCAATCTATCTGCGATTAAAGAAAGGCTTCCCTGCCTTGGAAAATCTTCCAAAACGTCGCATCGATTTTCCTGGCCGCCGCTTCACTGACCCAACCCTGCCAGATTTCGGGATCCGGCTTCTGCGCCAGTTGGACCCGATCCAACTGGCCCATTAGCGGCGTGGGAGTTCAGTAACGGAACAGGATCGGTTCGCCCCACTTGCAGCTCGATAACACGGCTGCGTCCCTGGTTACGGACGGATCGAGGCGGTTTGGCAAGCCGGATCAAAGGTGCAGCACGGACTTGGCCTGGTGAACGCCATGGGCAGAAGGGACGCGGACACGCAGGGCAATCAGCAACGCCGCCAGCAGCATCAGCACGGCTGCCGCTACGAATACGCCTGCGCTGCCACCGAGGCTGAACATTGCACCGCCAGCGGCGGCGCCCGTGGCGATGGCTGACTGCACAGAGGCCACTACCATGCCTCCGGCGCTTTCCGCCTGATCAGGTACCGCGCTGGCGACCCAGTTCGACCACGCCACCGGCACACCACCAAAGGCCATGCCCCAGACTGCCAGCAGTACCGCTTGCCCCAGTACCGAGGCCGGCAACAGCACCAACGCCAGTGCTGCAACGCCGACCAGCGCGGGCATCAGCACCAGAGTGGCCAGCGGGTGGTGCTCCAGCAGCCTGCCGGCCAATAGCGTGCCGACGAAGTTCGCCACACCGAACCCCAGCAGCATCAGTGACAACCCTTGCGCGCCGATGCCGGTAGTCCCTTCAAGGAATGGCCGAACATACGTAAACATCGCGAAATGGCCGCTGTGCACCAGCACACAACCGAACATCCCCATGGCGATGCCTGGGCGCCGCAACACCTCGAGCACAGTGCGCAGGCGTGCCGGCCGGCGCGGCGCAAGACGCGGCAGAGTGAACGCCTGGAAAGCCAAGGTCACCATGCCTACCGCCGCCGCGGCGAAGAACGCGCTGCGCCAGCCATACAGCCCACCCAGATAGCTGCCCAGCGGCACTGCCACTACCGTGCCGATGGCGATGCCGCTGAAAATGATCGACAGCGCCCGGGGCAACAAGGCACTCGGCACCAAGCGCATCGCTACCGCCGCCGCCATGCTCCAGAACCCGCCAAGGGCAATGCCCAGCAAGATGCGCATCACTAACAGCACCGCGAAGCTGGAGGAAACGGCGACCAACAGATTGGAGGCGACCATCAACGTCGAAAAACCCAACAACACCCAGCGTCGGTCGATGCCGCGGGTCAGGCCTGGCACCAACAAGCCAGCGAACAACGCCACCACGGCGGTTACCGTTACCGCCTGGCCAGCCAGCGCTTCAGACACTCCCAGGTCGGTAGCCATCAGCGTCAACAAACTGGCCGGAAGGTACTCAGCGGTCAGTAACCCGAACACACCCATTGCCAACGAAAATACGGCCATCCACGCGGGGGTTGCAGGCTCTACGTCCGCGCCGACGCCGCAATGGCGGTCGGCTACGGTGTTACATACACAGTCAGTCATTGCACGGATCTCCCGATATTCATGGCGAGCCCGGAGTCTAGGCGCCGAAACTTGGATGATCTATGATCCATAATCTCTACTTTTTGACCAAAACACCTGAACTATGCCTGCAGATCAGTTTGCTCTTTCCTCGGACCTCATCAACGAACTGTTGCGCGGCATGCGTCTGCGTGGCGTTGAATACCGGCGCATCCAGGCGGGCCCTGCCTTTGGTTTGGGCTTCGCGGAAAAAACTGGGCACGCCTGGTTCCACTTCATGGCCGTCGGCAATGCGGTGTTGCGGATGGAGGACGGAACTACGTACGCGCTGTCTGCCGGCAACGCCGTGTTTATTTCCCATGGCGCGGCCCATCAACTGTTTTCCCATCCGGACGCGCCTGTTCAAGACATCGACCGTCTAGACGGCGCGCCCTTGGGTGACACCGTCAGCGCGGTGGATACCGGAACCGATGCCGGCGCCACTCCGAGCACTATTCTGTTCAGTGGTTGTATGGAGTTTGAGCTGGGCAGTATCCATGGCCTTGGCCGGCTGATGCCGGGACTGATGCTGATTGATGCCGGCGGCCAGCGTTACCCCGGGCTGGTGCCGATCCTGACCACCATGGAACGCGAGGTAAGCGCCGCACGCGTCGGCTTCGCTGGCATCCTCGCGCGTTTGGCCGACGTGGTGGCGGCCATGGTCGTTCGCGGCTGGGTCGAGTGCGCCTGCGGCAATGCTTCTGGCCTGGTCGCCGCCTTGCGCGATCCCCGCTTGGCCGGTGCACTGCTTGCGCTCCATCAACAACCGGGCCGCGACTGGACTGTTGCGCAGTTGGCAGAGCACTGCAATTCCTCACGCTCGGCCTTCGCGGACCGCTTCCAGGCGACGATTGGCATGGCCCCGCTGCGCTATGTCACCGAACTGCGAATGCGGCTTGCAAGCCAGTGGCTGACCCTCGAAAGGCTACCGATTGAAGAGGTAGCGCAGCGTTTGGGCTATACATCCCAGGCCGCTTTCAGTCGTGCATTCAAGCGCATCACGGGCAAGACACCGGGTTTGAGTCGCAAGGTTAGGCAAGCCGAACGCAGGTAGTGGATGATCCGTGCCACTGACTCATTTGCCCCCCGTTACATCGAGGAATGTACCGGTAACGAAGGATGCCTCCGCGCTCGCCAACCATAGAATCGCGCGAGCTACTTCCTCAGGCTGTCCGCCCCGCCCCATCGGGATCGAATCCTTGACACGATCCACCCGCCCCGGCTCACCGCCACTGGCATGCATGTCGGTATAGATATGTCCGGGGCGAATACAGTTGACGCGTATACCTTCCCGAGCCACCTCTTTTGCAAAGCCAATGGTGAACGTTTCCAAGGCTCCCTTTGACGCCGCATAGTCGACATATTCATTGGGGCTACCAAGGCGCGCCGAGGCCGAAGACACATTGATCACCACGCCGCCCGGGCCGTTGTGGCGGTAAGACATACGCTTCACCGCCTGTTGGGCACAGAGAACTGGCCCAATGGCATTGACCGCAAAGATGCGCTGCATCCGCTCGAAGCCGAGGTCCTCCAGGCGTGACTGAGGCGCCAGCATCCCGGCGTTATTGACCAGGACGTCGATGCGTCCGAACGTGCGGTCGATGGCCGCGAACAAATCGGCCACCTGTTGGGGGTCCGCACTGTCGGCCCGCATCGTCAACGCCCGGCGCCCCAATGCTTCTACATCCGCAGCCACGGCCAGCGCCGCGGACTCGTTGGCAACGTAGCTGATCGCCACGTCATAACCTCTTGCGGCGGCCAGCCGCGCGGTGGCTGCCCCCACTCCACGACTTCCACCCGTGATTAGAATCAGCGGTGCCTGCGAGACGTTGACCATGAAACATGACTCCTGAGCCGTTGGGCTGTATCAGCCAATGATGAGGGTGCCGCTGGCGATCACTACGCATGCCAGTATTCGGCGCGCGGTGAGCGTCTCGCCGAGAAACACATAGCCGATCAACGCCGCAAACAGCACGCTGGTTTCGCGCAATGCCGATACCGCGCCCAAGGGCGCTTCGGTCATGGCGTAGATGACCATTGCATAGGCGAGCAAAGAGACCAGCCCGCCGACCAATGCGGTCACTGTTCCGGGCCGGACGCAGAACAAGCTGCGGGTATCGCGTAGGCCGATGTAGACCACCGGCATCAGCACGCCCCACAGCGCACACATCCACACGGTGTAGGCAAGCGGCGCGCCGGAGAGCCTGGCGCCGATGCCGTCGACCACGCTGTAGGCCGCGATAAAGCCGCCCGTTCCCAGCGCATAAGGCAGGCTGGGAACCGACAGACTGCGCCCTCTGAAAGCCAGCGACATAATCCCGCCTGACACCAGCGCAATACCGAGTAACACGTCAGGCGTGATGCTTTCTCCAGCAAATACGGCGGCCCCCAAGGTAATCAGCACCGGCGACGATCCACGTGAGATCGGATAGGTCTGCCCCAGGTCGCCGACCCGGTAACTGCGCACCAGAAACAGGTTGTAGCCGACATGCAGCAAGCCCGAAAGCACCGCGTAGTCCCAGCTCTCAATTGCGGGGGGATCCATGAACACTGCGGCGACGCCACTGGTGATGGCAATGGCAATGCACATCACCGTCATCGACCACAACCGATCGGCGCCGCTACGCAGCAGCGCATTCCAGCTGGCATGCAGGAGCGCGGCGAAAAGCACGAGGAAGATGATATGAATAGGCATGCGCCACTTTAGGCAATGCGGCAACGGGACTAAAGCGAAGCCTCCTCATCGCAGCATGAACGTATACTCATGACTCACCCATCCGGTCGTTGGACTTCAGCGCCTCACTGACCAACCATTGGCAAAAGCTGGCGATATGCGGTTGCGCTTCGATGCCCTTGGGGCAGACGAAGTAGTACGCCAGCGGTGATGGGAATGGCACATCAAACAACCGCACCAAACGGCCATCGCTGATTTCGTTCTCGACATGCCCGCTGCGCACCAATGCAACGCCATGGCCGAGCAAGGCTGCCTCGACCGTCATGTTGGTGTCGCCAAATCTGACGCTCTCCTTGAGCGGCAAATAGGCCAGCCCGACGGCTTGAAACCATACCTCCCATTTTGGCACCAGTTCGGCACCATCCCGCGTCAGCAGCGGGAAATGCAACAACTCTGCGGGGCTCTGTGGTGTCCCATCGCGCCGCAGCAGTTCGGGGCTGGCCACAGGAAATACCTGCTCCCCAAAAAGGAACTCCGAATGCAGACCGGGGTAATTGCCCTTGCCTAGCCTGATCGCAACATCAGCCTGGCCGTGAGAGAAGTGGATTATTTCGTCCGTGGTGTCCAGCGAGACCAGCAGCTCGGGGTGCTGACGAGAGAGACGCGGCAAGCGTGGCAGCAGCCATTTGAGAGCGAAAGAATAAGTGGTGCTGACGCTGAGTCGAACTCTGTCTTTTTGCTCGCGCAAATCCCCCAAAGTCGCCTCCAGGCTGATGAAAAATTCGCGCACGATGGGCGCCAGCGCAGCCCCCGCTGCTGTGAGGCGTAACGCCTTGCCACGTTCAAACAACTGCACCCCCCAAAGGGCTTCAAGATGCTTGAGCTGGTGACTGACCGCGCTTTGAGTCACATGTAGCTCTTGTGCGGCCGACGTAAAGGTCAAATGCCGGGTGGCAGCTTCAAATGCGCGCAAGGTCGCGGTGGGCGGCAGGTCTCTCATTAGGGCAGCATCCAGCGAGTTATCAGAAAAGTGCTTACATGAACGCCAGCTCATGATAGAGCAAAACTCACTCGCTGATCCTCCAGCATCTGAACGACTTCGTGCTACGCGACCCTATCAACCGTGAAACAGCTGGATGGAAAGCCATCATTCTTGGGTCGGCTTTCGCCGCAATACGCGCGAGTCACGCCTTGTCCCTTTCTGATATCAGATTTTGAGATGCGCAATACTGTTGAACGCAAAAGTGGCTTGCGGCATTCTTCGCAACGAAATTTCCAAGGACGGTAAGATTTTATGCGTACTTCACGCATGCAAACGCCTGTGCCCCTCGCCTGTGCAAACACCATCGGTGTGATTGAAGACGAACACGCGCATCAGTCCGGATGCCCAGGTGATCAACGTCTTGCTGAACTGACACCACATCTTCGCACTTCCCGGGTACCACGCCTGCCCAAGGCCGACATTCTCCGGCCTACTGCGTTGAGCATAAGTTCAAGTGCTGCTATCCAGCCGTCGCTGCACGAAAACCATTAATCTGGTGACACTCGATCCCGTGGGTGAAGGGTTCCTCGTATGGGTGGGTTCCGACATCTATTTCTCTGAACCAACGCCTGTCGCCGAAACATGGATCAACATCCGCACCAACGCCAGTACACCTGACAAATCTGACTGTGTCGCTGACTTCAGGGAGCGCTGGATTATCGAGGCAGGTCCGACCATCAATAAAACCATTGATAAGCACCATGCTTCTGCTGACTGGATGTTTTTCGAACCTGTGCAAGGAACGAAATCCGCCTGCGATCTGATTTTTGATTCAATCAACGGTATCTTCGGCCAATGAACAGATTCCGCGCAGTTATTTACCTGGTAGTTCTTCTCTGCACCGGCTGTGTAAAGACAGCGGGCATTCCACCGGCAGACCTCACGTTATCGTCGTTCGCACTGAGCCCCAACAACCTGTTCACCGCGCACGTCAGTTCCACGGTGGACTTGCAGAGTGCTTTCAATGATTACGAAAAATCCAATCAGCTCACACCGACACTGATCTGCTCTCTCAATCGTGATATGGAGTTTTCGTCTGAGCATTCAATCGCGATTAAAGCCGAAGGCCGAGTGAACGCGAGCAGTCAGGCCAAGCCCAACTACAAATTCTCTTCCGATCTGATCTTTTACTACACCAATCCGGATGGAACGCAACGCGACTTGAATGACTACGACGCCATCAAGCCGTTGCTGGCGTCGCAAGCTTCAATTCCGTGCAAAGTTCGCATAACCGCCTATGGGTATGAGGCCTATTACACGAATACGATGTCCATTCCGTCCAAGTTCATGATTGAGCAGCTTTTCAGTTAACCACCACCTCGTGAAGGGTAACCGTGTATTCCCGCATCGATAACTCATGCCTGGAGAGTGCTTTCCCCCTCCACGATTTCGCGAGTTTCACTGCCATAGAGACACCAACCCAAAGGTGATATCTCTGGCAGTAACAACTTGCGGCTTTCGAAACAAAACGGCACAACCCAGAGTTTCAAGTCTTTCGAACTACTGAATTCGAATACAGGCAAAGCTTGAGTAAATGACTCCGTCCACGGGTAGATCAAGACGACGCTGCCCAGGCTTTTCAAATAAATGTGTGCGTAGGCGTGCAATTGGTAGAAGTCGCTCTGGCTGAGTTGGTACTTCTCACTGCTGTTACCCTTGGCGCTATCCAGAAGCTTCCATTTCGTATCGAGCACCATGCAAGTCTGCACGCCCTGCTCTATCAGCAAATCCGGCTTGAGGCGAAACCAGTCTTGCTGCTTGTGGCTCACTAAATGGTGCTTGCTGGTCTGGGTCCGCAGATTGAAACCCTGTCGGACCTGAGCTCCAAGGTGCTTGGCCACATAAGCTTCGAACACCGCCTCCATAGGAAACAACATGGAAGGTGCGTTGTGCTTTCCTGCACCTGTCACCGGGCTGTCGCCCTGCAGGATTAACCGTGCCCAGGCAAGCGCAGGTTCGTAATAGGCCATGCCCCGATCCAGCCGGATGCGCTTGAGATCCTGGACAATGTCGGTGCACATCGGCACTTCGGCAAACACGAAACTCAACTCGCGCGCCAAGCGCTGGTTAGCCGGTGCTTTGCACATGCCAAGCGCTTTTCGCAGAGCAGTATGAATAAGCCTGTTTTCCGCCCTGTCTTGAATAAACTCGTCGTATTCGGTGAAAAACCGGTCACGACGCACCACATTCTGCGAGAGATGAGGCGCTAACAACAATTTGCCACGCAGGCTCGACATATTTGCCTGCCGAGTGCTGTAGTCACTTCGAACGCCTCGCTTCACTACATCCCTTGCGGACCCTAAAAACTGCTGGAGAAATACCTCGAGCAACGGCATCTGGTGCTTTTGAAGATCAGCATCAGATGTCTTGATATGACGAAAGCCCCGAAGACACTTGAGCATTTCAATCAAATTACTACGAGCCTTTTTCACAGACGTATCGCGACCGATCTTGGGCAGAATCTCTATCTGATAACCGCAAGGAGCGCAGAGCACGCCCACATAGTTGGTGAGCTGAATGGCGCGCCGCCCCCGACGACTGGTCAGTTTCATCCAGACCGGCGCCTGTACGTCAGGGGTCAGGCATTGTTCTTCAAGCCAGGCAAATACCTTCGCAGGAACAGTGTTGCCATTCGCACCGTCAGTCTTGGGTACCAGCGTGTCGAACTCGAAAATCTGTATGGACGTCATCAGGCAAGCGTCGCGTAGATTTCTATAAAAGCTTGCGGGTGACGCAACGCATCCGCATTCAAACGGTACTGAGGCCGCAGCGAGTATTCATCCAGCCCGTGATTGGCGCCAAACAGATCCTTGGGAAGACTGTCGGTTCTCAACTCTTGGACAAACTCAAACATGCCCCCTGTTTTCTGGTTATCACCCAATACCAGTCGAATTTTTTGCCAATCCTCGAAAAAATACTCTTCCAGCAGAGGAATAATGCGAGTTTTGAAAATGTCGGCGAGAGCCGGGAAACGCGCCTCGGGTGCGATATTTTTCAAAGACGTGAAATACGCGTGTCCAATAGCGTGTTCACGGTCATACAACGCTTCGATACGCTTGTTGACTACAGTCAGGAGATCATCGAGACGGATGATATGGCCTCTTTCGGAAACCTCGATTCCGGTTAACACCGACGGCTCTGGCATCAACTCGATGAATTCGAAACGACGACGCAATGCCGTATCAACTAATGCCAGTGAGCGGTCGGCCGTATTCATCGTCCCGATCACATCAACATTTGATGGAACGCTGAATGGCGTGTTTGAGTAAGGCAGCGTCAGGGTCACCTCATATTCGCCACCCTTGCGCTTGTCGACTTCGATAAGCGTGATCAGCTCGCCGAAAATCTTGCTGATGTTGCCGCGGTTGATTTCGTCGATCACCATCGCGTACTGCTGATCCGGATTTTTCTGTGCCTCTTCGCACAGCCGCAGGAATGTACCTTTTTTGATCTCGTAGCGGACATCCTTTGCCAACTCCGCTTCGGGTGCCTGACCGCAGGGATCGACAAGCACCGGACGCAGGCCCTCAACAAACTCTTCGTAGCCGTAGGATTGGTGAAACGTCACAAACTCGTAGCGCTTAGTGCCTTCGCAGGACGTGTATTCATCACGGAGCAGAGCTTGCAACATGCGGGTTTTGCCAGTGCCCGGCGGGCCAAAATAAATTCGATTCCGTGGAGCGTCCGCCTTGAACGATCCAAGACTATCGGGATATTCACCCTCCTCTGCGCCCACACTTTCCTCGCTACCGTAATTATCTGGCCATAAACCTATGCGCCTGAAGGTTGGCTCTTGCTGGGGCCAGATACCGCTATTTTGGGCATCTATTGCTTCAACCGACGCTACAAGCGCCTCACTCAGATCCTCGTTTACCGATATTGTTTTGAGACCACCGAAAGATGCCCAACGGACCGACACACGATTCGATTGCACAAACAACACGCCCGTTGATGATCCCTTTATCGCATCCTTGCGCTTGCTGCCGAAGACCAACTGAGTATTAGTCGACTTGGTTGACCACCAGTCAAAACCCAGTTCGTGTATCGCAACAGCGAAGCGGGCAAACAACTGCGTCATCTCGCGACTCCACTTTGGCTGCCGCAGTCTGAAGTCCTTGCTGACTTGGAAGTGTTCCAACAATTCTGACAAGGCAGGCGTAGTGTTCAAACCAAACTGTTCAGCCATATCTTCGTATCCAATTTCAAATTTTGTAATGGCCTCGGCACTCCAGTCGACAATTCCCTGGAAGCCGCGCGCCAGGCCCTGTTCCGCTGGCAAGGTCGCAACAATAGGTGATGACTGATAAGGGCCGCGCAACTTTTCATAGCGCTCACGCAACGTGGGATCTGTGATCTTTTTATCGACCAGATCAAGTTTGACGACAAAGCCCCAAGTGGCATCAATACCGACGGTATATGCCAAGCCTTGGGGAGCGTCCGCACGAGGATAGATTCGTGCCCAGTTGTAGCCCAAAAACTTCTTGCTCCACTGGCCAATGGGCCTGCGAATGACATGGGGGGCGATGCTGTCTGGAAACACACGCCGTTGTAATACGTAAGCCCATTGCTTGGTGATGTCGTACGCCTCACGTAATTGGCTGTAGGCACGCCGGTGTGAAATGTCGGTCTTGTCAAAGACCTTCTCGTGCCATGTATTCAAACAGTCGAATTGAGCGGGGGTGAAGAAGTTTGACGCCACGTTTGTCATCCCATCCTTGAAAGTAATCGCATGGTGCCATCACTCATAGGGCGCGGATAGAGCACCTCGAAATAGTTTTTCATTTGTGCGCCTCTTTTGCGTTTTTGTGCGACACATCCCCTTTCAGGTCTCCCGCAAGGCTCTGGCACGGTGTTAGTTTGTAAGTGTATGTGTCTCAGCGTTGAGACACGCCTAACTCACTGCCCTGCAAAGGAATGCCCTTCGTAATGAATGTCCCTTTCAAAAAACTGGCTGCCACCACCTTGATGCTGGCCGGTCTTGCCGTGTTCACGGCGCCCGCACAAGCCAATATCACCCCGCAGCAGAGCGCTGAAATTCTCAAGACTTACAGCGCCGACAAAGCCACAGACTTCCGCCAGTTCCTCGGCAGCCTGGGCAAGAGCGATCTGGCGAAAACCGCCGACATCGGCCCGGCTATTGGTGCTTACCTCGATAACAAGAGCCTGACGGCCGAGCAGCAGAACGAAATCTATCGTCTGTTGGGTATCTACACGCGCGCGAAATACAGCGCTGCCGCCACCGAAACCCTGCGCGAACTGGTCGAGATCCCGACGTATCGCAAGGACGGTGTCGAACAGCATGACAACCCGGAATTCATCAAGATCGCCGCAAAGATCAAAAGTCTTGCCGAGTCATTCAATCTGAAATTCCGCAACATCGACAACCGCGTCTACGAGATTTCCCTCGACGGCAGTGGCGATGAAGTCGTCGGCATTCATGCGCACGCCGACGTGGTACCGGTGACGCCGGAAAACTGGGTGCTCAAGGATGGCACCCGCCTCGACCCGTTCAAGATCACCCGGATCGGTGACCGCATGTATGGTCGCGGCACCGAGGATGACAAGAACGGTATCGTGGTCACGCTCTACGCCATGAAAGTCATCAAGGAAGAAAAACTGCCGCTGGTGCGCAACTTCAAGCTGCTGGTCGACACCACCGAAGAAACCACGGGCGACGCGATCCCTTACTACTTCGAACGCAATCCGACGCCGAACTACAACCTGGCGCTGGATGGTGGTTACCCGGTGGTGATTGCCGAGAAAGGCTACGGCACCGTCATGGCCAACTTTGCCAAGCGCAAAGGTGAAGGCAAAGGTGCGGAGATCACCTCGATGACCGGTGGCCTGGCGACCAACCAGATTCCTTCGGCGTCGGTCGCCACCCTGGTCACCGACAAGCCTGCGGAGCTGGCTGCCAGCCTGCAGAAGGCCGGTGACGAGTTTGCCAAGCGCAATGGCGGCGATTTCCAGGTCAGCGCCAAGGTCGACGGCAAAGACGTCAAACTGACCGTGACCGGTGTGTCCGCGCACTCCTCCGAGCCCGAATCCGGGGTCAACCCGGTCGCGCGGATGCTGGTCTTTATCAATAGCCTTGATGGCAAAGTCGCGTTCAAGCACAACCACATCACCGATGCCGCGCGTTATGCCGCCGACAACTGGGGCCTGGATTACCTGGGCAACAAGCTGGGTGTCGGCTTCTCGGATTCCTTCATGGGGCCGCTGACGACTTCGCTGACCTACGTCGGCATGGACGAAAAGGCCTTCAAACTCGCGGTCAACCTGCGCGTGCCGAAGGGCAAGTCGCCGGAGAAGCTCAAGGCTGAAATCGCTGAGAAACTGGCGGCGTGGAGCAAGAAATCCCACGTAGCGGTTGCGCTCGACTACTCGATTGCGAAGCCGATGTACCGCAATCCTGAGGGCGAATGGGTCAAGGCATTGTTGGCGGTTTCGACAGAAAACCTCGGTATGAAACACGAGTTCGGTACCTCCGCCGGCGCCACCTCCGTGCATGAACTGCCGAACGGTGTGCAGTTCGGTCTGGCGATGCCGGATGTGAAGTACACCGGTCACACCGATGGCGAGTTCAAGACTGTGGAGCAATTCCAGCTGGATCTGCAGATCGTCACGGAAATGATTGGCCGCATCGGTCAGTTGCCGAAACTCTGACCGCATTGTCGAACCCGCCGCCATGGCGGGTTCGGCATTTTTAATCCCCGCATAATCCCCGCCGCGCAGCCTCGCCCCAGACTTTTGCACACTGGGCAACACAGAGTTGCCTTCAGAGAGATTGATAGCCACCTAACGAAAGGTGCATGCTAGAGGGCTCGTTCGGCTCTTATATCATTCCGAATGATAGTTACCTTTGCTTCATTCGATTCGTGCCATCACACCTCGCCGAGCATCATCCGCCCATCTTCAATACATTGGCGGATGCATCCATGGAACAGTCACTCAAACATTTGCGCTTCCCGTTGGCCATGTTGGCCGTACTGGTGATGAGCGCCTGCGGCAAGACTCCGGAGACTGCCGCCACTATGCCCGCTGCGAAAGTCAGCGTGGCCAAGGTGCTGGAACAACCGGTCAACGAGTGGGACGAATTCACCGGGCGCCTCGAAGCGCCAGAAACCGTTGAAATCCGTCCACGGGTCTCCGGCCAGATTGACGAGGTGGCTTTCACCGAAGGCGCACTGGTCAAGAAAGGCGACCTGCTGTTCCAGATTGACCCGCGCCCGTTCCAGGCTGAGGTGCGCCGCCTCGAAGCACTGGTCGCCCAATCCCGCGCCAACGCCACCCGCAGCGAAAACGAAGCCGGTCGTGGTGAACGTCTGCGTGCCAGCAACGCCATTTCCGCCGAACTGGCCGACTCGCGCACCAGCGCCGCTCAAGAAGCCCGCGCCGCCGTCGGTGCCCTGCAAGCGCAACTGGACCTGGCCAAACTGAACCTCAGCTTCACCCGCGTAACCGCGCCGATCAGTGGCCGCGTCAGCCGTGCCGAGATCACCGCCGGTAACCTGGTGACTGCCGACACCACCCCGCTGACCAGTGTGGTGTCCACCGACCGCGTTTATGCCTACTTTGACGCTGACGAGCGTGTGTTCCTCAAATACACCCAACTCGCCCGTAACGGTCAGCGCGGCGCGACCACCCCGGTGTACATGGGCCTGTCCAACGAAGACGGCAACCCGCACCTCGGCCAGATGAACTTCGTCGACAACCAGGTCAACCCGAAAACCGGCACCATCCGGGGTCGCGCGGTATTCGATAACCGCGACGGCACCTACACCCCGGGCCTGTATGCACGGCTGAAACTGGTCGGCAGCGGCACCTACAACGCCATGCTGATCAACGACGAAGCCGTCGGTACCGACCTGGGCAAGAAGTTCGTACTGGTGATGGATGCGGACAACAAAACCGCGTACCGCGCCGTCGAACTGGGTCCGAAAATCGAAGGCTTGCGCATCGTCCGTAACGGCCTGAACAAGGACGACACGATCATCGTCAAGGGTCTGCAACGGGTTCGTCCTGGCTCGCCGGTCACCCCAGAAGTGGTGCCGATGGCCAGCGAACAGACCATCGCGGCACTCGCTCAACAACGTCAAGCGCTGGAAGCCAGCAACCTGCCCAAAGTCGCCCCTGCCAAAGGTGCGTCCGGTTCGGTTGTGAAGCTGGCTGCTACGACCCCACGCGGTTAAGGGACGACAACTCCGATGAATTTTTCCCAATTCTTCATTTCACGGCCGATCTTCGCAGCGGTGCTGTCGCTGCTGATCCTGATCGCCGGTGCGATCTCGCTGTTCCAGCTACCGATCAGCGAATACCCGGAAGTCGTGCCGCCAACCGTGGTCGTGCGTGCCAACTTCCCGGGCGCTAACCCTAAAGTCATCGGTGAAACCGTGGCCGCTCCGCTGGAGCAGGCCATCACCGGCGTCGAGAACATGCTGTACATGTCCTCGCAGTCGACCGCCGACGGCAAGATCACCCTGACCATCACTTTCGCTCTGGGCACTGATCTGGACAATGCGCAGGTGCAGGTGCAAAACCGGGTGACTCGTACCGAGCCGAAACTTCCCGAGGAAGTGACGCGCATCGGTATCACCGTCGACAAGGCTTCGCCTGACCTGACCATGGTTGTGCACTTGACCTCCCCGGACAAGCGCTACGACATGCTCTACCTGTCCAACTACGCAATCCTCAACATCAAGGATGAGCTGGCTCGTCTGAACGGTGTCGGTGACGTGCAGCTGTTCGGTATGGGCGACTACTCGCTGCGTGTCTGGCTTGACCCGAACAAGACCGCTTCGCGCAATCTGACCGCTACCGATGTAGTGACCGCGATTCGTGAGCAGAACCGTCAGGTCGCGGCCGGTCAATTGGGTGCGCCCCCTGCCCCGAATGCCCAGAGCTTCCAGCTGTCGGTCAACACTCAGGGCCGACTGGTCAGCGAGGAAGAATTCGAGAACATCGTCATTCGCGCAGGCGACAACGGTGAAATCACTCGCCTCAAGGACATCGCTCGCGTTGAACTGGGCTCCAGCCAATATGCGCTACGTTCGTTGCTGGACAACCAGCCGGCGGTGGCCATCCCGATCTTCCAGCGTCCAGGCTCCAATGCCATCGACATCTCTAACGATGTTCGCGGCAAGATGGACGAGCTGAAGAAAAACTTCCCGCAAGGCATGGACTACAGCATCGTCTATGACCCGACGATTTTCGTGCGCGGCTCGATCGAGGCGGTGGTTCACACCCTCTTCGAAGCACTGATCCTCGTGGTACTGGTGGTGATCCTGTTCCTGCAAACCTGGCGCGCCTCGATCATTCCGTTGGTGGCGGTGCCGGTATCGTTGATCGGTACGTTTGCGGTGATGCACCTGTTCGGCTTCTCGCTCAATGCGCTGTCGCTTTTCGGCCTGGTACTGGCGATCGGTATCGTGGTGGACGACGCCATCGTGGTGGTGGAGAACGTCGAACGGAACATCGAACTCGGACTGACACCGGTCGAAGCCACCAAACGGGCGATGCGTGAAGTGACCGGCCCGATCGTTGCCACGGCGCTGGTGCTGTGTGCGGTGTTCATTCCGGCGGCCTTCATCTCCGGTCTCACCGGGCAGTTCTATAAGCAATTCGCACTGACCATCGCCATTTCGACGGTGATCTCGGCGTTCAACTCGCTGACCCTGTCGCCAGCACTGGCCGCTGTATTGCTGAAAAGCCACGACGCACCGAAAGACCGCTTCTCCAAAGTGCTCGACAAGATCTTCGGTGGCTGGCTGTTCCGTCCGTTCAACCGTTTCTTCGATCGTGCCAGCCATGGCTACGTCGGCACCGTGCGCCGGGTTATCCGTAGCAGCGGCATCGCCCTGCTGTTGTACGCAGGCCTGATGGTGCTGACCTTCTTCGGTTTCTCCAGCACGCCGACCGGTTTCGTACCCGGCCAGGACAAGCAATACCTGGTGGCCTTCGCGCAACTGCCGGATGCTTCGAGCCTGGATCGCACCGAAGAAGTGATCAAGCGCATGTCGGACATGGCGCTGAAACAGCCAGGCGTGGAAAGCGCCGTAGCGTTCCCGGGTCTGTCGATCAACGGCTTCACCAACAGCCCGAACGCCGGCATCGTCTTCGTGACCCTGAAACCGTTCGACGAACGTAAAGACCCGAGCATGTCCGCCGGTGCAATCGCCGGTGCCTTGAACGGCCAATACGCGAACATTCAAGAGGCATACATGGCGATCTTCCCGCCACCGCCAGTACAAGGTCTGGGCACCATTGGTGGTTTCCGTCTGCAAATCGAAGACCGGGGCAACCTGGGCTACGACGAGCTGTACAAAGAAACCATGAACATCATCAACAAGAGCCACAGCGTGCCGGAACTGGCCGGCCTGTTCACCAGCTACACGGTGAACGTGCCACAGGTCGATGCCGCCATCGACCGTGAAAAAGCCAAGACCCACGGCGTGGCCGTCAGCGACATCTTCGACACCCTGCAGATCTACCTGGGTTCGCTGTATGCCAACGACTTCAACCGCTTCGGGCGTACCTATCAGGTCAACGTTCAGGCCGAACAGCAGTTCCGCCTCGAATCCGACCAGATCGGCCAGCTGAAAGTACGCAACAACAAAGGCGAAATGATCCCGCTGGCGACCTTCATCAAGGTCAGCGACACCTCGGGCCCGGATCGCGTGATGCACTACAACGGTTTCATCACCGCAGAAATCAACGGCGCGGCTGCCCCGGGCTACAGCTCCGGCCAGGCGGAAAAAGCCATCGAGAAACTGCTGAAAGATGAACTGCCGAACGGCATGACCTACGAGTGGACCGACCTGACCTACCAGCAGATTCTGTCCGGCAACACCGCGCTGTTCGTGTTCCCGCTCTGCGTATTGCTGGCGTTCCTGGTACTGGCCGCTCAATACGAAAGCTGGAGCCTGCCACTGGCGGTGATCCTGATCGTACCGATGACCCTGCTGTCGGCCATCACCGGTGTGATCATCTCCGGCGGTGACAACAACATCTTCACCCAGATCGGCTTGATCGTACTGGTGGGATTGGCGTGTAAGAACGCGATTCTGATCGTCGAGTTCGCGAAGGACAAACAGGAAGAAGGCCTCGACCCGCTCGCAGCGGTACTGGAAGCCTGCCGTCTGCGTCTGCGGCCGATCCTGATGACCTCTTTCGCGTTCATCATGGGTGTGGTGCCACTGGTGTTCTCCAGCGGTGCCGGTGCCGAGATGCGTCACGCCATGGGTGTGGCGGTGTTCTCCGGGATGCTCGGGGTGACCTTCTTCGGTCTGTTGCTGACGCCAGTGTTCTACGTACTGATCCGTAACTTTGTCGAACGCGGCGAAGCCCGCAAAGCGGCCAAAGCTCTGAAACTGGAGGCGCAACAATGAGTCTGAAAGTCTTCCTGCCGAGTCTGCTGGTGCTGGCCCTCAGCGCCTGCGCTGTCGGCCCCGACTACAAGACCCCAGCCACGGAGGCGGCCAATATCACGGCCGCCACCGACGGCGCCGCCGGGCAAAAGAACTTCGACCGTTCGAAATTCGAAGGCATCTGGTGGCAGCAATTCGACGATCCAACCCTCAACCAGTTGGTGACCCAGTCGCTGCAAGGCAACCGTGAACTGCGCGTGGCGTTCGCCCGCTGGAAAGCCGCCCGGGCGATCCGCGACGACGCCAGCAACGATGCGATGCCGACCATCACCAGCCGCGCCAGCAGTGATCTGGCCAAGGGGCAAATCCCCGGCCAGACCACCAACCGGGTCAATAGCGAACGCTATGACCTCGGTCTGGACATGGCCTGGGAGCTGGACCTTTTCGGCCGCATCCAGCGCAACCTGGAAGCCAGCGACGCCGATCAGCAAGCTGCGGAAGCCGACCTGTATCAACTGCAAGTCACCATGATTGCCGAACTGGTCGACGCTTACGGTCAACTGCGTGGCGCTCAGCTGCGCGAGAAGATCGCCGTGGCCAACCTGAACAACCAGCAGGAGTCGCGCAAAATCACCATCAGCCTGCGTGACGCCGGCGTTGGCGATCAGCTCGATGTCGAACGCGCCGATGCGCGTCTGGCCTCGGTCGAAGCCAGCGTGCCGCAATTGCAGGCAGAACAGGTTCGCCAGAAAAACCGTATCGCTACCCTCTTGGGCGAGCGTCCGGACAAGCTGACCGTCGATCTGAGTCCTAAAGACTTGCCGGCGATTGCCAAGGCTCTGCCAATCGGTGATCCGGGTGAACTGTTGCAACGTCGTCCGGACATCCTCAGCGCTGAACGCCAACTGGCTTCGGCCACGGCGCGCATCGGCGTGGCGAAAGCCGATCTGTTCCCACGGGTCAGCCTCAGCGGCTTCCTCGGCTGGACGGCCGGGCGTGGTTCGCAGATTGGTTCCTCGGCGGCCAACGCCTGGGCTCTCGGTCCGAGCATCACTTGGGCAGCATTTGATCTTGGCAGCGTGCGCGCCCGTTTGCGTGGCGCCGATGCCGATGCCGAAGGCGCCCTGGCGACCTACGAGCAACAAGTGCTGCTGGCCCTGGAAGAATCGGAAAACGCTTTCAGTGATTACGGCAAACGTCAGCAACGCTTGATCTCGCTGATCCGTCAGAGCGAATCGAGCCGCAAGGCTGCCGACCTGGCGGAAATCCGCTATCGCGAAGGTACGACCGACTTCCTTGTGTTGCTCGACGCCCAGCGTGAGCGCCTGAACGCCGAAGACAGCCAGGCCCAGGCCGAAGTCGACCTGTATCGCGGCATCGTCGCGATCTACAAAGCCCTTGGCGGTGGCTGGCAACCGGAGACAGTGGCCAGCAAGTAATCGATTGTTAAAGAGCTCCTTTGGTTGGCCGCAACCAACCAAATTTTTTGCCCCGCGTATCATTCGGTCGCGGGGTTTTTTTGTGCCTTTTTTCCAGTGTTGTTTTCCAGGACGGTAACGGTGGCTGTGGTGCCTGCGCGCAAGCGATCCTTGCCGGCATAGCCGCCATCAATCTCGATCCGCACCGGCACCCGCTGTGCCAGTTTTACCCACGTGTAACTCGGATTGATGTTGGCCAGTAACCGGCTGCCCGGCGCGTTCTCCCCGTCGGCGATGGCGAAGGCAATGCTCTGCACCGTACCGTCGAAGGACTCCCCGCTCATCAATTGCACGCGTACCCGATCGCCCTCCTCGATCCGTGGCAGTTTGGTTTCTTCGAAGTAACCGCTGATGTAGAACGAATCGCTGTCAACCAGCGCCAACAACGCGCCGCCACTCACTGCGTAGTCACCTTCGCGAGTCAGCAGGTTAGTGACATAGCCACTGACCGGTGACTCGACGCGAGTGCGCTGCAAATCCAGTTCGGCCTGGGTCAACGCGGCAATCGCCAGTTGTACGTTGGCCTCGGCCAGGCCGAGATTCGCCTGGTTGCGTAACAGGTCGGCCTGAGCCACCGCCACGTCGGTACTGGATTTTTCCCATTCCTCCCCGGAAATCGCGAAACCCTGCTTGAGCGTACGCCGCCGACGCTCTTCGCTTTGCCGCTGTTTGAGCAACGCTTCGCTGGCAACGATCGCCGCTTGCGACTGACCCAGCGTTGCCTTGGCCACTTCCACCTCGCGGCGCGAGTGCTCCACTGCCAGGCGGTAACGCGCCGGGTCGATCTCCATCAGCAGTTGGCCCTTGTCGACATGCTGGTTGTCCTGCACCGCGAGGCTGACAATGCGCCCGGAGACATCCGCCGACAACGTCACCACATCCGCCCTCACCCGGGCATCGCGAGTCCACGGTGCGCGGGTGTAATGCTCCCAGGCAAACCAGCCAAGCACGATCGCCAGCAACACCACCGACAACGTTATCAAGCGAGTGAGTAACACTTTCAAGGCTCAGGCTCCCATCAGCAAAATCAGCGTGGCACAGACGCAGGCATACAAAGCGCCTTCGAACAGCGCTTCATGCCAGACCAGACGCAGTACGCCCAAGCGCCGCAACCCCCAGTCCAGCACCATGAATATCGGTATGGCCAACAATAACGCCTGGGCAATGGGCGGCAGATAGACGCCGCCGATCTCGAAATCAATGGGCAAGAGCTGCGTCTCCTTCCGGGACAGAACGCTGGAGGGTTTCACCATGGCGCTGCAGAAATGACACGACGATCAACAACGCCACGCGCATACGGAACAGCGACCAGACATGCTCATGACTGGCGACGTGCAACTCGTCCAGTTCATCGCCCAATACGTGCAGTGTGTCGAGCAAGGGGGCCAGTTGAACGTCCTGCCGCCCGGCCACAAAACGCCCGGTCTTGCGCAGGGCCGAAGCCAGGCGCTGAGTGAAGGTGTCCGTCAGCAGCGCGTTGTTCTGTGCCTGTTGTCGCAATTGATGCATCGCTACACCCAGTGCTACGCATGCCAGGCTGATTTCATACAGTTGCTGCATGGCGCGGCTGTTCGCCGCCGGCAGCAGACCGAGCATGCTGGTCAAGCGGTCGACCATGCGGCTTTCAAAGGCAAATTGCTGTTCATCGGTGGCCGGCAACTTGCTCAAGGCATACACCTGTTCGCGCGCTTCGTTGTACAAACGACGAATGCGCAGCGCCGGGCGGAACGGAAAAACCCATGCGTAGACGATCAACGCCAGCATCGCCGCGCTGACATAGGCGCCGGCAAATTCGAACCATTGAATGGCGGTGTTCTGCCCGGTACCGACATTCTGCGGACCGATCATCAGGAAGCTCGACAAGCCCAGCCCCATGCCGATGCCGGCCGTCGCAGGGCTCGCCAGTCCCACCGCGATGACATACAACAACGGCGCGATCATCAGCGCCAACGGTTCGAAGTCACTGATCGAGGGCACCAGCATGAACTGATAGAGCGCCGACACCAGCAACGCCAATCCCAACCCCCGTGCGTAGCTCTGCGCCGCCAGCAATGGTCGCGGAAACGTCGCCATCAGCGAGCAGAGGATGCCCACCAGAATCATCCCGCCACGGGCGCCGTCCCACGCGGTTTCGATCCAGATCAGCCCCGCTACCAGCAACGCAGTGAAGGCGCGGATGGCGTTCATCGACGCCAGCGTGAAATCCAGGTGCAGCGGGCTCGCCTGACCGCGATAGAGGCAACTGGCTTCTCGCCCCTCCTGAATGGCATCGCTCAACTCAAGGATCTGTTCGAGCTGCTGCAGCAGCCGCGCCTGCTCCCAGCGCAACGCCCACGCGAGGGAACGCAGCGTGGCACTCATGTCCTCGGTCAATTGTTCGGCCTCATAGGCCAGGTCATCGAATTGCTTCTGCAGAGTGATGAAACGATGACGCGCATCGGCCGATACCGAACGTCCCTGCTCCGCCAATTGATCAAGAACCGCGAGTTCTTCGGCGCGCAGCCGCTGGACTTCCAGTGGCAGCTCGCCTTCCCAGCGCTCGGTAAGCAATTGCCGCTGATGCCGCAACGCCGTGAGCCGCGAGGTGAGCAACATCAACTGATTGCCGAGCAACAGCACCAGGTTGTTGGCGCTGCGCAAACGCGGCGCATCGAAATACAAATGCCGCCGCAAGCCCTCAAGTGCACTGATTTCACCGAGCAGCTGCATTTGCCGGCGCTGGAAGTCAGCCTCGCTTTCTTCGGTACGAAGCACCGCCGCAGCGTGACTGGCAGCGAGTTTGATGACCTGATCGACCTTGGCGAAATAACCCTTGGCCACGGCTTGCGGGCGGGCCGTCAGCAGACTGACCACACACACGCATGCCACGGCCAGCAAGGTTTCGGTGACGCGGGTAACCGCCAGCAGGAATGTGCCGTCCTGATCCGGAATCGCCAGCAATGCCACCACCACAGCGGTGTATCCGCTGAGTACAAACGCCTGCGAACTGGTGTAGCGCAGCAACGTGCCACCTGCCGTGCACAGCGCCAGCCAGAGCGCCAGGGTGGTAATGAATGGCAGCGGTGCCTGAGGAAAGATCGCCATGATCAACACCGCCACCGCCGCCCCGAGGGTCGTGCCGATCACCTGACCGAAACTGCGCGCCAGCGCCATCCCGGCCAGCGGCTGGCTGACAATGACCACCGCCATGATCGACCACTTGGGCTGATCGAGGTCGAACAGAAACGCCAGATACAATGTCAGCAACCCTGCCGCAATGGTTCGCAGGGCAAACAGCAGAACGGCCTGACCCGGATGGATCACCGCCTTGAAATAATTGAACAGGGCTTGCATGGGCACACTCAACGAAACGACTTCTGCAAGCGTAGACACTGCATCGAAAGCCTGACGGGTAACAGAGTCGACGCAGCGTGTAGGGCGATTCGCATGCACAGGGTTTGACTCGTGGGCCGAGCTGACCGAAGCTTGCCGCTCTGCTCAAGTACGCCTGTTTCGGAAACCTGCATGCCTCAGTCTCGCCGCTACCTGTTTATCAGCCTGGGCCTTGTGCTTGTCATCATCGTGGCCTGGTTGTCCGTGCGCAGCACCTCCCCGGTCATTCCCGACGCGATTAAACACGGCTACAGCGAAGCGTTGAATGCCGCGCGCACGGGTGAGCCGGGCGCGGCGCGGCAGTTGTATCAACAACTGGGCCGGCCGGACATCTCGGTCAAGCGCCGCGTGTGGCTGCATGGCGAGCTGCCTAACTACCCGAGTCCACAGGCGTTGAAGCTGGCCGACACCGACCTGCAGAACGAATCCCCCGCCGTGCGGCTGGCGGCGATCAAAAGCGTGGTGGGACTGGTGCCGGGCGGGCAGCGCAGCCTGTTGCTCGGGCCGATGCTTGAAGATGAAGATCAAACCGTGCGTTTTGCCGCGATCAACGCCCTGCTCGGCTTGACGCCGGATGAACTGGGTCTGTATTTCGCACCGCTGCAACAAGCGATTGATGGCTGGGAACAGACCCTCAAGGCACAGCCCGAAAGCGCCGCCAACTATGCACAACTGGCTCGCCTGCATATCCACAACGCTGAACTCAAAGAGGCCCAGGTCGCACTCGACAATACCCTGCGCCTGGAACCCGGCAATCTGCAGGCACTGGTGATGCAGATCGATGTCCTCGACCGCCAGGGCCAAAGCGATGCCGCCCGGCAATTGCTGGGCCAGCAACTCAAGGCACAACCAGATTCGGCCTATCTGCAACATGCCTTGGGTTTGTGGCTGTTGCATCACGATCAGCGCGAATACGCCCTGCTCGGCTTGTCCAAAGCCGTCGAGCTTGAGCCCGACAACAAGGATTACCGCTACGACCTCGCCACCACCCTGCACAGCGCCGAAGAACTGGAAGCGGCGCAGAAGCAGTTGCAGGAAATCGTCCAGCGTCACCCCGCCGACCGCAAGGCGCGGGTCTTGCTGATCAATTACTGGAAAGAAAGCGGCCAACTGCAGAATGTGCAGATTCTGTTGGCTCAGCTGGAGCAGCTCAATCCAGATGATCCGGCGCTGCAACAAGGCCTCTGACCCATTTTCGACAGCTCTCTCGACACATCTCGCAAGGAATTTCGGAACTGCCATCACGCCAAAGGGTCAAGTTAATCAGGCCGCTCGATTCAGTCGACGGCCTCGCTTCCCCTAGTCATGAGAGGGCATTTTTTGTCTACTTCTAACGAGTTGATCAGTGCGAAAGCCGCTACCGGCATTGTAGGTCTGGACGACATCCTGGCCGGTGGCTTGTCTCGCGGTCATGTTTTCCTGCTGGAGGGTGAACCCGGAACCGGCAAAACCACGGTCGCTTTGCATTTTCTCCTCGCTGGCGCGAAAGCCGGCGAACGCTCGTTGTACATCACGCTCTCGGAAACCGAGCGCGAACTAAGGCAAGGGGCGTTGTCCCACGGCTGGGCGCTGGATGACAACATCAAGATCTTCGAGCTGACGCCCCCGGAAAGCCTGCTCAATGCTGAACACCAGCAGAGCCTGCTGTATTCCTCTGACCTGGAACTGGGCGAAGCCACCAAGCAGATTTTCGAAGCGGTCGAACGCTTCAAGCCCACGCGTGTGGTACTCGACAGCCTGTCGGAAATCCGTTTGCTGGCGCAAAGCTCTTTGCGCTATCGCCGGCAGATCCTGGCCATCAAGCATTACTTCGTGCGTTACAACGCCACGGTACTGCTGCTCGACGACCTCACCACCGAGTCCCTCGATAAAACCGTGCACAGTGTCGCTCACGGGGTGATTCGCCTTGAGGAGCTGACGCCCAACTACGGTGCCGAGCGCCGACGCGTGCGAGTGGTCAAGTACCGTGGCCAGAAATATCGCGGCGGTTTCCATGACTTCACCATCATGGGCGATGGCGTGCATGTGTTCCCACGGCTGGTGGCGGCCGAACATCGCGGCGACTATGCGCGTTTGCAGCTGTCCAGCGGCATCCCGGAAATGGACGCGCTGCTCGGCGGCGGCATCGAGACTGGCTCCAGTACGCTGATTCTCGGCCCTGCCGGTACCGGTAAATCGCTGATCTCGATGATCTTCGCCGCCGCTGCCGTACTACGCGGGGAAAAAGCCGCGCTGTTTATCTTCGATGAAGAACTCGGCCTGCTGTTCGAGCGTATGAAAAACATCGGCATCGACCTCAAGGCGTTGCAGGCTACCGGTAATCTGCTGATCGAACAGGTCGACGCCGCGGAGCTGTCGCCGGGCGAGTTCTCCCATCGCGTGCGGCGCTGCGTCGATGAAGGTCAAATCAAAACCGTGGTCATCGACAGCATCAACGGCTATCAGGCGGCAATGCCGGAAGAAAACGCGTTGGTCCTGCACATGCACGAGCTGCTGCTGTACCTCAACCGCAAAGGCGCGGCGACATTCATGACCGTCGCCCAGCATGGTCTGGTCGGCGACATGCAAGCGCCGGTCGACATTACTTATCTGGCTGACACGGTGATTCTGTTGCGCTACTTCGAAGCACTGGGCAAAGTCCGCCGCGCGATCTCGATCATCAAGAAACGCACCGGCAGCCACGAATCGACCATTCGTGAATACCGCATTTCCACCCAAGGCATGACCATCGGTGAACCGCTGGAAGCCTTTCAGGGCGTACTGCGTGGCGTGCCCACCTACCTCGGCGCGAGTAACCCGCTGTTGCAGGAAGAGCACTTGTGACGGTTCAAGTGCCGCTGGCCGAACGGGCGCTGATTCTGGCGCCCGTGGGTCGCGACAGCCAGATTGCGCTGATGATCCTCAACGAAGCCGGTTACGAAGGGCTGGTCACCCCCGGTCTGGGATCGCTGTGTACCGAACTGGAACTGGGTGCCGGTCTGGTGCTGGTCGCCGCCGAAGCGTTGCGCGGGCCGGAACTGGAAGCGCTGTTCCTGCATCTGGAACAGCAACCCGCCTGGTCGGATCTGCCGATTGTGCTGCTGACCCACCACGGCGGTCAGGAACAAGGCCCCTCCTCGCGCCTGAGCGATCTGCTCGGCAACGTGACCTTCCTTGAACGCCCGTTTCATCCCGCAACACTGGTCAGTATGGTGTCCGCCGCCCTGCGTGGCCGACGACGACAATACGAAGCCCGCGATCGGCTGGTCGATCTCAGTGAAAGCGAACGGCGTTTGCAGTCGACGCTGGAAACCCTTGAGCAGCAGGTCGAAGAGCGCACCGCGCAACTGCGGCACAACGAAGAAGCCCTGCGTCAGTCGCAGAAAATGGAAGCGGTCGGCCAGCTCACTGGCGGTATCGCCCACGACTTCAACAACATGCTGACCGGTATCATCGGCAGCCTCGAGTTGCTGCGTCGGCGCCTGGCCCGTGGGCGTCTGGACGACCTCGACAGCCTGATCGATCTGGGTGTGACGTCGGCCAACCGCGCTGCGAGCCTGACCCACCGTCTGCTGGCGTTTTCGCGCCGGCAATCGCTCGACTCAAAAGCCGTGCAGATGAACACCCTGGTGCTGTCCATGGGTGAACTGCTGCAACGCAGCCTCAACGAAAGCATTCAACTGGACATGCGCCTCAACGACAAGCTGTGGGTCGCCGAGGCTGACCCCAATCAGCTGGAAAGCGCCCTGCTCAACCTGGTCATCAATGCCCGCGACGCCATGCCCGACGGCGGCAAACTGGTGGTCGAGACCAGCAATCAGGTGCTCAAGCGCGAATTCACCGAGGCCTACAGCAATCTCGAACCGGGTGATTACGTGATGCTCAGTGTCACCGACAACGGCAGCGGCATGCCGCAGAGTGTCATCAACCGCGCATTCGATCCGTTTTTCACCACCAAACCGATTGGTCAGGGCACGGGCCTCGGCCTTTCGATGATCTACGGGTTCAGCAAGCAGTCACGTGGCCATGTCTCGATCGACAGTGAAATCGATGAGGGCACCACGGTCAGGCTCTACCTTCCACGTTTTCGCGGTGAAGAACTGGAAAGTCCCGACACAGACATTCAACAGGCTCCGGATGCGCTGGACGGCGAAACCGTGCTGATCGTCGAGGACGACCCGGCCGTGCGCGTGCTGGTCTGTGCGGTGCTCGGTGAATTGGGTTATGCCTTTGTTGAAGCCTGGGATGCCGACAGCGCCGTGCCGATTCTGAACTCGACACAGCGCATCGACCTGCTGATCAGTGATGTCGGCCTGCCGGGCATGAACGGCCGGCAACTGGCCGAGGTTGGCCGTCAATATCGGCCTGGCTTGAAGGTCTTGTTCATCACCGGATACGCCGAGCACGCGGCAGTGCGTGGCGGGTTCCTCGATTCGGGAATGCAGATGATCACCAAACCGTTCACGTTCGATCTGCTGACCGCCAAGGTGCGGGAGATGATCAAAAGCTGAAACGCTGAAACTGTAGGAGCTGCCGAAGGCTGCGATCTTTTGATGTTGTTCGTAAAAAACAAAATCAAAAGATCGCAGCCTTCGGCAGCTCCTACACGGATATCAGGCGAGCAATTCCTGAATCTTTTCCTGCAACACATCCAGATCGAACGGTTTTTCCAGGATCGGCGCCTTGCGCGTGATCGGGCTGCCGGTTTCGCGGATTTCCTGCGGGTAACCGCTGATGAAAATCACCTTCAGGTCCGGGCGCAGCTTGACGGCCGGTTCGGCGATCTGCACGCCGGAGATACCGCCCGGCAAGCGGAAGTCGGTGATCAACATGTCCAGATGCGGCTTGCTCGCCAGTATCTCGAACGCCTGCTCGCCGTTTTCGGCCTGCAACACGCGATACCCCTGCCCTGACAGGTAATCCGTCAGGACCATCAAGATAACCGGTTCGTCCTCGACGACGAGTACTACATCTTGTGCATCTACGCTCATGGGAAGCCTTTGTTCGGTCAATAGCTGCTGATACGACCGTACGGTCAATCAGAGGTTGCGTCGGATGTGCCGTTTTCCTGGATTGGCAGACAAACGCGAAACTGGGCGCCTTCGTTGATTTCACTCTCGACGACGATGGAGCCGCCATGGGCGGCGACGATCTGCTCGGAAATGAACAGACCCAGCCCGAGCCCGGCCACTACCGTCTTGGCGGAAACCCGTTCGAACTGTTGGAAAATACGCTTCTGGTTCTCCTGGCTGATGCCGATGCCACGGTCCTGCACCTCGACCCGTGCTTCATCGCCCTCACGGTAAACCCGCACCTGAATCGGGCTGCGACCGCCATAGCGCAGGGCGTTGGTGAGCAAATTGGTCACCACCTGCTCGATACGGAATTCGTCCCAGTTACCTTCCACCGGGGCTGGCGCGGTAAACGACACCTCAGTTTCGGCAGCTTCAATCTGTTGCGCGAAGTTTTGCAGCAGGTTGCTGACCAATTGCACCAGATCGAAACGGCTCGGCCGGATCGACAGTTTGCCGGTGCGAATGCGCGACACGTCGAGCATGTCTTCGATCAGGCGAATCAGGCTTTTGATCTGCCGCTCATCTCGGTCGACCATGGCGTGCATCTTGTCGAGAGTAAACGCCGCAGCGTTGTCCCGAGCCAGGTGCATCTTGCGCAGCTGGGTTTCCAGAATCAGACCATTGAGCGGCGTGCGCACTTCGTGGGCAACGATCGACATGAAGTCATCGCGCATACGCACCGCCTGCTCCAGCTCCAACTGGGTGCTTTGCAGTTGTTGCAACAACGCTTCCTGTTCGCGACGGGCCTGCTCCAACGCTTCGACCTGTTGCTTCATTGCCTTGCTCTGGCGGTACAGGTCGACGAAGACATTGACCTTGCTCTTCACCGCATGGATATCCAGCGGTTTGTGCAGAAAGTCCACCGCCCCGCTTTCGTAGCCCTTGAACGCGTAGTTCAGTTCACGGCCAGCGGCGCTGACAAAAATGATCGGGATGTTCTTGGTTTTCTCGGTACCGCGCATCAACTCGGCGAGCTCGAAGCCGTTCATGCCCGGCATCTGTACGTCGAGAATGGCCATGGCAAATTCGTGTTGCAGCAGCAACGACAGCGCTTCATCCGCCGACAACGCTTTGTAGACAGTACGGTCTTCACGCTTGATCAGCGCTTCGAGTGCCAGCAGGTTCTCCGGCAGATCGTCGACGATCAGCAGTTTGGCTTGGATATTACTCAGCATGCGATTCGTTCCAGCTCGACAAGCAGACGGCCGATGCCGTGAATGGGTAGGACATGATCCGGCTGCTGAATTTTCAGTGCAGCCAGCGGCATGGTGGCGACTTGCGCCTCTTCGGGATCCTGGACAATGGTCAAGCCGCCGCAACGTTTGACTTCGGCCAGCCCGCGCGCGCCATCGTGATTGGCACCGGTCAGCAGGACAGCGGCAAGTGATGCACCGTACGCGTCCGCGGCCGATTCAAACAGGTAGTCAATCGAAGGCCGGGAATAGTGCACGCGTTCCTCAAGACTCAGCGAAAGGCTGCGATCCTGCTCCACCGACAGGTGATAACCCGGCGTGGCGAAATACACGTTGCCGGCAACGATGTCCTGCTTGTCGGCAGCCTCGTGCACCGGCAGTTCCACGCGCCGGGCGAAGACCTCGGCCAACTGACTGCGACGCTCTTCAGGCAGATGCAGAACAACAATGATCGGCAATGCATAGCCTCGGCGCAGCGGCACGAGCAGACTCAACAGCGCCTCAACGCCACCGGCGGAAGCACCGACCACAATCGCCTCGACGCGAGGTAAATCCACGGCCTCGTTCATTTTTTGCGGTAGATCCGTTCTTGTTTCACCAGCGCTTCGAACTGGTTGGCATAGCTGGAAAAATCCAGCGTCTCTTTGCTGCCGAGCACCAGAAAACCGCGATGGCAAAGCGATTCATGGAACAGCCCGAACGCTCGATCCTGCAACTTCTTGTTGAAGTAGATCAGCACGTTGCGGCAGGAAATCAATTGGGTTTCGGAGAACACACTGTCGGTCGCCAGACTGTGGTCGGCGAAGGTCACGTTTTCGCACAGGCTCTTGTCGAAAATCGCGTAACCGTACGCTGCCGTGTAGTAGTCGGCAAACGATCGCTGACCACCGGCCTGCTGATAGTTGGCGGTGTACGCGCGAACATTCTCCATGGAGAAAATCCCCTGCTTGGCCTTGTCCAGCGAGCGCGGGTTGATGTCAGTGGCATAGATGATCGTGCGATCGAGCAGGCCTTCTTCGCGCAGCAGAATCGCCATCGAATAGACCTCCTCGCCCGTGCTGCACCCGGCGATCCAGATCTTGATCGACGGATAGGTGCGCAGCAACGGCACCACTTCCCTGCGAATGGCAAGGAAGTGCGACGGATCGCGAAACATCTCGCTGACCGGGATCGTCAGCAATTGCAGCAACTGCATGAACGCTGTCGGGTCATGCAGGACTTTTTCCTGCAAGGCGGAAATAGTCGCGCATTCGAACTGGCTCAATGCGTGTTGCACCCGGCGCTTGATCGAAGCGCCGGAGTAATCGCGGAAATCGTAGCTGTACTTGAGGTAAATCGCCTCAATCAACAAGCGCAGCTCAATTTCGCTGTTTCGTTCGGCTGGACTACTACGTTCCACTAAATGCGTTCCATCTTCGGTAACCACACGCGAATCAGCGAGAACAGACGATCCAGGTCGATGGGCTTGGCCAGGTAATCATTGGCGCCCGCCTGCAGGCAGCGCTCCTGATCGTCCTTCATGGCCTTGGCCGTCACCGCGATGATCGGCAGCTTGCGCCAGCGCGGATCCTTGCGGATTTCAATGGTGGCTTCGAAACCGTCCATTTCCGGCATCATCACGTCCATCAACACCAGATCGATGTCCTCGACTTCGTTAAGTCTCTCAATCGCCTCACGACCGTTACGGCCGATCACCACGACTGCGCCTTTGGTCTCCAGCGCGCTGGTGAGGGCGAAAATGTTGCGCACATCGTCGTCCACCAGCAGCACTTTGCGACCCTCGAAGACCTTGTCGCGGCTGCGCGCGGTCTTGAGCATCTTCTGCCGTTCATGGGACAACTGCGATTCGACTTTGTGCAGAAAGAGTGTGACCTCGTCCAGCAAGCGCTCTGGCGAACGTGCACCCTTGATAATGATCGAGCGCGAATACTTGCGCAGCTCAGCCTCTTCATCACGAGTCAGGTTGCGCCCGGTGTAGACAATGACCGGCGGGAACGAGCAAATATCCTCGGTGGACATGCGCTTGAGCAGGTCATTGCCAAGCATGTCCGGCAATTTCAGGTCGATGACCATGCAGTCGTAGATCGTCGTGCGCAGCAGCTCCAAAGCGTCCTGCGCAAGACCGACGGCGGTGATTTCGATGTCTTCATCGCCGATCAGCCGCGCGATGCTTTCACGCTGCAGATCGTCATCTTCAACCAGCAGCACGCGTTTGACCTTTTGCGTCAGCTTGGCTTCGAGACGGGCAAACACGTCCTTGAGCTCTTCGCGGGTGGTCGGTTTGACGGCATAACCGATCGCGCCCATGTGCATGGCCGCTTCAACGCGGTCTTCGACGGAAATCACATGCACCGGAATGTGCCGGGTTTCGGCGTGTTCTTTCAGGCGTTGCAATACGGTCAGGCCAGAATGATCCGGCAGGCGCATATCGAGCAGGATTGCATCCGGGACGAACTCCTTGGCCAGGTCATAACCCTCGTCCGCGCCATGGGCCACCAGGCACTGGTAGCCGAGTTCGTGCGCCAGATCGTAGAGGATGTGCGCAAAGTTCGGCTCGTCTTCCACCACCAGAATGCAACGCGTGGCGAACGGCGCCTTGTTGCGATCATCGGCGAAGCGCGGAATGTGCACCGGCGCCAACGGCGAAACCACCGGTGCCAACGGCACGCTGGCCACATCGGCTGGTGGCGTGAAGGTCAACGGCGCAAACGGCACGTCGCTGGACTCGTCGAACTGCTGTGGCAACACCAACGTGAACACACTGCCCTGCCCCGGCGCGCTGCTGACGCTGATCGAACCACCGAGCAAGTTCGCCAGATCCCGCGAAATCGACAGTCCCAGACCAGTGCCGCCGTATTTGCGGTTGGTGGTACCGTCGGCTTGGCGGAAGGCTTCGAAAATGCTCTCCTGCTGGTCGGCGGCAATACCGATACCCGAATCGCGCACGATAAACGCAATCCGGTCTTCCGGCTGGCCGGCAATGGTCAGGCTGACAGTGCCCTTTTCGGTGAATTTGATGGCGTTGGACAACAGGTTTTTGATCACCTGCTCCAGACGCTGGCGGTCGGTGTACAGCATGCCCGGGGCGCCAGGCTGCAAATCGACACTGAAGGTCAGCTGTTTGTCTGCTGCCAAGGGCTCGAAGACATTGCGCAGACCATCGGCCAGACGCGCGACACTGGTGTTCTCCGCAATCACTTCAAGCTTGCCTGCTTCGACCTTGGAGATGTCCAGAATGTCGTTGATCAGGTTGAGCAGATCGTTGCCAGCGGAGTAGATCGACTCGGCAAACTTGACCTGCTCGGCGCTGAGGTTTTCCTGCGGGTTTTCCGCCAGCAGCTTGGCCAGAATCAGCGAACTGTTCAGCGGCGTGCGCAGTTCGTGGGACATGTTGGCGAGGAATTCGGACTTGTACTTGCTCGAGCGCTGCAACTCTTCGGCGCGTTCTTCGAGCTGTACCTGGGCCTGATTCAGTTCGGTGTTTTTCAGGTCCATGGCATCGCGTTGCTCGGCCAGGGTCTGCGCCTGTTCGGCAAGCTGCTCGTTGGTCTGCTCCAGTTCGACTTGCTGGGTTTCCAGATGCGCCTGGGATTCCTTGAGAATCCGCGACTGCTCTTCCAGCTCTTCGTTGGCGGTTTTCAACTCTTCCTGCTGTACCTGCAACTCTTCGTTGAGCTGCTGGGTTTCGGCCAGCACTTCCTGCAGACGCTGACGGTAGCGCGCAGCCTCGATGGAGGTGCCGATGTTGCCGGCGATCAGTTCCAGCAGTTCGATATCACGATCCGTCAGCGGCCGCAGGAAACCCAGTTCGATCACCCCGTTGACGCGGTCGTCATCACTGGTCGGCACCACCATCACACTGTGCGGCAAGCCTTCACCCAGGCCGGAACTGACCTTGAAGTAATCAGCCGGCACTGAATCCAGACGAATCAACCGCGCCTGCTGCGCCACTTGGCCGACGAT
Organism: Pseudomonas sp. RU47; assembly: GCF_004011755.1. Classification (GTDB taxonomy): domain Bacteria; phylum Pseudomonadota; class Gammaproteobacteria; order Pseudomonadales; family Pseudomonadaceae; genus Aquipseudomonas. Next base: position 3,063,271 of record NZ_CP022411.1, on the reverse strand, counting down.
GCCTTCGCCGCTGTAGATCGACTGTTCCTGCTCTTCCTGCTCACGGGAGAAACCATAGGTGGCCACACGCTTGAGGCCGCCGTGCTCTTCACGCACATACAGCGCAGCCACGGCGGTGCCCAGGTATTGCGCGCAGAACTGCAGAATATTGCGCCCCAACAGATTCAGCGTCAGTTGCCCCAGTACCTGCTCGGCCAGTTCGGTCTGACCATTGCGCAACCACGCCTGTTGCTCCAGGCGCTCGGCACTGGCTTGCTGTGCGGCCATGTTGGCGCTGTAGTTGGTCGACAGGTTGACCAGATCGCGCCGGCCAATATAGGCGAGCAAGCCACTGATACCGGCGATGAACAGCAAGTACAGGCTGATGCTCCAGATCGTCGTGCGGCGTACGTCTTCATTGCGCGTGGTGCGCAGGACCTGTTCCGTTTCGATGACATCTTCGAATTGCTTGCGGATTTCGTCCGTCAGGCGCTTGCCGCGTCCGGCCTTGACCGCGCCCCGATAATCGCCGCTGGAACGCTGCAGATCGATCATCGACTGCGCGTAATTGGCCCATTCAATCTGCAAGGCTTGCAGACGGCGCAAGCGATCGGTTTGCACCGGGTTGTCGGCGGTCAGTTCGAGCAAGGTGTTAAGCGCCACGGCAATGCGCGGCTTGGCGGTTTCATACGGATCGAGGAAGTGTTCGTCGCCGCTGAGCAGGAAGCCGCGCATGCCGGTTTCCAGATCCACGGTGAGCTTTACCGCTTCATTGGCGTTATTGATCACCCGGTCGGTGTGCTCCACCCACTGGATCACCGACAGCAGATAAGTGATCAGCGAGACGAAGAACACGGCACTAAGCACACCGACGCCCAAAGGCAGACTGATGTTGCGACTCAGGAGTTTACGAAACCGTTGCTCATCAACCGTAGACGGAGAGGACATGGGGCAGCCTTGTCGAACTGTTGAAAAACAGGCAGTTTGCCCCAAAACGGCGGCATGGATCCATTTTTCTCACACTTTTGGCAGCAAATTCCTACACTCGCCGGCGTGTTTGCGGGCCCGAACAGTTATCCTTGCGGCCCCGTCTGCGGCTATGCTTTTTTTGTGTCGGCCGGGGAACTTGTGGCACTGCGCCACTTACTGATGAAAGAGCCCGGCATTTTTGATCGACCGGCGACCCTGAACTGACTTTTGAGAGCCTTATTATGTCTACCCCCGCCTCCACCATCCTTGTCGTAGAAGACGACGACATCGTGCGCATGCTGATTGTCGATGTGCTGGAGGAGTTGGAGTTCGCGGTGCTTGAGGCTGATGGTGGCGAAAAGGCTCTGGAGATTCTAGGAAATTCGAGTCAGCACATTGACCTGATGATGACCGACTTCGGCCTGCCGGGCATGGATGGCCACGAACTGGCAACCAAAGCACGCAAACTGCGCCCCACCCTGCCCATTCTGTTTGCCAGTGGTTACGCTGAAACCATCGATGTGCCAGCAGACATGCATGTGATCGGCAAGCCATTTTCGATTGAGCAGTTGCGCGACAAAGTAAAAGGCATACTGAAGACATAATTAATATTCTTTCATCGTGCCTCTTCAAACAATACTGAAGGGGCATCACTGTCCGTTTCCGACCCGCATTACACCCAACTTTATTAACAGTCGAATAATGTACTTACATTGCATCACTTGATGCGCAACAAATAACAAATGAGGATATCCGGCACATCAGACAAATGGATTTCTCATGAACATTACGAACATAAACTGGGCAACTCACGAAGATTTTTTGAATCCTGTTCGCCACACTCAACTCGATCACGCCGAACGCCTGGAAGTCTTACACAAATTAAAACAGCGCCAAGACACGACCAGTCCTTCGCAAGCTATTTCTCTGGCAGGCGCAACCCTTACACTCGAATCCGGCTCAACGCTTGAGCGCGCGTTGCAACCTGGCCGGAAAATGCTGCAGAGACTGTGTGGGCAAGAGGCCTTCAAAAAACTCACGGCCACGTTGAAACTTCCGGATGACTCACATTTTGCAGTGACGGCAAAAGGTGAAATACATGCAAGTTACTCGGGAAAAACCCTGGAGTTTGCCAACGCTTTCAAACTTGCCCCCAGCCTCAAAGATGACTTTTTGACACTTGTTGAAATGGCGGAGCTGGCCGGAGGCAGTATTTCCCTGGCCGAACAAATCGAGCTGGAACAATGGCTTAAATTCCATGACTTTCTGATCCCCCAAACCGCCGCTGAATGTTCCAGGCTGACAACATTCATGGAACTACCGCCTCCAGTGGCACCATTGGCTGGTAACTATTGGGAAATGATCAGGTCTGGAGTCGAAAACGCGGTCACACTTTCTGCGGATCAACGTAACGAATTCCGTAGACTCATTACCAGTTACTTGAAGGGTCAGTCGCTCCTGGAGCAACTTTCGTACAGCATCTTTGGCAGGCCATCGACACCGATCAAACGCTCGGAAGCTGAACAGATTCTTGAAAAACTGGTGTCCAGTCCCATTGCCCTTCGATGGGCCAGAGCCTATGTCCGGGATCTGGGCTGGTATGGCGCACAAGAAAATCAGCCGCAATCAGATGAATCGCTAAAGCAGATGATACTGACTTCCCTGCTGCTCGATCTTCATCCGCGAATCGGTGAGGGAGAGCCGCGTAATCAGGTGGCAGGTTTCGATTTATACGCCGTCGAACATCTTGAGCTGTCATTCGCCGACGTTCACTCAGCATTCGAAAAGCACCTCGTCCAGCACCACCGGATCACCGAAAGAAATGCAGCGTTGGCCGCTCACTTGTTGCTCGCAGAGGCTGCGCCGGAATTTCTGGTGAAAGATTTGCCGGCAACCCTGGCTTTGGGGACCCCGCAATGGGTTGAATTCTGCCGAATTGTTGCAGTGCAGGAAACCATCGCGCCGGGATCCACGCGTTCGATGACTTATACCCGGCTGCACCAACTGTCGAAGCCGGGCCCGGTTTCCGGATTCGGCAAGACACTCGACGCGCTGGCAGCTGGAGACGCGGTGATTGATTGGGCGGTGCTCAACAAAATCATCACCCCGGATGACATAGCGAAATCAATCCCGGGAGCCCTTGAAAAAGCGTCCACGGCTTACGCCCGGGTCGCCGCGACACTTGCCGAGACGGCCGACACACTGGGCCGTCCTTTGCCTACCCGCAGAAGTGTTTCACTGGACATCCTCAAGCAGGTCGCCAAAGGCTGCAGCTATCTGGAACATGACGTCATGTATCAGAAGAACAATGTGGTGTGGGTAGATGCCTATGGCGACCGGGCCTTGCTGTCGCCTGTGGAATTGCACATGTCCAATGACCTGGCGACCAGGGAATGGGAGGTGAAAAACGGAGAAAGCATCTATACCGCGTTTCCCCGCATGCTGCCCAATCTGATCGCGCCTGACGGCGAGTTCCACCGGCAGTTCAATCGCGATTACCTCAAGCATATGAAGGCAATGGGCACGCACTTGAAGCACGCGTTTTGCACAATGCCCATGGCGGACAGAACGCGCTTGCTGAAAGGCAAGGTGACGGTTTTCAGTCTCAGGCCCTCAGTCGCGAAACTCCAGACGCCCACCGGTGTGTCAACCAATCCCTTATCGTCGACCCTTTACTCAATCCTGGGTAGCACCTCACGCAAACCGACGGAAAGCCATAAGGAAATACAAGAGTCAAAGGGACGCTATGGGGTAGTCCTTTGTTGCGAGTTCGAAGGCCGAATGACCTGTTACGAACTTTTCACCCTGCACGGCACCTGTCGCGAAAATCCACAGTTGGCCGCACTGATTGAAAAAGAAAACCTGCTGAGTACAAGTGTACGCAGCGACGCGACTGGCTACTCGCTGCCAGCAACAGTGCATCCACTGCCGACGAATATCGAGTGTTATACCCATGGAGTACCGCCCGGTCTCATTGAAATCAGTTCGGGCGTGATCGATAAGATCGGTCAGTTGCAGGCGTCTTCGCCCCCTGAAGAAATCAAGGGTTATTACCAGAGTTTCTACTCAACCGAATTCGATTCGTTGGCGAATTTCGTACTCAAGCACCGACCGATCGCTACCTATGATGAGTTGGTCAGAGAGTGCTGGGGGCAGACCCGCCTGGAGGCCGTGCGCGCAAAACGTGAAGCGGATCTGGATACCTTTCTTAATTTCGTGGTGCCGTTCAAATCCTGTATCGAAGACTTGAGCTCGGACGATGTGGAGCGACAAGTTCAAGGAGCGGGGGCGTGTGCGCTGGAAGCTGCGATGACTATTTTGCTGGTTGTCGGTGCTGTTGCTCAGGTTATCAGCATCGTTGCCAAAACCATGACCGTTGCCACCAAAGCCAGTGCACTGGCCAAAGTGGGTCTGGGGTTGGTCAATAATGTATTCAACCCACTGGACGGCGTACCGGACCTGCTGTTCAAGGGTGGAAAACTGTTGCGCAAGGGATTCAACAAAGGTTTCGCCGAGCTGGAAAATGTGCTGTCCGATGCCCGCAAATGGTCGGGCACTACCCACCAACGCCACTTGGCCGCGACGATTGATCCAGACACGATTCGTCTCGCCGACTGGCGACCGGCACAAGCATCCGAGGACCTCGTTCAGGTCTGGGCGACACGACACAATGATGAATGGTTTGCGCTGAACTTACGGGGCGAGGCCTGGGGGCCGGCCCTGAACAACATCAAGCCGCGAGAGAAGTTTTCATTCCTCAGGTTATTCAAACGAAAGACGCCCTGGAGTTACACGAAAGCCTACTTGAAAAGAGCCACGCCCCTTGCTCAGAATAAACTGGACAACACAATACAACTGCTATCGGATTTCGAAAACGATGACATCAGGTCTGTCTTCAAATACGTATTTGGCACGGATTCGAAGGTAGCCATCAACTACGTAAGCAAGAATCTGCGGGCAATGCACAAGGATCTCGGATTGCTGGGCCCACACCATATGTCTTTTCGTCAGCGTAACGCCAATGCACTCGCCGCGATGAAAACCACAACCTATGGAAACTGGAAAGCCAGTGTCGAAGCGGGTACGCAGCTGGACGACAGCTTGACAAAGTTCCTTGCGATCTATCCTGACAAACTGGATGAATGGTACCAAGTGGCCAAGTACGACGATGCCCGGATGGGCGATGTGCTCGTCCACGAAATGTCTCACGGTGCGCCAGGCACGCTTGATTTTTACTACGGAGCAGTCCAGGCCGGTGTCACCCCGGCAGAATATGATGCGGTGGGCTTGATGGACTTCGCTCGAAATGCTCACCGGGCAGACCCGGGTAATCTGTACAACCCTCACTACGGTTTTGTGGAACCTAGTGGCTTCAAAGAGTTCAAGGAGACCATCAACAGCTGGCCGGAATTCGTGCGAGATCACCCTGCATTGATCAATGCCGAATCCTACGCAGTGGCGGTCTCACTCATCGATCAATACCGGACCCATCCGGCCACTTTTGTGTTTAACCTTGCCACCCTCCGGCATGCCATAGACAGTACAGAAGCAGGGGAATTTCTGAAGGGGCCGCTCCTGCTGAATCTGGCGAACCCGAATTTCTAAACGCGGTTTACGCATAACGCCAAGCTTCGGTATTGAGGGATATTTTTGACAATCGGGCGCATACCCTACCCCTGTGGTTTAATTGCGCCCTTTTTTTCCCCTCGTTCGCCGTGAAGGAATGTTGTCCATGATTCAACCCGCCGCCACCAAAGTCCTGGTCATCGGTTACGTCTGGCCCGAGCCGCGTTCTTCAGCGGCCAGCGGCCATGTCATGCAGATCCTCGAGACCTTTGTGCAACAAGGTTGGGACATCACCTTCAGCAGTCCCGCCGGCCCCGGCGAACACAAGGCAGATCTTGTTGCGCTCGGTATCCGTGAGGTACCGATCGAACTCAACAACAGCAGTTTCGATGCATTCATCACTGAACTGGCGCCGGATATCGTGCTGTTCGATCAGTTCATGATGGAAGAGCAGTTCGGCTGGCGGGTGGAAAAACACTGCCCGCAGGCACTGCGTGTGCTGGAAACTTCGGACCTGCAGAGCCTGCGACACGCTCGTCACCAGCGACTCAAGTCGCGCCTCAAGGTCAATCCTGACCAGAATGACTTCAGTGATGTATTTGCTCCGGCCCTGCGCGACGAGTTCGAGTTGATGGCCGAGACCGATCTGGCCAAGCGTGAAATTGCCGCGCTGTATCGTTGCGATCTGAACCTGATGATCTCCGAAGTGGAAATCGAATTGCTGATCGAACAGTTCGGGTTGCCCCGGCAATTGCTGCACTGGTGCCCGTTGATGATCGACCCGCCTGCGGCCGCACCTGCAAACTTTGCAGAGCGGGCGCACTTCTTGAGTATCGGCAATTTCCGCCACGCGCCTAACTGGGATGCCGTGTTGTGGATGAAAACCACGGTCTGGCCGTTGATTCGCCAACAGTTGCCGCAGGCACAACTGCATATCTACGGCGCCTATACGCCGCCCAAAGCCACCGCGCTGCATAACGCCGGCGAAGGTTTCCATATCATGAACTGGGCCGAAGATGCGTTGCAGGTCATGTCCGCCGCGCGGGTTTGCCTGGCGCCGTTGCGTTTTGGTGCCGGTATCAAGGGCAAACTGGTCGACGCCATGTTGTGTGGCACGCCCAGCGTTACGACACCGATCGGAGCAGAAGCCATGCACGGCGATCACGCGTGGCCCGGCGCTGTGACGAGCAGCGCAATCGAGTTTGCCAACAGTGCCGTTGCGCTTTACAAAGACGAGGCTCGTTGGCAGGAAGCCCGCATGGCGGGATACACGCTGCTGAATCAACGCTACCCGCAGTCAGTGCATGGTCTGGCACTGATAGAGAAACTGCGTTATTGCCAACAAAACTTACAAAAGCTGAGGGCCAGGAACTTCATTGGCAGCATGCTCCGTCATCACTCGCACAAAAGTACTCAGTACATGGCGCAATGGATCGAAGTTAAAAACAGGCAGCCTCAACAGCCACCAGACATATAAATAACTGTTACTACACGACTTGCATTAAAAGCCAACTTTGCCGATCACTCGACAACCGTTATAAACATCCTGCGCGCGCAACTTCTATAACTTTCGCCTTCAATCGCAGGATGTACAACATGAACAATATTGATAACTTCCAGCCTCATCAATGGATGGCTGATTCGCCGCAAATCGACAACTTGTCGCTTTTCGAACTGAGCTTGCCGGGTGCCCATAATGCTGGCTGCGACTGGGAAGCGGGTTATGCGCTGATACCCGGTAAAAACTGGGTTGCCTGTCAGGACGTATCCTTTTATTCACAATTGAATCGCGGCGCCCGTGCGCTCGATATACGCCTGACGTCTGACAATAAAGCGCAAGGCCTCGCCAGGTTCAGTTTCCATCATGGCGGTTACCGTTCTTCCCGTACGCTTGCAGATCTTGTCCGTGACGTAAAAGCTTTCTATGAAAGAAACATCGATGAATTCATCATTCTGGACTTTCATGAACTGGGAGAAGACAAGGTCGCCTTCGATCATTCGGAATTTCAGGCATTGATGCTGGAGCATCTGGGTGAACGGATGATCCCTACCCGCAATCTGCACCTGACTCTAGGCCAGCTCAAGGCGATCAGCCCGTTGCAGAGAATCATGGTGGCAGCCTCCATGACCTGGGAAACCGAGGACCACCGGATTCTTGGAAAAATCCACCACAAGTGGATAGACCAAAGGTTTGTCACTCCGCTCGAGCTGCAGGTGTACATCACAAAAGTATTGAACACGCCCATCAGCACACTTCGCCCGTGGTCGCTGTCGGCGACCAGTTTTTCGCTAGGCGGCGGTCCTAAGCGAATTCTGGAAGAACTCGACAACTGGTTTGACCCGACCCGATCCGACTGGGCTAAAAAGTGCAACATCATCAATTTCGACTTTATAAAAAACTCGAAGGTTGTACGTTTTTGCCAGATGGCCAATCTGGAAAAAGCCATCGAGAAGTCCAGAAGCAGCGTCCGCGAGCAGACCGCTTGAGTGAAGCTGGCGCAAGTCCCGAGAAACGAGGCATGATCGGCAGGCGATAACAAAAAAAGTAGCTCGCCATGACCCGAACCGCGCGCGTGACCGACCCTTCATACGAGTTGATGGATGACCACAACGGGTTGTCCATCATCTACCGCCAGCATGGCTTTCCGTGCCCGCTGGTGCGCTGGCATTTTCACAAGGAATACGAACTGCACCTGATCGTCGCCAGCTCCGGCAAGGTATTCATCGGCGACTATATCGGCAACTTTCACCCCGAGACCTTGTTCCTGACCGGCCCCAACCTGCCGCACAACTGGATCAGTCAAGTGGCGGAAGACGAGGTGGTAGAAAAGCGCGACATGCTGGTCAACTTCACCGACGAGTTGTTCGAAAGTGGCCACCAGGTGTTTGCTGAACTGAAGACCCTGGCGCCGTTGCTGGAGCGCGCGCAGTACGGCATCGAGTTTCGCTGCAAACGCACTATTGGCCAGGCCATGACGCTGATGCAACGCATCGCCGACAGCAAAGGCATCACTCGACTCGGGCACTTTTTCATCCTGATGGAACTGCTCGCGGCCAGCGATGATTTCCAGTTGTTGTCCGGCGCCAACACCCCGCAACTGGCCGACGAGCACAATATCGATCGCACCAACCGGGCGGTCGATTACATCTTCAGTCACTACGCCCGGGACATTTCGCTGGAGGAAGTCGCCGAGCACCTGGGCATGACGCCGACCTATTTCAGCCGGGTGTTCAAACAGGCCACCGGGCGCAATTTCATCGAGTTCGTCAATCGCCTGCGTATCAGCAAGTCCTGCGAGCTGCTGGCCGACGGTGATAAACCGGTGACCGAGGTTTGCTTTGAATCCGGCTTCAACAACATTTCCAATTTCAATCGGCGCTTTCAGCAGCTCAAGGGCATGACGCCGTCGCATTACCGCCGGCTCGCGGTGCAGCGCCTGACCGAGCAAAACCACCACTGACACCATTGATCCATGTAGGAGTGAGCCTGCTCGCGATAGCGGTGTGACAGCTTGCAGATATGTTGGTTGACACTCCGCTATCGCGAGCAGGCTCACTCCTACAAGTTGCGATGCCACTCCGGAAACCTGTACGCATTCGATAGCGTTTCCCCGCTGCAAAGCCCTGCCCTGCGTTGCCCCCACAAAAGCCCAGTGCAAAAAAGTATCGATAAAAGTGTTAGGGATGATTTGTCAGCCCTGCGATTGAAGGCTGTAATCAGTGCACATTCTTCCAGTCGTCGGAAGACACAAAAACAATAACTGTCCTTCTGTAACCCACCGGGTGCAGAAAAGGAGTGCACGATGCAACCCACTGCAAAAGCTCTGCTTGCCCTCACCTGCATGACCCTCAGCAGCGTCAGCCTTGGCGCCCAGACCCTGACCATCGCCACCGTCAACAACAGCGACATGATCCGCATGCAAAAGCTCTCGAAAACCTTCGAGACCGAGCATCCGGACATCAAGCTCAATTGGGTGGTGCTGGAAGAAAACGTTCTGCGCCAACGCCTGACCACCGACATCGCCACTCAGGGCGGTCAGTTCGACGTGTTGACCATCGGCATGTACGAAGCGGCACTGTGGGGGGCCAAGGGTTGGCTGGAACCGATGAAGGATCTGCCGGCCAGTTACGCCCTCGACGACGTATTCCCGTCGGTGCGTGAAGGCCTGTCAGTCAAGGGTTCGCTGTACGCCCTGCCGTTCTACGCAGAAAGCTCGATCACTTATTACCGCACCGACCTGTTCAAGGATGCCGGCCTGACCATGCCCGAGCGGCCGACCTGGGAGCAGCTCGCCGGCTTCGCCGAAAAACTCACCAACAAAGACAAAGAGCAGTACGGCATCTGCCTGCGCGGCAAGGCCGGTTGGGGCGAGAACATGGCGCTGATCACCACCGTCGCCAATGCTTACGGCGCACGCTGGTTCGATGAGCAGTGGAAACCGGAATTCAGTGGCCCCGAGTGGAAAAACGCGCTGAATTTCTACGTCGACACCATGAAGAAATCCGGCCCGCCGGGCGCCTCCAGCAACGGTTTCAACGAAAACCTCGCGCTGTTCAACAGCGGCAAATGCGCAATGTGGGTCGATGCCAGCGTCGCCGGTTCGTTCGTCACCGACAAGACCCAGAGCAAGGTCGCCGATCACGTCGGCTTCACCTTCGCACCGCATCAAGTGACCGACAAAGGCTCGGCCTGGCTGTATTCATGGGCGCTGGCGATTCCGACCAGTTCCAAAGCCAAAGACGCCGCCAAAGAGTTCAGCGCCTGGGCGACTTCCAAAGAGTACGGCGAACTGGTCGCCAAAACCGACGGCATTGCCAACGTACCGCCAGGCACTCGCGCCTCGACCTACAGCGACGCTTACATGAGCGCGGCGCCGTTCGCCAAGGTCACGCTGGAATCGTTGAAAGCGGCTGACCCGAGCAAACCGACGCTGAAACCAGTGCCTTATATCGGCATTCAACTGGTGACCATTCCTGAATTCCAGGCCGTGGGCACCCAGGTGGGCAAGCTGTTCTCGGCGGCGCTGATCGGCCAGACCACGGTGGATCAAGCCCTGGCTGCCGCGCAGCAAACCACTGAACGCGAGATGAAGCGCGCCGGTTATCCCAAGTAACCCGCAAAGCTCGCTCCTGCCTTTTGTAGGAGTGAGCCTGCTCGCGATGGCGGTTTTCAATCTGAAACAGACGGTGACTGACACACCGCCATCGCGAGCAGGCTCACTCCTGCATTAGATCTCCATAGGTCTGTATGACTCGGTTGTGATCACCATGAATACTTCAACTGCCAAAGCCCACCTCGACCTGTCGCAACCTGCGCGCAAGGTCCGCGTACGCAATCCCGGCTGGTTTCTGGTCAGCCCTTCGGTGGCCCTGTTGCTGCTGTGGATGATCGTGCCGCTGGGCATGACCATCTACTTCTCGATGATCCGCTACAACCTGCTGTACCCCGGCGAAAACGAATTCGTCGGGCTTGAGAACTTCAGCTATTTCCTGACCGACTCGGGTTTCATGCCCGGCGCCACCAACACACTGCTGCTGGTGGGTAGCGTATTGCTGATCAGTGTGGTGTTGGGCGTGTTGATCAGCGCATTGCTGGAGGCCAGTGAATTCCTTGGTCGCGGCATCGTCCGGGTCATGCTGATCTCGCCGTTCTTCATCATGCCCACGGTCGGTGCGCTGATCTGGAAGAACCTGATTTTCCATCCGGTCTCGGGGATCCTCGCCTACATCTGGAAGCTGTTCGGCGCGCAACCGGTGGACTGGCTCGCCCACTACCCGTTGCTGTCGATCATCATCATTGTCTCGTGGCAATGGCTGCCCTTCGCCATCCTGATTCTGATGACCGCGATGCAGTCCCTCGACCAGGAACAAAAAGAAGCCGCGCGCCTCGACGGCGCAGGACCGATCGCGATCTTCTGGCACCTGACCCTGCCGCATCTGGCACGGCCAATTGCCGTGGTGGTGATGATCGAAACGATCTTCCTGCTGTCGGTGTTCGCCGAGATTTTCACCACCACCAACGGCGGCCCCGGCTACGCCTCGACCAACCTCGCCTACCTGATCTACAACCAGGCGCTGGTGCAGTTCGACGTTGGCATGGCCTCGGCAGGTGGCTTGATTGCCGTGGTCATCGCCAACATCGCCGCGATCATTCTGGTGCGGATGATCGGCAAAAACCTGACTGACAAAGCCTGAGGCCTGCCATGACTCTTCAACAATCCCGCCGGCTGCAAAGCCTGCTGCTCGGCACCCTGGCCTGGGCCATCGCGATCGTGATTTTCTTCCCGATCTTGTGGATGGTGATGACCAGTTTCAAAACCGAAATCGATGCGTTCGCCACGCCGCCGCAGTTCATCTTCACGCCGACACTGGAGAACTACCTGCACATCAATGAGCGCAGCGATTACTTCAGTTTCGCCTGGAACTCGGTGCTGATTTCCTTCAGCGCCACCGCTTTGTGTCTGTTGATCGCGGTACCGGCGGCGTACTCGATGGCGTTCTATGAAACCCAGCGCACCAAAGGCACGCTGCTGTGGATGCTCTCGACCAAGATGCTGCCGCCGGTGGGCGTGCTGATGCCGATCTACCTGCTGGCGAAGAGTTTCGGCCTGCTCGACACGCGCATCGCGCTGATCGTGATCTACACGCTGATCAACCTGCCGATCGTGGTCTGGATGGTTTACACCTACTTCAAGGACATCCCCAAAGACATCCTCGAAGCCGCCCGCCTCGACGGCGCCACGTTGTGGCAGGAAATGGTCCGCGTGCTGCTGCCGATCGCCAAGGGCGGCCTTGCCTCGACCGTGCTGCTGTCGCTGATCCTGTGCTGGAACGAGGCGTTCTGGTCGCTGAACCTGACCTCGTCGAAAGCCGCGCCACTGACTGCTCTGATCGCCTCGTATTCAAGTCCTGAGGGGTTGTTCTGGGCCAAATTGTCGGCGGTCTCGACCCTGGCGTGTGCGCCGATTCTGATCTTCGGCTGGATCAGCCAGAAACAACTGGTACGCGGCCTCTCCTTCGGCGCCGTGAAATGAAGATTGAAAAGAAAAAGATCGCAGCCTTCGGCAGCTCCTACATAAAGCATGCCGTCCCCCTGTAGGAGCTGCCGCAGGCTGCGATCTTTTGATCTTAAAAAAACAACAATGCGGAGGCCCATCATCATGGCCAACCTGAAAATCAAGAATCTGCAAAAAGGCTTCGAAGGTTTCTCCATCATCAAGGGCATCGACCTGGAAGTGAACGACAAGGAATTCGTGGTTTTCGTCGGCCCCTCGGGCTGCGGCAAATCCACCCTGCTGCGGCTGATTGCCGGTCTGGAAGAAGTCAGCGACGGCACCATCGAACTCGATGGCCGTGACATCACCGAAGTCAGCCCGGCCAAGCGCGATCTGGCGATGGTGTTCCAGACCTACGCGCTGTACCCGCACATGACCGTGAAAAAGAACATGTCGTTCGCCCTCGATCTGGCCGGCGTACCGAAAGCCGAAGTCGAGAAGAAAGTCGGCGAAGCGGCGCGCATTCTCGAGCTCGGGCCGATGCTTGAGCGCAAGCCGAAACAGCTCTCCGGTGGCCAGCGCCAGCGCGTGGCGATCGGTCGCGCCATCGTGCGCAATCCGAAAATCTTCCTGTTCGACGAACCGCTGTCCAACCTCGACGCCGCGTTGCGCGTGCAGATGCGTCTGGAGCTGCTGCGCCTGCACAAAGACCTGCAAGCGACGATGATCTACGTCACCCACGATCAGGTCGAAGCGATGACCATGGCCGACAAAGTCGTGGTGCTCAATGGCGGCAAGATCGAACAGGTCGGCTCGCCACTGGACCTCTATCACAACCCGGCGAACCTCTTCGTGGCCGGGTTCCTCGGCACGCCGAAAATGGGCTTTCTCAAAGGCAAGATTGCCCGCGTCGATGGCCAGAGCTGCGAAGTCTCGCTGGACGCCGGTACGCGCATCACCCTGCCGTTCAACGCCGGCAATCTGAGTGTCGGCAGCGCCGTGACGTTGGGCATTCGCCCGGAACATCTGGAGCTGGCGCAAGCGGGCGACTGCACGCTGCAAGTCACCGCCGACGTCAGCGAACGCCTGGGCAGCGACACTTTCTGCCACGTCACCACCAACGCTGGCGAAGCCCTGACCATGCGCGTGCGCGGTGATCTGGCCAGCCGTTACGGCGAACAACTGAGCCTGCACCTCGACCCGGCTCAGTGCCATTTATTCGATGCCGAAGGTATCGCGTTGACCCGTCCGCTGCGCGCTGCGGCCTGATTTCGAGAATTCCCGATGAAACTCAACCAACAGAACCTCCATCGTCTGGCCGCCGAAGTGCAATTGCCGGCCTACAACCTTAGCGACACGCGCCAGGGCATCGTCCACATCGGCGTCGGCGGCTTTCATCGCGCGCATCAGGCGTATTACACCGATGCCCTGATGAACACCGGCGAAGCCCTTGACTGGGCGATTTGCGGCGTCGGCCTGCGCACTGAGGACCGCCGCGCACGCGACGACCTCAAGGAGCAGGATTACCTGTTCACCCTGTTCGAACTCGGTGACAGCGACGACACCGAAGTGCGCGTGATCGGCGCGATTCGCGACATGCTGCTGGCCGAGGACGGCGCCCAGGCGTTGATCGACAAACTCGCCGACCCGCAAATCCGCATCGTCTCGCTGACCATCACCGAGGGCGGTTACTGCATCGACGACAGCAACGGCGAATTCATGGCGCACCTGCCACAGATTCAACACGACCTGGCCCACCCAGAGGATCCGAAAACCGTGTTCGGCTTCTTGTGTGCAGCCCTGGAAAAGCGCCGGGCAGCGGGCATTCCGGCGTTTACCGTAATGTCTTGCGATAACCTGCCGCACAACGGCGCCGTGACGCGCAAGGCGCTGCTGGCCTTTGCCACACTGCGCAACAGCAATCTGTGCAGCTGGATAGACGCCAACGTCAGTTTCCCCAACGCCATGGTCGACCGCATCACCCCCATGACCAGCACCGCGCACCGTTTGCAACTGGCCGACAAACACGGCGTCGACGATGCCTGGCCGGTGGTCTGCGAACCGTTTGTGCAGTGGGTACTGGAAGACAAATTCGGCAACGGTCGCCCGGCCTGGGAAAAGGTTGGCGTGCAGTTCACCAATGATGTTTCGCCCTACGAAGAAATGAAGATCAAATTGCTCAACGGCAGCCACCTCGCGCTGACGTACCTGGGCTTTTTGAAGGGCTACCGGTTTGTGCACGAGACCATGAACGACCCGCTGTTCGTGCGCTACATGCGCGCTTATATGGACCTGGACGTGACCCCGCAACTGGCGCCGGTGCCTGGCATTGATCTGACGGATTACAAAAACACATTGGTGGCGCGGTTTTCCAATCAGGCGATTGCCGATCAGCTGGAGCGGGTGTGCTCGGACGGTTCGTCGAAGTTTCCCAAGTTCACCATCCCGACGATCAATCGTTTGATTGCTGATGGGCAGGAGACCAAGCGTGCGGCTCTGGTGGTCGCTGCGTGGGCGTTGTATTTGAAGGGGGTGGATGAGAATGGCGATAGCTATTCGATCCCGGATCCGCGCGCGACGTTTTGTCAGGCGTTGGTGGCGGACGATGCTTTAATTACGCAGCGGTTGTTGGCGGTTGAAGAGATTTTCGGCACGGCGATTCCGCGTTCGGCGGAGTTTGTCGCGGCGTTTGAATGGTGCTGCGACAGCTTGCGCGAAGAGGGTGTGACACGGACTTTGCAGCGGATTCTGGATTGAAAAGCCCCTCACCCTAGCCCTCTCCCGGAGGTAGAGGGGACTGACCGAGTGGTTTGTACAAGTTACATCGACCTGAACGTCCGGAGTCGAACTCAGGATTTGAACAGCCCCCGATCGGCTCCCTTCCCCCTCGCCCCCTTGGGGGAGAGGGCTGGGGTGAGGGGGTAAGCTCTTGATCTTCACCGCAACCCAACGGGTTCACACATGACAACACAACAACTGTTCCTAGGCATCGACTGCGGCACCCAAGGCACCAAAGCCATCATCCTCGACGCCGCCAGCGGTCAAGTCCTCGGCCAGGGCGCCGCCGCACACACGATGATCAGCGGCGCCAACGGCCGTCGCGAGCAAGACACTCAGCAATGGCTCGAAGCCTTCACCCTCGCCACCCGCCGCGCACTGCAGGCGGCTAATGTCGACGGCCAGTCGATCCTCGGCATCGGCGTCTCGGGCCAGCAACACGGCCTGGTCCTGCTCGATGACCAAGGTGAAGTGCTGCGCCCGGCCAAGCTCTGGTGCGACACCGAAACCAGCGCCGAGAACGACCGTCTGCTCACTCATCTGGGCGGTGAAAAAGGCTCACTGGAACGCCTCGGCGTGGTCATCGCGCCGGGCTACACGGTGTCGAAACTGCTCTGGACCAAAGAACAGCACCCCGTGGTGTTCTCACGCATCGCACGCATTCTGCTACCCCACGACTACCTGAACTTCTGGCTCACCGGCCGCGCGTGCAGTGAGTACGGCGACGCTTCCGGCACCGGCTATTTCAACGTGCGCACCCGCCAGTGGGACTTGCAACTGCTGCGCGACATCGACGCCAGCGGGCGCCTGCAAGCCGCACTGCCTGAGCTGATCGATGCGCATCAATCTGTCGGCACCATCCTCCCGGCGATTGCCGAACACCTCGGCATCAACCCCAATGCGCAGGTCTCCAGCGGTGGCGGCGACAACATGATGGGCGCCATCGGCACCGGCAATATTCAGCCCGGCGCGATCACCATGAGCCTCGGCTCCTCCGGCACGGTGTACGCCTATTCCGAGGTGCCGAAAGTCAGCCCGGACGCCTCGGTCGCGACGTTCTGTTCGTCCAGCGGCGGATGGTTGCCGCTGATCTGCACCATGAACCTGACCAACGCCACCGGCGCGATTCGCGAGCTGTTCGACCTCGATCTGCAGCCGTTCAACGACCTCGTCGCCCAGGCTCCCATCGGCGCCGACGGCGTGAGCATGCTGCCATTCCTCAACGGTGAACGGGTGCCCGCCCTGCCCCACGCCACCGGCAGCCTGCACGGCTTGACGCTGGACAACCTGACTCAGGCCAATCTGTGCCGCGCCGCCGTCGAAGGCACCACCTTCGGTTTGCGCTACGGACTGGATTTGCTCCGCCAGAATGGTTTACAAAGCCGCAGCATTTGCCTGATCGGCGGCGGTTCGAAAAGCGCGGTGTGGCGGCAGATCGTCGCCGACATCATGAACACCCCGGTGATCTGCACCGAACAAAGCGAAGCCGCCGCCCTTGGCGCAGCGATTCAAGCGGCATGGTGCAAATCCTGGTCGAACGGCCACGAAGACACCCTCGCCGACCTGTGCCAGCGCTGCGTGAAACTTGATTCCAGCAGTGAAACCCTGCCGATTGCCGCCAACGTTGCGGCGTTCCAGCAGGCCTATGAACGCTATCAACAGCATGTCGCAACCCTATAAAGAGCAAACAATTATGTATTTGGTGTGTGGCGAAGCCCTGTTTGATTTCTTCAGCGAAGACGACGCCAGCGGTCTGGCTTCGAAAGTGAATTTCAAGGCGATTGCCGGCGGCTCGCCGTTCAACGTCGCCGTCGGTTTGCGCCGTTTGGGCGTGGACTCGGCCTTGTTTGGCGGACTGTCCACCGACTACCTTGGCCGCCGCTTGCAGCAAGTGCTGCAGGATGAAGGTGTGCGCCCGGACTATCTGGTGGATTTCGCCGCGCCGACCACGCTGGCCATGGTCGCCGTCGGTGCCAATGGCTCGCCGCACTACAGCTTTCGCGGTGAAGGCTGTGCCGATCGGCAACTGAGTCTTGCGCATCTGCCAGCGCTGGGGCCGGATGTTCGCGGCTTGCACATTGGCTCATTCTCGCTGGTGGTGCAGCCGATCGGCGACACCTTGCTGACCCTGGTGCAACGTGAAAGCGGCAAACTCCTGATCACCCTCGACCCGAACGTACGCCTCAATCCCGAGCCGAACATCGACCTGTGGCGCGAACGCATCGCGACGCTGGTGCCACTGGCCGATCTGATCAAGGTCAGCGACGAAGACTTGAGCCTGCTCTACCCCGAACAGGACCCGCAGCGCGTGATCGAAGGCTGGCTCGAACACCGCTGCCAGGTCGTCTTCCTCACCCGGGGCGGCGACGGCGCCACTGTATTCAGCCGCCAACACGGCACATGGTCAGTCCCGGCAGCCTCGATAAAGATTGCCGATACCGTTGGCGCCGGTGACACCTTCCAGGCCGCACTGATCACCTGGTTGACCGAACAGGGTCTGGATTCAGTCGAAGGCGTGCAGCAACTCGCTCGCGCGCAGATCGACGCCATGCTCAAGTTCGCCGTACAAGCCGCCGCACTGACCTGCAGCAAGACTGGCCCGGATTTGCCCTATCGTCATCAATTGAGCTGAGCGCGTAAACTGTCGGCCTTTTTGCGCACGACGGGATAACGGCTTTTGAATTACAGGCAGACGCTTGGACTACTGACACTGGCAACGCTACTGAGCGGGTGCGGCACCTCGCCGCCCCGCTCGCCGGAAGACATCTGCGAAATCTTCCGCGAAAAAAGCGACTGGTACGACGCTGCGCAAGTCACGCAAAAGCGCTGGGGCGTACCGATTCAGGTGCCCTTCGCGATCATGTATCAGGAATCCGGCTACCGCTACGACGCCAAGACCCCGCGCAAATACCTGCTGTGGGTGATCCCGTGGGGCCGCGTCTCGACCGCCTCGGGTTATGCGCAAGCCAAAGATGAAGTCTGGGCCGACTACCAGAAAAGCACCGGCCGCAGCGGCGCCGATCGCGAAGACTTCGACGACGCCATCGACTTTGTCGGCTGGTACATGGACAAATCCTATTCGATCAACGGCGTCTACAAGTACGACGCCTATAACCAGTACCTCAACTACCACGAAGGCTGGGGCGGCTTCCGCAACAAGACTTACGCGAGCAAAGCCTGGCTGATGCCAACGGCGCGCAAAGTGCAGAACCGTTCGGATGTGTATGCGCGGCAGTATGCCGGGTGCAAGGAGGATTTGAATCGGGGGTTCTGGAGCCGGTTCTGGCATTGGTTGTAAGGACGCCTTCGCGAGCAGGCTCGCTCCCACAATAGATCTTCAGTGAACACAGATGTTGTGTCCGGCATTGAACCCATGTGGGAGCGAGCCTGCTCGCGAAAGCAGTCGATCAGACGCTACAACTCCACGCCTTACAACACCGAAAAGCTATAACTCACAATCAACCGTGTCTCATCCACATCCCGGGCAAACTTCTCATAATTGGTGCGATACGTAGCATTCCTCAAACGCAGACTCACATCCTTGAACGTGCCCGTCTGAATCACATACTTCAACTCGCTGTCGCGTTCCCACTCCTTGCCTTCCTGATCACTGCCCAACACCTTGATGTGATCACCGTTCACATAACGGGTCAGGAAACTCAAACCATTAATACCAATGGCCTTGAAGTCATAGTCATAACGCAGTTGCCAGGAACGTTCCTGCGCGGCGGCGAAGTCGTTGACCTGCACGTAGTTGACCAGATACGGATTGCTGCCATCGAGGTACGGCATCGAGTTGTCGCCGTTCATGCGCTGCCAACCGGCGCTGAACGTGTGGCCGCTGTGCGCATAGGACAACATGCCGCTCAACGCGCGGTTATCGATGGAACCGGCCTTGGCATCACCGCTGTCGGCACTTTTCAGCACACGCAGATCCGCTTTAAGTACACCGCCAGCTAACGGTTGATTACCCAACAGCCCGACAAAGTGCTGACGATAAATGTCTTCCAGTTCGGCGTAGTGATACTGCGCGGTCAGGCGATCGTTGATCTTGTAATCGAAGCCGTACATGTCGAAATGGTCGGCGGTGGTGTTGCAGGCGTAGCGCTTGTTCTTGCAGTGCACGCGGATGTCTTGCGAATCAGTGGAATCGCGCGCGGTGTACTTGTCCAGGCGCGCGGCCATGAAGGTCAGGTCTTTCAGCTCTTTAGAAGTGAGCATCGCGCCATTGAACATGGTCGGCAGCAAACGACCGTCGTTGTATTTCAGCAGCGGCAGATCCGGCAGCAGCGCACCGTACTTCAGCACGGTGTCCGAAACCTTCACTTTGGCGGTCAGGCCCATTTTCGCGTACTGGCCTTTCGAGCCGCGCGGATCGTTGCCGCTGGAAGGCAGCAAGCCGCTGTTGCTGCGGTCCGGGCTGGAATCGAGTTGAAAACCAAGCATGCCCAGCGCATCGATACCAAAACCCACCGTACCTTCGGTGTAGCCCGATTGCAGATTGAGAATAAAGCCCTGCGCCGACTCTTCACGCTTGGAGGCGCCCTGAGCGTTCGAGGTGCTCCCATCACGGAAATCGCGGTTGAAGTACACCGTGCGCGATTCGATTTTCGCCGTGGTGTCTTCTAGGAATCCGCTGGCCTGAACCTGTGCGGTAAAACCTGCACACAGCACAACGGCTCCGAAGCCAAACAACTGGCGCGGGGTGATGAGGGAAAATGGGGGACGCATGAAAAACTCCAACAATGCAGCGTTTGCGCAAGCGCGCAACAAGCCAGAAAAATAGCTCCCGTCCCGGGTCAGATTGAACCAGGAGAAAGTGAACACGCAGGGGTGAGCGGCAATGATGGCAGATGGCTTTGACGTGCTACAGGCGACTTTAGTCTGAATCTGACTGAGGATTCTTCAACCCTGGATCGTGGGAAAAGTTGCCGGCGATCAACGCCAATTCGCACTAAACACCCGGTTTCATTAGGCCAAACACCCCATCTAAGGGTTTTCCCTATACCGCAAACCTGCCAGACCTACGGCTTTTGTGCCTTGAACGAGGCCGCTTAATCCTCCATCATCCGTCACCTGCTTATTCAACGGACGGAATTCAAGGCATGCTGGACGCCAACGCAACCCACATCACCCTCACGCTTGAAGGCGCCAACGCCGACCTGCAAGTCCTCAGCTTCACTGGTCGCGAAGCCCTCAACGAACCGTTCCGTTTCGACCTCGAACTCGTCAGCGCCCGCCCCGACCTCAAACTCGAAGAGCTGCTGCACAAGCCCGGCGTCCTGACTTTCGGCCCGACCGGCGAAGGCAAGATCCACGGTCTGGTCTATCGCATCGAGCAAGGCGACTCCGGCAAAACCCTGACCCGTTACAGCCTCAGCCTGGTGCCACAACTGGCCTACCTGCGGCACAACCACGATCAGCAGATTTTCCAGCAACTGACCGTGCCGAAGATCATCGCCCAGGTGCTGGAGGATCGCGGCATCCTCGCCGACGCCTACAGCTTCCAGCTCGGCGCCGAGTACCCGGAACGCGAATACTGCGTGCAGTACGACGAATCCGATCTGCATTTCATCCAGCGCCTGTGCGAAGAAGAAGGCATTCACTTCCACTTCCAGCACAGCAGCAGCGGCCACAAACTGGTGTTTGGCGACGACCAGACCGTGTTCCGCAAGCTGAAACCGGTGAGCTACCAGCAAGACTCCGGCATGGCCGCCGACAAACCGGTGATCAAGCGCTTCAACCTGCGCCTGGAAACCCGCACCACCCGCGTCAGCCGCCGCGACTACGACTTCGAAAAACCGAAGATCCTCCCCGAAGGCGCGGTCAAAACCGAGTTCGCCCCGGACCTCGAGGACTACGACTACCCCGGCCGCTTCACCACTCGAGAGCGCGGCAAGTTCCTCTCCACCCGCGCCCTCGAACGCCATCGCAGCGACTACAAACTCGCCGAAGGCAAAGGTGACGAACCAACCCTCACCAGCGGCCATTTCCTCACACTCGCCGAACACCCGCGCGCCGAGTGGAACGACCTGTGGCTGCTGCTGGAAGTCTTCCACGAAGGCAAACAGCCGCAAGTGCTCGGCGAAAACGTCACAAGCGACGTCACCGACAACAAAAGCGATTTCCACCAGGGCTACCGCAACAGCTTCCTCGCCACCCCGTGGGACGCACACTACCGCCCTGCCCTTGAACACCCGAAACCGCAAGTCCTCGGCAGCCAGACCGCCGTCGTCACCGGCCCCGCAGGCGAAGAAATCCACTGCGACCAGTACGGCCGCATCAAAGTGCAATTCCACTGGGACCGCGACGGGCAATCCAACGACAAAACCACCTGCTGGATGCGCGTCGCCAGCGGCTGGGCCGGCGCAGCGTACGGCGGCATCGCCATCCCGCGCATCGGCATGGAAGTCCTCGTCACCTTCCTTGAAGGCGATCCCGATCAGCCATTGGTCACCGGATGCCTGTACCACAAGGAAAACGTCGTCCCCTACGACCTGCCGGCAAACAAAACCCGCAGCACGTTCAAGACCCTGAGCTCACCGGGCGGCAAGGGCTACAACGAATTCCGTATCGAGGACAAGAAAGGTGTAGAGCAGATCTACATCCACGCCCAGCGCGACTGGGATGAGAACATTGAGCACGATCAGAAGATTCGCGTCGGCAACGAACGACATGACACCGTTGAAGCCAACACGCTGAGCGAGTTCAAGGTTGAAGAGCACCGGATTACGCATCTGGATCGGATTAGCGAGATGCGTGCGGATGATCACCTGACGGTGGGTGTGACGCAGCATCTGAAGGTGGGGACTGCGCAGTTTGTTGAGGCTGGGTCAGAAATCCATTACTACGCCGGCCAGAAGGTTGTGGTCGAAGGCGCAATGGAGCTCACGGCCAAGGCGGGCGGGAGTTTCGTCAAGGTCGATGCGGGTGGCGTGACCATCAGCGGGGCCGAGGTGAAGATCAATACCGGCGGCTCGCCTGGGGTCGGGACGCCTGCGGCACCATTGCTGCCGGGACCGATGAAGGTAGCGGATGCGGATAAGGCTGGTAAAGCACCACTCCCCGCCCGCCTGAATGAGTCAGGTATCACACCGTTGTGCGGAAAACAGAGTAACGGCGCTTGCAGCCGTAAGGATTGCACATGCATGTAAAAGCGCTGAGCGCTCTGCTGGCAGAGCCTCGCTACAACTTCTCGGACCTGCCGACTGCGAGCGAATCGCTCTGCTTCATCATTGACCAGGGACTCCAGCCAGAAGCCTTGAGTCAACTCTACCGAGTAGGCGAACCGGTGGTTTCCCAAGGGCTGTTTTTCAGCACCGACTTCGCCGAGATTCCTGATGGCCCGTTGTGGCTGGTGGCCCCTCGGGGCAGCAAAGTGGCAAACGTAGCGGCAAAACTTTGTGAGGAACGCTTTTCGGGAATTGCAATCTCAACACCTGATCCTGAACAAGCATTGGCTCATGCGCGCTGGTTGCTCCGAGCCAATGACGGTTCAGGTGGGCAGAGCTTGTTGAGCTTTCACAAACCGAGTCTGTGGGCAGCGCTGACTTATACAGCAGGGAAAACCTTCGACCAGTTGCTGGGTTGCTGGAGCGCTGTCTACTGCCCTGCGCCGATACATTTCGGTCAGCAGCGCGGTCCATGGTTGGCCTGGAAAGCCAACGAGGAATCGACGTGGCTTGGTGATAAAGCGGCGTTCAACCTTCCCGAGGCAGCCGCGCAAGTTCAAGCGCGTCTGGGATGGGTTTATTGGGTGGATGAGGAATACGCAGCGTTTGAAGAGCCAGACGATGAGCGCTTGAACGACATCGCTGACAACCTCGACCTGCTGCTCAAAAGCAATATTTATGACGGTGATCACCTGCTCAAGCTTGGCCATGCCGTGAACGGTCCGCTATTTGAGACACAGCCTGAGATCATGGCGATCCTGCAATCTAAGGACGAGTCGTTTATCAAAGTAGATCGGCTCCTGGAATCAGCCGCCGTCGCCCAACGTTAGGGCGACGCGACAACAGAACGGAATCACCATGGAAATCACGAATCACGCCGTTATGCCCGGCGAAACCCTGGGCCAGATCGCTTCGCGCTACAACAGCACCGTGGCGCAACTTCGCCAGCTCAATCCCTTCATCACCAATGCGGATAACGTCAAAGTCGGCTGGAATCTGAGCGTGCCAAAAAGCGCTCAAGCGGGCGCCCCGCCTGCCGCTCAGCCGGCCGCCGCGCCGCAAGCGCCTGCGCAGGCAGCCCCGGAAGCGCCCACTCAGTGCTCCGCTGAGGACCTGGTTGAACTGGATCCGGTCAAGGACACTCCTGATCAGAGTTCAAAGACCTTCAAACCCCACGCAACTCCGTGTTCTAAAAAGTTTGCCAGCGCGATTTATGCCACTGAGGAACAAGAGTTCTGGCTGCTCCCTGAGCGGGCAAAGTCTGCCATCAAAGAATCGATGTTCGCGCTGGATAAAATGATTGCCCCCAGCAAACCACGTGATGCACGCCTGAATGGGCTGCAGGAATCGGGTTTGCTGGAATACTTCCTTGAGCCCAAGTTGAGCAACTTCCTCACGGGCGCGAAGCGTACACGTATGGAAGAATTTGAAGCGATGGGGGATGAGATCGAAATCGATCCCGCCACCGCCAAAAAGAGGCAAAACGAAGCTAACGGAAACAAACCGGCAGCGGCTCCTGCACAGTCTCCACAAGAGGACACCGCGCAATCGCGCATGGACCGTCTAACGGCAGACCTGGCTACTGACCAGGACGTCCACAAAGCCTATGCCGACTTTTACAAGCGGAGGGCCGAATGGCATGCGCTGAAAAAAGAAGCGGTAGCGGCTGCGAAGCTGGAAGGCTACACCTACGAAAGCGGCTCGCTGTACTCCAAGGAGGCGATTGAAGCGCGCGCACGCGTGCAAGCTTATCTGGAGGCTCGCAAAAAATTCCTCGGCAACAAAGACTTCAAGCAGGTTCCGCTGGAGGACGTGGCCAAAGCTTTGGCGGAAAAGAAGAAAAGTTACGAAAACATCTGCAGCGGCATGAATGACTGCACCGCCGATCTGGTCGGGTATGTCTTGACGCTCCACAAAAACGCCGATGCGCTTGATTACCATGCTTACACTGAATCCATTATCAAAGCGTCTGAATACGGCATTGCACTTCCAGAATTCGCTTTGATCAGTGACGGCCTTCCTTCCGGTATCGAGCAGTTCAAACTGTATCTGGATACCGAGAAAGAGCAGGCGGAAGTTACAGCGCAGCTTCAAGAGAAATACAAACGCTGGATCGAGGCAACAGGCCAGAACGCCCAAGCGCCGGCGGGCCTGGTTGATGTGGAACGGACCAAATGGGATAGCCTGCAAAAGACCAAAGACGACCTTCAAGCAAAAGCCCAAAGCAATGTCAGCAACAGCAAGCCTGCGCGTTATCTGATTTGGGACCCGGAAGAGTTCCAGCCAAAACCGGTCGACCGCATGGTGAAACCGGGCTTTCCGCTGCGTGAAGTCAGTCTTTCGGATGCCAAGGGTACGCCCCTGGGCTGGTTCAGCATGGCGAACCTGAAAGACGCAAAAAAGATCCTGAAAGAGGATTCAAAAAAAGCAGTCGGTTCAATAAAAAAGGTAACTGAAAGTTTGCCCGCGGACGCTACCGAAGGCTCCGATAAAAACAGCGAAATCAACTCGTTCCGCCAATGGCTTCTAGATCAGGGCGCAATAAAATTCAGCGATCAGGTCGGCGACTGTTTCGATGGAAAAGGCTGGTTCAAAGCCAAAGACTTTTATGCTTACTTGAAAAAGCAAGGCTATGAGGTCACTGAACTGGAAGACGACGCGACCCTGACCAACTGGGGCGAACACCTTCAGCAACTGGTGTTCAAGAAAAGTGTGCGCGGCAAAGTAAGACTTTTTGATGCCAGCCCTCAGGCGCAATTGGTCCGTTGCCTGACACCTCCACAGCCAAACATTCACGGCGAAGTAAAGCTCGAAGGCCCGAAAATGTCCGCCGCCGAGGGCTTCCAGATATCTGGCGAGATGGGCTTGAGCCTGGACTTGGCCCGTGGCGAAGTTCAGTTGATGAAAGTCGACATGCCTGCCAAAGCCAGTGCTCAAGAAATCACGCTTGATTACCTCCTGGACGGCAGCCCGCAAAAAATGAATTTCGGCCGCTTCTCCTTCCACTTTGGTGTGAAGGCATGGGGCTACGCCGGAGCATCGTTGCTGCTAGCCGGCAGCGTCGAGTTGAGCCCGATCTTCGGCAACGTCAAGTACGGGGCGTCACTGAGCCCGGTAAAACGCGCACAGCGTGAAGATGCCTCCGCAAAAGAAGAACGTGCCGATCACGCCGCCGCCAAACAAGCCAAGGCCGACAGCGGTGACAACAGCCCTACTCCCGATCTTGAACACCAGTCGAAATCCGGCACCTACGCCGATTCCAAAAGCACAGATCAACTGCGAGGCGGACGCTTCGCCAAAGTGCAAGTCGAAAACGGCGCAAAAGCCAGTTTCAACGTGTTTGGAGGCTTGCAAGCCGCGATTGAACTCACCGGAGTAATGAACTGGGCACCGCCTAAAGAACTCGTCGCCCTGCGCACCGCGCCAACGATGGGCGTTGGCAGCGCTAAAGACGCGAAAAGCGCGAATCCATGGCTGACAATGGCCAAGCTGAGCGGCTCCGTGGGGGTGGCATTAGGCGCAGGCTTTCAGGGAACAGCGCAGGTGTCTCTGGATAAGGGGCGGTTTATTTTGAACTTGAAAGCGGCGGTAGTGCTGGGTCCTGGTGCTAACGGTAGCTTTAAATTCGAAGTTGGTTATGAGGCAGTAGTTGACCTTATCAACTTGTACCGCAAGGAGTTGCATAAGACCAAAGGCCGTAAAGTCGAGTGGATGGAACCTGAAGCGGGTGAATATGCATCTGCGCTAAACGCATTGGGCGCTGCCGGGTTGAGTGTGACGATGGCGTATATGCTGCGTTGGGATGTTGTGATGAATCTTTATCAGGCTTTGACTCGTAGTGGCAAGGGTGGTCCGATTGCGGATGCAATTGTGGAATACGGTAACCAAAATGAACTAGAAGACTGGTTTGTTAATGCAATCCCTAGCGCACTGGGGCCGCTGCTTAGGACGTTAATTAGCCCTCCTGAGCTATTTTCTATCAACAGTGAAGGTGCAAAGCGGGCATATTCACAATCGGAGGCTCATGCACTCCAGCAGAAAGCAATTGAACGAATTTTAGGCTGGATCGTAAAAAATGCACAAAAAAACAACACCATTGACAAAGCACAAAGCCAATTTGAACTAGCGTGTATGTCGATGAATGAGTTCGGCATCAAATCTACCGACTCAGAGCAGGATTACTGCAAGAACAAATCTGCTTTAGATAGCTTCATGGCAGAGGGCGTTCAAAATTTGCTAGACAAACAAAGCAACAGCACGCGGAATCGTTACAACAACCATGTAAAACTGCTTGGTGCGAACCTTTCAGATTATTGCCAGAAAAACTTTGTTCCCCGCCCGAATTACTCCACCAGCGGAGCAACACCGCTTCTAAGAAACTATTAATGAGCACAACAAAAAAATGAACATCCTCCGGGCATTTCGCTCGCTACTTATCCTGGCCTTTATTTGCTCTCCGACTTTGAGCGCGGAAACGCATGCCTCCAACTCAGAAAACCAGACAGCCACAAAACAAAGCCGTGGGATCGTCCTGTACAACCAACTAAAAATCGACAATGCCATTCCGCAACTAGAAAAGGAAGCAAAATCCGGCAATACAGATTCACAATATTATTTAGGTGAAGCTCTTCGGAAGCGCAATCGATATATGACGCCCGAAGCGCTGCATTGGTATGAAGCAGCCGCGAATAACGGATCCATATTCGCAATGATTCAGTTAGGCCGTCAAAATGATGACCTTTGCAAAAAAATGGATAATTGCCCCACTAGCAAAAAATCAAGTTCCGAGTGGTTGAGCCAAGCAAAAAATCAAGTAATGAAGGAAGTGAGGACAGGTAACCCTGAGTCGCTATATTTAATGTATGAAATAACTTTTGATCGTACTTGGTTAGAAAAATCTGCAAATGCAGGTTATGCGCTCGCGCAATATTGGATGGCCGTCGGTGATCGACAAGGTGAGGGATTTTTTCTTATACCTGGAAAACGTGATGAGGCCATCAGCAAATGGCTGAAAGCTGCCTCTGAAGGCGGCAATCCAAAAGCAATGATGGAATACATTGAGATCCTGTATAAGAAAGGCGATCTTGATGGGGTGCGCCATTGGCTTCAGGCAGCAGCTGAAACGGGCGATCAAAAAGCAATTAGCAGTTATGGCTCTTACATTGCCCATGCGCCTGACCAAGTTGGTTATACCCTAGACCTTGTTAAAGGTTATGCACTGATTAGCCTGCTGAAAGAGCTGGATGGTGGAGGCGCGATTCAAGATTTCGTTCAAGATACTCTCGAAGAAATTGGGAGCAAAATGACGCCTGAACAGATAGAGAACTCAAAAGCTGTCGCTGAGGAATGGAAAGCCACTCACCCGCCCCTCTCCTTCTTCCCCGAAAAGCTAGGCAGATAACCAGAATGACCAAATTCTTGACTTGGCCTTTATTAATTGCCCTTTTTTCTTGGGCAGAGCCAAGCCTGGCGGCAGACAGCGCCCCTGAAAAAGCTTCGGGGTTGGTCTTATACAATCAACTTAGAATAAACGCAGCGACTCAACAACTCCAAATTGAAAGCAACGATGGGAATTCCGATTCTCAATATTACTTAGCAGAAATCATTCGAAAAAAAAGTCGCTACATGGCACCCGAAGCGCAACATTGGTATGAAAAGGCAGCAGAAAAAGACAATATCTATGCAATGATTCAACTGGGCCGACACAAAAATGACTTTTGTCAGAAGATTGGCAACTGCCCTCCATTCAAGAAAATCCAAGCGGAATGGTTTGCACAAGCTAAAGGATTAGTTCTACCAAAGGCGCAGGAAGGCGATCCCGAGTCCTTGTATCTAATGTATGAAATCACTCTGAATCGTGAGTGGTTAGAGAAATCCGCAACCGCGGGATACCCGCTCGCGCAGTACTGGATGGCGATCAGCGAACGACAGGGCGAAGGCTTCTTCTTGATTCCAGGAAAACGTGATGCGTCTGTAAAAAAATGGCTTTTGCTTTCGTCGGAAGGCGGATATCCAAAAGCCATGATGGATTACCTGGAAATTTTACATAGAGAAGGCGACACCGAGAATATTCACCATTGGCTCGAATTAGCCGTTGATACCGGTTACCAAGCAGCGGTGAGCAGTTATGGCGCTTATATTTCGCATACCCCGGATAAGCTGAATTACCCCCTGGATCTCGTTAAAGGTTATGCGCTGTTCTTGCTGCTGAAAGATCTTGATGGAGGCGGAGGAATAAAAAGATTTGTCGAAAAAAAATCGGACAGCATTGCTGAAAAAATGACACCGGAACAAATTGAACAGTCAAAAATTGTCGCGCAGGAGTGGAAAGCCACTCACCCGCCGCTTTCATTCTTCCCCGACAAACTGAGTAACTGATTCGATTTTCTCGTGTTTTCAGGGTGGCGCACCCCGGATTTCATGGTGGTGGGCTACCACCCTTTAACATCCCGGACGAAGCAACCACCTTCCGTAATCTCGGCAGAAACACCAATGAAACTGATGGCCACTGCGATGATGTTGTTAGCCCTAGGGTCAACCCACTCATTCGCGCTTACGCACAAACAATCTCAGGCAAAAATAAAGGGGATTGAGCTATACAATCAACACAAAGCCATTTCTGCGATTGAGTTTTTGAAGATCGCCGCTGATGGTGGCGATGGTGGCGATGGTGGCGATGGTGGCGATGGTGAGGCACTCTATTACCTAGGCGAATCAATAAGAAAAAATAACAGATACATGACTCAGGAAGCACAAAAAGCTTACGAGGAGTCAGCAAAAAAAGGCAATATTTATTCTATGATCCGGCTCGGAAGAGCGGACCAAGACTTATGCGTAACTATGAAGAATTGTTCCCCCACTGAGCAATCGCCTGAAGGCTGGATAAATGAAGCTAAGAAGCTTGCAACTGATCAGGCATCTCATGGAAATGCTGAGTCTATGTACTTGTTATGGGAAATAACAGGGAACGATGAATGGTTAGAAAAATCTGCAGAAAAAGGTTTCGCATTGGCGCAATTTCGTTTAGCGACTAAATATCAAGAAGGTGGCGGAGTATTCCTACTGCCCTCCAGAAGATCAGATGAAATCGAAAAGTGGATGAAAGCGTCTGCAGAGAATGGCTATCCTCCAGCTATGATGGGATTTGCCGCTACCAGGATTGAAAAAGCCGACTTCCCATCGTTTAGAAATTGGAATGAAAAAGCTGCAGCTTCAGGCTATGTATCAGCAATTTTTGGTTATGCATCTTATATAGGCAAAGTTGAACCAAAATACGGATTCACCTCAGATCCAGTGACGTCATACGCGCTACTATCAAACCTACTAGAGCTTGATGGTGGTGGAAACGTAATAAACAATGTTAAAGATGTTTTGCCAGAAGTTGAAAAAAAACCTGTCAAAAGAGCAAATAGGGAAAGCAAAAGAGCTCGCAAAAACGTGGAAAGCCAACCATCCGCCTCTCTCGTTCTTCCCTGACAAGCTAGGATATTAACGCCAGTGAGGCTATTCAGGTATTTCTTTGTTGCAATATTTTTAATAATTACCACGCCTGCTTTTGCGTCAAAATCAGCGCGCGAAGTTTCTGCAGGCATTGCTTTATATAATCAGTTAAAATTTGACGCAGCCTTTCCCTCATTAGAAAAAGAAGCGCAATCTGGAAATGTGGAGTCGCAATACTACTTAGGCGAAGCGCTAAGAAAGCGCAACCGATATATGACGCCAGAAGCACAGCACTGGTATGAAACGGCGGCGATGAATGGCTCCATATACGCTATGATTCAGTTGGGCAGAGCAAAAAACGATCTTTGCGCAATAATGGAAAACTGTCCACCGTCAAAAAAAACTCAAGCCGAGTGGTTCGTGGAAGCCAAGAAAATCACTTTGCCAAAGGCAAATGACGGCGATCCAGAATCTCTGTATTTAATGTATGAAATCACCTTGGATCATAAGTGGTTAGAGAAATCTGCAAATGCAGGATATCCACTCGCGCAATATTGGATGGCTGTAAGTGAAAGACAAGGTGAAGGTTACTTCTTCATTCCTGGAGGACGTGATGCGTCAGTAAGAAGATGGCTACTACTCTCTTCCGAGGGTGGCAACCCAAAAGCCATGATGGAATATCTAGAAACACTGTATGTAAAAGGAGAAATGGAGAGCACTCGGCATTGGCTTGAAGTGGCCGCAGCAACCGGCGAGCAAGCAGCTCTGAGCAACTATGGAGCGTACATTTCACATACTCCCGACAAAGTTGGCTACCCACTGGACCTAGTTAAAGGCTACGCTATTTTTTCTTTGTTAAAGGAACTCGGCGACAGCGGTGGAGTGCAAGATTATGTTGACCGTAAAATTGAAAAGATTGCTGAAAAAATGACACCAGAACAAATTGAACAGTCAAAAATTGTTGCGCAAGAGTGGAAAGCCACCCATCCACCTGTTTCTTTTTTCCCCGAAAAACTTAGCGACTGACTCCGATTTTTTGGTATTTCTTTAGGGAGGCGCGGACCGCCGAATTTTAATCGGAGACTAACCGCCCCCCTTACTTTCGCAGAGAAGAAACAACCACCCATGAGTTCAGCAAAGATACCAATAAAACTAATGACTGCGGCGTTAACGCTTTTAACTATAATAGCAACCGAATCATCTGCTCTTACGCACGAACAGCTTCAGGCAAAAATCCAAGGCATTGAACTCTACAATCAATACAAAACCATTTCTGCGATCGAATTTTTGAAAACCGCCGCTGACGGCGGAGATGATGAGGCGCTCTACTATCTGGGCGAAGCGTTAAGAAAAAATAACCGCCACATGACTCCGGAAGCTAAAAAAGCATACGAAAGCTCCGCAAAAAAGGGGAATATCTACTCTATGATTCGCCTTGGGAGAATTGAAGACGACTTGTGTTCAACCATGAAAAACTGCCTACCAGGTGAGGACTCTCCTAGCAGCTGGGTAATTAAAGCTAAAAGCCTTGCAATTCAACGCGCAACGCAGGGAGATAGCGAATCAATGTACCTATTATATGAAATGACAGGCAATGATGACTGGCTGGAGAAGTCAGCAGAGAACGGATTTGCATTTGCGCAGTTCCGTCTGGCGACGAAGTACCAAGAAGGAAGTGGTTCATTTTTACTACCCTCGAGACGCAACCAAGCTATCGAACGATGGATGAAGGCGTCTGCTGAAAATGGTTATCCACTTGCAATGATGGGGTTAGCCGCAATCATGATCGAAAGAAATGATTTAGCCTCGTTCAGAAACTGGAACGAAAAAGCAGCTGACTCGAGCTACGTAGAAGGTGTATTTGGATATGCATCCTACATAGGCGAAGAAAACTCAAAATACGGTTTCGCATTCGACCCAATAAAATCATATGCTTTACTGTCAAATCTGCTGGAACTTAATGGTGGAGGCAATGTAGTACGAGACGTCAATGACACATTAACCGGCATAGAAAAAAACATGTCAAAAGAGCAAATAGAAAAAGCAAAAGAGCTCGCAAAAACGTGGAAGGCCAACCACCCGCCTCTCTCGTTCTTCCCTGATAAGCTAGGATATTAACGCCAGTGAGTCTATTCAGGCAAATGACATCAAGGAAATAGCATGGATATAAAAAAGCTTATCGCCCAGGCAGCGTCGAAGTACGGCAACACTTCGAACGTCGTATTGAAAGCTAGCGAGAGCACCGGGCAACCTCCATGTGAACTATTTATCACCGATGAACATACAGAGAATTACTTAACGTTACAGATGGCAGGAGATGCAGATAGAGGAGGTATAACAGGTATAGCGGCAGGCGTAGGATCTCTCGCAAGTATTGCATTGGCATTTATGATGATCATAAAAGGCCGTTGGGATCTTGTAGGCCTTTGCATTTTCCTTGCCGCGGCCATGCTCCTTATTCCGTTTTATTTTGAAACGCGAAAACCACTGCCTTTACCTGTATTATTTAACCGCAGAACAAAAGAAGTTTATTTTGATCAAAATGGTGATTTGTATCATACGCCATGGGACAACATTCAAGCTATCGCGTGTGAATTTCAAATGACAAGCATTTATACAGGCGGTATAAATAACGCTTCTCTCGAAATACTAGTAAAACGTCTAGGCGACCCTGAAAATGCTCTTATGGTTAGTTTGGGTTCCCCAATGGGCAAGACACTTGATATGCAAAAAGGGTTTTGGGAATACATTCGCAGCTACATGAATAATGGCCCATGGTTTGATGAAAATGGCAACCACGCAGAATCCGATGAATTCATAAAGAAAACGCTTTCGAGCAATATTAGACCGTCAGACTTTTTGGGATACTGGAAAAAAACGATCACAGATAAAAAAGTCAAATCCGGACACTCTAACTACTTAACTGCATCTGACGCTTTTATGTTTATTGGACATTTAATTTTTTTTCCAACCAATGCTATACAAGACTTCACATACAATTATGCACAGAGAAAAACACGAAACTTATGGCCAGAAATAGTTACAGAACGCTTACATCAAGACGGCCCCACACTTAGACTCATAGACTTAGAACGCGAGCGCGGTTTTTCTGTTTGACTTATGATCACGAAACCGAAAGGTAATAGCTTACTACTCCTTACTTGAAGGCACGCACTACCGCCCATCGAAGTCAAGGAAATGGCATGGCTTTAAGAACGGCAATGAAAAATCATGGCGAAATATGGTGATGCTCCTACCGCAGTTCTTAGTGACGACGAGTCGACGGGGGAGCAACCACTTGAGCTTTTTATAACTGATGAACACACAGAATACTATCTTTCACTAAAAGCTGGCAGTGATCGAAACCGCGGCTTGCTTAGCGGACTTCTCGGGGGAGTTTCAGCTCTGATTGCACTCATCACTGGCGTTTGGATGGCTTTACTGGGCAAGTGGGACGGAGTGGGCTGGATGTTACTTTTCGGGATACCGTTGTTCATTGTTCCAATCATCATCGAAACAAGACGCTCTTTACCGCTTCCCATAATTTTCAACCGACGAACACAGGAAGTCTATTTCGACAACGAAGGAGAGCTCTATCATACTCCTTGGAAGGGAATAGAGGCTGTAGCTTGCGAGTTCGACATGGTTGGCCTTTATTCTGGGAGCATCCGGAACGCCTCGCTTGAAGTATTAATGAAGCGCTTGGGAGAACCTGAAAACGAAATTATGGTCAGCATTGGTACGCCGGCGGGAAAGTCTTTAGAAATGCAGAAAGGATTCTGGGAATACATTCGCTCTTATATGAACAACGGCCCATGGTTCGACCACACTGGAGCTCATAGCGAATCGGATGACTTTGTAAAAAGCCAGTTAGACCTAAACTTAAAACAATCTGAATACTTAGGCGCATGGAGAAAAATCATTCGTGAAAAAAAAGAAGCTGGAGATGGAAGCAATTACTTAACTGGCACTGATTTTTTAATGCTACTAAACAATATACTCTTCTATCCATCAAACAAGATTCAAGACTTTGTTTATGAAAGAGCAAAGCGTCGTTCGCGAAACCGTTGGCCCACTGTCGTGACTGAGCGACTGGAAGCGGATGGTCCAACGACAAGATTAATTGATTTAGAGCGCGAGCGTGGTCTCACTGTTTGATTAAATGTTGGAGATCCTCAGCTTGGTAGCGGCATGTGCAGCCTCCTCATAAGCTTACTGAATCCAAGTTAAAGCAACCCTCTTGATTCTAATCCAGGAAAAATTGAAGTGTGACTTATCGGTTCGCGATCGGTGAAGTCCTCTCCAGGCATAAAGCCGGAATGTAACCTCTTACCTTGGAATTTTAGTCATTTGATAGATATTGCTGCGGACGTACGTCGAAAACGAACATGGCGGAGAAGGCGAATAGCCCTGGCTGTACTGGCTTTGCTGCTTAGCTACGCCACCCCAAAAATCATTGATCTATTTCGTACGCCCGGCGCCATGCTGACGTCAGAAAACTATACAGATCGTCCAATTTTGAACTTTTGGATAAATGACTTTTGGGGAGGCAACCTGTTCGCAATGGGTGGCGGAGGGGTTATGTGCTGCCAACGAATTGAAGGAGAAACCGTTCGTGTTTCTTGGATTCTCAGTAGGACTGGCGAACAGTTTCGGCAAGGCGTCCAGAAGGAGAACCATGAGGTAATTTTACCGCTACCTCGCCGAAAACGTGGTGATGTGTATTTGCACGTGCGCTTTTTACCCAAAAATATTGTTGAGTTGAAATGGAGTCCAGACTTGGTCAGCCCGTTTGCTCCTTCTCCTTAGGCAGAGCCTCTTCTCTAACTAGCTGTTGTAAACATCAATCACGGGCAGAAAATGCCTCTGCCCGTGAGTGCTAGACAATTCAAACAGAGATCAAATCGGCGCCTTCCAACTCAACATCTGCTGCTGCGCGACCTGCAGCAAATCATTGCCATCCTGCGTCAGCAGGTACAGCGCATGGGTGATATGTGGAATGTCTTGCACGTCGGCGTGCTTGAAGCACAGGCAATGCAGGGTTTCGAGCAGGTCGGCGGCGGCGCGGATGCGCTGGACGGCGGCTTCGAGGATGTCTTTCGGGTTGGCTTGGGTGTCGATGAGCAATGTCGGGGTTTCGGTGACGTTGCTGCTGAGGGGGAGATAGCGGTTTTGTAGCAGTTTAATTATTGGCATTCTGATTACTCAACTGTATTAGAAGGTAACCGCCATAGCCGTGACCAAACGGTGGGAGGCGGCCGTGTACAGGCTTGGTCAACCGAGAACAGTTCAAAACTCAGCTCGCCCGAAGGCGTCCTGCACACAGCCGCCATAGCAATGCACTCCACGGATCAATAAATCCGAGCGGTGCGAATGATGGCACATATGCAATGAACTTTTCTCAGGTGACCAAACCCGAACCACTGATTTTGCAGCGGCAACCGACAATAACCGCCCCCTCCAGCCGCCGAAAGCAGACAAGGCACCAGCCTTTGTAGGAATTCGCCAAACCTTCCTGAGAAAACCGCCGCACTCCCTGACAGCCGGCGTTCAGCTCGGTTAACCATCCCTTAACGCCGTGGTCAAAAACTCTACTGAACCGCACGCCCTCAGCCATTCTGGCTGTTGCCCAGTGCGGCAGGTTCGGCTGAATCACGCCGAACTCTAGAACCGCCACACGGGAGTCCTTTCATGAACATTCGTCCTTTATTGCTCAGCGCCGCCCTCGCCTGCACCGCGTTTGCCGCGCTGGCCCAGGCCAATGACACCTCTGCCACGTCCAAAGCCGTGCCCTATGAGTACGGCATGCCGCTGCATGTGGCCAAAGTGGTGTCGTTGACCGAGCCGCCAACACAAACGTGCAAAGTGGTGACGGCCGACATGAAGTACATCGACAACGCCGGTAAGCCTGAGGAAATCAGCTACCGGAAATTGTCTGACGCGTGCAACTTCCAGAACTGACAGAAACGTCTGATTTGCGGGTTTGCGGTAGGCGTGGGGAGTTTCGGCGGTTATGCTCGGAGCCCTCCTCACTGCCGCAAGGATTCGCCATGCAGTTGTCGTTTCGCACGTTGTCGGGTCTCACTTCTTCGTTGTGTTTTCTGTTGGCGCTGGCCTGGGGCTTTGTCCCGGACATGCTGCTGGCGATCTGGAGCATTGAATATTCCGAAGCGGCCGGGTTTGTCGCGCGGCGCAGTGCGGTGCTGTTTGCGGCGTTGGGGGTGATGTTTTATCTGGTGCGCAATGCACCGCCGTCGCTGGGGCGCAATGCGCTGAGCAACGGTTTTATCGTCGGTTGTTTTGGTTTGGCGGTGTTGGGGTTTGCGGAATGGCTGAACGGTCATGCCGGCCCCGGGATTTTGCTCGCGGTGCTGGTCGAGTTCGCGCTGGGCCTTGGTTTTGTGCAGGCCCGGCGCGTGACGGTCGAACTGGGTGAAACGGTGCGTTAGACGACTCTGGAGCGTGGGCTGTAGTGATGTTGCACAGTTTGCTGGTTCAGATCGGATCGCAGCCCGGCGATCAGTTCGTTGATTTCACGACAGCCATTGAGATGGCTGGCGTCGATGCCACTGACCAGCAGATCGACCTGATCGGTCTGGTGATCGCCGAAAACCTTGACGGTCATCGACAAGTCCGGCGACAGCGTGCACTGGCAGCGTTTCGGCAGAAAACTGCTTTCAATGATATTGCGTAGTTCCAAGGCAGACAGAAACATGGCGAAACCCTCTCCTTACTGTGAGATGCCAATCAAGTATTCACGCTGACCGTTGCTGCCCCTGCACGGGTGTGTCCCCGCTGTTTCCCTGGTGCGACAAGCGGTGGTACTGCGAAATGCCCATTGGAGTGTAGGCGCCCAAGGCCGGTGCGCCGCACTGAAAAGACGCATAAAGCGTGCCTTTCATCGGTTCATTTTCACCCTCATGAAATCAAGCACTTGGCGGCGGTGCCAGTATTTGGCTACTTGCAAATTGCAAGAATGGCCTCGACGGGTACTGCAATTTGCAACTCGACGCTGGTTTGCAATCACGGCCCATGACGGTAAGAATGCCCGTTATCCACCCTACACCCGCACGGAGGCTTCCATGGGTTCTTTCCGCGTTTACGCGACCACCGGGCTGTTCATCGCCAGCCTGTCCACCCTCGCCCACGCCGCCAAGCTTGAAGACGTCGCGCCGTACCCGAAGGCAGAAGCCGGGTTCACCCGCCAGGTCATTCACTTGCCCAAGCAAGAGCAGGAAGAGAACTTCCAGGTTGAAATCCTCGCCGGCAAAACTTTGGAAGTGGACTGCAACCGCCAGCGTTTGGGCGGTGTTCTCGATGAGAAGAATCTTGAAGGTTGGGGTTATCCGTTCTATCGACTGGAAAAGGTCATTGGGCCGATGAGTACGATGATGGCCTGCCCGCCCGGCAGCCAGAAGAAACGCGCGTTCGTGCCTGTCGTCGGTGACGGCTTCATGCTGCGGTACAACAGCAAGTTGCCGGTCGTGGTGTACGCACCGTCGGAGGTCGAAGTGCGCTATCGCATCTGGTCGGCGTCGGACAAAGTCGGTACAGCCCTGCAGGAATAACCCGAACAAGGAGTTCGCTGCTTGATTACTTGCCACGTCAGATATGTCATTGATCCGTACCAATTGCCTGAGTTCGAGGCCTACGCCAAGGCCTGGCTCGGCATCGTCGAGCGCTTGGGCGGCACCCATCATGGCTACTTCCTGCCGTCCGAAGGCGCGAATAATATCGCTTATTGCCTGTTCAGTTTTCCGTCGCTGGCGGATTACGAAAGCTATCGGCACATCGCGCTGACCGATCCGGAAAGCACCGCACTGGTTGCCAGCCTGGTCGAGAAGAAGTTCATCGTCAGCTACGAGCGCAGCTTCCTGCGCCCATTGCTGCCGTAAGCTTCATCACGCCGAGACGCTGCAGACTGCGGCGCGCTCGGCAACATGGCGCAGGCTGTCGAAGTTGATATTCGCGCCCGAATCGATCGCCACGAATGTCTGCTCGCGCACCCCGGTTCGCGCTACGTATTGCTTGATCCCTGCAACGGCCAGAGCGCCGGAAGGCTCGGTGATCGAGCGGGTATCGTCGTAAATGTTCTTGATCGCCGCGCAGAGGTCGTCGTTGCTGACGGTGATTACCTCGTCGACGCAAAAGCGGCAAACCTCAAACCCGAACGCGCCGATCTGCGCTACCGCCACGCCATCGGCGAACGTACCGACATTGGGCAGCACGACACGCTGATCGGCTTCCAGCGCAGCCTTCAGGCACGCGGAGTGTTCTGATTCGACGCCGATGATCCGTACTTCCGGGCGCAGGTATTTGACGTAGGCTGCGATGCCGGCGATCAGACCGCCACCACCTACCGGGATAAAAATCGCATCCAGTGTGCCTTGATGCTGGCGGAGGATTTCCATCGCCACAGTGCCCTGCCCGGCGATCACTTCCGGGTCATCGAACGGAGACACGAAGGTGCATCCGGTCTGTTCCGCCAGTTGCAGCGCATGGGCCAGCGCGAACGGGAAACTCTCGCCGTGCAGCAACGCTTCAGCGCCACGACTGCGCACACCCAGCACTTTCAGCTCCGGCGTCGTCGCCGGCATGACGATGGTCGCCGCGATCCCCAGTTCGCGCGCTGCCAGCGCCACGCCTTGCGCGTGATTGCCGGCCGATGCGGTGATTACCCCACGCGCCTTTTGCTCGTCACTGAGTTGCACCAGTTTGTTGTAAGCGCCGCGGATCTTGAAGGAGAAAGTCGGTTGCAGGTCTTCGCGCTTGAGCAGAATCCGGTTGCCCAGCGCCTCAGACAACGCCGGCGCCGCTTGCAACGGCGTGCGCACCGCGAGGTCGTAGACCGGCGCGGCGAGGATCTTTTTCACGTAGTGCTCAAGCAGGGTTTGCTGATCGGGGCTGTGCGGCATGGTCGTCTCCTGACATTTTTCAAAACCCCGGAGACAGAAAGTAAAAACCCGCCTCTAGGGCGGGTTGGGTGCTGCAGTCGTGAGCTAGCCCGCCAAATGAGGAATGGCGGTAATAATCATTGGCTGGCAACGCGATACAGTCGAAGTCATGGGCTGGAAATTAGCCTGCGCGCTAATGGCAAGTCAATGGCCAATTTTGCGCGGTGACGTTAGTCTGGCGACTCTCTCATCACACCAAGGAAGGATTGCATGATGTCTATCGCCCTGCCCCTCGCGGCTTTGCTCGTGTTTAGTGGTTATACCGTTTCGGTGATGCTTCAGACTGAACAATCATTGATCGACTTCGGCATCAGCCTGATGTCGCGGCCCGACACCGCGCAGGTGGTGATTGATCTGTATCTGTTGGCCACGCTGGCAGGCGTGTGGATGGTCAAGGACGCCCGATCGCGTGGACAGTCGATTTGGTCAGTGGTGCCTTACTTGTTGTTGACGGCGGTGTTTGTGTCGATCGGGCCGTTGTTGTATCTGGTGGTGCGTGGGGTTCGCGAGCGGCGCAAGGCGGTGGAAAAATGCAGCCAGATACTATGAACACCTGAAACCCCTGTAGGAGTGAGCCTGCTCGCGATAGCGGAGTGTCAGCCAAAGATGAGGTGACTGACTCTCCGCTATCGCGAGCAGGCTCACTCCTACACGGGAATGTGGTGGCATTCAGGCCTTTTTTACGGCGACGAACGCGGCGGTTTCGTAAGGCACCGTCACCACATCCCTGCCACGCAGTTCCGGCTCGGCGGCAATCAACGCGCGAATCTGCTCATCAACCTGCGCCCGCTGTGCCTCCGGCAGCGCGGCGATGAAACTGGTCGAGCGCACTCGATTGAAGATCACGTCTTCGGGCGATCCGGTATGGCCATGGTGAAAACGTTCAACCTGCAGAGGCGCGAACGCCGGGTGCGGAAACGCTGTGCGCCAGGCGCCGGTGTAATAGCGTGGCGTGTCACCTTCCAGCGCGTTGACGATGGCGTCCAGTTTCGGCACCCAGCTGACATGGGTGTCGCGCAGATTCCAGATCAACCCCAACTTGCCACCGGGCTTGAGTACCCGGGCGATTTCCGTCAGCGCTTCGCTGCTGGCGAACCAGTGAAACGCTTGCGCGCAAATCACCACATCGACTGAAGCGTCCGGCAACGGCAGATCAGTCGCCGTGCCGTTCACGGCCAGCACATCGGGCCAGGTGTCAGAGAGTTTTTCCAGCATCTGCGCCACCGGTTCAACCGCGATCACTTGCGCCCCCGTCGCCACCAGCCGCCCGGTGAACTTACCGGTGCCGGCACCCAGATCGATCACCGTTTTATGCCCATCCAGACCCAGTGTCGTGGTCAACCATTGACTGACTTGCGGCGGGTAGTCCGGCCGTCCTTTGACATAGGTGTCGGCAGCGCTTTTGTAGCCGGCAGCGGCTGAGTGGTGGACGTGGTCGGTCATGGCAACGCTCCTTACGGCAAAACATCGGATCGACGGCAGACGCTGACGAGCATAGCGCTTGAATTTACGCTGAACTTGAACAGTCACTGATAAAGCAATGAATAAAAATTCACCCTGTGGTGTTCAAAGTGAAACATAAGCCCCTGTGGAGCCTTGCCCATGACTATCCGTTCCGTTATGTTCGCCGCCCCGTTGCTGCTGGTCGCGGCGATGGCCAGCCAGTTGGCCTTGGCCAATGGTGATGAAGAAGAAGTGCAGAAGCCCGAATGCCCGAAAGGCCAGGTCTGGGACAGCAAAACGCAGAAGTGTGTGATGCAAGTCAGCAAAGCTCTTTCGGATGCCGACCGTACCGATTATGCCTATCGCCTCGCCAAGGCCGGTCGCTACGAAGAAGCCCTGGCGCTGCTCGACACACTGAAGCAACCGAGCACCGCCAAGGCTCTCAACTATCGCGGTTACGCCACGCGCAAACTGGGGCGCACTGACGAGGGCATCGGTTATTACCTGCAATCGGTGAAACTCGATCCGCAATACGCACAGGTCCGTGAATACCTCGGCGAGGCCTATGTGATCAAAGGCCGCGTCGACCTGGCACAGGAGCAGTTGCAGCAGATCAGATCGATTTGCGGCACGTCGTGCGAGGAATACCGAGACCTGGTTGAAGCCATCAACGATTCATCGAAAACCTGAGCATTTAAAAAGGACAGCCATCATCGTCAGCGATCAGGCATTCAGAGCAGAACTCGGGCAGCACCTGGCGCGACTTTGGCGCTACGGTCTGCTGCTGTCGCGCAACCGGCACGTGGCCGAGGATCTGGTACAGGCCACGTGTGTGCGAGCGCTGGAGCGCGCCAATCAGTACATCGCCGGTACGCGCATGGATCGCTGGTTGCTGAGCATTCTGCATTCGATCTGGCTCAATGAAGTGCGCGCTCGTCGCGTGCGTCAGGGGACGGGACAGGTCGATGCCGATGGTCAACTGGCGTTCGATGGTGAATACGCGGCGCAGACGCACGTGATGGCGGCGCAAGTGATTCGCCGCGTCGATGCGCTGCCTGAAATCCAGCGGGAAACGGTCTACCTCGCCTACGTCGAAGGTTTGTCCTACCGCGAAGTCGCGGAGATCCTGCAAGTGCCGATCGGCACTGTGATGAGCCGTCTGGCCACCGCCCGCCTGAAACTCGCCGAATACCCGCCGTTGCAGGCTGTGCCAAAAACCACCGAAGGAGACCGCTCATGAACACACCTTCGGATGAACAACTGGTCGCCTACCTCGACAGCGAACTGGACGGCGACTATCGCCATCAACTGGACAATGCCATTGCCGAAGACCCGCTGCTCAGCCTGCGCGTGCAATGGCTGAGCCGCAGTAATCTGCCGTACAAGAACGCCTATGACGAGCTGGCGCAACAGGCGCCGCTGGATCGACTGCAAGCGCGGCTGGATGCCATTCCTTCGCCAGAAAAGCCTGGGCTGAGTCGCCGCTGGTTTATCGGTGGCGCGGCCGCAGCGCTGTTGGCCGGAGGCGTGTTGGCCGACCGGTTATTCCTCGGCTGGCACGCCGCGCAATCGAACAACTGGCGCGCATTGGTGGGCGATTACATGGCGCTGTATGTGCCGCAAACGCTTGATCACCTGCCCACCGACGAAGCCTCCCAACGCGCGCAACTGCGCACGGTTGATGCGCGTCTGGGCCTGAATCTCTCACCCGCCACGTTGAAACTGCCGGGTGCCGAATTCAAACGCGCACAAGTGCTTGAATACGACGGTGTGCCGATCGCACAGATCATGTACCTCGATGCCAGGCATGGGCCTCTGGCGTTATGCGTCACGCGCTCGAACCAGGGTAGCCGAGCGCTTGAGCATGAACGTCGACACGAGATGAATGTAGTGTTCTGGACAGAGCATGAACATGCCTGGATGTTGATCGGACACGTTCCGGCGGCTGCACTTGAGCAGAGCGCAACGCTGTTGAAATCGCGATCCATCGGCTAGTGCCTTGACCGGCATGTTCAAGTTGGCGGAACTGGTCTGACGGCACTAGGCATCCACTTTAAAGGAGTCAAGGGAAAACCAGTCAGGTTTCGGACTATGGAACTCAAGTCGTGCGATCCCCGGTGCATCAAAGGCAACATTGACCGGTGTGCCGTAGGACGAACCTAACGCCTGACGCCCCAAGAGCTCCCCGTTGCTGGCGTAGTAAGCCACGGTGCTGTCCTCATAGTTAACGCTTAAATGAAAAAAACTGATTCGCGAGCAGGCATTCTTCAGTTTTATTTCCACTACCTGCGCGGCCTCGCCAAAGGCGTCGCGGCCAATGCTCAGTACCTGACCATCGATTCGACCGGGAAAGGATTGACCGATGTCGGAACGAGGCATGATCGCGCACTCGCCATCACCGGATTTGAACGTGATCTGCATAGTGGGCGTTTCCATGATTGCGCCTTGTCGTGCCGTCTGATTCGGCACGCCGGTGAAATCTTCCATTAACGTCGCGGGAGAATTCAGCACGGTGAATGTCGGCGAATTGAACACCACTGCAGTGGTTTCGTCATTGAGCCCGTC
The DNA here is from genome assembly GCF_004011755.1 of Pseudomonas sp. RU47. Classification (GTDB taxonomy): domain Bacteria; phylum Pseudomonadota; class Gammaproteobacteria; order Pseudomonadales; family Pseudomonadaceae; genus Aquipseudomonas. The sequence goes on along the minus strand of NZ_CP022411.1, from coordinate 3,020,410 downwards.
ATAGGCAACTTTCAACTCCATGCGCACGGACGTACCCGGTTTGAGCTTCTGGAGTTCGCTGCGAGGCAACGCATTATCCAGCCCGCTGTGTTTTTCCGGCGCTGTCACTGGAGCAGCCTCGGCGAGGACAATCGTGTAACTGTCACCGTTGATATCTGTCCCGTGCAAACGAAACCAACGCAATTGCCCCTCCGCCATCAATGGCCACACCGCACATTGCGCCTGCGCACCACCGGTAAAATCACCCAGATCAAGTATCCCGTTGCTGGCCTGAGGGATATCGGGTGTGGGCAGCCGTCGATCCCGATCCTCGATCCGCTTGATCACCACGTCACGGTGCGCGGAGGGTTGAGGGGCCGCACCTCGCAGCAACTCCCATGACAGCTGGATTGTCTTGCCATGACTGGCCACCAGCACTGAAGGCTCGATCAGAAAGTTGGCCCGGTGGTTCTTGTTGAAGGCGCTTGGAACAAAGACTGGCGAGCCCGGCCCGGTTATGCCTTGGACCAACAGCCGCGCTTTGTCCCCGGGTTGATCCTCCAGGTATTCGACTCGGGCTGTCACACCGTTGGGCAAATCCAGAGGATCGATCAGGTAACCGGAGCCCACCAGTGCAGGTGGTAAAAGGGTCGCAGCGGGCTCGCCGGTGATACTGGTTTTCAGGACATAGGAGCGGTCTAGTTCGACCCCCTGGCTGACGCGCTGATACGAAAACACTGCATGTCCCTTCGCGGCGGCAGCAAACGCAGCGTAAGGCACAGGGATCGAGTAGGAAAACGGTGCATTCTTCACTTTTTCGGTCAGCGTCAAATGTTCCAGTAACGCTCCGTCCTTAGCATAGAAGCGCCCCGTCAAACGGATTTCATCGTCTCTGAGCCAACTGCGCGATACATAGATTTGTGCAATTGCCGGTTCGCCAGCCAGTTTTTCCAGTTCGACGCTGCTGGCGTCATCGTCAGGATCATCGGGGTCCTCGCTGAGGATCGGTGGGTCATACCAGGTGCCATTCAGGTTGACGTACAGATACTGGCTGGCCGAGTTCGGACTGTTGACATCCGGACTGTTACCCACACGATCAAATACCGTGTAACGCACTTCAAAGTGCGCACTGTCCCCGGCCGCGCGAAAGGTCGCCTCATCGATGGTCATCTGGATGGGCCGCTGCTGATCCGCCGCTTCCTCACTGACCACATGACTGAAGGTTTTACCATTGCAATACACCACGATGGTGTCGAACGCTCTCATTATCGGGTAGGTAACGCTGATGCTTACTCCTGTACGCGCACGCTCGACGTCTACACCTTCATCCAGCGCATCCGGAGCCACTTCAAACACCAGTTCGGAATGGCCTTCCTCCTCAGGAAAACGGTCCACGTTACCCGGACGCTTGTCGTGATAAATAACCGTCAACGGCGCCGAAGCTTCGAGCTCCACGCCATCTCGCTCTATCCCGTAATCAAGAACATTCAGCGGACTCTTCCATTTGTCCGCAGCCACATAGACGATTACCCGTTGAGAGGCCTCGCCGGTGGCGATAGGTTTCTCCGCAACCCGTTCTCCGTTCAAACGCACGGCATAGACGTCATTGTCCTGCGCGGTAGTGGCGGGTTCGATGAACACCTTCACCCCTTCCGGGTACAGATAAGTCAGTGCCAGAGGCAGCCCTGCATCTGCATTTTCTGGCCCGGGGACCGGCTGACTCATGCCGGCAATTCGCGGTTTTTCAAGGGTCTTGACGTCCATAGTGATCATCCTTTGGGAACAGGGTCCGATGCGATCGGAAGCAGGGGTTCTTGTCCTGCGCATGAAACACCCATCGCCCGCGGTTGCCTACTGTCAGATCTGACAGGTGAACCCTGTAAAACCGGTAAAAACGCTACCATTGGTCGGAGTGACCGCAAAAGGCGAACGAAAGCCGGCGCCATTCGCAGTCCACGCCGAAGAAAGTCATATTCCAGGAGTACTCCCCCGATGGCGATTTCGTCTCGCACTGCCTTACTGGTGATCGACGTTCAAAACGACTTCACCCCCGGCGGCCAATTAGCGGTACCGGAAGGTGACCTGATCGTGCCGCTGATCAACCGGCTCGCCCGCCAGTTCACCCAGGTCGTCGTTGCACAGGATTGGCACCCCACCGGCCATGCCTCCTTCGCCTCCAGTCATCCCGGTCACCAGCCCTACGATGTCATTCAATTGCCTTACGGCGAGCAGACACTCTGGCCCGACCATTGTGTGCAATCGACAGCGGGGGCCGAGTTTCACCGGGAACTCGACTTGCCTCATGCCCAGTTGATCATTCGCAAGGGCTGCAATCCTGATATCGACAGCTACTCGGCCTTTCTGGAAGCCGATCGCCAAACCACCACGGGGCTGGCCGGCTACCTGAAAGAGCGCGGGATCGATACGGTCTACATGGTGGGGCTGGCACTGGATTTCTGCGTGATGTATTCAGCGCTGGATGCACGGGCGGCGGGATTCAATGCTTATGTGGTGCTGGATGCGTGCCGGGCGATCGATCTGAACGGATCACTGACAGCAGCGATTGAGCGTATGCAAAGTGCCGGGGTCGGGTTGATTCAATCCACAGAACTGGTCTGAACAACACAATCCCCATGTGGGAGCGAGCCTGCTCGCGAAGGCGGTATGTCAGCCAAGTATGCGTTGACTGACTCGACGCTTTCGCGAGCAGGCTCGCTTCCACAGGGATATTTTCAGCGTCATGTGGCTCAGGCGTTATTGGGCAACCACAACCGGAAGCGTGCCCCGCCCAACGGCGAAGACTCAACCGTCAACGTGCCGCCCTGCGCCTCCAATGCACGGCGGCTGATCGCCAGGCCCAGGCCAAACCCGCCGGTGGCGCGATCGCGGCTGCGATCCAGTCGATAGAACGGCTCGAAAATTCGCTCCCGCTCATCATCGGGAATACCGATGCCGTCATCATCGACCCAGATCTCACAACCCTCGGCATTGACCTGCACGCCAATCTGGATACGCTTTTCGCAATAGCGCATGGCGTTGCGCAGCAGGTTCTGGATCGCTCGCGCGGTCAGGCGTGGATCGAGGGAGAAGCGTTCGAGCTGACCGTGCAACAACACGTCGATGACGATTTCCGGCGATTCCAGTTCTTCATCGACGCTGCCCAGAATACTGTCGATGAACTCGTCCAGCGACACCTCGACCTGCTCCGGCAATTGCGCCGGATTCTGCAAACGGCTGTAGGAAAGCAGCTCCAGTACCAGTTCATCCAGCTCGCGAATGTGTGCGACCAGCCCCAGCAAACGCTCGCGGCTGGCGGTCGGCAAGTCATCGGACAGCGCCAGCGCCAGGCCAAAGTCCAGACGCGTCAACGGCGTGCGCAGTTCATGGGACACGGCGTTGAGCAGATCGCGTTGCTGATTGAGCAGGTTTTCGATGTCGCCGGCCATGGTGTCGAAGACATTGGCGAGGCTGCCGATGTTGGAGCTCTGGGCGATTTTCGTGCGTTCGCTCAAATGGCCTTTACCGAAGCGTTCGGCGGTGCCTTTGAGGCGTTCCAGATCACGCCAGTGCGGGCGTAGCCACATCAACAGGCAGGCCAGCAACGTCGCGCCGATCAGCACGTTGATGCTCCAGTACAACAGATTGACGTCCATCGGGTCCGGCGGCACGACCATTTGCACGGCGGTGGTGTCATCCAGCGGCGTCACCGCCAGCGTGCGCCAGCCCCAATCGCCAATGCGCACGACGTTTTCCCCACGGCGCAGGCGTTGCTGCTCGATGGCGGTGAACTCGGCATCGTCGATCCGTGCCAGAACGATGTGCAGCGGCTGGAAATCCTTGTCCATCGACGCCGCCAGTGCTGGCCATTGCTCGTGCGGCACGGCGTGAAACTGGCGGGTGATCAGCGATTGCAGGCCGCGCGAATAGTCGAGGTTGTAGGTGACGAAACGCTCGCGAAACGCCATGACCACCAGATCCGGCACCAGATAAATCGCCGCGCTGTAGGAGACGATCGTCACCAGATACAGGCGAAACAGGATGCGAAACATCAGTTCAGCATTCCCACTCGGAACGGCTGAACAGATAGCCTTTGCCCCACACGGTCTTGATCTTGCGCGCTTCGCCGGCGTGGTCGTCGAACTTGCGGCGCAGCTTGGAAATCGCCACGTCCACCGAACGGTCTGTGCCGTTGAATTCGATACCGCGCAGGCGTTGCAGGATCTGGTCGCGGCTCAACACTTCGCCGGCATGGCGGGCCAGGACCACGAGCAGGTTGTACTCGCCGCTGGACAGCTCGACCGGTTGATCGCGCCAGGTCACGGTGCGCTCCGACAGGTCAATGCACAGATTGCCCATGAGGATGCGGTCATTGGCGGTCAGCGGTTCGCCGAGGCTGCTGCGGCGCAACAAGGTACGCACTCGCGCCAGCAAGACCCGTGGCTCGCACGGTTTGGTCACGTAATCGTCAGCGCCCATTTCCAGGCCCAGCACCTGATCGTGGCTGTCGTCGCGGGCGGTGAGCATCAGGATCGGCAGCGTCGCTGAATCGGCGCGCAACAAGCGGCAGACTTGCAGGCCATCGAGGCCGGGCAGCATCAGGTCGAGGATCACCAGATCCGGCGGATTGACCCGTGCCCGCTCGCGCACGTGGTCGCCACGGCCGATCACGCTGACGGAATAACCGTTGCGCTCCAGGTAGCTGGAAATCAATTCGGCGAGGGCGGTGTCGTCTTCGACCAGGAGGATGTTGGGCATGGGGTGATCCAGAAAGTGCTGTGGCGACCGATAAGGCCCATTCGCGAGCAGGCTCGCTCCCACACTTGGAATGCGATCCCCTGTGGGAGCGAGCCTGCTCGCGAAAGCTATCTATCTGTCGCAATAAATTTCAAGACCTGAAGGATATACGCCCTCGCCCATCCCTGAGCAAAACCCTTACACAATTTCACACAGCGCCTACAAAGCTTCACCGCTAATCTCGGCGTCTGCCCGTAGGATGCGGACATCAATATTGGGGGTTGTACATGTCGAACAAACTGCTGGCCGGGCTCGGCCTGATCGCGATGGCGCTGACGCTGAGCGCCTGTGATTCGTCCTCGAAGGCAGAGGATCAGACGCCACCGGCCACGGTGCGTATCGAGACGATCGAAGCGCACCCCCTGACGATCAGCAGCGAACTCAGCGGCCGCATCGCCGCGCCACGCATCGCCGAAGTGCGCGCACGGGTGGCCGGCGTGGTCTTGCAGCGCACCTTCCGCGAAGGCAGCGACGTGAAAAAAGGCGACGTGCTGTTCCGCATCGACCCGGCACCGTTCAAGGCTGACCTCGACAGCGCCGAAGCCGCGCTGCGCAAGGCCGAAGCCAATGCCTTCCAGGCCAAACTGCAAGAGCAGCGTTACGCCCAGTTGATCGACGACAAAGCCATCAGCGGTCAGGACTATGACAACGCACGCGCCAATGCCCGGCAGACCGCCGCTGACGTTGCAGCCAACAAGGCGGCCGTCGAACGGGCGAAACTGAATCTGGGTTATGCCACCGTCACCGCGCCGATTTCCGGCCGTGTCGGTCGTGCACTGGTCACCGAAGGCGCACTGGTCGGGCAAAACGAAACCACGCCGCTGGCACTGATTCAACAGCTAAATCCGATTCACGCCGACCTCACTCAGTCGACCCGTGAACTCAATGAATTGCGCCGCGCGTTCCGCTCCGGGCAGTTGCAGGAAGTCGGCCAGGATCAGGTCAAGGCCACGCTGATTCAGGATGACGGCAGCCTGTATCCGCTGCCGGGCAAATTGCTCTTCAGCGACATCACCGTCGACCCGGGCACTGGCCAGATCATTCTGCGCAGCGAATTCCCCAACCCGGATCTCGACTTGCTGCCGGGCAGTTTCATTCGCGTGCGTCTGGAGCAGGCAACGATCCAGAACGGCATCACCGTGCCGCAACGCGCCGTGCAGCGCGACAGCGCCGGCATTGCTCAGGTGCTGACCGTCGACGAGCAAATGCGCGTCGCCGAGCAACCAGTGCAACTGGGCGCGGTGCAGAACAATCGCTGGATCGTCACCGGCGGCCTCAAGCCCGGCGACCGCATCGTCATCGAAGGCCTGCAACATGCCCGTCCCGGCGAAACCGTGCAGATCGACGACACCCCTCTTCCACTTGCCCAGACCTCTGGTCAGTAAGCAGGACGCTTTTCTATGCCGCAGTTCTTTATCGACCGCCCGGTGTTTGCCTGGGTCGTCGCGTTGTTCATCCTGTTGGCCGGTGCGCTGGCCATCCCGCAGTTGCCGGTGGCGCAATACCCCGACGTCGCCCCGCCGCAGATCGAAATCTACGCTGTGTACCCGGGCGCCTCGGCGCAGACCGTCGATGAAAGCGTGGTCAGCCTGATCGAGGAAGAGCTTAACGGCGCCGATCACCTGCTGTACTTCGAATCGCAAAGCAGCCTCGGCAGCGCGACGATCAAAGCCACGTTCCAGCCGGGCACCAACCCGGAACTGGCGCAGGTCGACGTGCAGAACCGCCTCAAGGTGGTCGAGTCGCGCCTGCCGCAGGCAGTGAATCAGCAAGGTTTGCAGGTCGAAAAAGTTTCGTCCGGTTTCCTGTTGCTGATCACCCTGACGTCCAGTGACGGCAAGCTCGATGACGTGGCGCTCAGTGATTATCTGGCGCGCAACGTGATGAACGAGATCAAGCGTCTGGACGGTGTCGGCAAGGCGCAGTTGTATGGCGCCGAACGGGCCATGCGCATCTGGATCGATCCGCAGAAGCTGATCGCGTTCAACCTGACACCGGCTGACGTCAATGAAGCCATCGTCGCGCAGAACGCTCAGGTCTCCGCCGGCAGCATCGGCGACCTGCCCAATCCGTCGAGCCAGGAAATCACTGCGACCATTCTGGTAAAGGGTCAGTTGTCGACGCCGCAAGAGTTCGCCGACATCGTGCTGAAAGCCAATCGCGACGGCTCGACCGTGCGCATCGGTGACGTCGCGCGGGTCGAAATCGGCAGTCAGGAATACCAGTTCGGCACGCGCCTCAACGGCAAGCCGTCCACCGCCGTCGGCGTGCAGCTGTCGCCGGGGGCCAACGCGCTGAACACCGCGACGCTGGTGCGAGCGAAGATGGATGAGCTGGCGCGCTACTTCCCGGCGGGCGTGGAATACAAGATCCCGTACGACACCTCGCCATTCGTCAAAGTCTCCATCACCAAAGTGGTTTACACCTTGGGCGAAGCGATGTTGCTGGTGTTCGCGGTGATGTTCCTGTTCCTGCAGAACGTGCGCTACACGCTGATACCGACGCTGGTGGTGCCGGTGGCCTTGATGGGCACATTCGCGACCATGCTCGCGCTGGGTTTTTCGATCAACGTGCTGACCATGTTCGGCATGGTGCTGGCCATCGGCATTCTGGTCGACGACGCGATTGTCGTGGTGGAAAACGTCGAGCGGATCATGGCCACCGAGGGCTTGTCGCCCAAGGAAGCCACGCGCAAAGCCATGACGCAGATTACCGGCGCGATCATCGGCATCACCCTGGTGCTGGTGGCCGTGTTTATTCCGATGGCGTTCATGCAAGGCTCGGTCGGGGTGATTTACCAGCAGTTCTCGCTGTCGATGGCCACGTCGATTCTGTTCTCGGCATTCCTCGCGCTGACCTTGACGCCGGCATTGTGCGCAACATTGCTCAAGCCGATTGCCAAAGGTGAGCATCACGAGAAGTCCGGGTTCTTCGGCTGGTTCAACCGTCGCTTCGAGCACCTGACCGATCGTTATCAAGGCTGGGTCGGCTATGCGCTGAAACGCAGCGGCCGCTACCTGCTGATTTACGTCGTGTTGCTGGTCGGGCTGGGCCTGTGCTTTGCGCGCCTGCCCTCCTCGTTCCTGCCGGTGGAAGATCAGGGTTACACCATCACCGACATTCAACTGCCGCCCGGCGCCACCAAGAATCGGACGGTGGCCGTGGCTGAACAGCTGGAGGCGCATAACGCCGGCGAGCCAGGGATCAGCGACAGTGTGGTGATTCTCGGTTTCAGCTTCTCCGGCAGCGGCCAGAACGCAGCGTTGGCATTTTCGACGCTGAAGGACTGGTCGCAGCGTGGCAGTGATGATTCCGCCAGCTCGATTGCCGATCGCGCCAACATTGCGCTGAGCGAGATCAAGGACGCCGTGGCGTTCTCGGTACTGCCACCGCCCGTGGATGGCCTCGGTACGTCCAGCGGTTTCGAGTTCCGCTTGCAGGATCGCGGCGGCCTTGGCCACGCAACACTGATGCAGGCACGCAGCGAACTGCTCGCGGCAGCCGAGAAAAGCCCGGTGCTGATGAACGTGCGCGAAAGCGCGCTGGCCGAAGCGCCGCAAGTGCAACTGATCGTTGACCGTAAACAGGCGAATGCCTTGGGCGTGTCGTTTGCTGATATCGGCAATGTGCTGTCCACTGCCGTCGGCTCCAGCTACATCAACGATTTCCCCAATCAAGGGCGCATGCAGCGCGTTGTCGTGCAAGCCGAAGGTGATCAGCGCAGCCAGGTCGCCGATCTGCTGAAAATGCACGTGCGCAACAACGCCGGGCACATGGTGCCGCTGTCAGCGTTTGTGCAGGCCAACTGGATTCAGGGCCCGGCGCAGTTGACCCGTTACAACGGTTACCCGGCGATCGCGATTTCCGGCGAACCGTCACCGGGGCACAGTACCGGTGAAGCCATGGCGGAAATCGAACGTCTGGTAGCGCAGGGGCCGAAAGGTCTGGGTCAGGAATGGACAGGGCTGTCGTTGCAGGAACGCTTGTCTGGCAACCAGGCGCCGATCCTGCTTGGGCTGTCGTTGCTGGTGGTGTTCCTGTGTCTGGCGGCGCTGTACGAGAGTTGGTCGATTCCGACTTCGGTGTTGCTGGTGGTGCCGCTGGGCGTACTCGGTGCGGTACTGGCGGTGACGTTGCGCGGGATGCCCAACGACGTGTTCTTCAAGGTCGGCCTGATCACCATCATCGGTCTGTCGGCGAAGAACGCGATCCTGATCATCGAGTTCGCCAAAAGCCTGTATGACGAAGGTCACGATCTGATCGATGCGACGTTGCAGGCAGCACGTTTGCGTCTGCGGCCGATTGTGATGACGTCGCTGGCGTTCATTCTCGGTGTTGTGCCACTCGCGATTGCCACTGGCGCAAGCTCGGCGAGCCAGCAAGCGATCGGCACTGGCGTGATTGGCGGCATGATCACCGCGACGCTGGCGGTGATCTTTGTGCCCGTCTTCTTCGTCGTCGTGATGAAGCTCGTACAACGATTCAGCAAACCCCACTGATCTTAATTGTGGGAGCGAGCCTGCTCGCGAAAGCGTCGGTACATTTAACGTCGATGTTGACTGACCGGACGCCTTCGCGAGCAGGCTCGCTCCCACAGGGATTCTGCAAACATCCAGCGCTGTGGTCACACCTGCCATCGCTGGGCTAAGGTGTCTGAACCACCTTGGCCCATCGAGTCCCCATGCGCTTCCTCGCCCGCACCCACCCTCGCCTGTCTGCCGCCGCCCTCCTCGGCCTCGCCACCGGACTCCTCGTCCCCGCCGATTCCATCGTCAGTAAAATCCTCATCGGCTGGAACGCCGGTGTCTGGACCTACCTGATCCTGATGTTCTGGCTGACCGTGCGCGCCAAGGCTCCGGACGTCAAACGCATCGCTGAAGTCGAAGACGAAAATGCCGGGCTGGTGCTGTTCGTGGTCTGCATCGCCGCGCTGGCGAGTCTGGCGACCATCACTTTCGAACTGGCCGGTAGCAAGGATCTGGAAACCACGCGCAAGCTCCTGCACTACGGTTTTACCGCGCTGACGGTGATCGGTTCGTGGCTGCTGATCGGGGTGATTTTCTGCGTGCACTACGCGAGGTTGTATTACACCTGGGATGGCAAGGAACCGGCGCTGCGCTTCGCCGAAGGGCTGACCACTCCCAATTATTGGGACTTCCTGTACTTCTCGTTCACCATCGGCGTGGCCGTGCAGACTGCCGATGTCGGCGTGGCCACCCGCGACATCCGCAAAATCGTCTTGGCGCAATCGTTGATCGGCTTCGTGTTCAACACCGCGATTCTGGGCTTTTCGATCAACATCGCTGCCGGTTTGTTCGGCTGACGGAGCCCCGCCCGTCGGCTGCCAGTCGCTGACAGGCGATCATTCACTTGACGGAAGATTTGTTTTTGGTGTTTCCTGAAACCGGTTTCAGCGCTGCTTGCAGACATTGAACCTATAAATCCAATAACAAGGTTTCAGACCGTGAACGACTTCTCCGCCGCCCAGCGCAGCCGCGTGACCATGCTCGACGTCGCCGAACGCGCCGGCGTGTCCAAAGCCAGCGTCTCGCGTTTCATCGGCGATGACCGCGCCCTGCTCTCCGATGCCATTGCCTTGCGCATCGAACATGCCATCAGCGAACTCGGCTACCGCCCCAACCAAATGGCTCGCGGCCTTAAGCGCGGGCGAACGCGCCTGATCGGCATGCTGGTGGCCGATATCCGTAACCCTTATTCGATTGCCGTGATGCACGGGGTGGAAACCGCCTGCCGTGCGCACGGCTACAGCCTGGTGGTGTGCAACACCGATCGCGATGACGAGCAGGAACGCCAGCATCTGGCGCTGTTGCGCTCGTACAACATCGAAGGGCTGATCGTGAACACCCTTGGCCATCACCGTGACGAACTGCATGAACTGCGCCGCGAGATGCCGCTGGTGCTGGTGGACCGCAAGGTCGACGGGCTCGACAGCGACATGGTTGGGTTGAACAACCCGCAGGCTGTCGAGATGGCGCTTACGCATCTGCAGCAACGTGGCTATCGGGATCTGGTGCTGGTGACTGAACCGTATGACGGCACCAGTTCGCGGATCGAGCGGGTCAGCAGTTTTCAGGCGCAGATTGCCCAGCGTTCGGATTTGGCTGGGGCTGTACTGGAAACCGGCGATGATCTGCAAAGCCAACTTCGCACCTTTTTAAACACTCCCGGCAACGGTCCGAAAGCGCTGTTTTGCGCCAATGGCGTGGCGGCGTTGGCAGCCACGACGGCATTGCGGGCGATGGGCTCGCGGTTGTTCGAGGATGTCGGGCTGATTGCCCTGGATGATCTGGATTGGTATCCGTTGGTGGGCAGCGGGATTACCGCGCTCGCTCAGCCGACGGCAGAGATAGGCGCGCGGGCGTTTGCGTGTCTGCTCAAGCGCTTGCGTGGGGATGAGGAGGTGGCGCGGGTGGTGGATTTTGCGCCGGTGCTGGTTGAGCGTGGATCGACCCTTGAGGTTGGTGGTGTTTGATCTGACGCCTTCGCGAGCAGGCTCGCTCCCACAGGTGACCGCGTTCCAAATGTGGGAGCGAGCCTGCTCGCGAAGGGGCCCGCAAAAACAATACATCACGGTCTGATATTTTTTTGAACAAAAATGAAACCGGTTTCAGAGGTCAATAACAATGAATAAACCCGCCGTTTCCATCAGTCTGTCCAGCTACGGTGCCGAGCTTGTGCGCCAGCGTGGGCAGGATTCTTTTATCGATGTTCTGGCTGCCGCCGGAGCGAACCGCATCGAATGGCGCGAGGAATTGCTGACCCGTGAAGACCCAGCGCAACTGGCTCAGGCCACTCAGGCGCAGGGCCTGCAAAGCATCTATTCCTCGCCCACCGAACTGTGGCTGGCCGGTCAGGCGCAGCCGAACCCCGAGTTGATCACCGCGCTGAAACAGGCCGAAGCGTTCGGTTCAAAATGGCTGAAAGTCTCCCTCGGCTACTTCACCGACAACAATGATCTGCAAGCTTTGGCCGAACGTTTGAAACACAGCCCGGTGCAGTTGCTGGTGGAAAACGACCAGACTTTACAGGGCGGGCGCATCGAGCCATTTCAGCGCTTCTTCGCCGCCGTCGAGCAGCACAACCTGCCGATCAAGATGACCTTCGACATCGGCAACTGGCAGTGGCAGGACCAGTCTGCTGCCAGCGCCGCGCGTTTACTCGGCCGGCATGTCGGCTATGTACATTGCAAAGCGGTGGCCCGTCGCGCCGACGGCAAACTGGTCGCGGTGCCGCCGGCCGTCAGTGACCTGCACCTGTGGGAACAACTGCTGCGGCACATGGCCCAAGGCGTTATGCGCGCGGCCGAATACCCTTTGCAGGGCGATGATCTGGTGCAGTTGACCACCGAGCACGTCGCCGCCCTCGCCCGCCTCGGCCAATCGCGTCTGGAGCCTGCTCATGTCTGAGATCGATATTCTCTCGTTCGGCGAAACCATGGCGATGCTGGTCGCCGAGCAGACCGGTGATCTAGCGGCGGTCGAGCTCTTCCATAAACGCATCGCCGGGGCTGACAGCAACGTGGCGATCGGGCTGTCGCGTCTGGGTTTCAACGTCGCGTGGCTGAGCCGGGTCGGCAATGATTCGCTCGGGCGCTTTGTGGTCGAGACCTTGATCAAGGAAGGTCTGGATTGCAGCCACGTTGACGTGGATAAACAGCACCCGACCGGTTTCCAGTTCAAATCGCGCAACGACGATGGCAGCGACCCGCAGGTCGAGTATTTCCGACGCGGTTCGGCGGCCAGTCATCTGTCGCCGCAGTCGATCACGGCCAGTTTGCTGAGTGCTCGGCATCTGCACGCCACTGGCATTCCACCGGCGCTCTCGGCTTCGGCGCGGGAGATGTCTTTCGAACTGATGACGCGCATGCGCAATGCCGGGCGCAGCGTGTCGTTCGATCCCAATCTGCGCCCGAGCCTGTGGGCCAGCGAGCGCGAAATGATCACCGAGATCAACCGCCTCGCCGCTCTCGCCCATTGGGTGTTGCCGGGGTTGAGTGAAGGTCGTTTGCTGACTGGTTTCGAAGACCCTGCGGACATTGCTGCGTTTTATCTTGATCAAGGTGCCGAAGCGGTGGCGATCAAGCTTGGCCCGCAAGGCGCCTACTACCGCACGCAACTGGATCAGGGTTTTGTTGCCGGCGTGCCGGTGGCCAATGTGGTCGACACGGTCGGTGCCGGTGACGGTTTTGCGGTGGGGATGATCAGCGCCCTGCTCGAGCATCAGAGTTTTGCCGAGGCAGTGCAGCGGGCGAACTGGATTGGCAGTCGGGCGGTGCAGAGTCGCGGGGATATGGAGGGGTTGCCGACCCGGGCAGAACTTGATCGATCGTTCCCACGCTCCAGCGTGGGAATGCATACCGTGACGCTCCGCGTCACAGAGGACGCGGAGCGTCCTTAGAGGCGTTCCCACGCAGAGCGTGGGAACGAGAAGTTGTTTGAACCTGCTGCGACAAAAACAACAAGCTCAGGAGCAAGACCCATGAAAACCGCAACCCTCGCCACCCGCCGCTGGTGGTACATCATGCCGATCGTGTTCATCACCTACAGCCTGGCGTATCTCGATCGCGCCAACTATGGCTTCGCCGCCGCGTCGGGCATGGCCGAAGACCTGATGATCACCCCGGGCCTGTCATCGCTGCTCGGTGCACTGTTCTTCCTCGGTTACTTTTTCTTCCAGGTACCCGGTGCGATCTACGCGCAAAAACACAGCGTGAAGAAGCTGATTTTCGTCAGCCTGATTCTCTGGGGCGGTCTCGCCACGTTGACCGGCGTGGTCTCCAACGCCTATTGGCTGATCGTCATTCGTTTCATGCTCGGTGTGGTTGAAGCGGCGGTGATGCCGGCGATGCTGGTGTATCTGTGCCATTGGTTCACCCGTGCCGAACGCTCGCGGGCCAACACCTTTCTGATCCTCGGCAATCCGGTGACGATGCTGTGGATGTCGGTGGTTTCGGGCTATCTGGTGCAGCATTTCAGTTGGCGCTGGATGTTCATCATCGAAGGCCTGCCAGCCGTGCTGTGGGCATTTATCTGGTGGCGTCTGGCCGATGATCGTCCGTCTCAAGCCAAGTGGCTCAGCGACCAGGAAAAACAGGATCTGGAAAGCGCACTCGCCGCCGAACAGGTCGGCATCAAAGCGGTGAAAAACTACGCCGAGGCGTTCCGTTCGCCGAAGGTGATCATTCTGGCGCTGCAGTTTTTCTGCTGGAGCATCGGCGTTTATGGCTTTGTGCTGTGGCTGCCGTCGATTCTAAAGGCCGGCGCGCAAATGGACATGATCGAGGCCGGCTGGCTGTCGGCGCTGCCGTATCTGGCGGCGGTGATCGGCATGCTCGTGGTGTCGTGGGGTTCGGACAAGTTGCAGAAGCGCAAACGCTTTGTCTGGCCGCCGCTGCTGATCGCGTCCATCGCGTTTTACGGTTCCTATGCACTCGGTGCTGAGCATTTCTGGTGGTCGTACACGCTGCTGGTGATTGCCGGCGCCTGCATGTACGCGCCTTACGGGCCGTTCTTTGCCATCGTCCCGGAGATTCTCCCGGCCAACGTTGCCGGTGGTGCGATGGCGCTGATCAACAGCATGGGCGCGCTCGGTTCGTTCGGCGGCTCGTATCTGGTCGGTTATCTGAACAGCTCCACCGGTTCGCCCGGCGCTTCGTATCTGTTGATGAGTGGCGCGCTGCTGCTGTCCGTGGTGCTGACGATTTTTCTCAAGCCCGGCGCCAGTGATCGCGTCGTCGCCAAAGCCGTTGCCACGCGTGCCGTGCCAGCGCATTCCTGAAGAGACTTCTGCCATGAAAAAACAGGTCGTGTTGTACAAGAAACTTTCGCCTGCGCTGATGGCGCGTTTGCAAGAACAATGCGAGGTGACGCTGATCAACAGCCTCGACGCCGACGGTCTGATGCAACTGCGCGATGCCCTGCCCCGCGCCCACGGTTTACTCGGCGCCAGCCTGAAGCTGGATGCCGCGTTGCTTGATCTGGCGCCGCAACTCGAAGCTATCGCTAGCGTTTCGGTAGGTGTCGACAACTACGACATCGATTACCTGAGCCCACGCAAGATCCTCTTGAGCAACACCCCGGACGTACTCACCGAAACCACCGCCGACACCGGTTTCGCCCTGATCCTCGCCGCCGCGCGGCGTGTGGTCGAACTGGCGAACATGGTGCGCAGCGGCCAATGGAGTCGCAACATCGGCCCGGCGCATTTCGGCACCGATGTGCATGGCAAGACGCTGGGCATCATCGGCATGGGCCGCATCGGCGAAGCGCTGGCGCAGCGTGGGCATTTCGGGTTTGGAATGCCGGTGCTCTATCACAGCCAGTCGCGCAAACCGGCGGTCGAGGCGCGATTCGATGCGCAATATCGCAGCCTTGAAGATCTGCTCCAGCAGGCTGATTTCATTTGCCTGACCTTGCCATTGACGGCGCAAACCGAGGGTTTGATTGGCGCCGAGCAATTTGCGCTGATGCGTCCGGAAAGCATCTTCATCAACATCTCGCGGGGCAAGGTGGTCGATGAAGCAGCGATGATTGATGCGCTGCGTCATCAGCGGATTCGTGCGGCGGGGCTGGATGTGTTTGAGCGTGAACCGCTGAATCATGATTCGCCGTTGTTGCAGCTGAATAATGTGGTGGCGACGCCGCACATGGGTTCGGCGACGCATGAGACGCGCGAGGCGATGGCGCGGTGTGCGGTGGAGAATCTGTTGGCGGCGCTGGCTGGGGAGAAACCGGCGAATCTGGTGAATCCATCGGCATGGCAGGGCTGAATTAATCGGTGGCTGTAATGCCGCCTTCGCGAGCAGGCTCGCTCCCACCTGGATCTTCAGTGTTCACAAAACCAATGTGGGAGCGAGCCTGCTCGCGAAGAGGCCATTAAAGGCGCTGCAAAACTATCAGGCACTGCGCGCCTGCAGAAGCTGCGCCGCACACAAGGCAATCCGCGCACACGCATCCGCGAGTTTCACCCGGTCCAGCACCAGACCAATCCGAATGTGCCCCGCCGCACTCAGCCCGAACGCTTCACCGGCCAGCACCGACACGCCATAACCCTCCAGCAACTGTTCGGCAAACGCCTGGGCACCGAGCCCGGTCTGGCGCACATCGACCATCACGAACATGCCGCCATCCGGGCGAATCGGGTACAGCCCCGGACAACCCTGCAAACGCTCGCAGACCAAGTCTCGGCGCAGGCGATATTCCTCGCGCATTTGCGTCACTTCCGGCAAATCGGTTTCCAATGCTATCTGCGCGGCTTTCTGCACAAAATCCGGCAACCCGAACAACATGCTCAACGACAAATTGACCAAATGCTCGGCCAGCGATTTCGGCCCGATCATCCAGCCGATGCGCCACCCGGTCATGGCGTGGGATTTCGACAGGCTGTTGATGGTCGCCGTGCGTTCGGCCATGCCCGGCAAACTCGCCGGGCTGACGTGCTGACCTTCATAGAGCAGCTCGCTGTAAACCTCGTCGCTGATCAGCCACAAATCATGGCGCACGCACAGTGCCGCCAGTTCTTGCCAGATCAGCAGTGACAGGCTCGCGCCAGACGGATTGTTCGGACTGTTCAACAGCATGGCGCGGGTTTTCGGGGTGATGCGCGCAGCGACATCGGCCGGGTCGACGCGAAAGCCGTTTTCCGGACGCACCGGCACCGGCACCACCGTTGCGCCGCAAGCGCCAAACACGCCTTCGTAGGTGACATACATCGGTTCGGCGACGATCACTTCATCGCCCGGATCCAGCAAGCATTGCGCCACCGAATACACCGCGCATTGCGCGCCGGGCATGACGATCACATGGTCGGCATCGACCGTTTGCCCGCTGCGCCGACGATGGCGTTCGGCAATCAGCGTGCGCAGTGCCAAACGACCGCGCACTTCGGAATAATGGGTATCGCCGGCCAACAAGCTGTCGATCGCGCCGTGAACAATTGGCAGAGGTGTATCGAAATCCGGATCGCCAATGCTCAGCAGCAGGATATCGACACCCTCGGCGCGCAACTCCAGCGCTCGGTCGTGAATCTGCCAGGCAGCGGCTCCCTCCCCGGCGATTCGTTGGGTCAAGGCTGAATAGCGCATGTACGTCTCCTGATTGCGCGGTCTCCAGCCTTCACCGTATCTCAAATCACGAAACGCGCCACCATCGCATTCAAATCCACCGCCAGACGCGACAATTCGTGGGTCGCGGCGCTGGTCTGGTTGGCCCCGGCGGCCGATTGCGTGGCCAGATCGCGGATGTTGACCAGGTTGCGGTCGACCTCGCGCGAGACTTGCGCCTGTTCTTCCGAGGCGCTGGCAATCACCAGGTTGCGCTCGTTGATTTGGTGGATTGATTGGGTGATCTGCTCCAGCGCTACGCCGGCCGCGCGGGCCATTTCCAGGGTGGATTGGGTGCGCTGGTTGCTTTGTTGCATCGACGAGACCGCTTCGCCGGTGCCGTTCTGGATGCCGGCGACCATTTTTTCGATTTCCTGAGTCGACTGCGCCGTGCGATGGGCCAATGCCCGCACTTCATCCGCGACCACGGCAAAACCGCGCCCTGCTTCACCGGCACGCGCTGCTTCGATCGCGGCGTTGAGCGCCAGCAGGTTGGTCTGTTCGGCGATGGCACGGATCACGTCGAGCACTTTGCCGATGTCACGGCCCTGCGCGGCGAGGCCTTCGATCATCTGCGCGGTGTTCTGCACGTCGTGCGTCATGGTCTGAATCGCGTCGACGGTTTTCACCACTTGATCACGACCTTCGCGAGCGGCGTGGGTCGATTGGTTTGAGGCTTCGGAGGTCGACACAGCGTTGCGCGCGACTTCTTCGACCGCGGCGGTCATCTCGTTAACGGCAGTGGCAGCTTGTTCTATCTCATTGTTCTGCTGCTGCAGGCCACGGGAAGCTTCTTCGGTCACCGCACTGAGTTCTTCGGCAGCGGCGCCCAGTTGCGTGGCGGAACCGGCGATCTGCTCGATGGTTTTGCGCAGGTTGCTCTGCATGGTGGCCAGCGCCTGCAGCAACTGCGTCGCTTCATCCTTGCCATCGACTTCGATGACTTTGGTGAGGTTGCCGTCAGCAATGGTTTGCGCGGCCTGCACGGCACGGTTCAGCGGGGTGACGATGCTGCGGGTCAGCAGCCACGCCAGTAGCACCGTGGCAATGGCCGCGAAAACGGCGACGATAATGATGCCCGTGATGGCGCTGTCATAATATTGGCCGGCCTGAATCGACGCGGCTTTGGCATCGGCGGCATTGATCGCGATCAGTTTGTTGAGCTGCTCGCCCATCTGGTCGGTACCGTCCTTGATCCGCGTGTTGATCAGGGCA
The DNA here is from genome assembly GCF_004011755.1 of Pseudomonas sp. RU47. Taxonomy (GTDB): domain Bacteria; phylum Pseudomonadota; class Gammaproteobacteria; order Pseudomonadales; family Pseudomonadaceae; genus Aquipseudomonas. Next base: position 3,002,301 of record NZ_CP022411.1, on the reverse strand, counting down.
CGCATCTCGTCGAGTTTGTCCTCGCGCGACAGCTCCATCATCTGGTTCTGCGCTTGCAGGTAGTTGTCCAGCGTGGTCGCGAAGCTCTGGTACAACGCCCGTTCTTCCGGACCGGCCGGCAGTGCGGCGTAACTGGCCTGCGCGGCGCGAACCTTGTCGACCAGAACGCCGATGCGGGTCTGCGCTTCCTGCAACCCGGCGGCTTCGCGGTTGACCAGCACGCGGAACGACAGAATGCGCAGACGCAGGACGTTTTCTGTCACTACGGCAAGTTGCGTCACGCTGGGAAGTTGCGTCGAATCCATTTCGACAGAGGCCTGACGGATGATCGACATGCGGTTGACGGCGAATACGCCGAGCACGATCACCAGCAAGGCGATAAAGGCAAAACCGAGGAAGGCACGGGGCGCGATATTCAGGTTACGCAGGGACATAGTTGAGCTCTCGAAAGATAGAAACTACGAGCGTCCATGCGTCATCACTGGCCCGTGGGGGCAGGCTCAGTCCGGCGTCACTGTTTTAGGAAGTTATGTGCACGCCTGTTAACTGTATCGGCCAGGCTTTAGGAAGATTGCGGGACAAGAGCAACTATTTTTCAGGGTGTTACAGCAATGAAACACTGGAGGATCGCTTTGTGTAGGAGCTGCCGAAGGCTCGGGCCGCGATCGGACGATCTTTTGATCTGGACTTTTAAAAGCAAAATCAAAAGATCGCAGCCTTCGGCAGCTCCTACAGGATTTGCTCAGGATTTCGCGGCAAGCTGCCAGACGCGGGCGATGTCCGTCGCGCGTTCACGCAGCAGGCGCGGCGCTTCGGCGCAGGCCTGTTCCAGCGTCATTGGGCCGCTGGTTACGGCGAATGCCGCATCGATGCCGTGATCGTAAAGCGCTTGGTAACCCTCGCCCAAAGTGCCGGCGATGACAATCACCGGCACCGCGTCCTGCTTGGCAATCCGCGCAACGCCGAACGGCGTCTTGCCGCGCAGGGTCTGCGCATCGAAGCGCCCTTCCCCGGTGATCACCAGATCGGCACCTTTGACCGCGTCGGCGAGGCCGACCAGTTCGGCAACCACTTCCACCCCGGCCTGAAATTGCGCCCCGAGAAACGCTTTGGCGGCAAAACCCAAACCGCCCGCCGCGCCACTGCCCGGCTCGTCACGAACGTCTTTGCCCAGGGCCTGCGCGCACAGCTCGGCGAAGTGCCCCAACGCCTGATCGAGTTGCTGCACCTGCGTCGGCGATGCGCCTTTCTGCGGGCCGAAAATCGCCGAGGCACCGTGCGGGCCACACAGCGGGTTGTTCACATCAGCAGCGATGTCGAAACGCACCTGCGCCAGACGCGGGTCGAGTTCACTCAGGTCCAGTTGTGCCAGTTGCGCCAACGCCAGACCGCCAGGTACCAGCGATTGACTCTGCGCATCAAGCAACTTCACGCCCAGCGCCTGCATCGCCCCTGCGCCGCCATCGTTGGTCGCACTGCCGCCAATCGCCAGAATCACCCGCTGCGCGCCGGCATCCAGTGCTGCGCGAATCAGTTCGCCGGTGCCGAAAGTGCTGCTGATGCAGGCATCGCGTTGCCCCAGCGGCACCAATTGCAAGCCGCTGGCCTCGGCCATTTCGATGATTGCCGTGTGGTTGTGTGGCAACCAGCCCCATGCAGCGTCGACGGCTGTGCCCAACGGGCCACGCACACGGGTGCGGCGCAGTTCGCCTTCGCAGGCAGCCAGAATCGATTCGACCGTGCCTTCGCCGCCATCAGCCATTGGGCATTTGACCAGTGTGGCCTGCGGCCAGACCTGGGCCAGGCCAAGGGCAATGGCTTCGGCGACGCCTTGGGCACTCAGGCTGTCCTTGAACGAGTCGGGGGCGATGACGATCTTCATGCGAATTCTCCGGTTGCAATGCCCCTCATGCTGCCAGTCGGCCCGCGCGTTGACGCCGGTCCGCTGCACAAGTGGCGGGGGCGTTTATTGTTCATTTTCACAAAAGATCTGTTTTTTGATGTTACGGCCCCTTCGCGAGCAGGCTCGCTCCCACAGGTTGACCGCATTCCATTGTGGGAGCGAGCCTGCTCGCGAAGGCTTCCTTAAAGGCGCCCAATCAGTTCGGATCAGTCTGGGGTAGAAGCTGCACCCCGAGATACAGCGCCAGCATCCCGTCCAGCCTGAGCGGATCAACCCCACTCAACTCGGCAATCCGCTCCATCCGATAACGCAAGCTGTTGCGATGAATCCCCAACGCATCCGCACAGGCCTGACTCTGCCCGTCGTGGTCGCACCAACTGCGCAGCGTCGCCAGCAACTGGCCGTTGCCGTCCTTGGCGATCACTTTGCGCAGGGGTTTGAGTAATTCGTCCAGCGCGTCGTCATTGCGATGGCGCCACAACATCACCGGCAATCGATAACGGTTCAGCGTCAGCAATCGCGAATGCGGCAACACTTCGCGGCCGTAGGCGAGCAAGTCGCCCACGCGCCGATAACAACGACGCAGACCGGCGAGTCCATCGGCCTGCCCGCCCACGGCGATGCGCAGAATCTTCCAGCCCAGACCGTCGAGCTTTTCCAGCAAGCGATCGTGCTCGAGGTGCTGACTTGCTGGTCGACACCACAGCAGCGATGACTTCGCCGAACTCACGCACCAACTGTCGGGATAACGCGAGGTCAGCCAGGCACTCAGTGCCTCAACGGTTTGCCCCGGCCCGTGCTCAAGGCCCAGTTCGAACAGATATGGCACCCGCGTCAGTTGCGGTTTGAGCCCGAGTTGCTGCGCTTCATCGACCAGACGCGGCGAGTCCCCGGCCTCGCTCAACAGCAACGCCAGCAGATCATCGCAACGCTGGCGCCGCCATTGCTGCTCGGCCTGCTGATTGCGCTGGCCGACGAGCATTTCGGCGGTCATGCGCACCAGTTCGGCATACGTGCGCAGTTGCTCCGGTTCGCCGGTAATGCCGAGCACACCGATCAAGCGCTGATCGAGCAACAGCGGCAGGTTGATACCCGGCTGCACGCCCTTCAGATGCACGGCCGTTTGCGCATCGATCTCGACCACGCGACCGTTGGCCAGCACCAGTTGCGCGCCCTCGTGACGGGTGTTGATGCGCTCCGGTTCGCCGCTGCCAAGGATCAACCCCTGGCTGTCCATGACGTTGACGTTGTAGGGCAAAATGGCCATGGCCCGGTCGACGATGTCCTGGGCGAGGTCGTGATCGAGTTCGAACATAGCAGGGGCAATCCTTGATTTATGGCACTGGCGGTTGTTCACCCGCACAGGGTCTGGCGGCAAACCCTGTGCTCAGGCACAAAGACAATCCGGCCAAAGGTGACCGAGACTCTCGGGGCGATCAACGTTACCCTTTGCATCGCAAAAAATCATAATAAAGAGAGAGCCGCTATGTCGCAGAGCGCCGCAGCTACCCAGACCATCGATGACGATAAAAACGCCGTCTACAAACGCATCACCCTGCGTTTGATCCCCTTCATTTTCATCTGCTACTTGTTCAACTACCTCGACCGGGTCAATGTTGGATTTGCCAAACTGCAGATGCTCGATGCACTGAAATTCAGCGAAACCGTATACGGCCTCGGTGCCGGTATTTTCTTCATCGGCTACGTGCTGTGCGGCGTGCCGAGCAACCTGGCCCTGACCAGATTCGGCCCTCGGCGCTGGATTGCCGTAATGATGATCACCTGGGGCACGCTGTCGACCTGCCTGTTGTTCGTCACCACCCCGACCGAGTTCTACACCCTGCGGCTGTTTACCGGTGCGGCCGAAGCCGGGTTCTTCCCGGGCGTCGTGCTGTACCTCTCGCAGTGGTTCCCGACCTTCCGCCGTGGGCGGATCATGGCGTTGTTCATGTCGGCGATCCCGGTGTCCGGTTTGCTCGGTAGCCCGTTCTCTGGCTGGATTCTCAATCACTTCGCAGCGGGCCAGGGCGGTCTGGCCGGTTGGCAGTGGATGTTCCTGCTGCAGGGTATTCCGACGGTGATCCTCGGTGCCCTTGCCTATTTCCTCCTGAGCGACAGCTTCGCCAACGCCAAGTGGCTGAGCCCGCATGAGCGTGCAGTGCTTGAGGCGGATCAGGCGGAAGACCTGGCAAACAAGCCGAAAACCACCTCCGATTCACTGCTGGCGGTGTTCAAGAACCCGGCGATCTGGGCGTTTGGTCTGATCTACTTCTGCATCCAGAGCGGCGTGTACGCGATCAACTTCTGGCTACCGTCGATCATCAAGAACCTCGGATTCAGCGATAACCTGGTGATCGGCTGGCTGAGTGCGATTCCGTATCTGCTGGCGGCGGTGTTCATGCTAGTGGTCGGGCGTTCGGCAGACTTGCGCAAGGAGCGTCGCTGGCATTTGGTGGTGCCGATGCTGATGGGCGCGATCGGTCTGGTGATCGCCGTTAACTTTGCGGCGAACCCGGCGATTGCGATTCTCGGCCTGACCATTGCCACCATGGGCGCGTTGACGGGTCTGCCGATGTTCTGGCCGGTGCCGACGGCCATGTTGAGTGCGGGCGCTGCGGCCGGTGGTCTGGCGTTGATCAACTCGATGGGGCAGATGGCTGGCTTCCTTAGCCCTTATCTGGTGGGTTGGGTCAAGGACAGCACCGGTTCGACCGATGCCGCGCTGTATCTGCTGGCGGGTGTGATTGTGGGCGGGAGTCTGCTGGCGTTGCGCATGACGCGCACTTTGCGCGCTTGAGGTTTTGATGCGAAGAAGAGCGGCCCTTTTCAGGGTCGTTTTTCGTTGGGTATCTGGCTTGGTTTTTGTGGTGGTCTGTAGATCTTCCCCCCCTCACCCCAGCCCTCTCCCCCAAGGGGGCGAGGGGAAAAGGGAGCCGATCTTCGGGCTTTTCAAGGTCTGAGTTCGACTTGAAATTGAACCTTGGTGTGACTTGCTCAAACACCTCGGTCAGTCCCCTATCTCCCATCGGCGGCAAGGGAAAGGGAGCCGACTTGGATGCTTTTCAGAACCTGAGTTCAACTCGGTATTGCACGTCGGCGTAGCTCGTTCAAACACCTCGGTCAGTCCCCTCTCCCTTCGGGAGAGGGTTAGGGTGAGGGTGAGGGGCTTCTAATGCGTCGAGCTCAATCACCAGACCACCCGGCATCTGCACAAAAATCTGCGCAACCCCCTCGCCCGGCACCTGCGCCAGTTGATACGGCAAACCACTGTCACGCACCCGCTGCAACACCGCTTGCGCCGGCTCATCAGTACGAAACGCGATGTGGCTCAGTTCAGTGTCATCGGGCAACGGCCGCTCGATCACATGCACCACGGCGTGTTCATCCTGATACAGCCAACGCCCCGGAAACGGAAACGGCGGCCGCCGGCCCGGCTTGAGCCCGAGCAATTTGGCACTGGCGGCGCTGGCCGAGGGTGAACAGGCACTTAAACAACAAAGCGAAGGATTGAGCGGCGTGCTGCAACTGGCTCGACTACCTCAGCGACGACGGCGAAGTCGCCCGCCGCTGGGCGCTGGCCGGGCATGGCATCGCGTACAAGGCGTGGCTCGACATCGCTGAAGATGTCCGCGCCGGGCGGCTGGTGACGTTGTTTGATGATTGGGACGGGGAAAGCGTGCCGTTCAATTTACTGTGTCCGCATCGGGTGCAGGTGTCGGAACGGGTCAGGGTGTTGCAGGTGTTTTTGCGTGAGCGCTGTGCAGCGCTGAGTCGATAAATCACTTTGCCGCATCGCACGCTTCTGGTATTTGATTAACCCTTTCCCACCGACAAAAGGATTTCGGCATGAGCTATCGCACACTCGGTCACTCGGGCTTGCAGGTGTCCACCCTCACCCTCGGCACGATGATGTTTGGCGAACAGACCAGCGCTGAGGATTCGCTGCGAATCATCGACAAGGCCTGGGATCAGGGGATCAATTTCATCGACACCGCCGACGTCTACACCAACGGTCGGTCCGAAGAGATTGTCGGTGAAGCGATTGCCCGCCATCGGCATGACTGGGTGCTGGCGACCAAGGTCGGTTTCGGCCCGGTGGACGGCGTGCCGAATCGCAGCGGTTTGAGCCGCAAACACATCTTCAATGGCATCGATGCCAGCCTGACCCGGCTCGGCACTGACTATCTCGACATTTATTACCTGCACCGCGAAGACCACAACACGCCGCTGGAAGTGAGCGTGTCGGCGATTGGCGATCTGATTCGTCAGGGCAAGATTCGTTATTGGGGCCTGTCGAACTATCGCGGCTGGCGGATTGCCGAGGTGATTCGCGTCGCCGATAAACTCGGCGTTGACCGTCCGGTGATCAGTCAGCCGTTGTACAACATCGTCAACCGCCAGGCAGAGACCGAGCAGATCACCGCGGCACAAACCTACGGCCTTGGCGTAGTGCCTTACAGTCCGCTGGCCCGGGGCGTGCTCAGCGGCAAGTACGCGCCGGATGTCAAACCGGACGCCAACAGCCGCGCCGGACGCCAGGACAAGCGCATTCTGGAAACCGAGTGGCGCGTAGAATCGCTGCGCATCGCCCAACAGATTCAGCAGTACACCGAGCAGCGCGGGGTCGGGATGGTCGAGTTTGCGATTGCCTGGGTGTTGAATAACAGCGCAGTGACGTCGGCGATTGTCGGGCCGCGAACTGAAGATCAGTGGGATGCTTACACCAAGGCGCAGGCCGTGCAGATCACGGCGCAGGATGAGGCGTTTATCGATTCGCTGGTCTCGCCGGGTCACGCGTCGACACCGGGATTCAACGATGTCAGTCATTTTGTGTCGGGGCGTAAACCCCATCAAGGTTGAGCTTTACCGCAGGCCTTCGATAGCCGATACCCTCGGCTGTCTTTCAACGGATCAAGCGCGATCAAACGGACAGTTGATTGATCGCCCGGAAATGACCAGGGACTGATAAATGCTCAATCGCCCCGTTGAGGTATCCAGCAAGCCTTTGCGCGGGCTGTTGTTCAAACTGCGTGGCGCGAAAAATCTGCACGAGCCTCTTTCGCCAGCGGCGACTGTGGCTACCGGGGATCGCAAGCCATCGATCGAGTACCGTGCGGATATCGACGGGCTACGCGCAATCGCCGTGTTGCTGGTGTTGATTTTCCACGGCGGTCTGACGCTTTTCCCGTCCGGCTTTATTGGCGTCGATATCTTCTTCGTGATCTCGGGTTATCTGACCACCGCGATCATCATGAAATCGCTGAACAACGGCACGTTCACGTTCTCGGGGTTCTATACGCGGCGAATCTGGCGCTTGCAGCCAGCGGTGATTGCGTTGCTGGCCGTGACCCTGATTGTCACAACGCTGCTGTACTTGCCCGATGACTATGTCGACTTTCTGAAAAGCGAAAAGTACACATCGCTAATCATCTCCAACCAGTATTTTTCCAAAGTCACAACGGGCTACGCCACGCCTGATGCGGCCAGCCTGCCGCTGTTGCACACCTGGTCGCTGGCCATCGAATGGCAGTGGTATCTGGCCCTGCCGCTGGGCCTCTGGTTGCTCTATCGCTATCTGGCGAAAAGCCTGTTCAAGGCGGTGGTGCTCGTTTTGACGCTGGCGGCAATGGCGCTCGCGCTGTACTTGTCTTACTCGGTTCCTGACAAAAACTACTACTTCTTCACCGCGCGAATTTTCGAATTGATGATCGGCTCCTGTGCGGTCATTTTCAGCACGGACACGTTCAGGCTCAATCGCCTGAGCGCCACGCTGGTCTGTGCGTTTTCGCTGGCGACGATCCTCTACTGCGCCACTCTGGCAGATATCCTGCCGGGCTTTCCGCGCTACCACGCCATTGCCGTGTGCCTCGCCACTGCAGCCTTGCTGTTTCAGGGGATTGGCGATGCGAGCTTTACCTCGAAACTGCTGGCGTTCAAACCCTTGGTGTTCATCGGCACGCTTTCGTACTCCCTGTACTTGTGGCACTGGCCGATCCTGGCGCTGATGAATTACATGGGCATCACCCTCACCGCGCCAGCGACGGTCGTTTACTTCGTCTCCACGTTCGTCATGGCCTGGCTCTGCTACGTGCTGATCGAAAACCGCTTTCGAAAGGCCAGGCTCGGCTTTGCCAAAACCCTTGTCGTGCTGATGATCCTGCCCGCAATCGGCCTGTCGCTGCTCCACGCGGCCAGCGTCAGACAGGAAGGCTGGCCGAACCGCTTCAACGAAGGCTACAACAACGTCTTCAACGGTTTGAAAGCGTCTGTTCCGGCCACTCGGGAGGGATGCCTGGGTGTCAGTGACGGCGCCGATCCGGGCTGTATAGCGGGCGCCGCGCAGGCCGCGCCGCAAGTATTGCTGATGGGCGATTCATTTTCGAATCACTACTGGGGCTTTGTCGAAACACTGGCCAGGGATGCCAATCTTGCCGTCCTCACACAGGGTTATCCGGCATGTCTGGCGTTGCCCGGGATCTACCTCTATGACGTGAGTAAATACACGAACGGGCTGTATCAAAAATGCCACAACGCCACTCAACGCTATTACGACCTGATCGCGAAGAAGCATTTCAAGTATGTGATCGTGGGTCAGTTCTGGGAGGCTTATCTCAAGGATGACATCGTCACCAAACTGGATGACCCGCGCAGCCCGGAGCTGTCGCAACAACGCCTCGGCACAGCGATCCGCAAAGCCCTGGATATCATTGTCGAATCCGGTGCTACTCCGGTCTTTCTGGAGAACACGCTGCCTATGCCTGCGGGGATCAACACCTGCCTGCTGCACCAGGTCAAGCTGCGCGGATTGATGGGCAGTGCCGAGCAAAGCAGCCTCTGCGCCACGGCGCCATGGTCAGGCGCGAAAGAGCCGGTGCTCGAACGACTGTTCAATGACCTGAAGACTGAATACCCCGGCTTGATCGTTATTGACCCGAAAATCGTTCAATGCAAAGACAACGCGTGCATGACCACTGTCGACGGTTTGCCGGTCTATCGTGACATTGGCCACATCACCGATTACGCCTCTTACAAGTTCGGCGAGATGTACCTGAGGCGCTTCGGCAATCCGTTGAAGGTTGCGCAGTGATGTTTACTCACACTGACTACGCTTGTGCAGGAGCTGTCGCAGGGGAATGTGTGTGAAGAATATTGAGCATCCGGCCAATATTCAGCACAAAAACCACGTATCCTTCGCGCCCCGTTTGACCATCAACCCGCGAGGACAGTTTGTCTAAAGGTATCGCTCTATCGGTTTCAGCCTCGGTGCTGTTTGCCGTCATGTATTACTACACCTCGTTGCTCACACCGTTGAGTGGCGTGGAGATCTTTGGCTGGCGGATGCTGCTGACCGTACCGTGCATGACCGTGTTCATGCTGGTGTCCGGAGAATGGCGGCGGGTACTGGAGCTGATTCGGATGGTCGCGGCACAGCCAAAACTGGTCGCCGGGTTGATCGTCTCGGCCGCCCTGCTTGGCGTGCAACTGTGGCTGTTCATGTGGGCGCCGCTCAATGGCTACAGCCTCGACGTGTCGCTGGGCTACTTCCTGCTGCCACTGGCGATGGTCCTGACCGGGCGAATTGCCTACGGCGAGAGCCTGTCGTATTTGCAAAAGGTTGCGGTGTTCTTCGCCACCCTCGGTGTGTTGAACGAGTTGTACCAGGTCGGCGGGTTTTCCTGGGCAACACTGGTGGTGGTCGTCGGCTATCCGCTGTACTTCGTCCTGCGTAAATACCTGAAGACCGACAACCTCGGCGGCTTGTGGATCGACATGACTCTGATGCTGCCGGTCGCCTACTGGTTTGTGCAGGGTGGCGAGCAAGGCTTTGGCGTGTTTGATCAGTACCCGGGCCTGATGTGGCTGATCCCGTTGCTCGGCCTGATCAGCGCGTCGGCGCTGGTGGTGTACATCATTGCCAGTCGCTTGCTGCCATTCAGCCTGTTTGGTTTGTTGAGTTACGTTGAGCCGGTGTTGTTGCTCGGTGTGGCATTGTTGCTCGGTGAGAGCATCAAGTCCGGGGAATGGCTGACCTATATTCCGATCTGGCTGGCGGTTTTGGTGCTGATCTTCGAAGGCTTTAAACACCTGACGCGCCAACGCCGTCCTTAAGCCAAACACAAAAAAATGTAGGAGTGAGCCTGCTCGCGATTGCGTTCATTCAGTCACCAGCATTGCCGGATCTGAAAACGCTATCGCGAGCAGGCTCACTCCTACAGTGTTTAGCGGTGTAGCGGATTACTCGGTTGCGAGTACACCGCGACGCACCTGATCACGCTCGATCGACTCGAACAGCGCCTTGAAGTTGCCTTCGCCGAAACCATCGTCGCCTTTACGCTGGATGAACTCGAAGAACACCGGCCCCATCAGGGTTTCCGAGAATATTTGCAGCAGCAGACGCTTGTCGCCCTGCTCCGAGGCGCCATCGAGCAGGATGCCGCGCGATTGCAGCTGATCCACCGGCTCGCCATGGTTCGGCAGACGACCTTCGAGCATTTCATAGTAGGTGTCCGGCGGCGCGGTCATGAAGCGCATGCCGATCTTCTTCAGTTGATCCCAGGTCTTGATCAGGTCGTCGGTGAGGAACGCGACGTGCTGGATGCCCTCGCCGTTGAACTGCATCAGGAACTCTTCGATCTGGCCCGCGCCCTTGGACGACTCTTCGTTCAGCGGGATGCGGATCATGCCGTCCGGTGCGGTCATCGCTTTCGAGGTCAGGCCGGTGTATTCGCCTTTGATATCGAAGTAACGGATCTCGCGGAAGTTGAACAGCTTCTCGTAGAAGTTCGCCCAGTAGGCCATGCGACCGCGATACACGTTGTGCGTCAGGTGGTCGATGATCTTCAGGCCGGCACCAACCGGATTGCGATCAACGCCTTCGATAAACACGAAGTCGATGTCGTAGATCGAGCTGCCTTCGCCGAAACGGTCGATCAGGTACAGCGGCGCGCCGCCAATGCCCTTGATCGCCGGCAGGTTCAGCTCCATCGGGCCGGTTTCAATGTGGATCGGCTGGGCGCCGAGTTCCAGTGCGCGGTTGTAGGCTTTTTGCGAATCCTTGACGCGGAACGCCATGCCGCACACCGACGGGCCGTGCTCGGCGGCGAAGTACGAAGCGACGCTGTTGGGCTCGTTGTTGAGGATCAGATTGATCGCGCCCTGACGGTACAGGTGCACGTTCTTGGAGCGGTGGGTGGCGACTTTGGTGAAGCCCATGATCTCGAAGATCGGCTCCAGGGTGCCCGGCACCGGCGATGCGAGCTCGATGAATTCAAAGCCCATCAGGCCCATTGGGTTTTCGTATAAATCTGTCATGGTGACGCCTCATCATTCTTATCAAATTAACCAGGGTTATTTGTCAGTCTGCGAGGTCGGTGGGTGGCGCACAGGAGATGCCACGCACACTGCGGGCGAGGAAGTCACCGTAGATCAGTTGAAACCCGAATATCTTCATTGTCGACCCAAGGCTCTTGCGGGCGAGGCTTCTGCTGCCAGAAGACGATTATTATTGTATGCGTAACCCGATTCTACACAGCGTAAATAGGCTTGTCTGCCCTCCCTATAAAATCCGCTTTTTTGCGACCGGCGCAAGGGGTTTGTTGCACAGGTAAATGCCAGTCAGGATCAGCGCGCCACCGAGGTACATGGCCGCTGTCAATTGCTCGCCCAGCAGCAGCGCGCCAAGGATGACCGCCGTCAACGGATTAAGCGCGATAAACACCCCGCTGCGCGTCGCGCCGATTTTACGGATGCCGTCGTAATAGCCGATGTAGGCCAGCGCCGAGCCCAGGACGCCGAGGTACAGCAGGTTCAGCCATTGCGCCAGGCCCAGATTATTCAGCGCCTGCCAGCTCAGTTCGCCGCGTAACGCCGCCAGCGCCCACAACATGACTGTGCCGATCAGGATCGAGTACGTCACGGTCTGCACCGGCCCCAACGTCCGATTCAGATCACGGGAAAACAACGAATAAACGCCCCAGCCCAGCACACAGCCGAGAATCAACAAATCTCCGATCCATGCGTGCGGCGTTGCGGCCAGCAATTGCGGATTGCGACTGATGATCACCAGGCCGGCGCCGACCATGCAGGTCGCAATGCCGGCGGTTTTCACCCGGCCCAGACGTTCCTTGAACAACCACCACGAGACAAGACCAATCACCGCCGGGTTCAACGCCACAATCAACGAAGCCCGCGACGCGTTGATGTATTGCAGGCCGTAAAAAAAGCACAGGTTATAGAAGAAGATCCCGAAGAACCCCAGCAGTGCCAGTTGCAGCCATTGTCGTCGAGTCGGCCGCGCCAAAGGGATCCGCGCCAGCCACAGGAAGCCAAGCAACGCCGCACTGGCGAGCAGGAAGCGCAGGCTGGCGGCGAACATCGGACTCAGGCTGCCCGCGAGGAAACGTCCGGCGACAAAGGTCCCGCCCCAGATCATGGTCACCGCAGCCAATGTTAGATAAACAGGGATTTCAGACGATGTTGTGTGCAACTGCTCGACGTTACGCATGACGCTCCAGACCAACGAACTTGAGGAATGCCGTATCATTCACCTCATTCCATGTCATCGTAAAATGAGCAAACACTCATGACCCTCACCCAACTGGAAATCTTCTCGCTGGTCGCCGAACTGCGCGGTTTCACCCTCGCGGCCCATCGGTTGGGGATTTCGCAGTCGGCGGTGTCCCACGCGATGAAGTCGCTGGAGCAGGAACTCGGTGTCGAACTGCTGCGCCGGCATCAGTCGTCCGTGGAGCTCAGTGACATCGGTGAGCAATTGCTGCTGCGCGCCCGCGCCATGCTCGGGCTGGCCAACACCTTGCGCCAGGAAGCCGCGGATGCACGCGGCATGAAAAGCGGCACCTTGCGCATCGGCTCGTTCGGCCCGACTTCGTCGATCAAGCTGCTGCCCGATATTCTGCGGCAATATCGCGAGGCACATCCGGGCATCGAAGTGCACATCGATGAAGGGCCGGATCGACAAGTGATTCAATGGCTGGAAGAGCGGCGGATCGACATCGGTTTCGTGGTGCTGCCAGAGGAGCGCTTCGATACGTTTGCCTTGATCGAAGACCAGATGGTTGCGCTGCTCCCGGTGGGCCATCCGCTGGCAACGCGCCCGGCGTTGAGCCTCAAGGACTTGTGCGACACTCCGTTCGTGCTGACCGAGGCCGGTTCTTCGGAACTGGTGTCGCGGCTGTTCATGGCCGCGCGCTTGCAACCGAACATTCGCTTTCGCTGCTCGCAACTGCTCAGCACCCTCGACACGGTCGGCCGTGGTGACGCCATCACGATTGTTGCCGAAGGTTCATTGCCGGAGGAAGCAACGCCGCGCTACGTGAAGAGGCCATTGTTGCCCGCCGTGCAGCGTCAGGTCGGACTTGCCGTCCTCGATCAGCGTCAGGCGTCACCCGCTACGCTGGCCTTTATCGAGCTGGCAACGCGGATGCAGCACTGATGAGCGGCGCAAGCGCCTTCGGCCATCTATCCTCCCCTCTGGCTGATGTGTTTTTCAGCGGCGCGCCGTGATCCGGCCTGCATTCGAGAGCCCCACTCTATCGCGACAGGATGCGCCCATGCCGTTAACCGTCAGACCCCGCCGCAAGCGCAGCACCCGCGCCGTTTTCACCCTGCTCAGCGGTTTGCTTCCGGTGTTGCTGGGCAGCGCGATTCTTTACATGCAGGCCGAACGCACGCTGGAGCAAGGTTCACGACAGACTGCCGAAGAGGCGTTGCGCCAGTTCGAGTTGATGCTCGATAACACCGCCCAGGCAGCCCGTGAACTGCTGCCACTGGCCGGCCAGATGTGTGAGAACGTCAAACTCGCTTTACGCGAACAAGTAACCCGCCGCCCGTTCGTGCGCTCGACCAATCTGGTGTGGGACGACAATCTCTATTGCAGCTCGTTGTTTGGCGACTATAAAGAAGCCGTCAACGCGGGCGACTATAACCAGGGCAAGTTGTGGCTGATGAATGGCAACCCGGTGACTCCCAACACCGCCCTGTTGGTCTATCGGCTCAGCGAAGGTCGTGGCGGCGCCCTGACGACACTCGACGGTTACCATCTAAGCAACATGTTGCGTCTGATCGGCCGGCACATGTTGCTGGTGCTGCAAGTGGGCGATAACTGGCTGTCGGCCGACGGCAAAGTACACAATGGCGCCCTGCCCTCGTTACCGATAGCACAACACACACTGGATTCTTCGCGTTACGCGTTCAGTGTCTCCGCCGGTTTTCCCGAGGGCGAAACCTGGCGCTACATGGCCGATGAATATCCGCCGCTGTTCAGTCTGTTGATCTTTTTTGGCGTGGTGGCCGGTGCCATCGGACATGTCTTGCAAAAGCGCTCTACGTCGCCGAGCCACGAGATGCTCCGCGCGCTCGAGGCCGGCGAGTTCATTCCTTACTTCCAGCCCGTAGTGCATGGCGACAGCAAGAAATGGTCGGGAGCCGAAGTCTTGATGCGCTGGACACACCCCAAAGAAGGACTGGTGCGCCCGGATCTGTTTATTCCATTCGCCGAGCATTCGGGCCTGATCGTGCCGATGACCCGCGCCCTGATGCAACAGACCGCGGCGCTGCTGGGGCCGCTGTCAGCAACCTTCACCCCGCCGTTTCATATCGGCATCAATATTACTGCGAGCCATTGCAAGGACCTCGAACTGGTTGAGGACTGCCGGGCGTTTATTGCCGCGTTCGTGCCCGACAGCATCAGCCTGGTGCTGGAGCTGACCGAGCGGGAGTTGATCGAACCGACCGACATCACCCGGCAACTGTTCGAGCAATTGCATGTACTGGGCGTGAAGATCGCGATTGACGACTTCGGCACCGGCCACTCGAGCCTCGGCTACTTGCGCAAATTCAATGTCGACTTTCTCAAGATCGATCAGAGTTTCGTCGCCATGATCGGCATCGATGCGCTGTCCCGGCACATTCTCGACACCATTATCGAACTGTCAGCCAAGCTTGATTTGGGTATTGTTGCCGAAGGTGTCGAAACTCAGGCGCAAGCCGATTATCTGACGGCGCATCACGTCAACTTCCTGCAAGGCTACCTGTTCGGCAAACCGATGCCGGCTGCGGACTTCATCAGCGCATTAACTCACCATTAACTAAGCCTGATTAAGACGAGCGCAACGATCAGACGCACCAAATTGATACAAAAGACCGCTGTTGTTACATGAAGACAACATCAGGATTTACTCTTGGCGCATTAACTACTACAATTTTTTCAACCTGAGCAAAATTGGCAGGTGAGCCATTTATCACCGAGTCGCTTCAAGGCTCTTGGCTTATAGCTTTGTTTGCGGTTGGTATCAGCCAAACACACTATTGGAGTAAAGATATTGTCCAGACTCGCTGAATTTCGTGCAGCTGAAAAGGCCCTTCAGGAACAGCTCAAGCAGCTGGAATCGCTGAAGAACGATGCCGGGCTGAAGAAAGAAATCGAATTCGAAGAAAAGCTCCAGGGGCTGATGAAACACTACGGCAAAGGCCTGAAAGAGATCATCGCCATTCTCGATCCGAACCCGGCAAAATCCGGTCTGCAGACCTCTGCAGCACCTAAAACCCGCCGCGCCCGCGTGGTCAAGGTCTATCAGAACCCGCACACCGGTGAACTGATCGAAACCAAGGGCGGCAACCACCGCGGCCTGAAAGCGTGGAAGGAACAATACGGTGCTGCCACCGTTGATTCCTGGTTGCGCGGTTAATCCAGCGCCAACAAAAAAGCCCTGCATCATGCAGGGCTTTTTTATTGACAATATCTAACAAATGAAATGATTTTCATCGAACAAGTTGCGACTTTTCTGTAACGTTACTGAGCCAGATACCCAAACATTTTGATGCGCAATGTTGCGAATCAGGGTCAACATTAAACTTTGTGCTTAATGCCTTCGGGTATCTAACCATCCCGCGAAGAGTACAGCGACTTAAAGTTTCAAGCTGTTTCTCATCGCCACTATCTCGTCGGCGCTCGCCTTATAAACCTCGGCCTGCCCAGCGTAGGAAAGCACATAAGCCTTGTCCGCCTCGACCGCTGCAACCAGGGTTTGCGACAGCACATGTCGACCGTTTTCGGTGATCGTGCAAGTGGTTTCCAACGCCGATAACGTACCCAGCGTGGCCGGATGCACTTTGTTGCAGACACTTTGGTAGCCGCCCTGGAAGAAGTCCTTCTGGATCGACTTGCGCATTTCCAGCAGCACGCCTTGCAAGTTGACCTGATGCCCACTTTCCACCTGCGTCATGGTCAATTCCATGACCATCACCTGATTGCCATCGACGTCGTTCTTGACCGCACGCTGGCGGGAAACCTGCGCAGTCGTTTCAGGTAGTACCTCGACTTGCCAGCCGGCCGGCCAGGTAATGCTTGGCTCACTCGCTGATGCACCGACAGCGCCCAGAGAACACGCGAAAAACACAAACAGGAATTTGAACAGTCGGATCATTGCCGGACACACTCGCAGATTGAGCCGTAAAGTCTGAGCCTCACCCGCACGCAGGGCAAGTCTGCCCTTTCATTTGGCGATGCCGGCAGGCATGCGTATCATTGCGCCCATTCACTCGCCCATAGTTATTGGAGGGCCCATGAGCCTGCACGAACTCAACACTTTCCCCGGCGTCACCGCCACCCCAGACAGCGCAACCCGCAACTTCGTCTTCAACCACACCATGTTGCGCGTCAAAGACATCACCCAATCTCTGGACTTCTACACTCGCGTACTGGGTTTCTCGCTGGTCGAGAAGCGTGATTTTCCGGAAGCGGAATTCAGCTTGTATTTCCTCGCGCTGGTCGACAAGGCACAGATCCCGGCCGA
The DNA here is from genome assembly GCF_004011755.1 of Pseudomonas sp. RU47. Lineage (GTDB taxonomy): Bacteria > Pseudomonadota > Gammaproteobacteria > Pseudomonadales > Pseudomonadaceae > Aquipseudomonas. The sequence continues at coordinate 2,985,585 of NZ_CP022411.1, read as the reverse complement.
CACCGCCGCTCGTACCGAGTGGATGAAGTCGATTCCAGGCATTCTGGAACTGACTCACAACCACGGCACTGAGAACGACGCCGATTTCGCCTATCACAATGGCAACACTGACCCGCGTGGTTTTGGTCATATCTGTATTTCGGTGCCGGATATCGTCGCGGCCTGTGCGCGTTTCGAAGAACTGGGCTGCGACTTCCAGAAGCGCCTGAGCGATGGCCGCATGAAAAGCCTGGCGTTCATCAAGGATCCGGATGGTTACTGGGTCGAGATCATTCAGCCTGCGCCGCTGTAAAGGCTGAAAAGCCCCTCACCCTAACCCTCTCCCAGAGGGAGAGGGAACTGATTGGGGGATATTGGAGAGATACGCCGACTTGAAAGATTGGCGTTGAATCCATAATCGACTGGCGCTTTCAGGTCGATGGAAAACGCCAGACACCTCGGTCGGCTCCCTCTCCTTCGGGAGAGGGCTGGGGTGAGGGGCCGCTTTTGACGCACAATAAAAAAACCCGTGATCGCTCACGGGTTTTTTCATTTCTGGCAGGACGTTCAAGCCGGCGCCGACGTGCGGATCAAGTGATCAAATGCGCTCAGCGAAGCCTTGGCGCCCTCGCCCACCGCAATCACGATCTGCTTGTACGGCACAGTGGTCACGTCGCCCGCAGCGAAGATGCCCGGGATCGATGTTTCACCACGGTTATCGACGATGATCTCGCCACGCGGCGACAGCTCGATAGTGCCCTTCAGCCAGTCAGTGTTCGGCAGCAAACCAATCTGCACGAAGATCCCTTCCAGCTCGACAGTAAGCAGCTCGTCAGTGTTGCGATCCTTGTAACGCAGGCCGTTGACCTTCTCGCCATTACCGGTGACTTCCGTGGTTTGTGCACTGGTGATCACGGTGACGTTCGGCAGGCTGTGCAGTTTGCGCTGCAATACGGCGTCGGCGCGCAGCTGTACATCGAACTCCAGCAGGGTTACGTGCGAAACGATACCGGCCAGATCGATGGCCGCTTCAACGCCGGAGTTACCGCCGCCGATGACCGCCACACGCTTGCCTTTGAACAACGGACCGTCGCAGTGCGGGCAGTACGCCACGCCTTTGTTACGGTATTCCTGCTCGCCCGGCACGTTCATTTCGCGCCACCGCGCGCCAGTCGCCAGAATCACGCTTTTGGCTTTCAGGGTCGCGCCGCTGGCGAAACGGACTTCGTGCAGTTCGCCGTTCTTGCCCGGGATCAGTTTGTCGGCGCGCTGCAGGTTCATGATGTCGACGTCGTACTGTTTGACGTGTTCTTCCAGCGCCGTGGCCAGTTTTGGCCCTTCGGTTTCCTGCACGGAAATGAAGTTCTCGATGGCCATAGTGTCGAGCACCTGACCGCCGAAGCGCTCAGCCGCAACACCCGTGCGAATACCTTTGCGTGCGGCGTAAATCGCTGCCGAAGCACCGGCCGGGCCACCACCGACGACGAGTACATCAAAAGCTTCTTTGGCACTGATTTTCTCGGCCTGGCGCTCGATCGCGCCGGTGTCGAGTTTGGCGAGAATCTCTTCCAGACCCATGCGGCCCTGACCGAAGTTTTCACCGTTGAGGTAGATGCTCGGCACGGCCATGATCTTGCGATCATTGACTTCGTCCTGAAACAACGCACCGTCGATAGCGACGTGGCGAATGTTCGGGTTGAGCACGGCCATCAGGTTCAGTGCCTGGACCACGTCAGGGCAGTTCTGGCAAGACAGCGAGAAGTACGTCTCGAAGCTGAACTCGCCTTTGAGCGAGCGGATCTGCTCGATCACTTCAACACTGGCTTTCGAAGGGTGGCCGCCGACTTGCAGCAAGGCCAGTACCAACGAAGTGAATTCGTGGCCCATCGGGATGCCGGCGAAACGCAGACTGATGTCGGCGCCCGGGCGGTTGATCGAGAACGATGGCTTGCGCGCGTCGTCACCGCTGTCGATCAAAGTAATCTGGCTCGAAAGACTGGCAACATCTTTCAGCAGTTCCAGCATTTCACGGGATTTCGCACCGTCGTCGAGGGAGGCAACGATCTCGATCGGCTGGGTGACCCGTTCCAGGTACGATTTCAACTGGGCTTTAAGATTGGCGTCCAACATACGGGCGATTTCCTTTATTTGAGGCGAAAAAAAGCCCGAGCGAAACTCGCCCGGGCATTTTTATTGGGCGGTGCAGCGTACTTAAGAAGGTGCGGCGTACCGCCCTGAGTTGCGTGTCACAGACTTAGATCTTGCCGACCAGGTCCAGGGACGGCGCCAGAGTGGCCTCGCCTTCTTTCCACTTGGCTGGGCAAACTTCGCCTGGGTGAGCAGCAACGTACTGAGCAGCCTTGATCTTGCGCAGCAGCTCGGAAGCGTCACGGCCAACGCCGCCATCGTTCAGCTCAACGATTTTGATCTGGCCTTCAGGGTTGATCACGAAGGTGCCACGGTCAGCCAGGCCAACTTCTTCGATCAGCACGTCGAAGTTGCGGGAGATGGCGTGGGTCGGGTCGCCGATCATGGTGTATTCGATTTTGCCGATGGCTGGCGAAGTGTTGTGCCAGGCAGCGTGGGCAAAGTGGGTGTCGGTGGAAACGCTGTAGATCTCTACGCCCAGTTTCTGGAAGGCAGCGTAGTTGTCAGCCAGGTCTTCCAGCTCGGTTGGGCAAACGAAGGTGAAGTCGGCTGGGTAGAAGAACACGACCGACCACTTGCCTTTCAGGTCAGCGTCCGAGACTTGAACGAAGTCGCCGTTTTTGAACGCGGTAGCTTTGAACGGTTTTACTTGGCTGTTGATGATAGGCATTGATGACTCTCCGTCAGTGGTTGTGAATTCGATGGGTGAATCCTACCCACTCACTTGACGGATGGCTCATTGGCAAACCTGATGCTGCTGATTTGTTTTCGCTATTAGCCGACTGTATTAATAGAAGAAAACGATATCTACGACGAAGCCGGGTTATCCGTAATCCGAGCCATCCCTTGGAATGGGCTGGCTTCAACATAGCGCATTGCGGACTTCATATCCTTCCAGCCGACGTAACTCATCAATGATTTCAGATCCCAGCCGCTTTGATGGGCCCACGTGGCAAAGCCTCGGCGCAGGGAATGGCTGGTGTAGTTTTCGGCAGCAATACCAGCGCGCTGCAATGCCTGACGCAGCAGAGGAATGATGCTGTTGGCGTGCAGCCCCTCCTCGTTCAGATTGCCCCAGCGGTCGATGCTGCGAAAAACCGGGCCACGCACCAGCGCCGCTTCGGTGATCCAGTCGATATAGGCCTGCACCGGGCAAAGCTTGAGTAGTGCCGGCGCTTGATAGGTTTGCCCGAGGTTTTCCCGATCACCCTTGCTGCGCGGCAAATACAAGGTGATGCCTTTGCCGGCGTGCGCCTGCACGTGCTCGACCTGCAAGCGGCACAACTCGTCGCTGCGAAAGCCGCGCCAGAAGCCCAGCAGAATCAGTGCGCGATCACGGTAAGCCTTGAGGAGCAAGGGCCGATCCTGCTGTTCTCTCGCAGTTTGTACTTCATGTTCGAGCCAATCGATCACTCGCTGCAGATCCTGTAACTGCAGCGGCTCGGCCTGTTTCTCCTGCGCCGGATGCAACGCACGTATGCCTTTGAAGACTTTGCGCACCACCGGCGCCTTGGTTGGATCAGCAAACCCCTGGCTGTTGTGCCACTGCGCCAGCGCCGACAAGCGCAGCTTCAACGTATTGATCGACAGCTCTTCGGCGTGTGCCACCAGATAACGCGCAACGCTATCGGCTGTGGCCGGCAAGAACCCGCCCCACTTCACTTCGAAATGCTCGATGGCCGCGCGATAGCTGCGGCGGGTGTTATCGCGGGTGGCGGCTTGCAGATAGCGATCCAGATCGCTCATGGGCTGTTTTCTCGCTGGCGTACTGAGACAGGGATGCAGAAACGCATTTTGCCGTCTGACACTGGGTAATACCAGTATATCCCGCGTCTTAATTATCAAAGGTTTATCTTTATTTTTGAGATGGTACACTGCGTACTTTAGTGGCATGTACCACAGTACGTAACCGTAGGAGTTCACATGGCCCGTGGCGGCATTACCAAAGCCCTGGTGCAGATCGCGCGCACAGCAATCCTCGCCCGTGGCGAACACCCGAGCATCGATGCAGTACGCATTGAAATGGGCAACACCGGCTCGAAAACCACGATCCATCGCTATCTGAAAGAGCTGGATGACGGCGCGCAGCCAGTTGAAGCCTCGGCAGAGCCGATCAATGATGAGTTGACCGCCCTCGTCTCGCGCCTCGCCCAACGCCTCAAAGAGCAGGCGCAAGAGCCTATCGAGCAGGCCCGCGAGCAGTTCGAGGAGCAGCGCGAAGCACTGGAGTCGGAACTGAAACAAACTCGCCAGGTGCTGGAAAAGCTCGAACAGGAGCACGACATTCAAGGCGCAGCGCTGGCGCGTGAGTCCGAAGCCCTGAACAACACCCGATCGATGCTGCAAACCGAGCAAACCCGCAATGCCGGACTGAATCAGGCATTGGCCGACTTTGAATTGCGCCTGCAGGACAAGGACGAGCAGATCCGCTCGCTGGAAGAAAAACACCTGCATGCTCGCGATGCACTGGAGCACTATCGCAACGCCAGCAAAGAGCAGCGCGAGCAGGAACAGAGCCGTCACGAAGCACAAGTGCAACAGATTCAGGCCGAACTGCGTCAGGCGCAGCAAAGTGCGCTGGTTCGTCAGGACGAGATCACGCAACTGCACCGCGACAACGAACGCCTGCTTACGGAAAACCGGGGCACGCAGCGCGAGCTGAGCTTGCTGCAGGATCAGCTCAAGCAAAGCAATCAGCGTCAGGATCAACTGCTGGAGCAAGCGACCCGCGTCGACAGCGAACGCACCCTCCTCCAGGAACGCCTGCGCGTAGCCACACTGGAAAGCCAGACACTCAAGCAGAACATCGAGGAGCAGACGCTGCTCAACCAGTCACTGGAAAAGGAATTGAACAAGGCTCGGACGAGCCTGGAAGAAAGCCAGCGTCTGGCGGCTACCGTTGCGGCAGCGCCAGACACAGACAAACCGAAAAGCGCTTAAGCGCCGACCGGCGTACGCATAGTCACAAACTCTTCGGCGGCTGTCGGGTGTACCCCGATCGTGTCGTCGAAGTCGCGCTTGGTCGCGCCAGCCTTCAACGCAATCGCCAGACCCTGAACGATCTCGCCAGCGTCCGGGCCGACCATGTGACAGCCGAGAACCTTATCAGTCTTGCCGTCGACCACCAGCTTCATCAGGGTTTTCTCCTGACACTCGGTCAGGGTCAGCTTCATCGGTCGGAAACGGCTTTCGAAGATCACCACATCGTGGCCGGCTTCGCGCGCCTCTTCTTCCGTCAAACCGACTGTACCGATGTTCGGCAGGCTGAATACCGCAGTCGGGATCATCTTGTAATCCACTGGACGGTACTGCTCAGGCTTGAACAGACGCCGCGCCACCGCCATGCCTTCGGCCAGCGCCACGGGCGTCAGTTGCACACGACCGATGACATCGCCCAGCGCCAGAATCGATGGCTCGCTGGTCTGGTACTGCTCGTCGACTTTGATGAAGCCTTTGTCGGTGAGCTGCACATCGGTGTTTTCCAGGCCCAGATTGTCGAGCATCGGACGCCGGCCCGTGGCGTAGAAAATGCAATCCGCATCCAGCTCACGACCATCCTTGAGGGTAGCTTTCAAGCTGCCGTCAGCCTGCTTGTCGATGCGCGCGATGTCGGCATTGAACTGCAGATCCAGACCACGCTTGGTCAGCTCTTCCTGCAAATGCTTGCGCACCGAGCCATCAAAGCCGCGCAGGAACAGATCGCCGCGATACAGCAGCGTGGTGTTTGCACCGAGGCCGTGGAAAATTCCGGCGAACTCGACCGCGATGTAACCGCCGCCAACCACCAGCACACGCTTTGGCAGCTCTTTTAGGAAGAACGCTTCATTGGAACCGATCGCGTGTTCGCGCCCCGGAATCTCCGGAATCTGCGGCCAGCCACCGGTGGCAATCAGAATGTTTTTCGCGGTGTAGCGCTCGCCATTCACCTCAACCTCATGCGGGCCAACGATCTTCGCGTGCGCCTCATGCAAGGTCACACCACTGTTGACCAGCAGGTTACGGTATATGCCGTTGAGGCGATTGATCTCGCGATCCTTGTTGGCGATCAGCGTCGCCCAATCGAAATTCGCTTCGCCCAGGCTCCAGCCAAAACCGGACGCCTGCTCGAAGTCTTCGGCGAAATGCGCACCGTACACCAGCAGTTTTTTCGGCACACAGCCGACGTTGACGCAGGTCCCGCCCAGATAACGGCTTTCCGCCACCGCCACTTTTGCACCGAAACCGGCCGCAAAACGCGCAGCGCGCACACCGCCGGAACCGGCACCAATCACATAAAGGTCATAATCGTAGGCCATTTCTATCTCCTCGGCAGGGGATCAGCATACCTGCAGACACCCATTGGGCAAGCACTGCCAGTCATATGGGGGCGTAAAATGAAAAAACCCGCCGAAGCGGGTTTTTCTTGCAAACCGATCAAGCGCTCTTAGTAAGCCTTGCCAGTCTTGTAGAAGTTCTCGAAGCAGAAGTTGGTGGCTTCGATGTAGCCTTCAGCACCACCGCAGTCGAAACGCTTGCCTTTGAACTTGTAGGCCATGACGCAGCCGTTCTGGGCTTGTTTCATCAGGGCGTCGGTGATCTGGATTTCACCGCCCTTGCCTGGCTCGGTCTGTTCGATCAGGTCGAAGATGTCCGGGGTCAGGATGTAACGACCGATGATTGCCAGGTTCGACGGAGCGTCTTCCGGCTTTGGCTTCTCGACCATGCTGTGCACACGGTAGATGTCGTCGCGGATCATCTCGCCGGCAATCACGCCGTACTTGCTGGTTTCCTGTGGATCGACTTCCTGGATGGCGATGATCGAGCAGCGGAACTGCTTGTACAGTTTGACCATCTGGGTCAGTACGCCGTCGCCTTCGAGGTTGACGCACAGGTCGTCCGCCAGGACCACGGCAAACGGTTCGTCACCGATCAGCGGGCGACCGGTCAGGATCGCGTGGCCCAGACCTTTCATTTCGGTCTGACGGGTGTAGGAGAACGAGCACTCGTCGAGCAGTTTGCGGATGCCGACCAGGTATTTCTCTTTGTCGGTGCCTTTGATCTGGTTTTCCAGCTCGTAGCTGATGTCGAAGTGGTCTTCCAGAGCACGCTTGCCACGACCGGTGACGATGGAGATTTCCGTCAGGCCAGCATCCAGAGCTTCTTCAACGCCGTACTGGATCAGTGGCTTGTTTACCACCGGCAGCATTTCTTTAGGCATGGCTTTAGTCGCTGGCAGGAAGCGAGTACCGTAACCGGCTGCTGGGAACAAGCATTTCTTGATCATATAAGTCCTTGAAAGGGCTGTGTGTACGAGTTTCGGCGCAGTCTAATCAGGCGGCGTGCACCTTACAATGCCCCGCACTGGCTAACCGATGCCAACATAGAGAAATATTCTCGCCGATAGTTCCATCGACATCCTGGCGCAGCCAGATCAGCGTAGCTCAAAGCTGTCGACAATCCGGATTACCATACGCTCATCGCCCCCCAATGCCAGCATTTGCCGGTATCATGGCGCCTTTGAACCAGCGAACGAGACAGATAGATGGCTGCGGTAAAAATCATCAACGGGTATGTGATCGACAAGAAAGACGGCAAGTGGACGCTGACCACCACCAATGGCGAACACATTGCCGGGCCTTTCGACAGCGAACAAATGGCGACTGATGTAGCTTCCGTGTTCACGGACACGCCGGCATCGGCGAAACGCCGTGGCAAAGATCAAGACTGATCAGCTGCGATACGCCCGAGCCCTGCCCTTGAGCAGGGCTTTTTTGTGCCCACCTACAAACAAGTGGCCAAACGCTATAACCTTTTGCCACCGGCGCTGTCACAGCGTCTAGTCCCCCTCGCTGAAGACCATGAACATGACCATGACCATGAAAAAATTGCTGCCACTGATTGCGGTATTGGCACTGGCCGGCTGTGCCACATCTCAGCCTGCTTACCTGAAAAACGGCGAACAGGGCCTGGCCATCGATTGCTCCGGCGAAGCCAATTCCTGGGCGAGCTGCTATGAAAAAGCCGATGCGTCCTGCGCAGGCACCGGTTATCGCATCGTCGGCACAGACGGCACGCCTCAGCCCAAAGAAAGTGACAAAACCCTTGGCGTCGATGTCGGCAACTACAAGAACCGTAGCGTTGTGGTGGTCTGCAAATAAACCTTACATGTGAATTTCGGCGAACTTGATACCGAGTCCGCGCACGACTTCGATCAGATCGTCGAGGCGAGCGAACGACTCGACTTCGTCATTATCGTCCACCAGAAAGTAGCTGCGTCCGGCGCTCTTCTTGAAAAACACGATCCACTCCCCCGGATTCGCCGGGTTCTGGATGACATGGGTGGCAGAGATAAGGCCCTCTGCATGGCGCTCACGTACTTGCTCTCGCTTCATCGCGACTCCAGAAATAAAAATGCCGTCACAGCATCGCTGCGACGGCATTGGTGCTGATGATGATCAGTCTATCAGCCGGAAATACACGCATTGGCGGCGCGTTGCACATCACGCGGGCGAACCGGCACATTCGACATGCGCTCATGCAGCTTTATGCTGCTGCCACCCGAGCGATCTTCGATATCAAACACCGCTGCTGCGCCGGTGGAAAGTTTCCCCGGCACGATCACCCGAACCCCGTCCTTGTGCGGCTGGACTTGCAGCGCGCCGCGGCTGTCTGCCAGCTTTTCGGCCAGACACTGGGCATATTCATGGGGTTTCTTGCCGGAGATTACGCTCATGGTCGGCAGCGTTTCATTGATTTCGGAAACACTCGCACAACCACCCACAGCCAGAACCAACGGCAGACACACCACACCCCACTTCATACAAAACCTCCGTTAAAGACCGTCCGACAGCACAAATGCCGTTTTTCTCCGGGGTCTTCTGCATTTAACCCGCATCCGATTGCGAATATCTGTTCAAAATTGTCAAACCAACGCCCGACGGCCAGATAATAACCCGTGCGGGCTGATAAACTGCGCCCAATCGACAAGCTATCGTTTTGATTTTGTAGAAAAAGCCCTTCTGGAGGCGCCCATGAAATTCATTCACCAGCGCGAACACCTCAACGAAGACGACATCGTCGTCATCCAATGCTCGCAAATGTGCAACATCCGTCTGATGAACGACGCCAACTTCCGCAGCTTCAAGAATGGCGGCCGTCACACCTATCACGGCGGCGCCTTCGACACCTTCCCGGCCCGTATTACCGCGCCGAGCACCGGTTTCTGGAACATCACCATCGACACCGTCAACCGCCGTGCGATCAGCGTGACGCGCAAGCCGACACTGACTCACTCGATCAAGATCATCCGTCGTTCCAGCACCAAACTCAGCTGAGACACGTCGCTCAACCAGGAAGGAATGCATGACCGTGGCCCAAACGACCAAATACGTCATCAAATACAAACTCAATGGCGAGCGCCGCTTCGAGTTCGCGCAGCTGGAAAACGGCACTGAAGAAGAAGCCAAGGCTGCTCTGGATGCCCTTCACGGCCAGAGCGACGACGTGATCAGTGAGATCGCCGTCAGCAAAGCGCTGTAAGCACCGACAGGAATTCGACCGCAAGCGGCGGAGTGTTCTGCCGCAAGGCCCTGCCTAGACTGACTTTCTTCGACCATGAGTCAAGGAGTCAGCATGTCGATGTCCCCTTCCCGGCTGGATTCGCTCGACTGGGCAAGCCTTGAGCAGCAACTGGATCAGGACGGCTGTGCGATCATCCGTTCGCTGCTGCAGGCCGAAACCTGTGATCGATTGAGTGCGCTGTATCCGCAGACCGAACCGTTTCGCTCGCAGGTCATCATGGCCCGCCACGGTTTCGGTCGCGGCGAGTACAAATACTTTCGCTACCCCCTGCCGACACCCGTAGAACGCCTTCGCTGCGCGCTGTATCCACGCCTGGTTCCGTTGGCCAATCGCTGGTACGAACGCATGAGCCTGGCCGAGCGTTTTCCGCTGGATCACGCCGAGTTTCTACAGCGCTGTCATGCCGCCGGTCAGACCCGCCCGACTCCTCTGCTATTGCAGTACGGCCCGCAGGACTACAACTGCCTGCACCAGGATTTGTACGGCGAATCGGTATTTCCACTGCAAGTGGCGATTCTTCTGTCAGAACCCGGTCAAGACTTTTCCGGGGGCGAATTTGTTCTCACCGAACAACGCCCGCGCATGCAATCTCGGCCGCACGTGCTGGATCTGAAGAAAGGAGATGCGGTGATCTTTGCTGTCAACCAGCGCCCGGTCAAAGGCCTGCGCGGTGATTATCGGGTAACCATGCGCCATGGCGTCAGTCGCCTGCACAGTGGAAAAAGGCATACCCTAGGCATCATCTTTCACGACGCCACATGACTGCCATGCAACCGAACACTTTCGATCTTTTCGCCGATCACGAACCCGAGCAACGCCCGCGCGCCGAACAGATTGGCGAGCAATCGTGGGTGCTGCATGGTTTCGCCCTGCCGCTGATCGAGCAGATCCTGCCGGCGCTGGATGCGATTCTTGCCGTAGCACCCTTGCGCCACATGGTCACACCGGGTGGATTCAGCATGTCGGTGGGCACCAGCAGTTGCGGCGCTCTGGGCTGGATTACTGATCGCCACGGTTATCGTTACTCGAGCGTCGATCCGCTCAGTGATTTGCCTTGGCCAGCGATGCCGCAAGTATTCTCGACACTCGCGCAGTCGGCAGCGGTGCGAGCAGGATTTACTGACTTCAATGCTGATTCCTGCCTGATCAACCGCTATCTCCCCGGTGCCAAGATGTCATTGCATCAGGACAAAGACGAAAAGGCCTACAGCGCGCCGATCGTTTCGCTGTCACTCGGGTTGCCGGCGATGTTCCTCTTCGGTGGTTTCAGTCGCAGCGACAAGAGCCAGCGCATTGCCTTGCTGCATGGCGACATGGTGGTCTGGGGCGGCGTTGATCGCTTGCGCTATCACGGTGTGCTGCCGATCAAACAGGGCCGGCATCCACGTCTGGGTGAACAGCGGATCAATCTGACCTTTCGCGTGGCCGGATAATCTGCAAAAAGTTCGACCGCAAGGCCCGGAGTGTTGTGCCTTGCGACGCTGTTTAACCTGAATCAAACAGGTCAACGGATAACCGCTCATGAAAACGCTTTCGACCACCTTCAACACCGAAAACGATCCACGCTGGGCCGCTGTGGTTGCGCGAGACTCACGGGCGGACGGGCAATTTGTCTACGCAGTAAAAACCACGGGTATCTACTGCCGTCCGAGCAGCCTCTCACGGCTGCCGAAACCGCAGAACGTCGAGTTTTTCGACACTGCTGAACAGGCCGAAGCCGCGGGCTATCGTCCGAGCAAGCGTGCCAGCAAAGATCAGAGTGATGTGGCCGCGCAGCATGCCGCGACCGTCGCCATTGCCTGCCGTCTTATCGAATCCGCCGAGACCTTGCCGGCACTGAATGAACTGGCGGAGACCGCCGGCCTGAGTCCGTTTCATTTCCACCGTGTCTTCAAAGCCGCGACGGGACTGACGCCCAAAGGCTACGCAACGGCCCATCGTTCGCGCAAAGTCCGTGAGCGTCTGGCAGATGGCGGTTCGGTGACCGATGCGCTGTACGACGCGGGCTTCAATTCCAACAGCCGTTTCTACGAGTCAGCGGATCATTTGCTGGGCATGAAACCGGGTGACTATCGTGCGGCCGGGAAGAACAACGACATCCGCTTCGCCGTTGGCCAGTGCTCGCTCGGCGCGATTCTGGTGGCGCAAAGCGAGCGTGGGGTGTGCGCGATTCTGCTGGGCGACGATCCGCATCAACTGGTGTGCGATCTGCAGGATCAGTTTCGCCAGGCCAACCTGATCGGCGCCGATGCCGGTTTCGAACAACTGATCGCCAAGGTGGTGGGATTTATCGAAGCTCCGGCGATTGGCCTGGATCTGCCGCTGGACGTTCGCGGCACGGCGTTCCAGGAACGTGTCTGGCAAGCACTGCGGGAAATTCCGGCGGGCCACACGGCCAGTTACGCCGAAATTGCCCAGCGCATCGGTGCACCGACGTCCATGCGCGCGGTGGCTCAGGCTTGCGGGGCCAACCGCCTGGCAGTGGCGATCCCTTGCCATCGCGTGGTGCGTAGCGATGGCAACCTTTCGGGCTATCGCTGGGGCGTCGAGCGCAAGCGTCAGTTGCTTGAGCGCGAGACGCAGCCTTGAAAGACCCAGGGTAAACAGCTATCAGCGATTGACGTCCACCACAACCCGTCCGCGAAGTTGCCCGGCGAGCAACTTTGGCGCCGCATCAATGGCCTCACTCAGACCGATTTCATGGCTGATCAATGCCAACAACGAGAAATCCAGATCCTTGGCCAGTCGATCCCACGCTTCCAGACGGCGAGCCTTGGGCTGGGTCACGCTGTTGATGCCGGCCAGGGTCACGCCACGCAAAATGAACGGGGCAACCGAAGCCGGGAAATCCATGCCCTGCGCCAGACCACACGCGGCGACGGTGCCTTCGGAGCGAGTGCTGGCACAGGCATTGGCCAGGGTGTGACTGCCCACCGAGTCGATCACCGCTGCCCAGCGCTCTTTGGCCAGTGGTTTACCGGGCGCTGACAAGGTCGCGCGGTCGATGATTTCGCCAGCGCCCAATTGCTGCAGATATTCATGCTCGCAAACGCGGCCGGTGGATGCGACGACGCGATAGCCGAGCTTGCTCAGCAGTGCTATGGCAAAACTGCCGACGCCGCCATTGGCGCCCGTTACCAGCACTTCACCCTGCTCTGGCGTCACGCCGTTGCGCTCGAGCGCCAGAATGCACAGCATCGCGGTATATCCGGCCGTACCGATGGCCATGGCTTGCGCCGCCGTGAAGGCTTTGGGCAATGGGATCAGCCAGTCGCCATTGAGCCGTGCTTTCTGCGCCAGGCCGCCCCAGTGATTCTCGCCGACGCCCCAACCATTCAGCAGCACCTGATCACCCACTTTATAGTCGGGGTGGGAACTGGCTTCTACGCTGCCCGCCAGGTCGATTCCCGGCACCATCGGAAACTTGCGCACCACCGGACTGCTGCCGGTAATCGCCAAGCCATCCTTGAAGTTCAGCGTGCTGTACGCAACGCCGACGGTGACATCGCCTTCGGGCAATTGCTCTTCGTTGACCTGCTGCAGGTTGGCGCGATAACCGCTGTCGTCTTTGTCGATCACAATGGCGTTGAACATGACTGCCTCGCATGACTGGTTTCGGAATGTCGTGCCCTGAAATACCACATCGCAACACGCTGCCACATTCGACTTTGCGCCAATCGGCAAATCGGCCGGGTATTTCCATGGCGGGCGGCTATGCTTTTTCGACGGTCGTGGTTTCGCCGTTATTCCTTCAGAAATCGGCCTGTCGATGGAGCTGACAATGCCTTACCCGCGCTCGTTACTTGTGATGTTGATGCTGTGTCTGCTGGCGTTCGGCAGTGCCTGGGCAGCACCGGCCGCAGAGGCCCCGAGCGAGCCGACCTGGCCGCAAGGCATCAGCAGCGGCAAAGCGAAACTGACGGTGTATCAGCCGCAACTCGACAGCTGGGACGGTTACACCCTCAACGCTCGCGCGGCCGTTGAAGCCACCGGCGCCGATGGCAAGTCCACCTACGGAATTGTCCAGTTCAGCGCACATACGCTGGTCGACAAGGCTACGCGCTGGGTCGCGCTGGATCAGTACAAAATCATCAAGGCCGACTTCCCGGCCGATGCCACTCAAGCCGACACCTGGGTCGCGGCGCTGCAGAAAGACGCCGAGAACCGCAAGAAAACCATTTCGCTTGATCAGCTCGAAGCTGCAGTCGGCGTACTCTCTGCAGAACAGAAAGCCGACAGCGCGCCGCTGGAAAACACCCCGCCGACGATTATCAGTTCCGACGTACCCGCCCTGCTCGTCTATATCGATGGCGACGCGGCGTACCGACCGGTAGAAGGCACGGCGCTGCAGCGGGTGATCAATACTCGCCCGCTGTTATTGAAAGACGCGCAGGGCAAACATTATCTGCACGTCTTTGATGGCTGGATGGTCGCGGACCAGATCAATGGCGCGTATACCCGCCTGGCCACACCGTTTGCCGAGCTGGAGAAAGCCAAACAGGTCGCCATTCAGAGCCGGCAAGTGGATCTGCTGACTGGGCAAAGCGATCCCAAAGACAAGATTCCAAGCCTGGCCAAACCGCCACAACCGAAGATTTTCATCGTCACCACCCCCACGGAATTACTGGTCACTGACGGCGCAGCGCAATGGACGCCCATTCAGGGCACCGGGTTGCTGTATGTCAGCAATACCACCGGGCACATTTTCAAGGAAATCGGTGACCAGAACAGCTATGTGCTGATCTCTGGGCGCTGGTTTCGCGCCACTGACATGAATGGCCCGTGGACGTTTACCCCCGCAGACAAACTGCCGGCGGACTTCGCCAACATTCCCGACGACAGCCCGAAAGAGAACGTCAAGGCCTCGGTCGCCGGCACGCCGCAAGCCAAGGAAGCGGCCATTGCCGCGACCATTCCACAGACGTCGGCCATCAACAAAAGCGCGGTTAAAATGACCGCGCCGCAGTTCGATGGCGAGCCGCAACTCAAAGCCATCAACACCACACCCCTGCAATACGTGGTCAACAGCGCCACGCCCATCATCCGCGTCGACAACAACAGTTGGTATGCGGTGGAGAACGGTATCTGGTTCACCGCCACCACGGTAAATGGCCCTTGGGTTGTCGCCAGTTCCGTGCCGGCAGTGATCTATTCGATCCCGCCGAGTTCGCCGATGCATTACCTCACCTACGTCAAAGTCTACGAGTCCAGCGGGGACACGGTAGTGGTCGGCTACACGCCGGGGTATCAGGGTTCGAATCTGGATCCGGCCACGGGCGTCGTGGTGTATGGCACCGGTTATCCCTACACACCGTGGGTGGGCAGCGTCTGGTATGGGCCGCCGGTGACTTACGGTTTCGGCGTCGCCATCCGCTATACGCCGTGGACTGGCTGGACCTTTGGTTTCGGCTTTGGCTGGAGCTGGGGCGGCAGCACTGTAGCGATGGGTTGGGGCTGGGGCGCTTACCCGTGGTGGGGCAACTACGGCTGGGGTTACGCCTGGGGTCCGCATCTGTATCCGGCGCCTTTGGCCTGGGGTGGCGCCGCTTACGGTTATCGCGGTGGCGCAGTGGCCTGGGGTCCCGGTGGCTGGGCCGGCACCACCGGCAACATTTATCATCAGTGGGGCGACCGGGCCACGGTCAGCCGCTACGGCGCCGGTTACAACGCCTGGACTGGCAATCGCTGGGCCGGTCAGGTCGGCGCTTCCTACAACTCCCGCACTGGCGTCGCAGCCGCCGGTCAACGGGGCGCCGTGCATAACGTCTACACCGGCAATTACGCAGCCGGACGCAGCGGCGTGGCAGTCGGACCGAACGGTGGCGCAATTGCCGGCGAACGGGTCACCGCCGGCAACGTGCGCAACGGTACGCAGGTCACCGCCAACCGGGGCGCCGTATACAACCCCAACACCGGCAACACCACCCAATATGGCGGCATTCGCGGACGCAACGGCGGCGCTGCACGCGTCGGCGACAACGTTTATGCCGGCCACGACGGCAACGTGTACAAAAAGACCGACAACGGCTGGCAGTCGATGGTCGGCGGCGGCGCGACCCGCAGCGCACCCATCAACAACAATGCGCAGTTGCAGAACCTCAACCGTGACTCCGCTGCGCGCAACTTCGGCAACCAGCGGACCAACAACTTTCACAACTCCTCGCAATTCATGAATCACTCGTTTGGCGGCGGTGGAGGCGGCGGATTTCATCGACGCTGAAAAACTGCACGGGTTGTTCTGAATTTCGAACTGGCTGCGGATCCGGTTTTGCTGTTAAAAACCGGCTCTGCCTTTCACCGTTCGGAGACCAGCCTTCATGAGCCAATGGCCAGACACGCGCATTCTTGACCTGCTCGGCATTGAATTGCCGATCATTCAGGGCCCGATGGCCGGCGCGACGAATTCGTCCATGGTCATCGCCGTGTGCAATGCCGGTGGCCTGGGCTCGATGCCGGCCGCCATGCTGAGCATCGAGCAATTGCGCGAAGAGCTGAAAACCATTCGCCAACACACCGACAAGCCTTTCAACGTGAACTTCTTCTGCCATCAGCCACCGGCGGCCGATGAGCAACGCGCGCGTGAATGGAAGCATCTGCTCGAGCCGTACTACCGCGAACTGGGCGCCGATTTCGACGCACCGACGCCGGTGTCCAATCGGGCGCCGTTCGATGCGGCAGCCTGCGCAGTGCTGGAAGAATTTCGACCTGAGGTCGTGAGCTTTCACTTCGGTCTGCCAGAAAAATCCCTGCTTGATCGGGTCAAGGCTACCGGTGCAAAAATTCTGTCCTCGGCCACCACTGTCGATGAAGCGATCTGGCTGGAACAGCACGGCTGCGACGCGATTATCGCCATGGGCTACGAGGCTGGCGGTCATCGGGGCATGTTTCTCAGTGATGACCTGAGCAGTCAGGTCGGTACGTTTGCCCTGGTGCCTCAAGTGGTCGATGCGGTGAACCTACCGGTGATTGCCGCCGGCGCCATTGCCGATGCGCGAGGCGTGGCGGCGGCGTTCGTTTTGGGAGCGTCGGCGGCACAGGTCGGCACCGCCTATCTGTTCACACCGGAAGCAAAAGTCAGCGCCACTCACCACAAAGCACTGCGTACCGCCAAGGAAAGCGAAACCGCGATCACCAATCTCTTCACCGGACGTCCAGCGCGTGGCATTCTCAACCGCGTCATGCGTGAGGTGGGCCCGATGTCGCCGAAGGCGCCGGCATTTCCCTTGGCCGGCGGTGCATTGATGCCGTTGCGAGCGATCAACGAGGCCGAGTTTGCCAACCTCTGGGCCGGTCAGGCATTCACCCTGGGTCAGGACTTGAGCAGTGCAGAATTGACCCGGCAATTAGCCGAAGGCGCACTGGCAAAACTCACTCGCCAATGACGCCAGGCACAGTGAGGTGTCGAGCGCCCTCACTCTGGTTCTAACCAACACTTCCTGTTTGGCGGCATTTCGCTATATATTTCGCTATATAGCGAACACCCCTCGCATCGGCGCAGTCCATTTCCAACAATAGCTGCCCTCTGCACCTGCCAACCACGGAGCTGTTACATGACCATTCGTGCCTCGCGTTTTGCCCCTAGCTGTCTGGCCTCTTTGCTTGCGGTATTCGCCGTCGGCGCTGTACAGGCCGATGAAGTGCAGGTGGCGGTTGCGGCCAATTTCACCGCGCCGATCCAGGCCATCGCTGCCGATTTCGAAAAAGACACCGGGCATAAACTGGTTGCAGCTTACGGCGCCACTGGCCAGTTCTACACCCAGATCAAGAACGGCGCGCCGTTCGAAGTGTTTCTTTCCGCCGACGGCACCACCCCGGAAAAACTCGAAAAAGAAGGCGACACCGTCAAGGGTTCGCGCTTCACCTATGCCATTGGCACTCTGGCGCTGTGGTCAGCGAAAGAAGGTTATGTCGATGCAAAGGGCGAGGTCTTGAAAAAGAACGAGTACCAGCACCTGTCCATCGCCAACCCGAAAGCCGCGCCATACGGCCTGGCCGCCACGCAAGTGCTGGAAAAGCTCAAACTGACCGAGGCCACCAAAGCCAGGATCGTCGAAGGCCAGAACATCACTCAGGCTTACCAGTTCGTCTCGACCGGCAACGCTGAACTGGGTTTTGTCGCCCTGTCGCAGATCTACAAGGATGGCAAAGTCAGCAGCGGTTCGGCATGGATCGTCCCTGCTGATATGCACGACCCGATCAAACAGGACGCCGTCATTCTGAACAAAGGCAAAGACAATGCCGCCGCCAAGGCACTGGTTGAATACCTCAAAGGACCGAAAGCCGCTGCGGTGATCAAGTCCTACGGTTACCAACTCTAAATGTCGCTGACGAGTGCCGATTTCGCGGCGATCTGGCTGACCCTGAAACTGGCGTCCCTGACCACCGCAATCCTGCTGGTTGTCGGCACTCCGATTGCCCTGTGGCTGTCGCGCACCCGTTCGTGGCTGCGCGGCCCGATCGGGGCGATCGTCGCCCTGCCCCTTGTTTTGCCGCCAACGGTGATCGGTTTCTATCTGCTGCTGATGATGGGCCCGCACGGCTTTCTCGGCCAGTTCACCCAATGGCTGGGCCTGGGCACCCTGACCTTTAGCTTCACCGGACTGGTGATCGGTTCGGTGATCTATTCCATGCCGTTCGTGGTGCAACCGTTGCAAAACGCCTTTTCGGCGATCGGCACCCGTCCACTGGAAGTGGCCGCGACCTTGCGCGCCAATCCGTGGGACACTTTTTTCAGCGTGATTGTGCCGCTGGCCCGCCCCGGTTTTATCACGGCGGCGATCCTCGGCTTCGCGCATACCGTCGGTGAGTTCGGCGTGGTGCTGATGATCGGCGGCAACATTCCCGACAAGACCCGCGTGGTTTCCGTGCAAATCTACGACCACGTCGAAGCGATGGAATACGCACAGGCGCACTGGCTGGCCGGGGCGATGCTGGTGTTCTCGTTTCTGGTGTTGCTGGCGCTGTACTCCAGCCGCAAGACCCGCGCAGGCTGGAGCTGATCGATGATCGATGTACGTTTGAACAGGGTCTATTCGGGTTTCAGCCTCGATGTCGACCTGAACCTGCCGGGTCGTGGCGTGACCGCGCTTTATGGGCACTCGGGCTCCGGCAAAACCACCTGCCTGCGCTGTATCGCCGGGCTTGAGCGCGCCGAAAAAGGATTCGTTCAGATCAATGACGAAGTCTGGCAGGACAGCGAAAATGGCATTTTCGTCCCACCCCATAAACGTGCGCTCGGCTACGTGTTTCAAGAGGCCAGCCTGTTCCCGCATCTGTCGGTGCTGGCCAATCTGCAATTCGGCCTCAAGCGCATCGCCAAGTCCCAGCGCCGGGTCGACATGGCGCAGGCCACCGAACTGTTGGGCATCGGTCATTTGCTCGAACGCCATCCGCAACATTTGTCGGGCGGCGAACGCCAGCGTGTCGGTATCGCCCGAGCGTTACTCACCAGCCCGAAACTGTTGCTGATGGATGAGCCACTGGCGGCGCTCGACAGTCAGCGCAAACGTGAAATCCTGCCGTACCTGCAACGCCTGCATGACGAACTGGACATTCCCCTGCTGTACGTCAGCCATGCGCAGGATGAAGTCGCACGGCTGGCCGACCATCTGGTGCTGCTCAGCGAAGGCAGAGCGCTGGCCAGCGGCCCGATTGGCGAAACCCTCGCACGTCTGGATCTGCCGATGGCGATGGGCGATGACGCCGGCGTGATCATTGAAGGTCAGGTCAGCGCTTACGACGCCGCATATCAATTGCTGAGCCTGCAGCTACCGGCCACCGAGATGAGCATTCGCGTCACCCACGCGCCGATGGCACTGGGCCAGGCCTTGCGCTGCAAAGTGCACGCCCGGGACATCAGCCTGACCCTGCAGAACAGCGAGGCCAGCAGCATTCTCAATCGACTGCCGGTGACGGTGGTCAGCGAGCAATCGGCCGACAACACCGCCCACGTGCTGATTCGTCTCGATGCTGGCGGCACCCCGCTGCTCGCGCGCATCACGCGCTATTCCAGAGATCAGTTGGGTGTGCACCCGGGCCAGCAATTGTGGGCGCAGATCAAAGCAGTTGCGGTCCTCGCTTAAATCATTCGGCACCACGGCAGCGGCATGCGGTCAATCCTTTTACAGACCGCCGCGCCACCGAAGGAAACCGCCATGCCCGACACCGCGCTGACCGTAGAACTGCCAGCCGATCTGCATTACGTCGATGACACCCAGCCCGGTATCACCCGCAAAAAACTGCGCGGCAAGTTCAGCTATTTCGAACCGTCGGGCGAGCGCATCAGCGACCCTGACGAAATCAAACGCATCAACGCGCTCGCCGTGCCGCCGGCCTATACCAATGTGTGGATCTGCGCCGATCCACGCGGCCACTTGCAAGCCACCGGCCGTGATGCCCGTGGCCGCAAGCAATATCGGTATCACGCGCGCTGGCGCGAAGTGCGCGATGCCGACAAGTATTCGCGGCTGCGCGAGTTCGGTCTTGCGCTGCCAAAGTTGCGCCAACAACTGGAGGCGTTGTTGGCCGCGCCCGGCTTCAGTCGCGACAAGGTCATGGCCACGGTGATCACCCTGCTCGACGCCACACTGATTCGCGTCGGCAATACACAATACGCCCGCGACAACCGCTCCTATGGCCTGACCACCCTGCGCAGTCGACATGTCGAGGTCAACGGCAGCGCGATCCTGTTCCAGTTTCGCGGCAAGAGTGGCATCGAACATCAGATCACCGTCAAGGACCGGCGCCTGGCGCGCATCATCAAGCGTTGTCTGGAGATTCCCGGGCAGAACCTGTTCCAGTATCTGGATGAAAACGGCGAGCGCCACACCGTCAGTTCCTCCGACGTCAACGCCTACCTGCAGACCCTCACCGGCGCCGATTTCACCGCCAAGGATTACCGCACCTGGGCCGGTAGTGCTTTGGCCCTGGCGGTGTTGCGTGAGTTGCAATGGGCATCCGAGACGGAAGCCAAACGGCATGTGGTGGAGATGGTCAAAGGCGTCGCCAAGCAACTCGGCAACACCCCGGCGGTTTGCCGAAAGTGCTACATCCACCCTGCCGTGGTGGAAAAATTCATGCTCGGCGCGCTTGCAGAACTGCCGCGTCCGCGCGTACGCAAGGGCTTGCGGGCCGAGGAAGTCGCATTGGCAATGTTTCTCGAGCGAATGAGCGAAATGACCGACGCACCTTGATCCACTGCGCAGCGTCATCTAGGCTAGCGACCTTCCCCTCCTCCGGATGACCGCAGAAGTGAACAACTCAGCCTTCTAAAAATGCAATCGCGACACGCCGCTCTCGGCGCTTGTCAGTTTTCACGACATTTTTGGAGGTGCCGATGACTCACGTCTCGCGTACAGCCGCACTCGTTTCCCTGAATCAACTGGGTTTTCAGTTCGCCAGTGGCGTAACGCTGTTCGAAGCCCTGAACCTGAGTTTCGATGGTCAACCGACCGCTATCGTCGGGCGCAATGGCGTCGGTAAAAGTGTGCTCGCACGCTTGATTGCCGGGCAGTTGCAGCCTGATTTCGGCAGCGTGGCACGTTCAGCGTCCGCGCACTATGTCGCGCAAACCTTCGTCACCACACGTGGACAAACCGTAGCTGACGCGACAGGAACAGCCCCGGTGACCGGCGCACTGGAACGACTTAAACAGGGTCGTGCAACAGCCGAAGATTTCGACCTTATCGACGAACGCTGGGATCTGGCAGAACGCTTGCGTCAAATGCTTGATGAGGCTGGGCTGACCGATATCACCGCGACGGATCTGACCGAACATCTCAGCGGCGGCCAGCAAGCCAAGATTGCCTTGATCGGTGCGCTGCTGAGTCAGGCGCAATTGCTCGTCCTCGACGAACCCACCAATCACCTCGACACTGCCGGTCGACAGTGGCTGATGAGCTCGCTCGACCGCTGGCGTGGCGGACTGATCGTCGTCAGTCATGACCGGCAATTGCTGGAGCAGATGCAGCGAATCGTCGAACTGACGCCGCTGGGGGCTACAGTTTTCAGCGGCAGATTTTCGGAGTTCACCGAGCAACGCCGAATACATCAACAAGCAGCGCAGGCACAACTCGATCAGGCCCGCATCGAACGTCAGCGCGAACGTACGCGACTGCAACGCGAGCACGACACCATTCAGCGCCATGCAGCCGGCAGCCGTCGCAACGCACAAACCGCTAACGTCTCTGGCTTCGAACGGGCTGCGCTGAAAGCGGCCGCGCGAGACATCATGGGCTACGCAAAGGTCGGCCATCAGGCACGCAAATCCGATCTGGATGAGCGCGTGCGTAAGGCGTACGAAAACGTATTGCCGGACGACGGCGTGCTGATCAATCTGCCGGGCAGTGCGGTTCCCGACAATCGTCGAGTGTGCACACTGATCGACGCGTGCCTGCCATGGTTGCCGGCAGATGCGCCCTCCACCCGGCTTGACCTCACCATTCAGGGACCGCTGCGCATCGCAGTCAGCGGTCACAACGGTTGTGGCAAATCGACGCTGTTGAAATTGCTGGCGGGTGAATGGACGCCATCAAGTGGCGAGTGCATCACGCATGTGCCTTTTGCCTTCCTCGATCAACAGCTGAAACTGCTGGATGACCACACTTCCATTGTCGATCAATTACAGGCCCAGCAAACGCCCCTGAGCGAAGGCACGTTGCGCAGTTACCTCGCGCAATTACAACTGGACGCACAGCGCGCCACGCGGCCATGCGCCTCGCTCAGTGGCGGCGAACGCTTGAAAGCTGCCCTCGCGTTGGCGCTGTGGCGCCAGACACCCGCACAATTGCTGCTGCTGGATGAGCCCACCAACCATCTGGATCTGCCGTCGGTGCAAGCTTTCGAACTCGCCTTGCAGACATTTCCCGGGGCGATTGTTGCGGTTTCCCACGATCAGGCGTTTCTGCGCGCGTTAAACCCGAGCCATCATTTGACTTGGCACCGCGAAGGCTGGCGCTGGCAACCGACGAGCTGAGCTGGGTATTTTTTGCACGATCGCCGAGGGCTTCTATAGTTGATCTGACACGAATCAGCTGCGGTGACGCCATGGAAGACATTTTCGTCGTGAAGCGTTGCAACAAGATCATCATTCACGGTCGACGCGCCGGTGACAGCCAGCATGATCCAGCCGAAGCGCAAAGCTGGTTTCGCATCTGCGACACGCGTACTAGCGGCTTCATCGGCGATGGCTACGACGCGGAAGAGGACGCACGACGTGAATGCAAACGCCTCAACGCAGCCAGTACCCTATCACCGGCCCGCCAGTCTTCAGTCTGATGCCGATCAGAAGCGGGTCTATACTGAAACCAGTTGAAGGAGCAGCACCCCACGGCAGAAGGCTCGCAACACGCGGGCTTTTTGCTGCAGCTCAGGTTTCATAGAACGGAGGTGTTCCATGTCCGAAAAAGAGTCCATCACCACCCTCCTCACCCTGCTCGACGCCCGGCAAGCGCGCCTCGCGGCCGCCTGCAAAGAGATTGCCGACTGGGTCGACCACCAAGGCGGACACCCGACCGCCCTGCGCATCCGTGACCGGCTCAACGATATCGAGAAGGATGCTCCGCTGATTCGCAATACGCTGTCGGCGCTAAAACCTGTAGATCGGCCATTGCCTCGGTTCAGATGACAGCGACTTCGCCAAGGTCTCAGGAATTTGCCTCACAAGCGGTGACACACAGGTCACCGCGTATTTGCCTGCCCGAAATGTTTATTCTCCCCCGCGATTGCGTTTTCACATAACGATCACATCTGCGCGTCTACAGTGAAATCACTCCTTTGCAAAACACCCTCACACCCGCCCGCATGCGGGTGTTTTTTTGCCTGCGCCCCAGCGCCGAACGGTGTGGTCCGTGAGTTGTCAAAATCAATACACGTCACACAGGAGACGGTTTATGGTTATCCATTTCAACGTCGACGGGCATCTGGCCTGTGGGCACAAAGGCAAACAGCTTTCGGCAAGCCGTGAACTCAATCGCGTCAAGTGCCGCAGCTGCCGCAATACCGATGCCTACAAGCAGGCACGAAAGGATCAGCGCAACGCGGCCCGCCGAATGTCTCGTCAAGGCAAAGCCACGCACAGTGCAACAGACTGGCGCGCAGAATGGATCGATCGCCTGACAGCAATGGCCGGACTTCAGCGCCTGCCTCGCGGCTTTAGTGGCCAGGCATTTGTTTAGCGCTTAGTAAAAAGCAGGCACAAAAAAGGCCTGCATGAGAAAACTCATGCAGGCCTTTTATATTTTCGCCCCCTGCAGGGCGAACTGAAACACTTGGCTCTCTCCTGATGGTCGGAGCGCTGGCCGGCAAATGGTGGAGAGCAGTCCCCTACGGCAGCCTGATCAGGAACGGGGAATCCTCCTCCACTCAAAACCAACTCAGCAGGCGAAGTATCCTTGCGAATGTTCGTTCACCGGTGAAACACGCCAACATCAAGCCGCCGCCCATGACAGTGAAAAGAACTCCACCCACGCCCTCGATTGCAATCAGAAATACTCCCAATGCGAGGATTGCGGCACCCAGTGAACAGAGTACCTTGCGACTCTGCTTCTGCTCGGGATAACGGCTGAACATTCATTGCCCCCCAGTAACTGACACTTGGGACAACTGTAGACCAGTCGCGACCGCTCAATATCGCGACCTGTCATTAGGTAAGGATGTCATGCAGACCAGGGAATGCGGACCAACATCAAAATAGCGGACCGGAAACAAACAAGGGTTTGCATCAGCTTTCGCCCGCAAACCCTTGATTCAAGATGGTGCCCGAAGCCGGAATCGAACCGGCACGCCCTTACGAGCGGGGGATTTTAAGTCCCATGCGTCTACCAGTTTCGCCATTCGGGCGGTAGCGCGGTGCTGCAGTCTTCCGCTGCAAAGCAGCAATCCTTGAAGGATCCAACCTTGAACAGCAGAGCGGGAAATATATACATCACTTCCCGGTGAAGCAAGTTCGCAATGGCCGTTTTTCAAGACTAAATCTTGCAGCGCAATGCAAATAAAAAAGCTCCGTAAATCATGGATCTACGGAGCTTGTTTATAGTGGAGGCCGAGGTCGGAATCGAACCGGCGTAGGTGGATTTGCAATCCACTGCATAACCATTTTGCTACTCGGCCTCAAAACATTTGTTATCAGTAGCACAACAACAAATGCGTTTTAAACTTGGAGCGGGAAACGAGACTCGAACTCGCGACCCCGACCTTGGCAAGGTCGTGCTCTACCAACTGAGCTATTCCCGCTTGGTGATGCGCATTCTATAGAATTAAGAAGCTCCGTCAACCCCTTGATTCAAAAAAGTTTTATTTCTTTTCAACATCCGTCTTCAGGTGCGGCCAGGCAGCGCGAAGGTACTGCACCATCGACCACAACGTCAGGCCGGCGGAGACCATCAGCAAGGCATAACCCAAGATTACCCAGAAACTGAAGTCCTTCGGGTTGGCCAGCAGAATCACCAGCGCGAGCATCTGCGCTGCGGTTTTCCATTTGCCGAGATTGGAAACGGCTACGTGGGCGCGGGCGCCGAGTTCGGCCATCCACTCACGCAAGGCCGACACTACAATCTCGCGACCGATGATGACAGCCGCTGGCAAGGTGAGCCAGAGATTGCCATGTTCCTGGACCAGAAGCACCAGCGCCACTGCGACCATGAGTTTGTCAGCAACCGGATCGAGAAACGCTCCGAACGGAGTGCTTTGCTCCAGACGGCGGGCCAGATAACCATCCAGCCAGTCAGTCGCTGCGGCAAAGGCAAACACCGAAGCGGACGCCATGTAACTCCACTGATAAGGCAGATAGAACAGCAAAATGAAGATCGGGATAAGCAGGACGCGTAGAACGGTAATCAGATTAGGGATATTCATCGGCACAACTGGCTACGAGGTGAAGGGGCATTCTACTCGCTATGCAGGTTCGCATAAATCGACTCTGCGAGCTTTTTACTGATCCCCGGGGCTTTGGCGATCTCTTCGATGCTTGCACGAGACAGCTCCTGCAATCCACCAAAATGTTTCAACAAGTCGCGACGTCGGGTCGGCCCAACACCCGCAACGCCTTCCAGTGTTGATGTACGGCGGGTTTTGCCACGGCGTGCGCGATGTCCTGTGATAGCGAAGCGGTGAGCCTCATCGCGAATCTGCTGAATAAGGTGCAGCGCCGGCGAGTCGCCACGCAATGTGAACTCATGCGCCGCATCATTTAGATACAACGTTTCGAAGCCGGCCTTGCGCGTGGCGCCCTTGGCAACGCCCAGCAGGATCAGGTCGGGCACAGCCAACTCGTTCAGAACATCCCGGGCCATCGACAGTTGGCCCTTGCCACCGTCCACCAGCAAGATGTCTGGCAACTTGCCCTCGCCTTCCTTGAGTTTGCTGAAGCGTCGCGTCAGGGCCTGATGCATGGCGGCATAATCGTCACCGGCCGTGACACCTTCGATGTTGTAACGGCGGTAGTCCGACTTGATCGCACCTTCAGGGCCAAACACCACGCAGGACGCAACCGTCGCTTCACCGCTGGAATGACTGATGTCGTAGCATTCCAGACGTTGCGGCGGTTCATCCAGGTTCAATACTTCGGCCAGCGCCTCAAACCGCGCTGCGGTGTGTTGACGGTTGGCCAGACGTGCGCCCAATGCCTGCTCGGCGTTGGTTACAGCCAGTTGCTGCCAGCGCGCACGCGTGCCGCGCACCCGATGACTGATGGCCAACTCGCGGCCCCGCAACTCATGGATCGCTTCGATCAGCGTCGGGAAATCCTCGTGCACCACATTGACGATCAGTTCGCTGGGCAAATCGCGCTCAGGGCTGCTGATGAAATACTGGCCAAGAAACGCGGCCATGACTTCCGATACGTCCTCTTCGATCCCGACTTGCGGGAAGAAATTCTTGCTGCCCAACACGCGTCCGCCACGCACACTGATCAAATGCACGCAGGCGCCGCCCGGGTTGACGAATGCCGCGATGACATCGATATCCCCCGTGCCGCCTTCCATGCTTTGCTGATCCTGGACTCGACGTAGCAGTGCGATCTGATCCCGCAACTCGGCGGCTCGTTCGAACTCCAGATTGATCGCCGCCTCTTCCATCGCCGTCGACAGCTCATTGGTCAACGCGTGACTGCGACCCTCAAGGAACATGACCGAGTGGCGCACGTCTTCGGCATAAACCTCAGGCTCGACCAAGCCAACACAAGGTGCTTTGCAACGCTTGATCTGATACTGCAGGCATGGCCGGGTACGGTTTTTGTAGTAGCTGTCTTCACACTGGCGAACGAAGAAAGTCTTTTGCAGCAGACTCAGGCTCTCGCGGATGGCGCCAGCGCTTGGATAGGGACCGAAATATTTGCCTTTGGCTTTTTTCGCTCCGCGATGAATGCTCAGACGCGGGAACTGGCCATCGGACAGAAACACATAGGGGTAGGATTTGTCGTCGCGCAACAGGATGTTGTACGGCGGCCGCCATTCCTTGATCAGGGTTTGCTCAAGCAGCAGCGCTTCGGTTTCGTTGGCGGTGATGGTCGTTTCGACCTGCGCAATGCGCCCGACCAAGGCAGCAGTTTTAGGCGCCAGACCGGTTTTGCGAAAGTAGCTGGCCAAACGCTTTTTGAGGTTCTTGGCCTTGCCCACGTACAACAGGCGCGCATCGCTGTCGAACATGCGATAGACGCCAGGGCGCCCGCTGACTGTCGACAGAAACGCGCCGGAATCGAATGTTTCAGTCATGGTCAGAGGCTGGCATCAACCATGCCGTGACGAACCGCCAACAGTGTCAACTCGACGTCGCTGCTGATCGAAAGCTTCTCGAAAATACGGTAGCGATAGGTGTTCACGGTTTTCGGCGACAGACACAACTTGTCGGAAATGATCTGTACCTTCTGACAGCCGACAATCATCAAGGCGATTTGAATTTCCCGCTCGGACAACGCATCGAAGGGAGAATCGTTGGACGGCTGGAAGGACTTGATAGCCAATTGCTGGGCGATCTGCGGACTGATATAGCGTTGACCGGCAAACACCAGGCGAATGGCCTGGACCATTTCCGGCAATCCGGCACCCTTGGTCAGATAACCCGCAGCCCCTGCCTGTAGCAAGCGTGTCGGGAAAGGATCCTCTTCACACACCGTAACCGCGACAACCTTGATATCCGGATGGCTGCGCAACAGTTTGCGCGTGGCTTCCAGGCCGCCGATGCCAGGCATCTTGACGTCCATCAGCACCACATCGGGCTTCAACTCTCGGGCCTTGATCAGGGACTCTTCCCCGGATTCGGCCTGGCCAACCACCTGCAAGCCATCGATATCGGCCAGCATACGTGTAATGCCTGTACGAACGAGATCATGGTCATCGACCACTAGCACCCTAATCAAGCAGACACCTCGCGATATGGTCATATTGGAATGCCGGACACCTTAGCAAAAAGTGCCACGCAGACCTAGCAGAATGCGTCATTTAAAAAGTTTCAATTCATCATTGAGGGCTTGCCGGCCGTGGCTTTCAGAGCACACGTGTACTGATATCAAGCTGCATTCGCAGAAAACACTCGTCCGCACCCTGAACCTGTAGTCCTTTTCTTTCATACAAGTTTCTTGCCGGATTGTTTTCGAATACGGTCAGTCGCAAAGCCGGGCGCCTTTCTTTGCGGGCCATGTCGATAACCTGATCAATCGCCCAGGAACCCGCACCTCGCCCCTGAAACGCTTCAGCAATCTGCAATTCACGAATGTACAGTGCGCGCATATCCCGGCTGAGACTGAGAAAGCCCACCGTCAGCCCGCCCTGCACTACCAGCCAGTTCTGCCGCCCTGACCATGCCACGTCAAACGCTTCGTCCTGCCATAACAGGTCATGGCGAATGTAATAGCGCAACATGTTCTGACAGGTGAGATCGCGGGCAAACGCCAGATCCTCTGGCACTGCCTCTCGAAGCTGAAATGTCATGGCGTGCCAACCACAGGGACAACCCGTCCCTGCCACACACCATCGTTACACTGAGCCACGACCAAAAGGTCGCCCGCCCCCGCAGCTGCGACGATCAGTGAACCGTCTTCAGACCAGATGCCACTGCGCCCAGCGGATTGCCAACCACCCGTCAGCCCTCCGTGATTGGCCATCAACACAGCCATTGCGTGTTGCCGGGCGTAGCCCTGAAGTATTGCTGTGTCGGCCGCGTAACCTTTTTCGCTGATCAACACGCCGGCCGCGTACAAGCCTGCGCCCTGGTCTGCGGCCGTCGCGGCATGGCTGGCATGTGAGAAATCGGCGCACACTGCCAGCGCGACCACTTCGCCGCCGATGTTCAATGTCGGACCGCCGAGACCGGGTGCAAAAACCAATTCCTCGCCCGCGTGCAAATGCTGCTTGCTGTAAACGCCGAGCGAACCATCAGCCCCCAGGACCAGAGCACCAATGCGCACCGAATCACTGTCCTCCAGCCGAACTGGCATGCCGACGACGGCAGTCACCCCAAGCTTTCGGGCCAGATCCCTAAGCGGTTGCAGCACGGCATCTTGCGGTTCGATCGCCAACGCTGCGGCCGTTTCTCCTTCGTAGCCAGTCAGCGACAGCTCGGGAAAAACCAGCAACTCGACACCCTGCTCTGCTGCTGCCTCAAGGAAGCGACGATGTCGGGCAATATTCCCGGAGAGGTCACCGGCAATGGAAATGCTCTGGGCTGCGGCAATGGTCAATGTCGACACGGTTCATCCTTGGCAATCAAGCGAAGCGCAGAGTGTCACAACTCTTGCGTGAATCGAGCAATAGGCGTTTTGTTGATTATGCGATAGCAATTTCTGATTGCTGAGGCATATCGGCCTCTAGTAAGCTCGGCCCATTCATCGGAGACAGACCATGTTCAACGCCCTTTCACAGCTTCGTACCGCCAGCGCCTTGCGCTCGGTTGCGGCTGCCCGGGTAAATGACGTTTGCGCTCCGGTCAGCTTTTATTTTGGGTATTGGTTTAGCCACTGGCGCGCCTGATACCCAAACGGCGCCCATGAAAACGGGTCGCCTACCAGAGAATTCTCAACCCCCGGTCGGCCTCCCGACCGGGGGTTTTGTTTTTTCAGCCCCAGACTTTTTCCGCAACACACCAGACATTTTGAGGATTCACGACATGAACTACGCCACTTATTACCGTTACGACAGCTCCAGCGCCTGGCGATTTACCAGCTTCCGCTCGGGACAGCCTGCCGCCTCCGATCGGTCACCTACAGGTGGCAAGCACATACACGTAGCCAATACGGCCAACTGTCGAACACCCCAGTAGGGCCGAGCGAGCGGGAAGAACCCGCCGCCAGCCCAGGAAGACCAAATATGAACTCGTCCGTTTCTGCTCTGCCGCTGTCCACTTTGAACTCTGCCAACGAAGCATTGACCCTGCGTCTGCCCAGCTCGTTGCAACTCAAACAGCAATTGCCTCTGAGCAATGCCCTGAACCTGCAAGTCGCCGCCCATCGTCAGGCGATTCGCGCCATTCTCAATGGCCAGGACCCGCGACTGCTGGTCATCGTTGGCCCTTGTTCTATCCACGATCCACAATCTGCACTTGAGTACGCCGGCAAGCTCGCTCGACTGGCTGAAGACGTCAGCGGCGAAATGCTGTTGGTGATGCGCGCCTACGTCGAGAAACCGCGTACCACGGTCGGCTGGAAAGGCCTGGCCTACGACCCGCATCTTGATGGCAGTGACGACATGGCTGGCGGCCTGACGCTGTCGCGCGAGCTGATGCTGGAAATGATCCGCCTCGGCTTGCCGGTGGCCACCGAGTTGCTGCAACCCATGGCGGCCGGATACTTCGATGACCTGTTGAGCTGGGTCGCAATTGGCGCCCGCACCACTGAATCGCAGATCCACCGGGAGATGGCCAGTGGACTGAGCATGCCGGTCGGTTTCAAGAATGGCACCGACGGCGGCGCCGCCATTGCCGTTGACGCCATGCGTTCGGCCGCCCATCCGCACCGGCATTTCGGCGTCGACAGCCAAGGGCATCCGGCCGTCATCCAAACGCCAGGCAACCCCGACACCCATCTGGTGCTACGCGGGGGCCATAAAGGGCCGAACCATGATCGCGACAGCGTGGCAAAAATCCATGCCGACCTGAACCGACTGAAAATTCCGAGCCGGATCATGGTCGATTGCAGCCACGCCAACAGCGGCAAGGACCCATTGCGTCAGCCTGCCGTATTCAACGAAGTGCTTGAGCAACGCTTGCAAGGTGATCGTGCTCTGATCGGCATGATGATTGAGTCTCACCTGTTCGAAGGTTGCCAACCGCTGAGCGAATCCCTGCGTTACGGGGTTTCGATTACTGATGGCTGCCTCGGTTTCAGCGCAACGGAACACTTGCTCCTTGACGCCGCGCAGCGTCTTGCTGCACACGCCAAAGGCTGATTGCCAGGCCCGCCTTCCGAATTGATTGCAATCCGGAAGGCGGGCGACGCTGCCGCTAAACCTCCACTCGCACCCGCGCCACCGCAGACTCCTGACTGACATCGTCCAGACGCTCAACCGTGTAAGACACACGCACAGTCGTGCCATGGTGCTCACGCCAGAATCGGTGCGGCACGATAAAGATCAGTGGTTTTCCCGCCGACTCACGAGTGATTTCGCGGTCATCCCGGTGATTGAAAAGATCCCCGTCGCACTTGAGGTAAACCAACTCGCCTTCCTGCGTCTGAGCATTACCCATCACGATGGTGACGCCATCGATCGAATCCTCTTTCAACAGCACGCCATCTTCAGCCTCAAGCACATCAGGAGCGTCCAGTTCACCACGCAGAAACGGGGTGACCAGAATCCTTGCAGCTTCGGATTCGCGAACCGTTCCATCGACCTGTTCGACGCGATAGCGCACCATCACCTCGCCACCAAGATGCTCAGCGATATGCGCCCCGTCCACCCAAAATGACAACACCTCCGCGACTGCAAAGGCTTCGACCTTCAAGCAATCGCTGAACGTTGCCGGCAATGCATCTGCGCCCCACTGCAACGTAATCCGATCCCCCGCCGCCATTCGAGCATAAGGCTGGAGCACGACAAGCGTGCCTTCGGGCACTCGCGCCGGATCCAGCGTCCCGCCGATCAGCCCCTCGACAATCGGTGCGAGCAACTGCGACCGTGCATCTCCGACAGACAATTGCACAGGCGAAGACAGCGCAGGCTCGGCTCCAGCACTACGCAACTTCCAGTGGATCTGCAGCGAACCGCCATCCAGCGCCGCGATATGCAGGCCTTTGATGACGAAAATCACATCCCTGCCGACCTGGGCTGCGCTGACATGGCGGACCATTTCATGCTGGTAAGCAAAGCCTTCTATATCGAGGCCCTCCCAACTCAACAGCAACTGATCGCCGCAAGCCATACCTGGATAAGGAGCGATTCGGACAACGACCTTGCCCAGCGAAGGATCCAGCACCGTTCCCTCCAGAGAATCGATGGTGACCGCTGGCAGCAACTCGCTCGCCACACAAGGACTGACGTGGTGGCGCATCCGGTAGCAAAACTCGACTTCGTGCGTGTTCATTAGTGCCTCCATTCCTTGGAAAAAACGCCGCTTCGTGGGCGGCGTCGACAACCAACATTGAACGCTACCCCTCACATTTCCGATGTCAGCCGGCTCCGCCGCAGGCACTCGGCAAAGGCATCGAACTCGGTAGGCAAACTGCACAAAAACGCGATCAACCCAGCGATAGATGGCTGCAAGTTCGGATTCGGATTTCGTAAGTATCTGAAAATTCGTACAACCCCTAGTCCAGATTCATCGACCAAGAGAAGTCTCTTCCTACTTCTTCAACGAGATGAGTGTTTTAGAGTGGCCTCCGGATTCCCCGATGAACTTCTGTGAAAAAGGTAAGAACATGCAACGGAATGCTTCAACTCGCTATCCCATCCTGTTGGTACACGGCCTGTTCGGATTCGAGCGCATCGGTCATTTTGAGCTGTTCCATGATGTAAAGGACGCCTTGAAAACAGCCGGCAGCCGAGTGTTTGTTCCACACCTTTCTGCCACCCACAAAAACGAAACAAGGGGTGAGCAACTGCTTGCACAGATTGATCGTGTGCTGCGTGGCACAGGTGCCGACAAAGTCAACCTCATCGGACACAGTCAGGGAGCATTGGCGGCTCGATACGCTGCTGCGCTTGCACCACACGCCGTAGCCTCGGTGACTTCCGTCAGCGGGCCGAACCACGGTTCGGAACTGGCTGATTTTCTGCGCAAGGCATTGGTACCCGGGCGCCTGCCGGAGGCTGTCGCACAGAACGTCGCGACGCTGTTTGCCAACTTCCTTTCGTTGCTCAGCGGCAGCATGACGTTGCCGCAGAACGCACTGGCGGCGCTCAATGCGCTGACGACCGAAGGAGTGGGCGATTTCAACGACAAATTTCCGCAGGGCCTGCCCAAGACCTGGGGCGGACACGGCCCGGAACAGGTCAACGGCGTGCGTTATTACTCATGGAGCGGCGTCCTGCCGGCAAACAGCCCGTCGACACTCGATCCCGCCCAGCACATTTGCCATGCACTGTCGCAATATTTCATGACCGAGACGCAGCAGAACGATGGCTTCGTCGGCCGTTTCAGCTCTCACTTGGGACAGGTGATCCGCTCCGACTATCCGCTTGACCATCTGGGCAGCCTGCGCCGCACAGCCAGTCCCGTCACGGCTGTGCCCGATCCGATTGGACTGTACGTTGAACATGCCGAACGTCTGTGCGCCGCGAATCTCTGATCAAAGCCACGGACAATCGAACGGAACTTTGCCGAGAATTCGCCCACTGAATCCGGTAGGCTCCACACTTTACTGAAATAGATTGGAGAGTTTCCCCATGGCTAAAGCCACTGCCCGCCACATCCTGGTTTCCAGCGAAGACAAGTGCAACGAACTCAAGGCCCAGATCGAAGGCGGCGCTGATTTCGCCGAAGTCGCCAAAGCCAACTCCACCTGCCCGTCCAGCCGTCAGGGCGGCGACCTGGGCTCGTTCGGTCCTGGCCAGATGGTCAAGGAATTCGACACCGTGGTCTTCAGCGCGCCAATCAACGTTGTGCAAGGTCCGGTGAAGACTCAGTTCGGTTATCACCTGCTGGAAGTCACCAGCCGTCAGGACTGATCCGTCGCCTGATTGTTTACCAACGGCCCGCCTTCTGGTGGGCCGTTGCGTTTCAGTTACACATACGGCTGGCGGCTCGCGCGCCTCTCGCGTACAACTTGCGCTTATCGATTTCCCGGTTCCAAGGCTGACAATGCGACTGGTTTTCCCCACATTGATGCTCACCGCCCTCGCCCTGCTGACGGGTGCCGCTGGCGTGAGCGCTGCACCGCAACACGCGCTGACCGTTTACGGCGAACCTGCCAAGTACCCTGCCGGTTTCAGCCACTTCGACTACACCAACCTGCAAGCCCCCAAGGGCGGAACGATGCGCCGCTCGGCCATCGAGATTGGCCACTTCGACCATGTCCTTCCTTATATAGACAAAGGCATCGGCGTTACTCAGATCGATGGCTTGCTTTATTCGCCACTGGCCCAGCGCTCGCTGGACGAGCCTTACACCGTCTATGGCCTGGTTGCGCAGAAGATGGAGCGCTCGGACGATGGTCTGTCGCTGCGGTTCTTCATCAATCCCAAGGCACGCTTTGCCGATGGCAAGCCGATTACCGCCGAAGACGTACGCTACACCTACGATTTATTGATGACTCAGGGCAGCCTGCGTTATCGCACCCAGTTTGCTGACGTCAAAGGCGTCGAAGTGGAAGGCCCGTTGACCGTGCGGTTCGACTTCAAAAGCAATGAAAACCGCACCCTGCCTCTGGACGTCGCGACCCTTCCGGTATTTCCCGAGCATTGGTGGAAGAGCCGCGATTTCGCCGGGGGTGGTGGCTATGAACCGCCACTGGGCAGCGGCCCCTATCGAGTCGGCAAAGTCGATTCGGGGCGCAGCATCACCTTTGAGCGCAACGCCGACTGGTGGGGCAAAGACTTGCCGGTCAGTCGCGGCCTCTACAATTTCGATCATTTCAGCATCGAGTACTTCGGTGATACCGACGTCGCTCGGCAAGTGCTGCGCGGTGGTGCCTATGACTACAACCGCGAGTTCTCGGCCACCGGCTACTCGATCGGCTACGACAGTCCCGCACTGAGCGACGGGCGCCTGCAAAAAGCTCATCTGGCCACCGAGGCGCCGCAATCGGCCCAGGGGTTTGTGTTCAACCTGCAAAAACCTGTATTCGCCGATCGCCGTGTGCGCCAGGCCCTGGCCATGCTTTGGGACTTCGAGTGGAGCAACCGGCAGATGATGCGCGGCATGTATATCCGTCAGCAGAGCTACTTTTCCAACACGCAACTGGCGGCCAGCGAATTGCCCGATGCACAGGAACTGAAAATCCTCGAACCGCTGCGCGGCCAGGTTCCCGACGAAGTCTTCAGCAAAGTCTTTGAAGCGCCGAAGACCGACGGCAGCGGCCTGATCCGCGACAAACAATTGCAAGCACTCGAATTGCTCGAACAGGCTGGCTGGAAACCGGATGGCGATCAACTGGTGAATGCCCAGGGCGAGCCGCTGACCTTTACCTTTCTGGTCAGCCAGAACGGCATGGATCGCTTGCTGCTGCCGTACAAGCGCACGCTGAAACAGATCGGTATCGACCTGAACATTCGCCGCATCGACTCCTCGCAATACGTCAATCGCCTGATGAGCCGCGACTACGACATGATCGTCACGGGCTACCCGGTCAGCACTTCGCCGGGAGGCGAATTGCTCAATTACTTTGCTTCCGCGTCGGCCAACGACCCGGGCGCGAACAACTACATGGTGTTGAAAAACCCGGCGGTGGATACGCTGATCAACGGCCTGATTCGCGCCTCAACCCAGTCCGACATGCTGCATTACGCCCATGCTCTGGATCGGGTGCTGCAATGGAATTACTACTGGATTCCCAACTACTATCCACCCGGCACCTCGACCGTCTGGTGGAACCGTTTCGGCATACCGTCGGTGCAAGCCAGCAATGACGAAGCCATCGAGAGCTGGTGGGAAATAAGCAGCACACCATTGACCAATCAGCAGATGACCGCCGAAAAAATTGCCCGTGGCAGACCCGGAGGGCCGCACTGATGTGGGGTTACATACTGCGGCGCCTGCTGCTGATCATCCCGACGCTGGTGATCATTCTGCTGGTCAATTTCGTGATCATTCAGGCCGCGCCCGGCGGCCCGGTAGAACAGGCCATCGCCCACCTGCAAGGGATCGGCGGCGCGAGTGTCGGTGGCGGCGCCAGCGAAACCATGAGCGGCACTTCGCGTGCCAGTCGCGGCCTCGATCCGCAACTGATCAAGGACATCGAAAAACAGTACGGCTTCGACAAACCGGCCCACGAACGCTTGTGGCTGATGTTGAAGAACTACGCGCAACTGGATTTCGGCAAGAGCTTTTTCCGTGGCGCGACGGTCACCGATCTGATCCTGGAAAAAATGCCGGTGACCATTTCCCTCGGGTTGTGGGCGACGCTGATCACCTATCTGGTGTCGATCCCGCTGGGGATCCGCAAGGCCGTGCATCATGGCAGTCATTTCGATATCTGGAGCAGCACGGCGATCATCATCGGTTACGCGATGCCAGCGTTTCTGTTTGCGATGTTCCTGATCGTGGTGTTTGCCGGCGGCACGTCGCTGAACTGGTTTCCGGTGCGTGGCCTGGTGTCGGACAACTTCGAATCGCTGTCGACTCTCGGCAAAATCGCCGACTATTTCTGGCACCTGGTGCTACCGGTCACGGCGCTGGTGATTGGTGGTTTCGCCACACTGACGATCCTGACGAAAAACTCGTTTCTCAATGAAATCACTCGCCAGTACGTGGTAACCGCCCGCGCCAAAGGCCTGAGCGAACGCCGTGTGCTGTACGGCCATGTGTTCCGCAATGCGATGCTGCTGGTGGTGTCCGGTATCCCGCAGGCGTTCATCAGTGTGTTCTTCGCCGGTTCGTTGCTGATCGAAGTGATCTTCTCCCTCGACGGTCTCGGGCGCATGAGCTACGAAGCCGCGGTTTCGCGGGACTACCCGGTGGTGTTCGGTTCGCTGTTCATCTTCACCCTCTTCGGCCTGCTGATAAAACTGGTCGGCGACCTGTGTTACACGCTGGTCGATCCGCGTATCGACTTCGCCGCGAGGAACGCCTGATGCTCAAGCTCTCGCCTCTGGGCCGTCGGCGCTTCGAGCGCTTCAAGAAAAACCGTCGTGGCTGGTGGTCGCTGTGGCTGTTCATTGGCCTGTTTGTGCTGACACTGGGGGGCGAGTTGATCGCCAATGACAAGCCTCTGGTCGTCAACTATCAAGGCCAATGGTACTTCCCGGTGTTCAAGCGCTACACCGAGCAGGAGTTCGGCGGACAACTGCCGTTCCAGGCTGATTATCGCAGCGATTACGTGCAGAACCTGATTCGCAAGGACGGTGGCTGGCTGCTGTTCCCGCCGATCCCGTTCAGTGACGACACGCCGAACTACGACCTCACCAAACCGGCGCCGAGCCCGCCGACGTCAGTCAATTGGCTGGGCACTGACGACCAGTCGCGGGATGTGCTGGCACGGGTCATATTCGGCGCGCGGGTGTCGATTCTGTTTGCCTTGATGCTGACCTTTGTCAGCGCCCTGATAGGCATCGCCGCCGGGGCATTGCAGGGCTACTACGGTGGCTGGGTCGATCTGCTCGGGCAACGTTTGCTGGAGGTCTGGTCAGGGCTGCCGGTGTTGTACCTGTTGATCATCCTCTCCGGTTTTGTCGAACCGAATTTCTGGTGGCTGCTGGGGATCATGGCGCTGTTTTCCTGGCTGGCACTGGTGGATGTGGTGCGCGCCGAGTTCCTGCGCGGACGCAATCTGGAGTACGTCAAAGCCGCCCGTGCGCTGGGCCTGAGCGACCGCAAGGTGATTTTCCGGCATATTCTGCCCAACGCCATGAACGCGACACTGAGCTACTTGCCGTTCATTCTGACCGGGGCGATTTCCACCCTCACCGCGCTGGATTTTCTCGGTTTCGGCATGCCTGCCGGCAGTGCTTCGCTGGGTGAGTTGATCGGTCAGGGCAAACAGAACCTGCAAGCACCGTGGCTTGGGTTGACGGCGTTTTTCACCCTGGCGCTGATCCTTTCCTTATTGGTGTTTATCGGCGAAGCGTTGCGAGACGCGTTCGACCCTCGATCCTGAAGCGTGGCCATGACTGACAACCTGATTGAAATCCGTAACCTCAACGTTGCCTTCCATGGCCAGAACGTGGTGCGCGACCTGTGTCTGGACATTCGCCCCGGCGAATGTCTGGCGTTGGTGGGCGAATCGGGCTCGGGCAAATCGGTAACCGCTCATTCGATTCTGCAATTGCTGCCCGAAAGCGAAGCGCAAACCACTGGCAGCATTCGCTATCGCGGACAGGAGCTGATCGGTGCGGATCCCAAGGTCTTGCGCAAATTGCGCGGCAACCGCATCGCCATGATCTTTCAGGAGCCGATGACCTCGCTCAATCCGCTGCACACCATCGAAAAACAGATTGGCGAAACCCTGCTGTTGCATCGTGGCCTCGGCGGCAAAGCGGCGCAGGCGCGCATCCTCGAACTGCTCGGTCTGGTGGGCATCCAGAAACCCAAGGAACGCCTCAAGGCTTACCCGCATCAACTCTCTGGCGGGCAACGGCAACGGGTGATGATCGCCATGGCCCTGGCCTGCGAACCCGAGCTGTTGATCGCCGACGAACCGACCACGGCGCTCGATGTGACCGTGCAGCGCAAGATCCTGCTGCTGCTCAAATCCCTGCAACAACGCCTGGGCATGTCGCTGCTACTGATCAGCCATGATCTCAATCTGGTGCGCAGCATTGCTCAGCGCGTGTGCGTGATGAAGGCCGGGGAAATCGTCGAACAGGCGCCCTGCGAAACCCTGTTTACCGAGCCGAAACATCCTTACAGCTGCGTGCTGCTCAACGCCGAACCCGAAGGCGAAGCCCTGCCCCGGGATGAACGCGAAAACGTGCTGGAGGTCAATGATCTGAAGGTTGAGTTTGTCGTCGGCGGCAGCCTGTTCCAGCGCAAGCAATACCTGCGGGCGGTGGATGGCATCAGCCTGAGCATCCAGCGTGGCAAGACGTTGGGCATCGTCGGCGAGTCCGGTTCCGGCAAGTCGACGCTGGGTCAGGCGATCCTGCGCCTGCTCGACTCCGAAGGCAGTATCCGCTTTCAGGGCGAGGCGCTCGACGGTCTCAATCAGAAACAGATGCGTCCGTGGCGCCGACAGATGCAGGTGGTGTTTCAAGATCCGTTCGGCAGCCTCAGCCCGCGCATGTCAGTGGCGCAGATCATCAGCGAAGGCCTGGAAGTGCACTGCGAGTCGACTGCCGATGAGTGCGATGAACAAGTGATCCGCGTGCTTAAAGAGGTCGGCCTCGACCCGGATAGTCGCCATCGCTACCCCCACGAGTTCTCCGGTGGTCAGCGCCAGCGCATTGCCATCGCGCGGGCGCTGGTGTTGAAACCGGCGCTGATCCTGCTTGATGAGCCGACGTCGGCACTCGATCGCACGGTGCAGAAACAAGTGGTTGCCCTGCTCCGCCAGCTTCAGGAAAAACACGGTTTGACCTATCTGTTCATCAGCCATGATCTGGCGGTGGTGCGCGCGCTGGCTCACGACATGATCGTGATCAAGGACGGCAAAGTGGTCGAGCGTGGCGCCAGTCATGAGGTGTTCGATGCACCGCAGCATCCGTACACCAAAGAGCTGTTGGCGGCGGCGCATCCGGGGTAGGCGTCATATGTGTTCGGCTTGAAACCGGGTCGAGGCTTTCGCGAGCAGGCTCGCTCCCACAAGGTTCACGCCGGACACAAAATTTGGGAACGACCCAATCTACTGTGGGAGCGAGCCTGCTCGCGAAGGGGCCGGCACAGGCCATACACAATCAGGATCAGCCGCCATGAACACCACCGAAAGCCTCAAGGACTACCAACGGGTTCGCAGCCTGGCGATCCGCTCGCTGTTCGAGATCATCGAGCAATCCAGCGAGGGCACGGTGATTGTCGATCGTGATGCGAACATCGTCTGGATGAACGAACGCTACGCCCGGCGTTTCGGTCTCGAATCGGCTACAGGCGCGATCGGCAAACCCTGTGAAAGCGTGATCCCCGGCAGCTTGTTGCGGGAAGTCGTGCGCACCGGTCGCCCTATTCTTCTGGATATGCAGGACACGCCGAAAGAGCCATTGGTGGTGATGCGCCTGCCGATCCACGATGACGCCGGCACGGTCATCGGCGCGATCGGTTTTGCCCTGTTCGACGAGTTGCGCACGCTGTCGCCGATGCTCAAACGCTACTTGAGCATGCAGGAAGAACTGGCCTCGACCCGTTCTCTGCTGCGCGCCCGGCAAACCAAATACAACTTCGCCCACTTCATCGGCACCAGCGCCGCCAGCCTTGAAGTCAAACGCCGTGCCCGACGCAGTGCCAGCGCCGAATCGCCGGTGTTGCTGCTCGGTGAGACCGGCACCGGCAAAGAGTTGCTGGCCCAGGCCATTCACAGCGCCTCGCCACGGGCGCACAAAGCGTTCGTCAGCATCAACAGCGCGGCAATTCCCGAGGCGCTGCTGGAGGCAGAATTTTTCGGCACGGCACCCGGTGCGTTCACCGGCGCCGACCGCAAGGGCCGCACCGGCAAGCTGCAGATCGCCCAGGGCGGCACGCTGTTTCTCGACGAGATTGGTGACATGCCGCTGCCCTTGCAGAGCAAGCTGCTGCGTGTGCTGCAGGAAAAGGAATTCGAACCGGTCGGTTCCAACGAGGTGATTCAGAGCGACGTTCGCGTGATCGCCGCGACTTCGACCGATCTGCAAGCGGCGATCAAACGCGGTGAATTCCGTGCCGATTTGTACTACCGCCTCAATGTGTTGCCGATCCAGGTGCCGCCATTGCGTGAGCGTCTTGATGATCTGCCGGCGCTCAGCGAAGCGATTCTTGAAGAGCTGCGCAGCCAGCATGAACTGCACCGGGATGCGCTGGCGTTGCTCGGACAGCACGCGTGGCCGGGGAACATTCGCGAACTGCGTAATGTGCTGGAACGGGCGGCGTTGCTCAGTGATGACTTGATGCTGACCGAGCAGGATATTCGTGCGGCGATTGGTACGTTTACACCGGTTGAACGTGCGTCGATGGGTACCGTGGAAACGCTGGCTGGCGAGACATTTGCTCAGGCGCGGGAGAGATTTGATCGGCAATTGATTCAGGCAGCTCTTGCGCAATGTCAGGGGAAAGTGCCGGAAGCTGCGGCTCGACTGGGGCTGGGACGTTCGACGCTGTACAAGAAAATGGTGGCGTTGGGGATTGCCTGAGTCTCTAAATAGAGACAATGATCTCTTGCTGTAGATGGATTGTTTGAAGATCAAACGATCGCAGCCTTCGGCAGCTCCTACAGGGGAAATTCGCGCTCGCACTGTAGGAACTGCCGAAGGTTGCGATCTTTTCGGTTTAACGTAGTCTCTAAAACGAGACAAAACCGTTGAAAACCTTTACCTACAACCAGTAAATTCCATATATTTCAACAACTTAAATATCTGGCACAGATCTCGCTAACGCCTCTCCCAAACCCGTTCCACCCACAAAAATAACAATTCTGGAGAGACACACCATGAGTGTGATCATTGCCTTGGCGGCCCTCGCGCTGCTGATGCTCGCCGCCTACCGTGGCTACAGCGTTATCCTCTTCGCGCCGATTGCCGCCCTTGGCGCGGTGCTGCTTACCGACCCCTCCGCCGTCGCCCCTGCCTTCACCGGGGTGTTCATGGAAAAAATGGTCGGGTTCATCAAACTGTATTTTCCTGTGTTCCTGCTCGGTGCCGTATTCGGCAAATTGATCGAACTGTCGGGATTCTCCCGCTCGATCGTTGCCGCGGCCATTCGCTTGCTCGGCACCAAACAGGCAATGCTGGTGATCGTGCTGGTCTGCGCCCTGCTCACTTATGGCGGCGTGTCGCTGTTCGTGGTGGTGTTTGCGGTGTACCCGTTTGCCGCCGAGATGTTTCGCCAGAGCAATATCCCCAAACGGCTGATCCCGGCAACCATCGCCCTTGGCGCGTTCTCGTTCACCATGGACGCCCTGCCCGGCACCCCGCAGATCCAGAACATCATCCCCAGCACGTTCTTCAACACCACCGCTTGGGCGGCGCCGTGGCTGGGCGTGATCGGTACGATTTTCGTGTTCTGCGCCGGCATGCTGTTTCTCCAGCGTCAACGCAACAAAGCGCAGCGTGCCGGTGAAGGCTACGGCACTGAACTGCGCAACGAACCGGAAACCGCCGAAGACCTGAAGCTGCCGAACCCATGGATTGCCCTGTCGCCGCTACTGGCAGTGGGCATCATGAACCTGCTGTTCACCCAGTGGATTCCGCAGTGGTATGGCAAGACTCACAGCCTTGCGCTGCCGGGCATGGCCACACCGGTCACCACCGAAATCGCCAAACTGACGGCGATCTGGGCGGTGCAAGCGGCTTTGCTGGTTGGCATTCTGATGGTGTTGGCGTTCGGTTTTCAGGCGATTCGCAGCAAGCTCGCCGAGGGCAGCAAAAGCGCGGTCAGCGGTGCGTTGCTGGCGGCAATGAACACCGCGTCGGAATACGGCTTCGGCGCAGTGATCGCTTCGCTGCCGGGCTTTCTGGTACTGGCTGACTGGCTCAAGCAGATCCCCAATCCGCTGGTCAACGAAGCCATCACCGTGACGCTGCTGGCCGGTATCACCGGCTCGGCGTCGGGCGGCATGAGCATTGCGCTGGCGGCGATGTCCGAGCAGTTCATTGCCGCCGCTCATGCCGCGAACATTCCGCTGGAAGTGCTGCACCGCGTCGCCGCGATGGCCAGCGGCGGTATGGACACCCTGCCGCACAACGGCGCGGTCATCACCTTGCTTGCGGTGACGGGTCTGACCCACCGCGAAGCCTATAAAGACATTTTCTGTATTACGCTGATCAAGACCCTGGCGGTTTTCGTAGTGATCGGCACTTTCTACGCCACTGGCATTGTGTGAGGTATTCATGACCACTCTTTCCGGCAAGACTGCATTGGTTACCGGCTCCACCAGCGGCATCGGTCTGGGCATCGCACTGAGCCTGGCCAAGGCAGGCGCGAACCTGATTCTCAACGGTTTCGGCGATGCGTCGAAAGTCATCGCTGAAGTCGCCCGGTTTGGCGGCAAGGTTGGCCATCATCCGGCGGATGTCAGTGACCCGGCGCAGATCGCCGAGATGATCCATTACGCCGAGCGCGAGTTCGGCGGTGTCGACATTCTGGTCAACAACGCCGGCATCCAGCATGTCGCCGCCGTCGAGGAATTCCCGATCGAGCGCTGGGACTCGATCATCGCCATCAACCTGTCTTCGGTGTTTCACAGCACGCGCCTGAGCCTGCCGGGGATGCGCGCCAAGGGTTGGGGCCGAATCATCAATATCGCCTCCGTGCATGGTCAGGTGGGCTCGACCGGCAAAGCCGCTTACGTCGCCGCCAAGCATGGCGTGATCGGTTTGACCAAAGTAGTCGGCCTGGAAACCGCGACCAGCAACGTCACCTGCAACGCGATTTGTCCGGGCTGGGTGCTGACGCCGCTGGTGCAGAAGCAGATCGACGACCGTGCGGCCAAAGGTGTCGATCCGCAGCAGGCGCAGCATGATCTGCTGGCCGAGAAGCAGCCGTCACTCGAGTTCGTGACACCGCAGCATCTGGGCGAACTGGTGCTGTTCCTGTGCAGCGAGGCGGGTAGCCAAGTGCGTGGAGCGGCGTGGAATATTGATGGTGGGTGGTTGGCGCAGTAATGCTGCGTCCCTGTAGGCCTTCGCCTGCTCGCGATAGCGGTGTGTCAGACCCGTAACAGTTAACTGACACACCGCTATCGCGAGCAGGCGAAGGCCTACAAGGGAATTTTTGTAATCCGATAACAAGAGGCAACCAATGTCCGACATCCTCTGGCAACCCGATGCCAACCGTATCGCCAAGTCGCGCATGGACACTTTCCGTCGTGCGGCCAATCAACGCCACAACCTGAAACTCGACGACTACCCGGCCCTGCACCAATGGAGCGTCGAGCAGCGCGCCGAGTTCTGGCAGGCGATCGTCGATTTCTTCGATATCCGCTTCCACACACAACCGGATGCCGTGCTGCGTGAAGGCGCGCAAATGCCGGATGCCGAGTGGTTTCCCGGCGCTACGCTGAACTTCGCCGAACATTTGCTGCGTCGTCGCGACGATTCTGTGGCGGTGGTCAGCGTGGCGGAAAATGGCCAGCGTGAGCAATTGTCCTGGGCTGAACTGGCCGAGCATGTCGCCGGGTTTCAGGCGAGCTTGCAGGCCGCCGGGGTTGGCCTCGGCGATCGCGTCGCAGCTTGCATGCCCAATACCTGGCAGACGCTGGTCGCAATGCTCGCCACCACCAGCGTTGGCGCGATCTGGTCGTGCTCTTCGCCGGACTTCGGCACCCACGGCGTGATCGACCGCTTCGGTCAGATCGAACCGAAGGTACTGATCACCTGCGCCGGTTATCGCTATGCCGGCAAGGCGATCGACCAGAGCGACAAGATCAACGAAATACTCGAACAACTGCCAACGTTAAGGCAGTTGATCATCGTGCCTTACGC
Organism: Pseudomonas sp. RU47; assembly: GCF_004011755.1. Classification (GTDB taxonomy): domain Bacteria; phylum Pseudomonadota; class Gammaproteobacteria; order Pseudomonadales; family Pseudomonadaceae; genus Aquipseudomonas. The sequence goes on along the minus strand of NZ_CP022411.1, from coordinate 2,941,279 downwards.
TCACCCGCACGCCCGCATCGAGACTTACCGGACTCGCGCCGAAGTGACCTTGTGGGATGACTTCTATCAAGCGGGCGGCGAAGCGGATTTTGTCGCGGTGCCGTTCAATCATCCGCTGTACGTGTTGTATTCCAGCGGCACCACTGGCGTGCCGAAATGCATCATCCACAGCACCGGTGGCGTGCTCCTGCAACACGTCAAGGAACACGGCCTGCATTGCGATCTGGGTCCTGGCGATCGACTGTTTTACTACACGACGTGCGGCTGGATGATGTGGAACTGGCTGGTCTCCGCGCTCGCGGTCGGCAGCGCCGTGGTGCTGTATGACGGTTCGCCGTTTTACCCGGATAACCAGCGTTTGCTCGACTTGATCGACGATGAACGCATCAGCGTGTTCGGCACCAGCCCCAAGTTCCTCGCCACCCTGGAAAGCAGCGGCGCCAAACCCCGCGAGAGCCATGATCTGGGAAGCCTGAAAACGCTGCTGTGCACCGGCTCGGCGCTGTCGCCGCAAAGCTATGACTTCGTCTATCGCGACTTCAAACCTGATGTGTGTCTGGCCTCGATGTCTGGCGGCACCGACATCGTTTCGTGCTTCGTCAATGGCAACCCGCTGTCGCCCGTGCGTCGCGGCGAGAACATGGGCAAAAGCCTGGGCATGGCGGTTGAAGTCTGGAATGACGCCGGCCAGCCGGTCGTGGGCGAAAAAGGCGAACTGGTCTGCACCCGGCACTTCCCGGCGATGCCGATCGGTCTGTGGAATGACCCGGACGGCGCAAAACTGCGCCAATCGTATTTCAGCCTGTTTCCCGGTGTCTGGGCACAGGGCGATTACGCTGAACAACGGCCTTATGGCGGGATGCTGATCCATGGGCGCTCGGACGCCGTGCTCAATCCCGGCGGCGTGCGCATCGGCACTGCGGAGATTTATCGTCAGGTCGAGCAAGTCGCTGAAGTGCTGGACAGCGTCGCTATCGGTCAGCAGTGGCAGGACGATGTGCGGGTTGTGCTGTTTGTCAGGTTGCGTGAAGGGCTGACACTCGACGAGGCGCTGGAACAACGAATCCGGCAGGTGATCCGCGCCAATACCACTCCAAGGCATGTACCGGCGAAGATCGTTGCGGTGACGGACATTCCGCGCACCATCAGTGGCAAGGTTGTGGAGTTGGCCGTGCGGGAAGTGGTGCACGGCCGACCGGTGAAAAACACCGATGCGCTGGCCAATCCCGAAGCGCTGGAGCAGTTTCGGGATCGGCCGGAGCTTGATACTTGAATCGCGCGCTGACGCTCTGACAATAAACGTTGCTGGCAGCGCTGGTCGTCAGAGGGGTTTGTTCAGCGTAATGACAACTGGCTGAACAATCGCTCTACCGCCACTACGGTCGAGTGCATCGCGGATGATCGTCATGTTGTGGTCGAATGTAGCTTTGTCCGTAGCCATTTGACTCAGTAACGAGGTGGCAACTGCTAGAGAGTCAGCATTTTCAAAAGCTTCGGACACCGCATGGTAACTCGCGATCGAGTCCGCCACAGCCAGGTTGCCGGACGCAAGATTCAGCAGTTGCGCCACATCCAGCCGCTGCCCGGTGTTGCTTTGATGCTCGGTATCGGTGGCGTAGCCAACATCCGCGGTCTGCGCACTACCGTGGAACAGTTCATGAATCAGGTCGTCTGCCACCACATCATGGTTGAAGCCTAGATTGACGAAATGCTTGTTCAGGTTTTGAGTGTAAATCTCGACAAACGCGATATCAGCCGCGTCGCTGGAGCTGGCGCTTTTCCAGCGCTTGTAGTTGTTCACGTCAAAAGAGGCGATTGTCTCGTTATGCTTGAACGCATTGAGCAGCGTATTGCTCATCGAGAAACCAGCAAAGTCAAAGCGAATCAACCGCAAATAATTAACCAGCCGATTAGTAGCCGTCTGCGAGGTGTTACCGAACAGTGCCTTCATTAGCAGATCGCCATCTCGCTTGAATTCATGCCGGCTGATGGCTTCGATGGCGTTGTCGATCTTCGCCCGAGCACGGGGCAGGCTTTTTTCGATGAAGTTGCGCGTGTAACTTGCCGGCAGTGTCTTGAGTGAGTACGGCAACTGCAGAGGCGCTTGATAGGCGAAGCCTGTCAGTGGTTTCCCCCACAGATTGCCACGACGGTTCAAGGCATACCATTTGTTGCCACTGCGTGCGGCCAGAACCGTAACGAGGTTGCCGGTGCTGCCACGTGGTTGCCAGTGCCCCACTCCCCGATGTGCACTCTCGGAAGCACTGATCAGATCATAGGATTGCCGGCGGCCACTGAGTCTGTGCAACTGGCTGTTCGCTATAGCGACGAGTTCATGGCTGTTTTTGTTAAAGCGCAACAAGCCCTTGCGCACCAGTTTACCGCCCGCCTGGATTCCAGACGGCACACCATCCAGCGGATTGAAAAGGCCAATGGCCGAGGTGAATGCCAACCGGGTAAACCGCGCAGCTTTGGATGTCGTTGAAATAGCCTTGGCCGAAATGCTCAACACTTTGGAGCTGGCTCCCGCCACCGTTCCGACCAGACCGATACCGTCCATCAAACATCCGTAGATCCCATCCACCACCTTGTCATGTTCACCCGAGGCAATATCCTCGATGCATTTTTTGAAAGGCACCAGCAAGTCGATGAAATACGTCAGCAGTCGATCACCCTCTTCCCTGGAGAGCTCGAGCGGGGTCGGTATGCGGACTATTTCTCTCAGCTCATTTTTATTCAGGTAGGGTCGATTCTTGACGAGAAACTCGGCGATACGTTCGATATTCGGATCGTTGAATTTCCGATAGAACCCGGATGGTGGCGTCGAAGGTGTCTGCGATCCTTTCAGCATGCCAAAATTATCGATGATGGCCATGCTGCTGGTAATCGAAGAGTCTTCGGCAGTGGCATGGGTATAGCGCTTTACGTCGAGCGGGAGGCTTTGCGTCGCGGTAATACTCAGTGGAAACGTTACATCCCCGCTCGCACTCATTCTCGAGCGTTGTTGCAGTTTCTGCTCTCGTTTGATGAAAGCAGCCAAGGCGTCATTTTTTCGAGTTTCTGCGCGCGACGTAAACAGTTCATAGCAGAGGTCAGCATTCTCGCAAGACGCATACATCACGATGCCAAAACGTCCTGTGGCGGCATCTCTGCTTTGTCGTGTTTCTTGTGTCACTTTGACAGTCAGGGGGCCGCTCGCACGACGCGATTTATAATAAACGGCGGACTCGCGTACCGTGAGGAAGTGAATATCGGCATTCATGAAGACGCGCAGATCCGCCTCTGGCATCTGCGCCAAAGCCAGTTTCACGGTAGATAACATGGCGCTGTTCAAATCATTGAAATGCACGGCCAACTGCCGATCCATCTCCTCGTCACAGGATGCAAGTTTCAATAAACCCGGATAACGTTTGTAGAGGCTGACACCGGACGGGTTGTAGTTGATGGCCGGCTTGGGGACACCGTTAGTAACCAGACGCACCGTACGCCTGTCCCACTGACCAGTGACCAAGTCGCCCGATTGATGCAGGTCGACCATGGACATGACCTGCTGCCCGCCTCGCTCGGACAGTGCTTTTGCGTCCAGGGTGTCACAACCCGGTGCGGCAATTTTCAAAGCCGCACGGGCAATCTTCGCTCTGTCGGGTAACGGTGTCGAAAATACCTTGGCGATTTGAGCGAACTTTTCCGAGTGTTGCTCGAATGCGTCAATTGCACGCCGGGTGCTGGTTTCTTCGGCCTGCTCGAGTTCCGCCGTTGTCACAATCTGGTTGATCAGCGCCCAATCGACGACAGGGTCGATCATGGCCAGGTCACGCTTGTGCTTCTGCGACTCACTGACCGGTTGCAGTTCGCCATAAGCCATTATCTGGGCATACGTCATGACTCGCGTCGCACCGGTTTTTACAGTCTCGACGAGCATGACGGCACGACAAAAATTGATCCAGCCAATCGAGCCGAGGGTGATCGACGATGGAATCTCCCTGACCAGAAACTCTGGGGCATTACGTGCCAACAGCAGGTGAGCTACCAGCGGTTCCAAACCACTATCAACCCATTTTCTGGTTCGCAGAACAGTCGTTAGCTCCTCTCGTATGACCGACGGGTGACAGTCAACATTTTTCGGCGCATACAGATCAAGTCCAGCGACGTGATTGCGCTGTATGTCATGACCAACTGACGGATCCAGATCAAGCAATATTGCCGTCATCAGCAATTGGCCGAGGATGTCATCAGCGACTTCCTGCCCCTTGTTTACGCCAAACCAACCCAGCTCTTTCAGATACTCTTTTGCGAGATTCCGGGTAACTGGATGATTGACGAATTCGACAACCAATTGAGCCGCACTTTCATGGGTGACAGCGGCGCGGCCGGTAACATTGTAGAGGGCTGTCAGGAGCTTTTTCCCACTCATCAACTTGGCAGTCGCATTACGAATGGCGAAAAACTGCTCCCCGGACAATGCAATCGATGTCTGGTCCTCTGTTTGAAAGTGCTCCCAATAGTTTGAAGGCTCTTTCACTTGCGGATCAAACTTGAACAAGACGATCAGCTCTCTGACCTTCACGTTGTTCTCGGGCAAACTTATGTCATGGAATCGAAACCATTGATCGAGCGTCAAATCGATATCAGGCCAAACGTAGCCGCCAACGACCGCTGCTATATCCGAAATCAACGTCAATGCAGATTGTATCGGAACACTTTTTTCAAAGTGACGCGCTGCTACCAGATCCACCCACCCCCTGTCTGCTCGGACTTCCATCTTGCCGTCAGGTGTAACTCGTACAAGTCCGTCATGGTCGCGCGCACCTTCCCGGGCAAGTGCACCGACGACCGGACCGGTCTCAAGCAGTTCGCTGAGCATAAGCCTGCCGGGATTATAAATTTCATACAACGAAGATCCCGCCTGCAACGCCACTTCGTGTGTATACCAATTGATCTTTTGATCATCCGTGTATTGGCTTAACGCTTGTTCCAGTTGAGCCAGGACCAATTGGCGCTCTACTGCATCTGCTTCAGCCCTGTATTTCCACTCGGAAAGAGCGACAGCCGAAGACCAGAATGTTTTACCTCTGGTTTTATCATTCATACTTAGAACCTCATCAAGTTAACCAGCCGACAACTTCAGCTCGATGACGTTCTACTGTTTTTGACACACCCCTTCCACTTCAAAAATATGAGGCGCTATTTCCTGACGGATATCCAAAGCAATCAATTAAACATCAATCCATTAGTCCCCACTCCCCTGACGGCGAACCATTATTACTACTTTCATCTCCAGCCAGTTTGATTCGTAATTTAAGATTATTGATCGAGTCTGCATTTTTCAAAGCCTCCTGCGCACTGATTGCACCTTCGGCAACCAACGAAAACAACGCTGCATCAAATGTCTGCATACCCAGTTCGGTGGATTTCTCCATGATCGGTTTGAGTTCATCGAACTGACCGCGTCGGATCAGATCAGCGATGGTTGGCGTGCCCAACAGCACCTCGACAGCAGCCCGTCGTTGGCCATCGACAGTGCGCACCAATCGTTGCGAGATAAATGCTTTCAGGTTATTGCCCAGCGTCTGCAATAACTGCGGTCGCCGCTCTTCCGGGAACATATTGATAATTCGATCCAGCGCCTGATTGGCGTTAGTGGCATGCAACGTCGATAGCACCAGATGTCCGGTATCGGCAAACGCCAATGCATGTTCCATGGTTTCGCGATCACGGATTTCACCGATCAGCACTACATCCGGCGCCTGGCGCAAAGTGTTCTTCAACGCCGCATGAAAACTGCGCGTATCGACCCCGACTTCACGTTGATTGATGATTGAACGCTGGTGCCGATGGATGTACTCGATCGGATCCTCGATGGTGATGATGTGCCCGGTGCTGTGGCGGTTGCGGTGGTCGATCAATGCCGCCAGCGAAGTCGACTTACCCGAATCGGTGGCGCCGACAAACAGGATCAACCCTTGCTTGAGCATGACGGTGTCGAGCAGTACCGGCGGCAGTTTCAGGTCAGCGAAGCGCGGGATGTCGAGTTTGACGTTGCGGATAACGATCGATACATCGTTGCGCTGTTTGAAGATGTTCACGCGAAAGCGGCCGATGCCCGTTCGCGAAATCGCCAGGTTCATTTCCAGATCCCGGTCGAACTCCCGTCGTTGCTCGGCGTCCATCAGGGAGGCGGCGATGGCGGCGGTTTCACCGATCTTGAAAGGCTGCTCGCTCAACGCCGTGAGCACGCCGTCGACCCGCGCACTGGGCGGTGCGCCCGTGGACAGGAACAGATCCGAACCGTTTTTATTGGACAAAACTGACAACAGTGCATCGATTTCCATGGCAAAAAACACCCGCGAAGCATTCAATGAACAGAAAATGGCCTGCGCCTGGCGCAGCTCAACTGCAACAATGATAGACGTCGCCTCACCGAACCACGCTCAGGACTGATGTAATGAATGCTGTACCGAACACCGACGACGCGCAGGCATTGATCGCCCGCACCGACTGGAGCCGTGGCCCGCTGGGTGCTGCCGGCAACTGGCCGCAGAGCCTGCGCACGGCGGTGGACATCGTGATTCACTCGCCCATGCCGATGCTGTTGTTGTGGGGCCCGCAGCTCACGCAGATCTACAACAACGGTTTCGCCCTGCTCGCCGGGCACAAGCATCCGCACGCTTTCGGACAACCTGCGCACCAGATCTGGCCCGAACTTCAAGAGTTTACCGACCCCATTTACAGAGCAGTCCTGCAAGGCCAGGTGCGCACCTACAGCGAAAGACGCTTCACCCTGCAACGTGACGGCAAAGAGTCCGACTTCTGGCTGGATCTGACTTACAGTCCGATCCGTGATGAAACCGCGCAAGTCGCCGGAATTCTGGTGACTGCCATCGAAACCAACGAACGCCGACGCATCGCTCTGGAACTGCAGCGACGCTCCGAAGAAAGCCTCAAGGCTCAACGCGAAACCGAGGAACGCCTGCAACTGGCCCTGGCCGCGACCGATGCCGTTGGCACCTGGGATTGGGATATCGGCGAAGATCGCTTTATCGCCGATGCGCATTTCGCCCAACTGCATGGCGTCGACCCCGCCCTGTCCGGTCAATTGCCGATCAGCGATTACTTGCAGGGCGTGCACCCCGAAGACCGCGCGATGATCGCGCGCAGCATCAAACACTGCATCACCCACGGCACCGAATACGCTGAGGAATACCGCTTGTTGCAGGCTGACGGCGAGGTCCGCTGGGTGTTCGCTCGCGGGCGCTGCTACAAGGATCATCATGGCCGGCCCATGCGCTTCCTCGGCGCGGCGCTGGACCTGACCGAGCGCAAACACACCGAACAGGCGTTACGCCAGAGCCAGACCGAACTGCAACTGATCATCAACGCCATGCCGATCCTGATCAGCTATGTCGACTGTGAAGAGCGCTTTCGCCTGAACAACGCGGCCTATCTGGACTGGTACGGACTCACGCCACAGGAGCTCTACGGCCGCACGATTCGTGAAGTCATCGGTGAAGAGGCCTATTTCCTGCGTCTGCCTTACATTGCCGAAGCCCTGGCCGGCAGACCGTGTTCGTTCAGCCTGTACACCCCGCACCGTGATGGCAGCAGTCGCCACGCGCTGATGAATTACCTTCCACGTTACGGTGCGGACGGCGCGGTGAATGGTTTCTACATCTTTGTGATCGACGAGACCGAGCGCAAGAAAACCGAAGAAGCCTTGCGCAATCTCAACGAAACCCTTGAAGAACGGGTCAGCGCTCGCACCGAACAACTGGCGCAGGCCAACCAGCGTTTGCAGAACGAGATGTTCGAACGCGAGCGTGCCGAAGATGCCTTGCGACATGCGCAGAAGATGGAGGCTGTCGGTCAGCTCACCGGCGGTATCGCCCACGACTTCAACAACATGCTCACCGGGATCATCGGCAGTCTCGATTTGATGCAGCGCTACATTGCCAACGGCCGGGCCGACGAAATTGGTCGATTTACCGAAGCGGCGGTGTCCTCGGCAAATCGTGCGGCAGCACTGACCCACAGGTTGCTGGCGTTTTCGCGGCGACAGTCGCTGGATCGCAAAACCCTGAACGTCAATGAGCTGGTGCATTCTCTGGAAGACCTGATCCGCCGGACCAAGGGCGATCCGATCGAACTCACACTGCATCTGGCCGAGAATGTATGGCCGGTCAGCACCGACGTCAGCCAACTGGAAAACGCCCTGCTCAACCTGGTCATCAATGCCCGGGATGCGATGCCTGATGGCGGCGAACTGGTGATTGAAACCGCCAACGTGTATCTCGATGGCAGTGACATCACCACGCTGGAACCGGTCAAGGCCGGCGATTACCTGATGCTGGCAGTCAGCGACAACGGCACCGGGATGACGCCCTCGGTGCGTTCCAAGGCTTTTGATCCATTCTTCACCACCAAGCCCATTGGCCAGGGCACCGGGCTGGGCCTGTCGATGATTTATGGTTTTGCCCAGCAGTCGGGCGGGCATGTCAGCCTCGACAGCTTGCCGGGCCAGGGCACCTGTGTGCGGTTGTACTTGCCGCGTCTGTACGGCATCGAGCCGGAACGGCCAGCGATCGTGCCGCTTGAGCAAGCGCCGACGACGGCGACCGGCGAAACCGTGGTGGTCGTCGAAGATGACCCGGCGGTGCGCATGCTGGTGCTCGATCTGCTCCGGGAGTTGGGTTATCAAGCCTACGAAGCCGAAGATGCGAAGACCGCCCTGCCTATGCTTGAGTCCGATCTGCGCGTGGATCTGCTGGTCACCGACGTCGGCCTGCCCGGCATGAATGGCCGGCAACTGGCGGAAATCGCCCGTCAGCATCGGCCGGGCCTCAAGGTGCTGTTCATGACCGGTTACGCGCAGAAAGCTGCCGAGCGCCAGGGTTTCCTCGAGGACGGCATGGACATGGTCGCCAAACCGTTTGCCATTGAGCTGCTGGCCAGCAAGATCCGCACGATGCTCAGCCAAACCCCGTGACTTGAGGCATAATCCGCGCCCCGCCGTCACCCCGTTATCAGGTACCGCACGATGAAAGCCCAAGCCCGCCACATTCTGGTGAAAACCGCCGAAGAGGCCGAACAGCTCAAACAACGCATCGCCAAGGGTGAAGCGTTCGATGTGCTGGCGAAGAAATTTTCCACCTGCCCGTCCGGCAAGCGCGGCGGCGATCTGGGTGAAGTGCGGCCGGGGCAGATGGTCGGCGCGATTGATGCGGTGATCTTCAAAAAGCCACTGCGGACCGTGCATGGGCCGATCAAGAGCAAGTTCGGGTATCACCTGGTGCAGGTGTTTTACCGCGATTGACGGGTTGGCTTCAGGGCCCTTTCGCGAGCAGGCTCGCTCCCACATTTGGAATGCATTCCCCTGTGGGAGATTCTATGGTTGAGGGGAAGCCCTCAACTGACTTTTGTCTGATATTCGCTTTGCCCTTTCAGCAAGGCGAATACCACCCGAGCAAGTTTGCGAGCCAGCATCACCAACGCCTGCGTGGTGCTGAAACCCCGTGCTCTTTGGGCTTCGTAAAACCCTTTCCAGGCTATCGTACGGCTAGCCGACATCGCTGCGTTGTGCAAAAGTCGGCGGGCCTCGGGGTCTCCGCGCTTGGTCAAGCTGCGGCGACCGTCCTTTTGCCCTGATTTCGATACCCGTAAATCCATGCCCAGGAAGGCGATAAACGCATCCGCGTTGCTAAATTCCCCCCGCTGAAACGCCGTGTGCAGGCGCGCTCCGGTCAGAAATCCAATGCCCTCAACTTTCAGGCAACGCTTCAATTGGCCGAGCAAACCGGCTTGTTTGAGCTGATCGTTGATCGTCTTTTCGATCATCGTTTCAAGCCGCTGCATGGATTTTATTTGTTCAGCAAAAGCTGCCTTCAACAGCGGCTCATTCGACCAGCTCTGCACCAGGCCGACCCTTGCCTGGACCAAAGCCGCGCGGCGGCGGAAAAGGCTCAGGAGCTGGCGGTACAGCGGTGATGGCGGGGTCCAGGGGCGCAACTCCTCGGCTTCGTTCTTCAGGTAACGGGCCAGCAGCTTGGCGTCCAAGGCGTCGGTTTTGGCGCGGATCTTCACTCCTTCGCGGTAATGTTTGAGTTCATAGCCGCCCACCATGTAAATCGTGCAACCGGCCGCATAGGCCAAGTCAGCGAATTCCAGGTGGTAGATGTTGGTTGCCTCAATGGCAATAGACACGGGGCCGAGCAAGGCCTTCAGCCACTGCTTGATGGATGTTTTGGTGTTGGGAATCGCTTCAAGCAGATCGCTATCGGCCTGATAAATCACCAGTTCATTTTTGGCGACATCCACGCCAACGATCGGATTTGATAGAGCGACTGGCATTGCCACAGGATTTCCTCCGGGATAAGGTTTGAGCACTTGAAGGGCTCACCCAGAGGCGCAGGCTTGTTCCTATCGTCGGTCTAGCCAGATGCATTCTTTATCGGCGCTTGGGTGAAAGGAGGAGGGGCGAAATCTCCCACGGTCTGTGCTGCGTCAACAGTCAGAATCGAGCCTTGTCCCTCCTCCTCCCTTCAAGTCCTACCATACAAGCGAGCCTGCTCGCGATCGATTGCGCAGCAAGCGGCCATTCAAGCCTGTTTCGGAATCAATGCCCCCGGCACCTGAATCACCTGGCTGGCCAGCAAGTGCCCGGCCTCGGCAGCCTCCGTCGGACTTGCGCCCAGCAATCGACTGGCCAGATACGCCGCACTGAACGAATCCCCCGCCGCCGTGGTGTCCACCACCTTCTCGACCTTCTGCGCCGGCACCTCAAAAGCCTCGCCATCACAACGAATCAGGCACGCCTCGGCGCCACGCTTGAGCACCACTTCCGGCGTGCCGAATTGCGCGTAAGCGGCAAACACCGCGTCGCCATCGGCGAAACCGAACAGCGCCTGCTCGTCATCCACTGTCAGCAACGCCAGATCAACGTAGGGCAATACGCTGCGATAGGCCGCGCGCGCGTCTTCTACCGAGGCCCACAGGCGTGGCCGATAGTTGTTGTCGAAGACAATCCGCGCATCACGCTGGCGCGCTTCGATCAGCGTCTGGATCAGTTTTTCCCGGCCCGATGCACCGAGGACGGCCAAGGTGATACCGCTGAAATACAACACATCGTAATCCGGCAGCGCCGCCAGAATCGGCTCGGCGGCCGGGGTGGTGAAACAGTCGCGAACCGCCGCTTCATTGCGCCAGTAGAGAAAACGTCGCTCGCCGCTGGCATCGGTCTGGATGCAATACAGGCCCGGCAAGCGACCCGGCAGACGCTGCACCAGATCCAGACCAATGCCTTCGCTGGTCCATATCCGGCACATGGCATCGCTGAAGCTGTCATCGCCCAGCGCGGTGACGTAATCGACCCGGGCCTTGTCGCCCATCGCGCGGGACAGATACACCGCGGTGTTCAGGGTGTCGCCACCGAAGCTTTGCTGCAGGCTGCCGTCGGCGCGTTGCTGCAGTTCGATCATGCATTCGCCAATCAGGGCGATACGCGGGGTGTTCGGGCCCAGAGGGCTGAGGGTGTTCATCTTGTGCTGTCTCTGTTGATCGATGGTGTCTGGACTGGCGCCTTCGCGAGCAGGCTCGCTCCCACAGGGGAATGCATTCCAAGTGTGGGAGCGAGCCTGCTCGCGAATGGCCGCGACTCGGTATCGAGTCTTAGAAACAAGTCTCCATGCTCTCGATCACCGACAACTCTTCATCCACCAACAACCCCACACGCCACTTGTCGAACGTCAGGCACGGATGCGACGTACCAAAAGAAATGATGTCACCCACGCGCAACTCAACGCCCGGCGCTACCGTCATGAACGCGTGCTGATCCATCACCGCCGTGACCTTGCACGCACCGACGTCATCGCCCAGCGCCGGCACCACACCCGCCTGGTAACGCAGCAACGGCACCGGCAAACCGGCATCGAACGCGACATCTCGTTTGCCCAGTGCGATCACCGCAAAACCCGGCTCCGGCAGCGACTGCACGTGGGCCCAGACTTCCAGCGCCGGACGCAAACCTTCGTGAAGATCACTGCGGCGGTCGAGCACGCAGCACTGCGCCTCTTTGTAGATGCCATGGTCGTGCGCCACGTAACTGCCCGGGCGCAACACGCTGAGGAAACGCCCCGCCGCGTTCTGCGTTTCGAACGATTCGGCAATCAGGTCGTACCATGCCGAACCCGAGGCGGTGATGATCGGTTTGGCGATGGCGAAAGCGCCGCTGTCCTGCAACTGCACCGCCAGACGCACCAGGGATGCAGCAAACTCACGAATCCCGCTGACCGCGTGATCGCCGTGAATCACCCCTTCGTAACCTTCAATGCCGGTCAGGACCAGCGCCGGTTGCGCGTTGATCGCCTTGGCCAGTTCAATGACTTCCTGCTCGCTACGGCAACCGCAACGTCCGCCAACCACGCCGTATTCGATCATCACGTTGAGCTTCACTCCACGCGAGGCGAAGTAGGCACCGAGATCGGTAACGTTGTCCGGGTGATCGACCATGCAATAGAAATCGAACGACGGATCGGCGAGCAGATCGGCGATCAATGCCATGTTCGGTGTGCCGACCAATTGGTTGGCCATCAGCACGCGGCGCACGCCATGGGCGTAAGCAGCCTGGGTCTGGGTCGCGCTGGCGAGGGTGATGCCCCACGCGCCGGCGTCGAGCTGACGCTTGAACAGTGCCGGGGTCATGCTGGTTTTGCCGTGGGGCGCGAGTTCCGCGCCGCTGTCGCTGACAAACTTCTGCATCCAGCGGATGTTGTGCTCCAGCGCTTCGCGGTGCAGCACCAGCGCCGGCAGGCTGACGTCACGCGTCAGGTGCGCACCGATGGCGGCGTCGCCCTTTTCCCCGGCAGTATTGATGGCAGTGGTCATGGTCGAACTCCTCACTTTCGCGGCCGCAGGCAGCCGCGGTTATTCGTTGATTCGCCGGGCGAGGCTGTTGGCGCTCTCGATCAGCACCCGGCGATAGTCGTTGTAATTGTTTTTCGCATCGGCCCGTGGGGCGACGATGCACAAGGTGCAAATGGCGACACCGCCGGGGTCTTTGACCGGGGCGGCGAAGCAATGGGTAAAGGTGTCGGCAACGCTGTCGAAGGAGAAAAATCCATCGATGCCGGCCTGACGGATTTCGGCGAGAAAACGCTCCAATGGCAAACGCTCGCCGTCGGGCAGGATGTAATCGTCCTCGTCGATGAGGTCGATGATCTGCTGATCGCTCAGGTGTGCGAGCAGCAGGCGCCCGGAAGCCGTCCACGGGATCGGCGCGTTTTCACCGATGTCGGAGGAAATACGGAAATGCCGCTCGCCCTCCTTCATCAACGCCACCGTGTATTTGCGCCCGTTGAGCAGGCACATCTGCGCGGTTTCACGGGTCTGGCTGACGATCTCCTGCAAGGCGTGATCGGCTTCGCGACTGAGGTCGAAATGACGCAAATGCGCCTGACCGAGGAAGTACAACTGCCGGCCGAGATAGACGTGACCGTCCTTGCCCACCGGCTCCAGAATCCGTCGTTCGAGTAACGAAGCGACCAGTTCGTAGACGCTGGATTTCGGGCTGCCGATGCCGTTGGCGATGTCGTTCGGGCGCAGCGGCTGGCCGATCTCCTTGAGGAAATCGAGGATATCGAACGCCCGGTCCAGACCGCGTGCCCGGCGTTTGATGGTGTCTTCGGTCATTTCAGTGGGTTCCCATTCAAAGTCGCCGGGAGTTTACCGCTAATGATCGTTCCCATGCTCCGCGTGGGAATGCAGCCGGGACGCTCTGCGTCCCTTGGAACGCGGAGCGTTCCGAGAGGCATTCCCACGCAGAGCGTGGGAACGATCCGCGTATTGGTCAGGGTTTCTTCTTGTACGCAATGCAGTCGATCTCGACCTTGCAATCAACCATCATGCTCGCCTGCACACAGGCGCGGGCCGGTGCGTGCTCAGGCTTGAAGTACTCGCCAAAAACCTTGTTGAAACTGCTGAAATCCCGCGGATCGTCCAGCCACACGCCAGCGCGCACCACGTCTTCGAGGCCATACCCGGCCTCTTCGAGAATCGCGATCAGGTTCTTCATGGTCTGGTGAGTCTGCTCGACGATGCCGCCGACAATGATCTCGCCATCCACGGCCGGCACCTGGCCGGAAACATGCAGCCAGCCATCCGCTTCAACAGCGCGAGCGAATGGACGGGGCTGGCCGCCAGCGGCGGTGCTGCCGGTGCCGTAACGCGTAATGCTCATGGGTACTTCTCCTGATTACAAATCGAAAGTTAAAACCGCGTGCTCTTGAGAAACTCGGCCAGACGCGGCGATTGCGGGCGCTCGAACAGCTCCTTGGGAGGCCCCTGATCTTCGATCCGCCCCTGATTCATGAAAACGATCTTGTCCGAAACCTCGAAGGCAAAACGCATTTCGTGGGTCACCAGCAACATGGTCATGCCGTCTTCGGCCAGACCCTTGATCACGTTAAGTACTTCGCCAACCAGTTCCGGGTCGAGGGCCGAAGTGACTTCATCAAACAGCATCAGGCTCGGGTTCATCGCAATCGCCCGAGCAATCGCCACGCGCTGTTGCTGACCGCCGGACAACTGGCCGGGAAAGTGATTGCGCCGCTCCAGCAAGCCGACGCGCTCCAGCCATTTTTCCGCGAGGACGACGGCTTCGTCCTTGTGCATTTTCTTCACCTTGAGCAAACCCAGGGTGACGTTCTGCAACGCGGTCAGGTGCGGGAACAGGTTGAATTGCTGGAACGCCATGCCGGTCATCGCGCGATGGCGGGCGATGACTTTTTCCGCATGCCGAACGCGCTTGCCGTTGACCTCGTCGTAACCGATGGATTCACCGTCGAGCAGGATCTGCCCGCCCTGGAATTCCTCGAGCATGTTCACGCAACGCAGCAGCGTGGTCTTGCCCGAACCGCTGGAGCCGATCAGCGTGACCACGTTGCCGCGCTGCATGCTCAGATCGACACCCTTGAGCACTTCGACCGCGCCGTACTGTTTGTGCAGGCCACGGATGTCCAGCAACGCCTGATTCTGTGGGGAAACTTGAGCTTGAGTCATGGCAAGGCCACCCGCTTTTCAATGTGCCGGCCGAGTAATTCGATGCCGTAGTTGATGACGAAGAACAGAAAACCGGCGAACAGGTAGAACTCCAGAGTCATGAAGTTCCGGGCGATGATCTGCTGGGTACTGAGGAGCAATTCGGCGACGCCGATCACCGACAGCAAGGTCGATGCCTTGACGATTTCAGTGGACGAGTTGACCCAGGTCGGCAGGATCTGCCGCAGCGCCTGAGGCAACAATACGTAGCCAAGGGATTGATAGAACGTCAGGCCGATGGCCTGGCTCGCTTCCATCTGCCCGCGCGGCAAGGCTTGCAGCGCACCACGGACAATCTCAGCCACATGAGAACCGCAAAACAAGGTCAGACCCAAGGCGCCGGCCTGGAACGCGCTGATCTGCCAGCCCAGCGCCGGTGCCATATAGAAGCAGGCCAGTACCAGCACAAATACCGGTGTGCCGCGAATCAGGTCGACGTAAAAACGAAACGGCGCGCGCATCCAGAATTTGCCGTAGGTCAGCACCAGACCGGTGACCACGCCGAGCACAGTGCCGAGCAGAATCGCCAGCGCCGACACTTGCACACTGGTCAAAAAGCCCTGCCACAGCGGCTCACGCGCAATCCACAATTCATGTAACCAACTGGGAGATTCGTACATCGCAGCCTCCTATCGGCGGATCGCCAGACGCTGCTCGAGGTAACGCAGCAGCATGGCAATGAGGTAACAGGCCGCGACATACAACGCCGTGGTCACCAGCCAGGTTTCGATCACCCGGTAGCTTTCGACGTTGATCTTGCGCGCGTAATAGGTCAGCTCCGGGACTGCAATTGCGGCGGCCAGCGAGGTGTCCTTGAACAGCGAGATGAAGTTGTTCGACAGCGCCGGCAAGACGTTGCGCAACATCACCGGCACGGTGACGTACGCCTTGACCTGCCACTCGCCGAGACCGATCGCCAGCCCGGCTTCGCGCTGACCTTTGGGAATACTCAGCAAACCACCACGGAACACTTCGGTCAGGTATGCCCCGGCATACAGCGACAGGGTGATGATGAACGACGGAATCTTGTCCAGCCGAATGCCGAGACTCGGCAAGGCAAAGTAGATCAACAGAATCAACACCAGAATCGGCGTGTTACGCACCACCGTGACGTACACCGAAGCCAGCACCCGCAAGGCGCGATGCCTGGAAAGCAAGGCAAACGCCATCAGCAGGCCGATCACGCAGCCGATGGCGATCGACACCAGCGCCAGTTCAAGACCCAGACCGAGCCCCGCCAGCAAAGTGTCGAAATCGCGCCACACGGCGGCAAAGTTCAACTGATAGTTCATGGTCAGCAGTACCTTGAGCGGGGCGACGTGAACCGCCCCGCTCTCACGGGATCATTTGAATTCGACAGGGAAACCGATCGCAGGCGACGGCAGGTCTACACCAAACCATTGCTTGAACGAGGCGGCGTAGGTCGGGAATTCAACGCCGGTCATGGCTTCATGCAATGCGGTGTTGACGAAGTTCAGCCAGTCCTGATCGCCGCGTTTAACCGCACACGCGTAGGTTTGCGGGCTCCACGCGTAGGTTGGGCTGCGATAGCGGCCAGGGTTCTGCACCATCAGGTATTTGACCGAAGACTGGTCGGTGGCGGCAGCATCGGCACGACCGGAGTTCACGGCTTGGTACATCAGGTCGACGCTGTCGTACTGATCGACCTTGGCTTTCGGCAGGGCCTGATGCACCAGCTCTTCCGCGTACACGTTCTGCAGCACCGCCACGGTGACGCTGTCACCAGCGGCTTGCAGGTCTTCGATTTCCTTGTACTTGCTGTTGTTCGGCAGCAGCAGGCCGACGCCTTCGCGGTAGTACGGCAGCGTGAACGCCACTTGCTGCGCGCGGCTGGCGGTAACGGTGATGAACTGGCAGCTCATGTCGACCTTGTCGGTGAGCAGATTGGGAATCCGCGCATCAGACGACTGCACGACGAACTCGACTTTGCTCGGGTCGTTGAACAGACCCTTGGCGACGATTCTGGCGATGTCGATATCAAAACCCTGCAACTTGCCGTCCGCGCCCTGAAAGTGCCACGGCGCATTGGTGCTGCCAGTGCCGACAATCAATTTGCCACGGGCCAGAACACTGTCGAGCTTGCTGTCGGCTGCCTGGGCCATACCCATGACAGCGGACGAAGCCGCAAGAACAAAAACACATGCTTTGAACAACGAAGGACGGCGATGCATGGCAAGCACTCCAGAATTGTGTTTATTCCGCTATACCGGAACACGGTTTGTTACTACGGAATAGACAGCAGAAAGTGTGCCATAGCTTTGGCAATAAAACCCAGGCCTTCGGAAACATTAATCGGTTCAACAAGTTAGCCCGCGGATCTGCGCGCGACTATTGCCAGTAGAAATTTCACCTTCGCTACTGAAGGCAACCGATTGGGAAGTAATGTCACATTTAAGGGCGTGTGCGCGACCGATTGATGCACAGATAAAGCATTGAATCGGACTTGGAAAATGGCTTGATCGCAAGTGACCGCTCATCGGATTTACCGCTCGACCTGTCAGAGTTGACAGTTGTTGACCGGTGAATTGATAGGCCTACTGGTCCGGACCGAACGGGTCAGGAACCGAACTTAAAATCTCAATAAGGACTTTTGAAATGGCCAATCTGATTAAAAATGGTGATTTTGCGAATCAAGGCGATCACTGGACAGCAACAACCCCGAGTAACGTCAGTTACGTAGTTGGTCACTGCATAATCGCGCCTCCTGACTCCATTAGTCAGGACGTTCTCCTGGGTAGCGAGGGCGGCGGTAAATTCATGATCTCGGCAAGAATGAAAACACTGCATGGCTATGCGGGCCGCATCACTGTGCAACCACATCCGACAGGCAACCCGGTTCAACTTGACGTCGGAGGTAACCAAGGCTGGACGATCAAGTTCCAAGAGTTCGACGCCCTCTCGCGACACTCAAGTTCACGGTGACGGTAGAGTGCAATGACGGTACGTTTGATGAACTTGGCTCTTATTTCGGCGATGTAACGCTATCCAGGCTGCTCTGAGCCAATACTCTTGAAAGCAAGCTTTCATCTCGTGACGGCTTGCTTTCTCCGTGAACGCATCACCACTGCATTCCGAAAAAGGGAGTTTCCAATGGACTCGACAACCCCTTTCGAAGCCTTGCCGGCCACCTACCGCAAAGCCCTGAAAACCTGGCGCCCAGTGATCCTGTATTTCGCCAACGAACACTGCCCCGCCTGCGAATGGGCCGGCCCGATTTTTCGCCAGACGGCCGAGCCGTACCGGCATCGCGCCAATATCTACATGCTCAATACCAGCGAAACTGCCCGTCATCCGCTGGTCACCGGTACGCCCACCGTACTGTTCTACAAGAACGGCAGGCTGGTGAAAAAACTCAAAGGCATCGGCACGGAAGAAACCCTCGCACGGGATTTTGCCGAGCACATCGGCAAGACCAAAGCGCCCACTGCGCCCCGAAAGCGAACGCATGATCTGTCTTGGCTGCGTCAGACACTTCGTACTCTGCGCACTGTTGCACGTGCGCGTCTGCGGAGTCAGTGCTGAACAGGCTGAAGGTTCCGACGCCGCGTTAACCAAAAAGTCTCAGAGAAGGATAGGACATGACGAATTTGATCAGCAATGGCGAGTTTTACGAAGGCGAAAAAGACTGGTCAGTGAGCCTTCCAGAGCACGTGAAATTTAACAAGGATGACTGCGAGATCACTTCACCCGGATACATCAGTCAGGACGTCATTTTCCAATCTGAAGCCGAAGAATATGCACTGTCCGCCAGAATGAAGACTGCATCCGCCTCCACGGCTCGCGTGATATTGACGCTACATCCTGCTGGCGACGAACTTGAGTTGGCGCTGACAGACGATCCCAACTGGCAAGTGCGAACCGACTGGATCCTCGCGCCAGCCGGCACGACCGGAGCCACGGTCAAACTCCAGACAGATGGAGCAATCGGCGTCGCCGCCGCGCAACTTGGCAGTCTGACGCTAATGAGTCTGGAGACTAGAGAAGCGAAAAACACTCTTGAGCGAATCGTGGTGTGGTGGAGATCCCTGTTCGGTGCCAGGGGATAAATCCAGCGTGTCAGGCAACGGACGTCCTTTGGAAATCTATTTCAGCGCTTGGCAGCCTCTGTATAGATTTCGCCTCGCGCTCGCTTGCCAACGGCTATCACCGCGACCACCAATACTTCATCCTTGACCCGATACACCATCCGATATCCGGCGCTCCGCAGCTTAATTTTGTATGCATTACCGAGGCCTTTGAGTCGATCCGCCGGTACATGTGGATTAAGCAGCCGCTCCGCTAGTTTTTTCTTGAACTGATCTCGTAGACCTGCGCCCAGCTTCTCCCACTCTTTCCAGGCCTTTTCAGAAAATTCCAGCTCATAGGTCATCTATTGAGACCTTGATGGTGGGGTCGTTTTCTCGCTCCTTGCAAAGCGCGATCAACTCCAGATCATCAAGGCGCGTCATCATTGCCTCGTATTCTTTGGCAGGTACGCAATAAAACGCTGGTTCATTTCGGTTGAGAATCGCTACAGAGCGTCCACCTCCAGCAGCTACAGTGCCCATCGGATTTTTTTTCAATTCGGAAATACTCGCTACTACGTGAGAAAGAACGATGTGTGCCATTAAGGTGCTTCCTGAAGTACTTTTAACAGCACCTAAAATAGCACCCTCGAAGCTCTTAACTTCGATCCATTTGACGATACCACGTGATTTCCAACGACGTTTCTGTGTTGTCCGTCAGATATTTCTCGCACTTGGGTGGGAACAGGAAGGATCGCTACACTTTTCATCAGTAAATACTGCGGTGCCTGAACCCAAGCATTCACGAGCAGGCTCGCTCCCACATTTGCAACGCGTTCCAGTGTGGGAGCGAGCCTGCTCGCGAAGAGGCCGGCACAGTGAGTAGAGAACTCCAGGATTACGCTGGCGCGCGCTCCAATAGCACCCGCGTCACCCGCCGCTCTTCCACGGCTTTGACCGTCATGTGCCAGCCTTCAAGCTCCAGACGATCACCGATCACCGGCAATCGATCCAGAAGGCTCATCACCAACCCGGCCATGGTCTGATAGTCCTCGGTCGGCTTGGCGCCAAACCCGGTGCGTTGGCGCACCCGCGCCAGGTTGAGCGCACCGCTGACCATAAACCCGCCCTGCTCCTCGACGACATCCGGGCCTTCGATTTCGCTGGCATCCGGCAACTCACCGGCAATCGATTCGAGAATGTCGGTCATGGTCAACACGCCGACAAAATCACCGAACTCATTAACCACGAAAGCAATGTGCGTCGACGCAGCGCGCATCTGCTCCAGTGCGTTGAGGATCGAATAACTGTCGAGCAGGTTGATGGTCTTGCGCGCCAGATGTTCCAGATTCGGCTCGGTACCGGCCAGGTACTCCTTGAGCAGTTCCTTCTTGTGCACGAAGCCCAACGGCTCATCCACCGCACCGTTGCGAATCAACGGCAGACGCGAGTAGGACGAGTGCATCAAGCGGGTACGAATCGCCTCGCGGTCATCGGCCAGATCAATCGTGTCGACATCGGCGCGCACGGTCATCAGCCCGCGAATCGGCCGCTCGGCCAGTTGCAGCACGCCGCTGATCATCACCCGCTCGCGACGGTCGAACAGTTCGGCACTTGGCGCGTCACCGTCATCGAGCAGGTCGGAGATTTCCTCGCCGACGTCTTCCGCCGCCAGTTTGCGCCCGCCCAGCAAGCGCATGACCGCGTGAGCAGTACGTTCGCGTATCGGTCGCAGGCCTTGCATCGAACGTTTGCGGCGAGCCCGGGCAATCTGGTTGAACACCTCGATCAGAATCGAGAAGCCGATGGCGGCATACAGATAGCCTTTCGGAATGTGGAAGCCCAGACCTTCGGCCGTCAGGGCAAAACCGATCATCATCAGGAAGCCCAGACACAGCATGATTACCGTCGGGTGCGCGTTGACGAAGCGCGTCAACGGCTTGCTGGCAACGATCATCAAGCCAATCGAGATGATCACCGCAATCATCATCACCGCCAGTTCATCGACCATGCCCACGGCGGTAATCACCGCATCCAGCGAGAACACCGCGTCGAGTACCACGATCTGCGCAACGATCGGCCAGAACATCGCATAAGCGCTGTTGGTCGTGCGTTCGCCGACATGACCTTCAAGACGTTCGTGCAATTCCATGGTCGCCTTGAACAGCAGGAACACACCACCGAACAGCATGATCAGGTCACGGCCGGAGAAGCTCTTGTCGAATACCTCGAACAACGGCTGCGTGAGGGTCACCAGCCAGGAAATACTCGCCAACAGGCCCAAGCGCATGATCAGCGCCAGCGACAGGCCGATAATCCGCGCACGGTCGCGCTGATGCGGCGGCAGTTTGTCCGCCAGGATTGCGATGAACACCAGGTTGTCGATACCCAGCACCAGTTCCAGCACGATCAATGTCAACAAGCCTAACCAGGCTGTGGGATCCGCTAACCATTCCATAAAACGTCTCGATCTCTCTCAGTGAATTCAGGCCGCCGGACACGGCAAAGCGCAACGCGAAAGCTCTGGAGCCGCGTTAGCAACGATAGTCGGATGTCGGAAAACTGAATGTTGCGAGTGCATCAAGACCGCGCCATGGCGCGAGGGGAAGCGGTAACTGGGAGGCTCCGAGAGGGTGTTCATGTAGATCCTGAATGAAAAATGGCCTTGGAGCGTACAGGCTTTGGGAACATTTCCTACAGCGGCAAATCATTTCAAAATCTGTACGCCGTCAGCTTTGCTTCCTCCTAACGGGTTAAGGGAGGACAGCACCTGCGCTGAGTGCCGCGGGCCACAAACCTTGTCCCGAAGTGTCGGCACTCTGGGCGCAGATCCGCGACCGGTTGTACCTCGGTCGCGCCCGTCAGCACTGGCCACCGTATTGCCTGATGGCCGCTGAAGCCTCACACACTATTGCATCAGCCATCAAACGAGTAACGCTGGATAATTCCAGTGTAATTTTTTACCCGGTGGTTTGCTCCGCCCAGAGACTTCAAGACCAAGTCATCGTATATCTTCAATATTTCGTCAAGCCGATTGTATTCGGCTATATTTTTTTCATATTGGGTGGTCGTGCCCATGGTCAGTGTTCTGATCGCTTTCATCTCAAAGATGTCTGACCTCTCATTAACGGAACGTAGCAAGTTCGAAAAACAGAGTGGAGTCGCCATTGCAATAGCCAAAAGGGTGAGCAGTGCGTTGTACTCCCCGTCCTCCAGAACCTTTAAATCGTCGGATTTGAGGCTAACTTTGATCAAACGATAGACATTCAGAAATCGAAGTGCACGTCGAGGCGATGCCCCCATGAACCGCGCCAGTTTTTGCAGCGTTTGCGTCTCGCCTTCGGTGAGGCGCATCGGTTCCGACGCAACACCTTCAACATTGACGACCTCGACCGGGAGAGGCATATCAGGAACCGGAACAACACCGTTCATCGACTCCGCGTTCTTTATTCTTTCCAGTTGGCTCTTCAAAAACTGCTCACTCGATGCACTGTCCATTGGGCGCATCCAATAGGGTATCTGGAAGATTTTCTCCAAGTAATCAGACACAGACGCGGTCTGAGATTGCTCTTCATTACCCGTCATCAAATTCGGGTAACGCTCAAGCAATGCCTTGCGCACCCAACGCACATCTACAGCAACCATGACCACAAACAACGGGAAAGTAAGCAGCAGATGCACAGCCTGCAGTACTTCGACGACCTTATCCGGTGGGCAACGATCCAGGTCGTCGATGTACAGCGCAATACGTTTGAACGATCGAACTTCATCGGGTGGTTGTGTTGCAGCGGCACGCAACTTCTCGATGTCACTCTCCTCCAGTAGCCCGCCATTGGCTTCCAGAAACGCCTCCATCTTCGCTACGAATGCCTCTCGCTCTGCCTCGACCGACTCACGAAGACTGCTCGCCTCAGCCACATTGAAGGCCAGCTCTTCGAAATCCTTGCGTACTGTAGCGATCAACCCAAGGTGCTGCGCATAGTCACCGTCAGTCGCACGAGCGCGAACAAACTTCTTCAAACGCCCCGCACCGGTTCCCTGAGAGAAATCGTGTGTTGCGTGAGCCAACTGTTCACTGGTGACTTGCACCAAGGCCTTGGCCTCATCGACGGCTGCATTCATCCTCGCCAGATCTTGGCTTGCCACCTTAAATGTCCCTTGCTCCTTGGCAAGCCGACGATTGATGACGTCATCCAGTGCCTTCTTGCCCGACTCCAGCTTCTCCAGTGCGCCGCGAATTTTGCCCCAGACGTAACGCAGGCGCGCAGTGACAGCTGTCACTGCAACACTCAACAGGATCAGATCTTCATGCAGGCTGCCTAACGAAGGAACCTGGTTTTTTAGCACTGTCAGTCCTGTCGCAATCCATGGCAATGCCAACACGAGCCCCGTGAAAACGCCCACGCTCCTCCAACTCAGTAATTGAGACTTGTAACCGCTGGCGAGCAATTTCGCCCTTACGGTCTCGTTGCGCAGAGCATTGGATACCTCTTGAAAGTCTTTGACGTCCACAGCCAATGTGTCGATCCCAAGCAACTGCATGGCGCTCGTCATCTGGTTTTTTGCAGTTTCAACCTCTTCATCTTTATTTTCGGCGCCCAATATTTTGCTCAGCGTTTTAAAATAGATCATGGGCGAAGAAACAACTTTTGCGTGAGCATCTTCCAGTTCTTTACGAGCCTTGAGCAGTTGTTCGGCGGCCGCACGTTGGTCCCGGCGGCGCCGAACCAATTCCTTCGCCGCATCCAGCGTCAACATTCGAGAAGTTGATAAATGCTCGAGCAAAGGGTCGCGTACCTCAGGATTGTGCTTCGTGTACCAGCGATCCAGTTCAATGAACAAATGGTTGACCAGACTCGCCCACAGATTGGTTTCTGCGTAGTGCCAAGCATTGAATCGAATCTGTACGACATCCGTATGGAAGGCTTTAGAACCCGCTTCGGGTGCTTGGACGCTTGGTTCTCCCTTGATCAAACGCTCGATGTGCTGATAGATCAGCCGCATGAAAAATGACTTTCCGCTGCCCCAGTTGCCAAATAATCCGATGGCTAGAGGCGGAGTGAAATCCTTGGCTACGGCAAGGCGTGCAAAAGCTTTAGCTTCATCGTTGGCACCCAGGCGATCGTCTAGATCAGTTGCCCAAGGATCATCATTCTGAGTAATTACAATGGAGGTAGTGGCTGGGCGGCTGGTAGGCTTTTCCTGGCCCGAGACAAAGACCTGCGCCACCTCCTCCACCTCATCGGACACCTGAAGTGGTGGATCTTTTCGAGGTTCCTCTGATACTGCGGAAGTTTTATTCGATGCCGTCTTGGACTTTTCACGTACAGGTTGCAGGGTTTCTGGTGCTCGATAAAGATTTTCAGGCGGAATACGCTGCCTTGAACGCTGTCCCTCTAATGGGTCCGTTTGGTGCCGGTAAGTCGAACTTTCGTCGGGCCTAGTCGAGTTCGTGTCACGCTTTTGCAAGCTCTCGTCAGGTCTTTTCGAATTCTCGTCACGCTTTTGCGAGCTCTCGTCAAGTTTTTTCGAATTCTCTCTTTTGTTATCCATGACACGCTCCAGCTCGTACGAGCAACCCAAGAATAGATTTGGTGAATAGGTCAAAAAACGCTAACGTCCGGCAAAGCGCAGACGTGACAGCTGGCGCAAATCCCCTTCGAGGTAGTAATCGTTGGTCCAACTGTCGTCTATCGCCAATGGACTCACCTGCTTCAACGCCAGTTTCTTCGCGAAATAACGAAAGCGGTAATGCTCGTAGAACCGCAGCAGTTCCAGACCATAGCGGTCGGCAAGATCGGTGTCGCCGCGAATGATCAGGTAGTTTTCGTCATTGCCGTTACTGGCCGAAGCGCTGAGGTTGTGGCTGCCGCTGATGATCGTCGGCGTGTCCGTGGTGAAGTCAGTGACCACGGCTTTGGTGTGCACCAGCAGATTGCCCTTCTGACCTTTCATGTTCTCGCGCAGCCAGCCTTCCAGCCCGGTGTTGAGCAACGCGGTGGCGGCAAACTCGGCGCTGCGGTCGGCATGAAATCCAGTGATGCGGCTGGCCGTGTTCTGCAGGCCATACCGCAAAATGTCGTCGTGGGGCTGGCCAAGCAAGGCGTTGAGAATTGCGTCGGGCAGCGAGAACGCCGTGACGAACAGCACGTCCTTTTTCGCCGTGCCGATGATCCGCACAAACTCCTGCAGATCCGCGCCGCCGGTGCGCGGTGAAAACCCGGCGAACAAAGGTTGCTGCGGATTCATCGGGTTGTGTTCAGTCACCCAGTCGCGGGTTACACCGACATCATCCGGCTGCACCCAGATCTGCTCGAACATTTGCAGATAACTGGCAGCAACCGATTCGTCGTCCAGCACATGCACCACATTGGCCTGACGATAGACCCCGTTGGCGGTGAAGTTGGTGCTGCCACACAGAACCGCTGCAGGCTGATGCTCGCCGCTGCCATCGACGCGACTCAGAACGATGAACTTGTTGTGAAAGATGTTATGGGTCACCCGCCCGAGTTTGCTCGCGAGCGGCAGCGCCGCCAGACTCGCTTGGTTGATCGTGGTGTCTTCGTCATCCAGCCGCGCGTGATACAGCACCCGCACCTTTACGCCCCGCGCGAATGCCGCGTTCACCGCCTCGATGATCGCCTGCAATTGGTATTCATAGATGGCAATGTCCAGCGCCCATTGCTCGTCGACGGCGCGCTCGATAAAACCCAGCAAGCGCCCGAGCAAGCCGTTTTCCAGCCACTGACGGGCCGCATCGGGCCAGGCTTCGATGGGCATGTTTTTGTTGGCGCTGATCTGTGCGTCGAGATCGGGAAACTTGCGCTGGAATGCCTGACTGGCGGCAACGGCGCGATTGAAGATCACGCTTTGGTTGCTCGGGTGACCGTCATCGGAAGTGATCGTCAGCTCCAGCGATTCACCCAACTGCACGGCGTCGGCAGAGCCGTAGGCCAGGTGCACACGATAGTGAAGGGTCATGCCCGGATTGACCGCGTAATCAGCCCAGCGAAATTTCTGCAGCGGAGCGGTATCGCTCGGTGTGGCGTGGAACTGCGCAAAGGTGTGCGGCTTGCCGGGGAAGGTCAGGCTGTTAAACAGAAACAACCAGGGTTTGGCGCCCTGCTGCTTTTCGATGGCAAACCCCAGCAGGCCTTTGCGCCGGGGCTCGGCCAGATCCATGGCGAGCAGCACGCCGTTGGTGCCGGCGTAGGCTTTGACGCGGAAATCGTCTGCGGGATTTCTGACCAGTACGCGCATCGCTCACTCCTTGTGATTGGGGCTGGGTGCAGCATAGAGCAGGGATGCGGGTTTGAGTGTTTAAATGAAAAACCGAGGAGATGCCTTCGCGAGCAGGCTCGCTCCCACATTTGAACGCATTCCAGGGTGGGAGCGAGCCTGCTCGCGAAGACGTTCGAACAATCGCCGAAAAGCTCAGAGAGAATTCAGCTCATCGATATGTCGATACTCTGACCCCAACGCCTCGGCCAGATCCCGCGCCCGGCCCAACCGGATCGGCCCGCGCTCGATATCGATCAACAACCCCGGACACGCCAGCGTCGGCAATCCCGACCACTGTTTCAAACGCCCATCGGTCACCACCAGCAACCGCTGCTGCTCCGCAGGAAAACGCTTGCGCCGCACCGCCAGCCATTGCTCGGCCTGCATCAGTGCCGCCATTAACGGCGTGCCGCCGCCGGCACCCAAAGTCTCCAGCCAGACGCGCAAGCCGCTCGACGCCTTCAACCCTTGCATCTGCCATTTCGGCGCCGCGCCACTGGCCGTCAACAACGCCAGGCGCGCACGTTGGCGGTAAGCGTCATCGAACAGTTGCGCGAGCAGGCCTTTGGCATCGCTCAAAGCCTGATGGCGCCGTGTCGAGGCCGACGCATCGACGATGACCAGCCATAGTTCATGCGGCGAGCGCGTGCGCAGTTGAAACAGCAGATCCTCACGCCCCCGAGGACGCCCGTTGAGCAACGTGCCCGGCCAGTTCACCGTACCGCTGCGAGCGACATGACGCTTGCCTTGGCGTCCGTTGTCCAGTCGTCCGGCGCGGGGTCTGGCATTCGCCCCCGCGTCGGACCGGGGGCGAATGCCTAAGGCTTTTTTGGCCAGCTCGGCACTTCACGGCGAGCGCCCGTGGCGAGCGCGGGCGCCGGCATGTCACCCCACTGGCCCTGCCCTTCGCTCGGCGAAGCCTGAGCCTCGGCGGGTGATTGTGCTGACTGTTGAGGGCTCGATGCCGGTTGCTCACGACGACGATGGCGCAGGGCAAACTCGGCCACGGCGTCGATATCTTCTTCACCAATCACCTCAGCCCCGCGCCATGCAGCATGAGCCCGGGCGGCGCGCAACCAGACCAGGTCGGCACGCAGACCATCGACCCCGGCGGCAAAACAGCGCTCGGTAATCTGTGCCAGCGACACGTCGTCCAGCGCTATGTTTACCAAGGCAACGCGAGCGGTTTCGCAGCGAGTACGCAGGGCTTGTTGCTCAGCTTCCCACTGCGCGCAGAACACATGCGGGTCGCTGTCGAAATCCAGTCGCCGGCGAATGATCTGACCGCGTTCGGTCGGTGCGGTGTGGCCACTGAGGGCGACGTTCAAGCCGAAGCGGTCGAGCAACTGAGGACGCAACTCGCCCTCTTCCGGATTCATGGTGCCGATCAGTACGAAGTTCGCCGAATGCCGATGGGAAATACCGTCGCGCTCGATCAGGTTGGTGCCGCTGGCGGCGACATCGAGCAGCAGGTCGACGAGGTGATCTGGCAGCAGATTGACTTCATCGACGTAGAGCACACCGCCGTCAGCCTTGGCCAGCACACCCGGCGAAAACTGCGCACGCCCCTCACTGAGGGCAGCGTCGAGGTCGAGGGTGCCGACCAAACGTTCTTCGGTGGCGCCCAGCGGCAAGGTGACGAATTGACCACTGGCGAGAAGATCGGCCAGGCCACGGGCCAGCGTGGACTTGGCCATGCCACGCGGGCCTTCGATCAACACACCGCCGATTTTCGGGTCGATGGCGGTGAGGCACAGGGCGAGTTTCAAGTCATCGGCGCCGACCACGGCGGAGAGCGGGAAATGTGGTGTGTCGGTCATTTGGGTTTTCTCTGTCGTGGTCGTGGGTGTACTTGGCATTGTGGGGTGTCAGTTGGGGTGGCCCTCTCCCAGAGGGAGAGGGAACTGACCGAGTTGCTTTTGCAAGGTACGCCGACCTGAATTATCGAGTTGACTTCGATTCTGAACAGCACACAAATCGGCTCCCTTTCCCCCTCGCCCCTTGGGGGAGAGGGCTGGGGTGAGGGGGTGACTTTCCTGAGGACGCTACATATCTTCCTCAATATCCAGCAGCAGATTCTCCAGCGCCTCTTTATAAGCCCCCGGCTCCTGCCACATCCCCCGCTGTTGCGCCTCAAGCATGCGTTCGGTCATATCCCGCAGCGCATGCGGATTATGCTCGCGAACAAATTCCCGAGTCGCCGGATCGAGCAAATAAGCATCCGCCAACAACGCGTACTGGTGGTCATCGATCAACTGCGTGGTGGCATCGAACGCAAACAGGTTATCAACCGTCGCCGCCATTTCAAACGCACCTTTATAGCCGTGCCGCTTGACCCCGTCGATCCATTTCGGATTAGCCGCCCGCGAGCGAATCACCCGGTTCAGCTCTTCTTTCAAGGTGCGAATCTTCGGCAGATCCGGCTGGCTGTGATCGCCGTGATAACTGGCCGCCGCTTCGCCGCGCAGGGTTTCCACGGCGGCGAGCATGCCGCCCTGGAACTGGTAATAGTCGTTGGAATCGAGCAAGTCGTGCTCGCGATTGTCCTGATTTTGCAACACCGCTTGCACCTGACTCAGGCGCTGCACGAATTGTTCACGGGCGGCGGTGCCTTCGTCGGAACCGCCGTAAGCGTAGGCGCCCCAATTCAGATAAACCTCGGCCAGATCGTCGCGGCTCTGCCACAAACGCCCGTCGATAGCGCCCTGCACGCCCGCACCGTAGGCACCGGGCTTGGCCCCGAAGATTCGCCAACCGGCCTGACGCCGCGCCGTTTCTTCATCAAGACCCGATTGCAGCAGAGCCTCGCGCTCGGCGCGCACTTTTGCCGCCAGCGGATTGAGATCGTCCGGCTCGTCCAGTGCCGCCACTGCTTGCACAGCGGCGTCGAACAGGCGGATCAGGTTGGCAAAGGCATCGCGGAAGAATCCGGAGACTCGCAGGGTGACATCAACGCGCGGGCGGTCGAGCAGGCTCAGCGGCAGAATCTCGAAATCGTCAACGCGCTGACTGCCAGTGGCCCACGCCGGGCGCACGCCCATCAGCGCCATGGCCTGGGCGATGTCGTCGCCGCCGGTGCGCATGGTCGCGGTGCCCCACACCGATAATCCGAGCTGACGCAGGTGATCGCCGTGGTCCTGCAGGTGACGCTCGAGAATCAACGTCGCCGACTGGAAACCGATGCGCCATGCGGTGGTGGTCGGCAGATTGCGCACGTCGACCGAGTAGAAATTGCGTCCGGTCGGTAGCACGTCGAGGCGACCACGGCTGGGCGCGCCGCTCGGGCCGGCGGGGACGAAACGACCGCTGAGGGCGTCGAGCAGGCCGCGCATTTCAGCGGGGCCGCAGGCATCGAGGCGTGGGGCGACGACTTCGCGCAGGTGGTCGATGATTGCACTGACTTCAGCCCAACGCGGTCCGTGTAGGAGTGAGCCTGCTCGCGATGGCGGTGTATCAGGCAAATCTGTATCGAATGACACTCCGCTATCGCGAGCAGGCTCACTCCTACAAGGGGATTGCAGCGTCTGGAAGATCAGTTCAGTGGCGAACAATTCGAGGCGTTCGCGGGTGTCGCCGGCGGTGCGCCACACCTCGTCGCTTTGAGATTGCAGCTCTGCGGGACGCGCGCCTGTCCATGGATCAGCCAACGCACAATCCAAAGGATCGAAACCGAGTTCGAATGCTTTGGCCAGTGCGCGCAGCAGACTCGACTGCGCGCCCTTCCCGTCTCCGCGCGGAATACGCAACAACGCCAACAACGTATCAATGCGCAATCGCCCGCTCGGTGACTCGCCAAAAATGTGCAAGCCATCGCGAATCTGCGATTCCTTCAAATCACACAAATAGGTATCGAGACGCGGCAACCAGATCGCCGCGTCGGCGTCGCTGTCCATCCCGGCGTCGAGTTGCAGTTCGCGGTCGATCTGCGTGTCCCGCACCAGTTGCAGAATGTCGCGCTGCAACTCGCGGGCGCGACGCGGATCGAGCAACTGCGCTTCGTAATATTCGTCGGCCAGCAGCTCCAGATTGCGCAACGGCCCATAGGTTTCGGCGCGGGTCAGCGGCGGCATCAGGTGGTCGATGATCACCGCTTGCGTACGCCGCTTGGCCTGGGCGCCCTCGCCCGGGTCATTGACGATAAACGGATAGATGTTCGGCAGCGGCCCGAGCAATGCGTCCGGCCAGCAGTTTTCCGAAAGGCCAACGCCTTTGCCCGGCAGCCATTCGAGGTTGCCGTGCTTGCCGACGTGAATCACGCCGTGGGCGCCGTAGGTGTTGCGCAACCAGAAATAAAACGCCAGATAACCGTGCGGCGGCACCAGATCCGGATCGTGATAGACCGCGCTCGGATCGACCTGATAACCGCGCGCCGGCTGAATGCCGACGAAGGTCAGGCCGAAGCGCAGACCAGCAATCATCATCCGCCCGTCGCGGCACATCGGATCGTTTTGCGGCGGGCCCCAGCGTTCGACAACGGCGGCGCGATTGGCCTCGGGCAGCGCATTGAACATCGTCAGGTACGCGTCCATCGCCAGGCTTTGCTGGCACGGGCGCAGATCAATCGTGTCGAGATCGTTGCTGACGCCGCCGAGCAATTGCTGGATCAACTCGGTGCCGCTGCCCGGCAGTTCAGCGGTGAGCGGATAGCCCTCAGCCTGCAACGCGCGCAGGATATTCAGCGCCGCCGCCGGCGTGTCGAGACCGACGCCATTACCAATGCGGCCATCGCGAGTCGGATAGTTGGCGAGGATCAGCGCAATGCGTTTTTCGCCATTCGGCACCCGTGCCAGATCGATCCAGCGCCGCGCCAGTTCCGCGACAAAATCCATGCGTTCAGGCTGCGCGCGGTAGCAGACCACATCGGACTGGCTGCGCTCACTGCGCCAGGCCAGATCCTTGAAACTGATCGGCCGGCTGATGATGCGCCCGTCGAGTTCCGGCAAGGCAATGTGCATCGCCAGATCCCGTGGCCCCAGACCTTGCTCGCTGTCACGCCAGCCGGGCTCGTTGTCCTGCGCGCAGATCGCCTGAATCACCGGAATATTGCGGCGAAACGGCCGCAGATGCGGCGCTTCAGGGCTGGACTGAGCGAATCCGGTGGTGTTGAGAATCACCCCCGCCTCGACTTCATCCAGCCAATCCTCGACCACCGCCAGGCAGCCGGGTTCTTTCAGACTGGCCAGCGCGATCGGCAGCGGATTCAACCCCGCTGCCTGCAAGCGCTGGCAGAAAACATCGATGAACGCGGTGTTCGCCGCTTGCAGGTGCGAGCGGTAAAACAGCACCGCCGCCACCGGGTTTTCCGGCAGCCATTCGGCTTGCCAGTCACTCAGTGCGGCACTGGTTTTGTTCGGGTGGTAAATCGCCGTGCGCGGCAGGGTTTGCGGTTCTTCCCAGGCGTAATCGCGGGCGAGCCAACGGCTGGCCAGACAGCGGAAGAAATCCAGCGCATTGCCCAGGCCGCCCTGTCGCAGGAATTGCCAGAGCCGGTCGCGATCTTCGGCGTTGACGGTGCTCAAGTCGCTGAGCTCCGGATCGGGACGGTCATCGCCCGGTACCAGAATCACCTGCACGCCACGTTCGGCCAGCTCGACCAAGCGCTCGACGCCATAACGCCAATAGGCAATGCCGCCGTGCAGCGAGATCAGAATGACCTTGGCGTGACGCAGCACTTCGTCGACATACAGATCGACCGAAGCGTGATTCTGCACCTGCATCGGATTGGCCAGACGCAGGCTCGGATAATCTTCCGGCAACTGCTGCGCGGCTTCGGCGAGCAGCGCCAGGCTGGAGTCGCCGCTGCACAGGATCACCAGCTCGGCGGGGGTTTGGCCAAGGTCGGCAATGTTGTCATCCGAGACGAAACCGCCGGGCTGAGTCCTGAGCAGGTGCATGGTTAAACGCTGAGCGCAGCGCGCAGTTGCGCTTCGAGTTGGGCGGCGTCGAGTTCCTGGCCGATCAGCACCAGACGCGTGACGCGCGCTTCCTCGGCACCCCACTGACGGTCGAAATGCTTGTCGAAACGCGTGCCCACGCCCTGGATCAGCAAACGCATTGGCTTGTTCGGAATGGCCGCAAAGCCCTTCACGCGCAAGATGCCGTGCTTGACCACCAGTTGCGTCAAGGCGTCGAGCAGCAGGCTTTCATCAGCTTGCGGAAGTTCGATGGAGATCGAATCGAAGGCGTCGTGATCGTGGTCATCGTGGTCGTCATCGCCTTCACCGTGGTGGTGATCATGGTGGCTGTGGCGGCTGTCGATGTGTTCTTCGGAACCGGCGCCGAGGCCGATCAGCACGTCCAGCGGCAGACGACCGTTGCTGGCTTCGATGATTTTGACGGCGGGCGGCAATTCTTCGGCGACTTCTGCGCGAACGCGAGCGAGGTCTTCCGGGCTGGTCTGATCGGCCTTGTTGAGGATGACGAGGTCGGCGCTGGCCAGTTGGTCGGCGAACAGTTCGTGCAGCGGCGATTCGTGATCGAGGTTCGGGTCGAGTTTGCGCTGCGCATCGACTTGATCCGGGAACGCGGCGAAGGTGCCAGCGGCTACGGCCGGGCTGTCGACCACGGTGATCACCGCGTCAACGGTGCAGGCGCTGCGGATTTCCGGCCACTGGAACGCTTGCACCAGTGGCTTCGGCAGGGCCAGGCCCGAGGTTTCGATGAGAATGTGATCGAGGTCACCGCGACGCGCGACCAGTTCACGCATCACCGGGAAGAATTCTTCCTGAACGGTGCAGCACAGGCAGCCGTTGGCCAGTTCGTAGACGCGGCCGGTGGCTTCTTCTTCGGTGCAGCCGATGGTGCATTGCTTGAGGATTTCACCGTCGATGCCCAGCTCGCCGAACTCATTGACGATCACCGCGATGCGACGGCCTTGGGCGTTATCGAGCATGTGCCGCAGCAGCGTGGTTTTGCCCGAGCCGAGGAAGCCGGTGACGATGGTGACGGGGAGTTTGGCCAGTGTTTTCATCGGTATGCCCTTTGGCAAGCGGCGGGCATACGGGACGAGAACCGGCCACGCGCGTGCGCGCCGGAAGCGTTCGCCACCGGATCACCCCGCCCGGTTGTAGTGAGAATCTGTGACGAGGCAGGTCTCCTGGCTGACGGTGTTCAGGCATTGGGCCTGGCGTTGGCTGCGCCTTCCCGCTGGCTCATCGATTGAGCTGGCAGTGGCGTGGCAGCGAACATCACCGTTCACAGTTGCGGGGGCAGCCGCGGCATTGACCGCGTTCCCTTCTTAGCTTCGGCAACGGCCGAAGAACCTCGAAAGCGCAAGGCTACGCATGGTGTGGTTTTGGGTCAATGCTTTGGGGGTTTTGGATTGGGGGCATATCCGTTGCTGCGGGTGCTGCTTCTGGCGGTTTCGCTCTTACAGCGAGTCCCTTTTTCAAACGCCAAAAAGGAACCAAAAGGCTTTGCCCCGGCGTACGGCACTTCGCTGAGGCTCAGTGTTCCCTCGCTACGGTGTCCATCCGGGGGCATCGCCTACGGTTTGCTTCGCTGCACCTCCTCTCGATGTGTGCGGCTTCGCCGCACGGCGCTACGCGCCTACCCCCGGATGAACACCTTCGCTCGGCCTGCCGAAGGGGCAAAAGATCAAAAGCCAAAGCCAAAGCCAAAGCCAAAGCCAAAGCCAAAGCCAAAGCCAAAGCCAAAGCAGGATCAAAAACCAGATCAAGAGCCCCTCACCCTAGCCCTCTCCCCAAGGGAGAGGGGACTGACCGAGGTGTTTGGGAGAGCTACGCCGACGTGCGATACCGAGTTGAACTCAAGCTTTGAAAAGCCCAAAAATCGGCCCCCTCTCCCTCGGGAGAGGGCTGGGGTGAGGGGAAGCACCACCACAAATCCAAAGCCGACCACGCCCCGCTCTTCACCACTCAATAGGCCGAGTGTCAGCTCGCCTGCTCTTGATCTTGACCCACGGGCGACGTCGGAAGGCTGAGTGGAGGGATTGATCCGGGCGTGGGAGCGTAGCGACCGTTTGGCGCAGCCAAACACAACGAGAGGAGGTGCAGCGAAGCAAACCGTAGGCGCTGCGCCCGGATCGATCCCGGAGCGAAGGAACCCCGAGCCCCAGCGAGCGGGCCGCACGTAGGAGCAAGCCTTTTTGGTTACTTTTTCGGCGTCTGGAAAAAGTGACCCGCCGTAAGGGCGGAACCCTAATCAGCCACACCCGCAGCAACGGATATACACCCAAAAATTGACCAAAACCCCACCCCCATGCTCTCCTACACACCTTGTTACGGGTGCCCTTCACAGGGTGAAACGGGAAACCGGTGAATCATGTGCTTTACTCAGAGCCATGTCAGTCCGGTGCTGCCCCCGCAACGGTAAGCGAGCGAAGCGTCAAAACCACTGTGTCTGTACGGCATGGGAAGGTGACGCTTGCAGGTCGGCCTGACGCCAACCCCTCGTGAGCCCGGAGACCGGCCCGCAACACACAGCCCGCACCTTGTGCGTCGCTGAACATAACAAACCCGCGGTGGGCGGGCGCTGTTCGAACCTCTGCGAGCCCGACCCGCAGGGGTTTTCATGCGCTCAAATCACCCACTGACATTCCAGAGGGAAGCGCCATGTCGATCATCAGCAGCACCGGCAGCAACACGGACAAAATCGCCAGCACCACCACCCTGAGCCAACGCCTGGCCGCCGCGATCTTCGCGTCGATCCTCGGCGCCAGCCTGGTCTACTTTGCCGGTTTCTCGCACATCGAAGCGGTGCACAACGCCGCCCACGATACCCGCCACAGCGCCGCGTTCCCGTGCCACTGAGACCTGTCGACATGATCAAGCGTATTGCGCAAACCGCAGGTTTCACCGGTCTGCTGGCCGCCCTGCTCCTCACCCTGCTGCAAAGCTTCTGGGTGTCGCCGCTGATCCTTCAGGCGGAAACCTTCGAGAAAGCCGAACCGGTCGCTGAAGTTCACGAACACGCCGCCGGCACCGCTGCGCACACCCACGATGCTGAAGCCTGGGAGCCGGAAGACGGTTGGCAGCGCGTGGTTTCGACCACTGGCGGCAACCTGGTGGTGGCGGTGGGTTTCGCCCTGATGCTCGCGGGCCTGTACACCCTGCGCGCACCGACCAAAACCTCCCAAGGCTTGCTCTGGGGCCTGGCCGGTTACGCGACATTCGTACTGGCACCGACGATGGGCCTGCCACCTGAATTGCCGGGCACTGCCGCTGCTGATCTGGCCTCACGCCAGATGTGGTGGATCGGCACGGCCGCGTCGACCGCTGTCGGCCTGTCGTTGATTGCGTTCAGCCGTCACTGGCTGATGAAAATCCTCGGCGTGGCCATCCTTGCTGTGCCGCACGTAATCGGCGCACCCCAGCCGCAAGTGCATTCGATGCTCGCTCCCGAGGCATTGGAAGCTCAGTTCAAAATCGCTTCGCAGTTGACCAACGTGGTGTTCTGGCTGGCCCTCGGCCTGATCAGCGCCTGGTTGTTCCGCCGCAAAAGCGATGGCCAATACCACGCATGACCGATGACAGCGCAGCGCCGACCTTCGTGATCGGCCTGGGCTGCCAGCGCGGCTGCCCGGCCAGTACGCTGCGCGCGTTACTTGATCAGGCGTTACAGGCTCATCGGATTGAGCTGCAAGCAGTCAAGGCCTTGGCCAGTATCGACCTGAAGCGTGATGAGCCCGGTCTCCAGGAACTCGCCGCACAGCTGGCGCTGCCGTTGCTGTACTTCAGCAGCGCAGAACTGGCCAGTTATCAGGAACGACTCAGCCACCGTTCCGAGATCGCTTACGAACGTACCGGTTGCTATGGCGTCGCCGAAAGCGCCGCGCTGGCCCTTGCCGAACAGCTGATTCAGGCACCGGCAAAACTGCTGATTTCCCGGCAAAAATACGCTCAGGCCACCTTCGCATTGGCCGGCGCAGCATAAATTCCCGATAATCCTCGCCACCGATCATGAGCAATCTTCATCTGAAGCGATTGCCGTGCCCCTTTTTCACAGGATTCAACCATGACCGTCTACTTCATCGGTGCCGGCCCCGGCGACCCGGAACTGATCACTGTCAAAGGCCAGCGGCTGATTCGCAGCTGCCCGGTGATCATTTATGCAGGCTCGCTGGTACCGGCGGCGGTGCTGGACGGTCATCAAGCGCAAACCGTGGTCAACAGCGCTGAATTGCATCTGGAACAGATCATCGAATTGATCAAAACCGCGCACGCCAACGGTGATGATGTGGCGCGCGTGCATTCCGGTGATCCGAGCCTGTATGGCGCGATTGGTGAGCAGATTCGCTATCTGCGCGAGCTGGATATTCCGTTCGAGATTATTCCGGGAGTGACGGCAACGGCAGCCTGTGCGGCGTTGCTCGGCGCGGAACTGACGTTGCCGGACGTCTCGCAAAGCGTGATTCTGACCCGCTACGCCGATAAAACCGCGATGCCGGCCGGTGAGGAACTGGGCAGTCTGGCGCAGCATGGCGCGACCATGGCGATTCATCTGGGGGTTAACCATTTGCCGAAGATTCTGGTGGAACTGCTGCCGCATTACGGCGCGGATTGCCCGATTGCGGTGATTCACCGGGCGACGTGGCCGGATGAGGATTGGGTGGTGGGGACGCTGGCGGATATTGCCGGGAAGGTTGAGGCCAAAGGGTTTCGGCGTACGGCGTTGATTCTGGTGGGTCGCGTTTTGGGCAGTGAGGTGTTTAGCGAGTCATCGCTGTATCGCGCCGGGCATGCGCACCTCTATCGCCCCTGAAGGCCCCTTCGCGAGCAAGCTCGCTCCCACATTGGGAATGCGATCAAATGTGGGAGCGAGCTTGCTCGCGAAGGCTTTCTTGAATTTCAGCCATAAAAAAACGGCGCTCACGGGGCGCCGTTTTTCATGTCCGCAGCGAACACCTTAGTAATAGGCGTTTTCTTTCTGCGTGTGGTCGGTCACGTCGCGAACGCCCTTCAGTTCAGGGATTCGCTCAAGCAAGGTGCGCTCGATGCCTTCCTTCAAGGTCACGTCGGCCTGACCGCAGCCCTGGCAACCACCACCGAACTGCAGCACGGCAATGCCGTCTTCCACCACATCGATCAGGCTGACCTGACCGCCGTGGCTGGCCAGCCCCGGGTTGATTTCGGTTTGCAGGTAGTAGTTGATGCGCTCGTTGACCGGGCTGTCGGCGTTGACCATCGGGACTTTGGCGTTTGGCGCCTTGATGGTCAGCTGGCCGCCCATGCGGTCGGTGGCGTAGTCGACGACGGCGTCATCGAGAAACGCTTCGCTGAAATGATCGATATAAGCGGTGAAGCTTTTCAGCCCCAGCGCGGTGTCTTCAGGTTTTTCTTCGCCCGGCTTGCAGTAGGCAATGCACGTTTCGGCGTACTGGGTGCCAGGCTGGGTGATGAAGACGCGGATGCCGATGCCCGGGGTGTTCTGCTTGGAGAGCAGATCAGCCAGGTAATCGTGGGCGGCGTCGGTAATGGTAATAGCGGTCATGGAAACTCCTCGCAGGCTTGGGCGCAGTTTACGCCAATCGTTGCGCCGGACAAAGTCCTAGTATTTTTGTCGGGAAAGATTCTCGTCGGGCTCGTCGTCGATTCGCGCCTTGAGCCAGCGATAGCTGCGTTTTTCCACCCATTCGTAGCTCAACCAGGAGCCGACGCCGATGGCCAGCGCACACACGACAAACATCAAATACGGGTTGATGCCGTAGCGTCGCGCGATAAATCCACCCACCGACAGCACCAGAACGTGCATCAAGTACACCGAATACGAGCAATCGCCGAGCAGCTTGAGCACACGACTGCGCTCGACATAACGCTCAAGCGAGATACACGCCATCACCAGCACCGCACTCGGCACACCCCAATTGAGCAGCCTCGGCGCCGGTGCCAAATGATAAATCGCCAGCAACGCGACGACGATGGCCGCCAGTGGCAGCCACAGTCCCGCACCGATCCAGCCCCGGCGATAGAGCATGCCGATTCCGATCCCCAGCAGAAACTCATAGACGATGTCCGAACGGTAAAACTCGCTGATCCAGCCAAACCCGGTCCACGCCTGACTCACTGCAAACAGCAACGCCGCGACTACCAGCAGGCGCACCTGCAGACGGAACAGCAACGCCCAGGCAAACAGCACGTAAAACAGGATTTCGTAATTCAGGGTCCAGCCGACATTCAGCGTCGGATAGAAGCCGTAGCCGCCGGGGTTTTCCGTAGGAATGAACAGCAACGACAACAGCAGATGACCCCAGTCCACCGTTTGATCCGGCAGCAACGGCTGGGCGAACACCACCAGCAGCGCCATCAACAGCGTGTACAGCCAATACGCCGGGACGATGCGAAACAGGCGGTACAGCAGAAAGCGCGTCGGCGGCAGCGGTTTGTTTTCGGTCGAGAGGAAAATCACCAGACCGCTGATGACGAAGAAGATATCGACGCCCACCGCGCCCTTGTCGATGAACAGCTGCCCGATGGGCCCACGTGCCTGAAAGTCGAAGAAGATCTGCATGAAGTGATGGCAGACCACCGTCCACGCGGCAAGCGCACGCAGGGCTTGCACTGAAATCAACATCACCTGCTCCCGATCACAATTGCAAAAACACCACTTCACCCTGTGGGAGCGAGCCTGCTCGCGAAAGCGACGGTACGTTCAATGTATTCGGTGCCTGACACTCCGCCTTCGCGAGCAGGCTCGCTCCCACAGGGGATTTGTGTGTTACCTGAAGCTGTGACAGTCGGCCTGTTTCAAATGATCAAAGATTCTCGTAGCGGTTCATGTCCAGCACGCCCTCTTCCACCGGTTCGGTTTCGTGGATGTACTGACTCAAATCGTGGAAATAGAACCAGAATTGTGGATGACTGCGGCGGATCCCCCAGCGTTCGACGATTTTCTCGAAACGATTGGCATCCTTGGCGTTTTCCATCGCATCGACAAACGCCGGCACCTGATCGGCCGGGACGTTGAAGATGAAGTTCGGATAACTGCTGAGCACGCCCGGATAAATCGTGAGCGTGTCCAGTCCTGGCTGATAGCGCAGCGACTCACCGAGCAGGAACGCCACGTTGCTGTGTGCACGATTGCGCAGCAGGCTGTAGACCTCGCGTTTGCCGCTGGCGGTTTCAATGCGCAGCATCGTCGCTTCCGGCAACTGCTCGATCACCTTCAAACCGGCCGCCGGACGTGAGGTCAGGCGACTCAAGGCCTGTTCGGCATTTTGCAGCCCCGGGTCGATATTCGGCCGCGAGCAGTAAGCACCGTCGCAGCGATTGATCGGGTCCGGCCGCGCATTGAGATCGCCGTAACGCGCCAGCAATTGCATGGCGAAGTCGTATTTCGGGTCTTTTTCGTCGAGTTTCAGCGCGGTCGGCTTATCGTCGTCAATCGCTTCGTAATCGAGCCACATCTTGAACTGGCCGCTGCTCTGATACCAATCGTCGAGGTAATCCTCGCGGGAATCGGCGGGCATCAGGCGCAGGAAGTTCTGCTCGGCGCCATTGCGGATCAGATCGAAATACAGGCGGGTTTGCGCCTGATGGGAGACGTTGCCGAACACGTCGAAGTTGACCGCCAACTGGTAATAGGTGCGTTCCAGCAGCGGATAGTCGAACAGCCACATGGTTTGCGGCACTTCACCGATCAAGCCTTTGGTCACCGAGGCGCTGTCGAAGTGGCGGAAAATGCTCAGCAGAGCGTTGTCGTTGCCGGCCCACAACGTCGACCAGCTCGGCGCGGGCACATCGGCGTAGCTGTCGCGGCGCAGGGCCTCGTACTCATTACGTTTGTTGCGATAGTTGTGCCACAGACTCAACACACTGCCGACATCGTCGTTCTGCCCCGGCATGGCCAGCAACGGTGTGGCCTGACCGCGATAATTCGGGTCGGTGATATAGAGGTCGTGTTCCGGTGCCTGGAACAGTGCCCAGAAGTTGTCGCGGATCACGTCGGTCGCAATCTGCCCCCGGCACACCGGGCCGCGAATAAACGTGCGGACGAAGTATTCGGCGTTGTCGAGCATGAACTGATAACGCGCCTGCGCCGGAATCGCTTCGAACGTCGCGAATGGATTGGCACGGCTCTGCGGGCCGTAACCGGGCAACGCATTGACCTGCCAGTTGCCGCTGTAGAACAGGCTTTTCACCCGCGCCATCTTCGCCGCGCTCAGTGGATAGGTGATGTGGGTTTTATGCACAATCACGCCCTGCACCGGCCACAAGCGGTAATACACCTGAGTGCCCGGATCGTCGTTGGGACGACGGGTGGCGATCAGGTCGATCGGCTGACCGCTTGGTGTACGTGATCGCACCCACTGGAAATAATGCCCTGGCTCGCCGTCCTTGAAGTAGATGTGCGCGAGGTACCAGTGCTCGTACAACCAGCGGCCGACCAGACTTTGCCGCGCGCCAGGCATGTTCAGCAGATTTTCCCACTGGACGATCTGCAGCGCCTCTTTCGCGCTCGGCGCCAGGCCTTGTTCGTCAATCGGCGCACCCGAGGCCAGCCAGCGCTGCAGCGTCTGATATTGCTGATCGGTCAGCCCGGTCACCGCCAGTGGCATGCCCTCTTTCGGATGGGCACCGGCGTAGCCTTCAAACTCGGCGGGCAGCGAGCACATGTTCTCGCGGTTCAGGCCCAGCACAATCTCTTCCGGGAGTTTGGCGTTCGGCGTCAATGGCGTTTTATGCCCCAGCTCGAGCATGCGCGCCATAAGCGCCGCCTGACTGCCCTGCGCGTCGAGCACCGAATAGAAGTCTTTCTGCTGCCAGGCACGTTTGCCGAAGGCGTCGTAGAACAGCCGAGTGGTCGGTGCCGCTTGTGTACGCTCGCCGTCGTAGACCGGCATCTTGCTCGCGCCACGGGCCGCGCCCTCGCCACTGCCCAGGTTCAACTGGCAGGCCGAGTCGTAGCAGGCATGGCAGGCCACGCACTTCTCGGTGAAGATCGGTTGGATATCACGGCTGTATGAGATCGTGGGCTCTTGCGCAACGGCGCCCCAGCTTAAGAACAGCAAAACCATGCTGATGACGCGGTACGACATGCCCTTGATCCCGATCCTGAAAAAAACGCCGCGAGTCTACAGTATGACGCTCGCACCAACATGAACGATATTCATGCAAAAGCCCCACATGCTCTAAAAGCGCACAGGTTTGCTATGATCCCGCTCCTTCGTAATGGTCTTTCCGAGTAGTCCAAATGTCCGATCGCAGCGTCCGCCTTCAAGCTCTCAAGCAAGCTCTCAAAGAGCGCATCCTGATACTCGACGGCGGTATGGGCACGATGATCCAGAGCTACAAGCTCGAAGAGCAGGATTATCGCGGCAAGCGCTTCGCGGACTGGCCGAGTGACGTCAAGGGCAACAACGACTTGTTGGTGATCACCCGTCCCGACGTGATCGGCGGCATCGAGAAAGCCTACCTGGATGCCGGCGCCGACATCCTCGAAACCAACACCTTCAACGCTACGCGCATTTCCATGGCCGACTACGGTATGGAAGAGCTGGCCTACGAGTTAAACGTAGAAGGCGCACGTCTGGCCCGCAAGGTCGCCGACGCCAAGACCGCCGAGAACCCGGCCAAGCCGCGCTTCGTCGCCGGCGTGCTCGGTCCGACCAGCCGCACCTGTTCGCTGTCGCCGGACGTCAACAACCCCGGCTATCGCAACGTCACCTTCGATGAGCTGGTGGAGAACTACACCGAAGCCACCAAAGGCCTGATCGAGGGCGGCGCCGACCTGATCCTGATCGAAACCATTTTCGACACCCTCAACGCCAAAGCGGCGATCTTCGCTGTGCAAGGCGTGTTCGAAGAGCTGCACCTCGAACTGCCGATCATGATTTCCGGGACCATCACCGATGCCTCCGGTCGCACCCTCTCGGGCCAGACCACCGAAGCGT
Organism: Pseudomonas sp. RU47; assembly: GCF_004011755.1. Classification (GTDB taxonomy): domain Bacteria; phylum Pseudomonadota; class Gammaproteobacteria; order Pseudomonadales; family Pseudomonadaceae; genus Aquipseudomonas. The sequence continues at coordinate 2,899,036 of NZ_CP022411.1, read as the reverse complement.
TCTGGAACTCCGTAGCACACGCCAAGCCAATCTCCGTCGGCCTCAACTGCGCGCTCGGCGCCAGTGAACTGCGTCCGTACCTGGAAGAGCTGTCGAACAAAGCCAGCACCCACGTTTCCGCGCACCCGAACGCCGGTCTGCCGAACGAATTCGGCGAGTACGACGAACTGCCGTCGGAAACGGCGAAGGTCATCGAAGAGTTTGCCCAGAGCGGCTTCCTCAACATCGTCGGCGGTTGCTGTGGCACCACGCCAGGGCACATCGAAGCCATCGCCAAAGCCGTCGCCGGTTACGCACCGCGGCAGATTCCGGACATCCCCAAGGCGTGCCGCCTCTCGGGTCTGGAGCCGTTCACCATCGATCGCAACTCGCTGTTCGTTAACGTCGGCGAGCGCACCAACATCACCGGCTCGGCAAAATTCGCCCGGCTGATCCGTGAAGACAACTACACCGAAGCGCTGGAAGTCGCCCTGCAACAGGTCGAGGCCGGCGCGCAGGTGATCGACATCAACATGGACGAAGGGATGCTCGATTCGAAGAAGGCCATGGTGACCTTCCTCAATCTGATCGCCGGTGAACCGGACATCTCCCGCGTGCCGATCATGATCGACTCGTCGAAATGGGAAGTCATCGAAGCCGGCCTCAAGTGCATTCAGGGCAAAGGCATCGTCAACTCGATCAGCATGAAAGAAGGCGTCGAGCAGTTCATCCATCACGCCAAATTGTGCAAGCGCTACGGCGCTGCGGTGGTGGTGATGGCGTTCGATGAAGCCGGCCAGGCCGACACCGAAGCGCGCAAGAAAGAAATCTGCAAACGCTCCTACGACATTCTGGTCAACGAAGTCGGCTTCCCGCCGGAAGACATCATCTTCGACCCGAACATCTTTGCCGTCGCCACCGGCATCGAAGAACACAACAACTACGCGGTCGACTTCATCAACGCCTGTGCCTACATCCGCGACGAACTGCCGTACGCGCTGACCTCGGGCGGCGTGTCCAACGTGTCGTTCTCGTTCCGTGGCAACAATCCGGTGCGTGAAGCAATTCACTCGGTGTTCCTGCTGTACGCGATCCGCGCAGGCCTGACCATGGGCATCGTCAACGCCGGTCAGCTGGAGATCTACGACCAGATCCCGCAGGAACTGCGCGATGCCGTGGAAGACGTGATCCTCAACCGCACCCCGGAAGGCACCGACGCCCTCCTCGCCATCGCCGACAAGTACAAGGGCGACGGCAGCGTCAAGGAAGCCGAGACCGAAGAGTGGCGCAGCTGGGAGGTCAACAAGCGTCTGGAACATGCGCTGGTCAAAGGCATCACCACGCACATCGTTGAAGACACCGAAGAGTCGCGCCAGTCGTTCGCCCGCCCGATCGAAGTGATCGAAGGCCCGCTGATGTCCGGCATGAACATCGTCGGCGACCTGTTCGGCGCCGGCAAAATGTTCCTGCCGCAAGTGGTGAAATCCGCCCGCGTGATGAAGCAGGCTGTGGCCCACCTGATCCCGTTCATCGAACTGGAAAAAGGCGACAAGCCGGAAGCCAAGGGCAAGATCCTCATGGCCACCGTAAAAGGTGACGTGCACGACATCGGCAAGAACATCGTTGGCGTGGTGCTCGGTTGCAATGGCTATGACATCGTCGACCTCGGCGTGATGGTCCCGGCGGAGAAGATCCTGCAGGTGGCCAAAGAGCAGAAGTGCGACATCATCGGTCTCTCTGGTCTGATCACTCCGTCGCTGGATGAAATGGTCCATGTGGCCCGCGAGATGCAGCGTCAGGACTTCCATCTGCCGCTGATGATCGGTGGCGCAACCACCTCCAAAGCGCACACGGCAGTGAAGATCGAGCCGAAGTACAGCAACGATGCCGTGGTCTACGTGACCGACGCCTCCCGTGCGGTAGGTGTAGCAACCCAGTTGCTGTCCAAGGAATTGAAGGCTGGTTTCGTCGAGAAGACGCGTCTGGAATACGTCGATGTGCGCGAACGCACCTCGAATCGCAGTGCCCGTACCGAGCGCCTGAGCTACGCAGCGGCCATCGCCAAGAAGCCACAGTTCGACTGGGCGACTTATGAGCCGGTCAAACCGACGTTCACCGGCAGCAAGGTGCTGGACAACATTGACCTCAAGGTCCTCGCCGAATACATCGACTGGACGCCGTTTTTCATCTCCTGGGATCTGGCCGGCAAGTTCCCGCGCATCCTTGAAGACGAAGTGGTCGGTGAAGCCGCCACCGCGCTGTACAAGGACGCGCAAGAGATGCTCGCCAAACTGATCGACGAGAAGCTGATCAGCGCCCGTGCGGTGTTCGGTTTCTGGCCGGCCAATCAGGTGCATGACGACGATATCGAGCTGTACGGCGATGACGGCCAGCCATTGGCCAAACTGCATCACCTGCGCCAGCAGATCATCAAGACCGACGGCAAACCAAACTTCTCGCTGGCCGACTTCGTGGCGCCGAAGGACAGCGAAGTGACCGACTACGTCGGTGGTTTCATCACCACCGCCGGCATCGGCGCCGAAGAAGTCGCCAAGGCTTATCAGGACGCTGGCGACGACTACAATTCGATCATGGTCAAAGCCTTGGCCGACCGTCTGGCCGAAGCTTGCGCCGAATGGCTGCACCAGCAGGTGCGTAAAGAGCACTGGGGTTATGCCAAGGGTGAAACCCTCGACAACGAAGCGCTGATCAAAGAGCAATACAGCGGCATCCGCCCTGCTCCGGGTTACCCGGCGTGCCCGGATCACACCGAGAAGGCGGCGTTGTTTGCCCTGCTCGATCCGGAAGCTGAAGAGATGCGCGCTGGTCGCAGCGGAGTGTTCCTCACCGAGCACTACGCGATGTTCCCGGCGGCTGCCGTCAGCGGCTGGTACTTCGCCCATCCGCAGGCGCAGTACTTTGCCGTGGGCAAGATCGACAAGGATCAGGTCGCCAGCTACACCTCGCGTAAAGGCCAGGAGTTGAGCGTGACCGAGCGCTGGCTGGCACCGAACCTCGGCTACGACAACTGAAACCCGCCAAGGACCTGGGCGCTCAGCCCCAGGTCCGTTCAGTCACTCATTGGCGTCTTGAGGGCCCCGGTTGCGGTGACGATGGCGCGGGGGGTGCATCGACAACCACCGTCGCCAGCTTTTGCAGTTCCGTTCGGGACAGCTCCTTCAGCCTGTCGGCGCGTGCCAGCGCCAACTCTATCTCCAGCAGGTTCATGGCCTGCAGATAGCGTTCGCGTGACGCGTCATCGCCGTGTTTGTCCGGATGGGCGTCCTCGACCTCTTCCAGGCGTTGTGTGGCGTTGCGTTCCAGTTCGTCGAAAACCTCAGGGTAAATATCTTTCAGGTAACGACTCCAGTAATCCCGCGAGATCAGGTCGTCGAGGAACAGGCTGGATGCCTCATCCGCCAACACCGCAGCCCGGGCGTCGATCAAGCGCTGCCCGCTGATCGGCGTGTCGTACAGCGCGTGTTCCGGCTGGCCCGGCAACTCCAGCCCGTCCGGCCAGCCGCGAGTCATGCCGATCCGGTAGCGCAGGCGGATTTGCGCCCGGTCCTGATGGCGTCCGGCAGCTTCTGCCAGCCTGTCGACCCGCTCCAGTCGAAACAGCCGTCGAGTCAGATCGAGCAAGGCCCGTCCGCGAAGGTCCGGGCGGTCGTGCGGAATATCGCGCAGCGCGGTGTATTCATAAGCGCGCACCTCCAGCTCGCTGAACGTCAGAATTCGGCCATCCGGACACGCACCGTGCGTCTCGGCGTTGTGGAACATCAATTCGCGCAGTTCGCTGTTTTCACTGGCAGCCTCCATGACACGCCACAACCTTTGGGTCAGATCGGCGCGCGCAAGGCGAAAGTCCTGGGCATAACGCAACAGGTAGATCAGCTGAAAAAAACGCTCGTGATTCGGTTCTTCCGCCAACCGCGTCCAAAGGGTTGTTCGCGTGGTGGCCAATGCCGGCGGAGCACCCGCCAGCCAGGGATTCAATGATTCAGGCGATATAGCCAGAGCCGGATCAAAGAGCGGTTCAACGGGCGCCACCACGGCATGTATATCAATGCCGACAGCTCTCTCGGCAGAACCGTTGCTGTCACTGCCCGCCTCTGAAAAACCGCTTTCGTCGATGCCAAAGACTTGCGCGTCGATCATGCCGTCAATGTCCTCGCGCGCAATGCCCAATAGCTCCGGAGCGTGGTTGACGCGGCTGTGGAACCTGAGTCGCTGCAACGCGTGAAGTGACAGTTCCGTGTTCTCCGACAAGTCTGTGCCCGCGATCAGTTGCGCGTGACTACCGTCGAAGATTTCATCGGGAATGTCGGTGATGTCGTTGCCACTGAGGTTCAACGTCCGCAGGTTTGGCGCTTCGAGTACAGCGCCGGGCCAATCAATCAGCTCGTTGAAGCGCAGATCAAGCGTTTCGACAGCAGCTAATCCAGGCGGGTTGAATACCTGAAGATCGTTATAACTGAGGTCGAGCCAGCGCAACCGGGTACTAGCGAGCAACGGATAGACGCTGGTGGCGCTGGACAGCTCGCAATACTGCATTTCCAGGCGCTCCAGCTGACTCATGTGCAGTAACGGCAGGGGAACACCCATCAGCTGATTGCCACTGAGCCTCAACGTCCTGAGATTGGCAAAGGCTTGCAGAAAACCGGATGCGCCGGCGGTGGTCATACCCACACCGCTCAGATCCAGCACGGTGACGCTCACAAGCGGCACCATCAGGCTTGGCAAATCGCCGGTCTGCAAGCCCTCAAGGCTGAGCGTCAGCCCTTCTGCACCGGGGCCATGTCCGAGTCCCGCAAGCCAGGCATCGCGGATACGTACCGCAGCGCGGGAACGGCTTTGCGCAGACACTCGGCGCTCGCCCGTGGACACACCCCGCGTAAACAGCCAGCCGTTCAACTGCCGGATCAGTCCTTCGCAAGCCTGATGCCATTGAGCGATTTGCGCGGGTTCGGGAAGCGCCATTAACAGGCTCCTCAACGACCAGCCCGACTGGCTCGGCAAAGTGTTGTCAGGGACGGGCTCCTCGGCAAAACGCGCGAGTGAGCCTTCGGGTAACACGACGTCGTGTTCGATGCGCTGTAACGCGGCGTTCAGGGCAGCCTCACCGGCAGGACTGAACGCATTGCCGCGCAGATTGACTTTCATCAGCGCGTGCGGATCGGCCAAGACTTGTGGCGAGAGCGCGGCGATCGCGTTGTCACGCAAGTCGAGCCAGTACAACTGCTCAAGACGCTCGGCACCGGCAGGCCAGGCTTGCAAGCGCGTCGCTCTGAGGTTCAGCGCCTGAAGCTGGCTGAAGGCACTTGCATCCAGTTGGCCCAGCGGGTTGGCTTGCAGGTTCAGGCTTCTGAGTCGCTGCAGACCATTGAATTGCGCCTGCACCGCCGGGGTGACCACGATGCTGTTGGCCGATACGTCGAGTTGCATCAACGCTGGCAGATCAGCAGCGGCAAACGGTAACTCAGTGAAATTGTTCCCCGTCATGACCAGCGTTTCGGTCGCACTGAACCCCCGGATAAAGGCCCGCGCCTGCCCGACGGGAACATCCAGCTGCCCCAGACGCAGTGTGCGGATGTGGGCAAAGCTACCGGCGGGCAAGGGAGGCAATTCGATGATTTGCTCCATGCCTGCCTGCTCAACCAGCCCCACTCTCGATACCGGCAATTCAAACGTGGCAATGTCGCCGGGCACGCCATAACGTTGGCGGATGGCGGCATTCCAGCTTTGCTTGAGGGCGCGTAAAGTCGCCGCGTTGCGCCCCGTTGCCCATTGCCAGCGGAGCCCTGTAAAGCGCATCGCCTGCGGATGGGTCGGCATATGAAATCGGGCAAAGATTGCGTCGTGCTCAGCCCTGAGTCGGGCAATCGCCGTCATTCGCGCCTCGGGCGTTGTCCATGCGGCATCGAAGCTTGCCGGTAAGGGATCGTGCGGATCGGGCAAGGTCGCCATGAAGTCCAGCTCCGCCCGGCAATACTGGCTGACCATCTGATTCAGATCGACCAGATGGCCGAGCTCACCGGAGTAGTTGCGGACATATTCGTAAGCACGCATGAACTGCGCCGGAGCCAGCGCCGCCCAGTCCAGCGACAAACCGGCCCAGAGCCGCTCTTGTCCGCTATACAGGGATTCGGGCAGCGCGCGGATTGCGCTGTGCGTCAGATCCAGACGTTGCAGTTGCGCAAGCCCCTCGACGTACGCCGGCCATTGCCATAACGCATAGGGCGCGTCGATGCGCAAGGTACGCAAGTGCCGCAAAGGGCTCAGATCCAGCGCATGCAGGCTTCTGGCATCGAAGCCGGCATAGTCGAGGTGCAGCGTTTCCAGCGACGTAAGCGTGCCCAGCGTTGCCGGAAAATCCGCCGCCAGTACCGGCGCATGGGTGGAAAAGCGCAGGCTGACAAGCCGGGGCAACCGGGCGACCGCCGACGGCACTGACGTGAGCGGACGGGTTCTGGACGACAGGTATTCGAGACCGCGTTCAAGGTTGCCTATCGACAGATGAGTCACCTCGGGAAACTGCGCCAGAAAGGCATTCGCATTAGCGTCCGTCAAGCCGCTGCCAGCCACCGACAGCTCGCGTATGTGAACAAAAGAAGTGTTCAGCTCTGGCAACGGCGCATCACACACCAGCGACAAGCGTGCCGCGTCCGCAACCTGCGCGGCGAGTGGTGCGTTGCGCCAGGCGTCCCGGACGGCCTGGGCAAACCGCAATCTGCCCTGCGCGGCCTCGCTGCCGGACGGACCGGCCTGCCACTGGTCAAGCGCAGCGTTGAGCCCTTCCCACTCACGTCGGCGCGTCTGCAGCACCGAGTAGATTTGCTGGTCAGTCCGGCCACGTTGCTGCTGGAGAAATGCCTCTGCCTGTTGCGGCCCCGGATAGAGGTCCATCACCCGCACCCAAAGCGAGGGACGCAGGCCGGAGCCTCGCCCACTCGCGTAATAGCCCTTCAGCGTGGCGCCAACTCGGCTCGGCGCTTTGAACCGCTTGGCCTGTGGCGCCAGCAATTGCGCAACGCCCTCACGGTGCTTGAGCGCAGACTCGATAACCTTGCGCTGCAACTGATGACTTCGGCTGCCATCGCTCAAGCCCATCGCGGCAGCATCGTCATCGGGCAGCACGCGCATGATCGCGCGGTAAAAGCTGTCAGCCGGTCTGGGCGTGCTGTTCAGCGGCTGCCCTCGGTCGTCGAAGGCCTGATAAAACGGCCCGTCCTTGATCAGATAGGTTCGGTTGGCCGCGGAGTTTTCACCGAGGCTGTCGAGCAGCGCGCCAGTCGGACTGCCCTCGCGAATCTCCAAGCGTAACGACTGCGGCCAGCCCGGCAACTGTGACATCGCGTGCAAAGCGAGGCGGCGGCTATCCGCCGACGCAAGGTTTTCGCTGTGCAAACCGGCAAATGCGCGAGTCTGGCGACCGCGACCGGCATGCCAGCGCGCCTCTTCAAGCAGGTTCAGCGGTGCCCGTTTGATGGTGTCCAGACGCACCAGCTCCGCCGGCGTGGCGTGATCGAGCACATCCTGCGCGGCAGCCTCGCTCAGACCGGGCGTTTCCCGTCGCAAGATACGCAGGCGAGCACTGTCCGCTTCACCGCTCCGGTACAGGCTGTCAACAATCGAAGTCTGGCGTGCATAAACATGCTCCAGCAATTGCCGGCCGAACGCCTCGGGCCTCGCTACGCGAAATTGCGCGGTGGCCCTGCCAAGCAAATAGTTGATCTCGTTCTCTTCCAGTGCCGCAAGAATCCGCTCAGGCATTTCCCCATTCAGCACCTGCGCGCGCGTGAGCTGGATCGCTGGTTTGGTGCTGACGCCGGGCACTGTTTTTTCGCTGCCATAGCCAATCGCCGGCCCCGACAGCTCGGGGCCGGCGAAGACCTCCAATACCCGATCGTACGGCCAGCGCGGCATGTGCGTGACCTGCGGTAAAGCAAGCAAATAACGATCATCAATCGGTGTCGCACCGCGTAATTGCTCGATCATTTGCGCGACCTGCGCATCGGCTTTGAACAAGCGCAGGGCGTCGCGCAATTCGGGCGGCGCGCACGCGTGATCCAGGTGCATCTTGCGTAAGCTGTTTTCGCTGACGCCGCTGACGTCGGCCAGCGTCAGTAACGTTTCATCGGACAGCCCATCGGTGACATGCCCCATGCGCCGCAACAGCGTCAGGCGATTCCAGCTCATCGGTTGTTCCAGCGTATGGCGCCAGGCACCTTGGCCATTGTGTTGCAGCACTGGTTGGTAAGCGTTGGGCGCACCGGGATGTTTGATCCGCCACTGCGCGGTGGCCGGATCGACAATCAGCTCGTAGACCTTTTCGCCCTGACGCAGATACGTTTTGCCGTTGAGTTGATAGCGACCCAGCTGATCCGGGCCGGTCGCGGCGCTTAAGCTGATGTCTTGCTCATAGCCGCTCAGATCTGCTTTCCACAGGCGTGTTTCCCCGTTGGGCAAGGTCACCGGGTGCAAGTCCTCGATCACCGGTTCCGGCTTGACCGCCGTGAGCTTGCTGAGCCCAGCCCCGGCAGCGCTCATTACGCCGATGAGGGCGAGGTTTTCCGCGACATCGATCAAATGCGCCTTGGCAGCGTGCTTGTCGCCCTCACTCCATTCGAGCGCGCCCTCGAAGGTTTCGTACAGCAGTTGCCCCGCCATGATCGCCAGCATGACCTCGCCGAGAACCGGCACGAACATGGACACCAGGTTGAGCGCCAGCAGCCCGACTTGCAGCAGGGCCGCAAGCTTTGCATCGCGCACCTTGGCGTCGATGTCACTCGACGGCACCGCATGACTAAGGGCGTCGGCCAGTACTTTGTCGCGATGCCGCTCATACAGCCTGGCCCAGAGGTCGCTGTTTTCAGCCCATGGATCGTGTTCGTCTCGCGCAATGATCGAAACGCCAATATAGGGATCAGGATCCGGCTGCATTTCCGGGTGTTCGGGTGGCAATTCCCGGAAATCGACAAAAGCCGACAGCAAGCCGAAGGCCGCTGGAATTCTGCGCCAGGACGACGAAATGACACTCGGCGGTGAATCGCCAGACTCGCGCACGAACTGACTGAAATAGTAAGGGCGCTGGTCGTAAGGCAGGAACTGGCTGAAGAACCGCTGGTAAGGCGTCGGCTCGGCACTCTGCGCGGTTTGTGCATCCCGGGCAGTCAACCGGTGCTTGAACGTCTCCTCCATTTGCGTCCCGGTGTAGCGCTTCAGCGGATGCTCAGGATCATTGGGCACGTAGACAATGACCGCTTCAGGGGCCCGACGCCTCTGGCCGATAGCAAAAGCGACGCAGCCGGTCAGTCTGTGCCGCATCAGGCCCAGATCATGAAACCAGACCTGTCTGCCGCGCACTTCAGGATGTTTTTCACCGGCGATGACCGAGAGGATCATCGCGTGATCTTCCGGCCGAATATCCTTGGTCAGCAACGCTTGCTCGGCCGCCGCCCGCATGGCGGCTTTCTGGCTGGCAATGAACTGCGTGCGTAATGTCTTTGCCAGGTCTGGGTCCGCAGTGTGGAAAAACGCCTTGAGATACGCCTGGTACTTCGCGCCAAGGTCCAGATGACGGCACAAACGCAGAAACTCCATAACGCTCAGGTTGACCGTTACCGGGGCAAAAGTACCGGCCGTGGTGGTTTCTTCCTCAAAACCCGAACTGTCGTGAAAGGCACCGGGCAGGCATTCGCGGATTTCGAAATTGTGCAGTGCAGCCTGAAGCATCGTCAGGTTCAAGACTTCGAATGAGCCGATTTCCACACTGAAAATACTCACGGCCAAAGAACGCCTGAGGCTGAGGAAAGTCTTGTCGACATCGACAGTGATCTTGTAGTGCTCGTGCAGCGCTTGCGTCAGTAGCGGCCGGGCAAACGCGTCGATGTCCTTGAGCGGGGACATTGTTTTGTCCAGTGCAGACTGGGCCATGACACTGTCCCTGAAACTGCTGTCCAGCGCCTGGCGTTGCTGCGACGACGCTTGTCTGTACCAGGCCGGTATCACTGGCCTGGCCTGTTTGATCTCATTCTTCCTTTGCGCAGCAGCGTCGACCAGCCATTGCGCAACCGCGCCTTCGAGATACTCAGCGTGGAGACTGCCCGTGACCACAGGTTTGGCCGGTTTGTCGTTGACCTGCTGGGGGCTGGAATCGGGGGACATACATCGCTCCTGTAAATGGAGCGTCAGCAGACCATCCCGGGCGAACGCCTCTGCGGTACATAGTTATCGCGCCATGACGCAGTTGTAACGATATGTCTGGGCGGCCACCTCAGGCGCCTGCGCGTATTTTGACTATGCTTGTGAGGCACGATTTTCAAAGAGGGATTTATGGACGATCCAGTCGACAACAAGCCACCGACCTTCTGGCAGATGCTGCACAGCGTGATGGCTGCGGCATTCGGTGTTCAGAGCGGCAAGAACCGGGCAAGGGACTTCACCCATGGCAAGCCCAGCCATTTCGTCATCCTGGGCATTCTCTTCACCGCGGTGTTTGCGCTGGCATTGTTTGCCATCGTCAAACTGGTGCTGCATTTCGCCGGGGTCTGATGCGGTCAGCGCATCAGCGTCTGCAAGTTGAACGGGTAGCGGTAGGAATCCGGCTGCCCCTTGGCTGAGAGCTTGCGGAAATTCACGCCGTAGTCCGGCGACTTGCCCATGGCCAGCATTTGTCGGGCATGCTGTTTGTCGATCAATTGCAGCAAGGGAATCTGTCGGTCGCGGCCACCGTAACGATCCAGTTCGACGCCTTGCGCAACGTCATGCACCTCGACCAACGCCCAGCCACCCAGGGTGAAATGCCCGCCAACCAATGCGCTCAGGCGTCCGTCGACCAATGCCTGCAAGGCTGCCGGTGAGGTGTTGACCGCGCTGAACAATGCATCTTTGCCGGGGACTTTGCCCGTCTCGGCATACGCACGCATCGCGCCGAAGGCCATTTCATCATTGGCCGACCACACCAGGGACACCTTCGGGTAACGGGCGAACAGCTGTTTGGCCTGCTCATAGGCGCGTTCTTGCGTCCAGCCGCTGTAAACCAGCTGTCGCAAGCGAGTCTGTGGATGTTCGGCCAACGCCCGCTGCATGCCGCGCTCGCGCAGTTGCGCCGAAGGGGTGACCTTCAGCCCGGAAAACGCCAACACTTCAATCGGCTCAGTGCCTGCCGCAGCCGGATGCAGGCGGATCAACTCCTTCATCATCAAGTAGCCGCCCTCCTCGTCATTCGGCACCAGACTGCCTATGCGATCGTCACGCTCGCCGACCAGCGCCTGTTGGTCAGGTGTCAGCACGGCGTTGACCATGAAGAGCTTCACGCCGCTGTTCTCGGCCAGGCGCAGGATTTGCGGGGCGACGTATTGTTCGTTGACGAAAATCAGGTAGTCGGGACGATTCGGCCCCTGCAACGCCAGGCGTGCCTGCGCCAAGGTCAATTCGGGCTGGCGCTGGGAATAGAGGATGTGCAGATCGATACCCAGATCCCGGGCGGCCGCCTGCATGAATTGCGAGTAACTGACCCAGAAGGCTTCCTGCGTCGAGCCCGGATTCAGAAACAGCACAGACTCGGCCCGCGCGCCGCTCTGGAACAGCGCACCGAACAACAGAAGACTGATGTGGAAGAGCTTGAACATGAAACATCCGGGCCCAAGGAAAAATGGCCGCGCATTATAGCCATCGATCCACCGGCTATTGATGCCTGATCCCGTTTTTGTCCGACAACTCGTCGGGTGCGGGCCCGGATGGGTCGTTTACTGATGGCTGACCCAGAATACCGCTGTTCCTACTACGAGAATGATCAGGAACAAAATGGCCCACGCATCGACACTGCTGTCGCTTTTTCTTGCCTTGGTCGGGTTGCTCATTGCATCGCCTCTTGTCGGTTTTATCGGTGATTGCAGAAAGACTCGACCACAGTTAAGACGATGATTGTCCGCACGACAAATGTGGGTTAGTTGACAGCCATTCTCGTTAGGCGATTTGGTTCTTTCCATATACTCAAACATCACTTTTGCGCATAACTGCAAACAGGTATATTGCCCCGGCTCCCTTAGGGAGCGCGCGGCCGTGCGCGCAGAATTGCAGAGGCACCATCGGACTTCAGCAAGCGAAAACGCAGCGTTTTCCGAGTAGCCCAAAGCCTGAGAACAGGACTTATATGTACGTATACGACGAGTACGATCAGCGGATCATCGAGGACCGCGTCAAGCAGTTCCGTGATCAGACCCGACGCTATCTGGCAGGTGAGCTGAGCGAAGAAGAATTCCGCCCCCTGCGCCTGCAAAATGGCCTCTACATCCAGCGCTTCGCGCCGATGTTGCGTGTGGCGGTGCCTTACGGCCAGCTGACTTCGCGTCAGACGCGCATGATGGCCAAGATTGCCCGCGACTACGACAAGGGCTACGCCCACATCAGTACGCGGCAGAACGTGCAGTTCAACTGGCCGGCGGTGGAAGACATCCCGGACATTCTGGCTGAACTGGCCACCGTGCAGATGCACGCGATCCAGACCAGCGGCAACTGCCTGCGCAACGTCACCACCGACCAGTTCGCCGGCGTCGCCGCCGACGAAGTGATCGACCCGCGCCCATGGTGCGAAATCGTCCGCCAGTGGACTACATTCCACCCGGAATTCGCCTACCTGCCGCGTAAATTCAAGATCGCCGTCAACGGTTCGACCGCTGACCGTGCCGCCATTGAAGTCCACGACATTGGCCTTGAGCCGGTGCACAACGCCGCTGGCGAACTGGGTTTCCGCGTGCTGGTGGGCGGTGGCCTCGGTCGTACGCCGGTGGTTGGCGCGTTCATCAACGAGTTCCTGCCGTGGCAGGACCTGCTGAGCTACCTCGACGCCATCCTGCGCGTGTACAACCGCTACGGCCGTCGCGACAACAAATACAAGGCGCGGATCAAGATCCTCGTCAAAGCCCTCACGCCTGAAGTGTTTGCGCAGAAAGTCGATGCGGAAATGGAACACCTGCGCGGTGGCCAGACCACACTGACCGACGCTGAACTGCAGCGCGTGGCCAAGCACTTCGTCGACCCGGACTACAAAGCGCTGGAAAACCAGACCGCGCAACTCGCCGATCTCGACAAAGAGCATCCGGGTTTCGCTCGCTGGCGCACCCGCAACACCCTGGCGCACAAAAAGCCGGGTTATGTCGCCGTGACCCTGTCGCTGAAGCCGACCGGCGTTGCCCCGGGCGACATCACTGACAAGCAGCTCGATGCCGTCGCCGATCTGGCCGACCGCTACAGCTTCGGTCAGCTGCGCACCTCGCACGAGCAGAACATCATTCTTGCCGACGTCGAGCAAAGCCAACTGTTCACCCTCTGGGGCGAACTGCGTGAAGGCGGTTTCGCCACGCCGAACATCGGCCTGCTGACCGACATCATCTGCTGCCCTGGCGGTGATTTCTGCTCGCTGGCCAACGCCAAGTCGATCCCGATTGCCGAATCGATCCAGCGCCGCTTCGATGATCTCGACTACCTGTTCGACATCGGTGAGCTGGACCTGAACATCTCCGGTTGCATGAACGCCTGCGGTCACCACCACGTCGGCCACATCGGCATCCTCGGCGTCGACAAGAAAGGCGAAGAGTTCTATCAGGTCTCCCTCGGCGGCAGTGCCAGCCGTGATGCGAGCCTGGGCAAGATCCTCGGCCCGTCCTTCGCTCAGGAAGCCATGCCTGACGTGATCTCGAAGCTGATCGACGTGTACGTTGAACAACGTACCGAAGACGAGCGCTTCATCGACACCTACCAGCGTATTGGCATCGACCTCTTCAAGGAACGCGTCTATGCAGCGAATCATTAAGAACAACGAGGTCGTCGACGAAACCTGGCACTTGCTGCCCAAGGATTTCAACATCGACGAGATCAGCAACTGCGACGATCTGATCGTGCCGCTGCAACTGTGGCGCGAACACAGCCGCATGCTCAAGGCTCGCGACGGCGGTCTGGGTGTGTGGCTGGACGCCGACGAAGAAGCCGAAGAAATCGGTGAAGACGTCGCCGAGTTTCAGGTGATTGCCTTGAACTTCCCGGCGTTCACCGACGGCCGCAACTACTCCAACGCCCGTCTGCTGCGTGACCGTTACGGTTTCAAAGGTGAACTGCGGGCGATTGGCGACGTGCTGCGTGATCAGCTGTTCTACATGCACCGCTGTGGCTTCGACGCCTTCGCCGTGCGCGCCGATAAAGACCCGTACGAAGCCCTTGAAGGTCTCAAGGACTTCTCGGTGACCTATCAGGCCGCCACCGACGAGCCGCTGCCGCTGTTCCGTCGCCGCTAAGTCTTCAGGTTTAGCGCGAACAAAAAAACGCCGGTCATGTGACCGGCGTTTTTTTATGCCTGTTCGATTTACCAGAAGCGCTGCTGGGTCAAGCGGCTCCACCAGCTCAGCAGCACGCGGTCGACTGAACCGCTGGCGGCCATGCCAATGCGCTCTTGCAAGCTTTTGCGCTCGGCATAGTGCAGGTGATAGACCTCGGCCTTCTTTGCCCGATCTGCCAAGTATTCATCACTGGTCTTGAGTTCATCGACCAGTTGTTTATCCAGCGCCGCGACGCCGAGCCAGACTTCACCAGTGGCCACATCGTCAATCGCCAGTTGCGGGCGATAGCGGGCGACGAAGTTCTTGAACAGCTGATGAGTGATGTCCAGGTCTTCCTGGAACTTCTCCCGGCCCTTCTCGGTGTTTTCGCCAAACACGGTCAGGGTACGTTTGTACTCGCCGGCGGTGAGGACTTCAAAGTCGATATCGTGCTTCTTCAGCAAGCGATTGACGTTAGGCAATTGCGCCACAACACCGATCGAACCGAGGATCGCGAACGGCGCGCTGATGATCTTCTCGCCGATGCACGCCATCATGTAGCCGCCGCTGGCTGCGACCTTGTCGATGCACACGGTCAACGGCACGCCGGCTTCGCGAATACGCGCCAGTTGCGACGACGCCAGGCCGTAGCTGTGGACCATGCCGCCGCCGCTTTCCAGGCGCAGGACGACTTCGTCTTTCGACGTGGCGAGGGTCAGCAGTGCGGTGATTTCATGGCGCAGGCTCTCGGTGGCCGAGGCTTTGATGTCGCCGTCGAAATCCAGCACGAACACACGAGGTTTGGCCTCGGGCTTGTTCTTCTGCTTCTTCTCGCTTTTCTCGGACTTGGCTTCGCCCTTGCGCAAGGCCTTGAGCTGATCCTTGTCGAGCAAGGTCTGCTCCAGCCGCTCGCGCAGGCCCTTGTAGAAATCATTGAGCTTGCTGACCTGCAACTGACCGGCAGATTTGCGCCGGCCTTTGCTGCGCAATGCAGCAAAACTGGCGAGCACTACCAGAATGGCTATCACCAACGTGACGGTCTTGGCCAGGAAGCTGGCGTATTCGGTGAAAAACTCCACAGAGACTCCTTAGAACAGTGCGTGGATGTGAAACACACGCGGGATGGCTCCAGCATACCCATGCGCCGGCTCATCGGCCAGCCGTGAAACCTCTGGCAACACCCCTGTAACGGGCATTTCAAACAAGCGTATGTTTTTTCATTGACAGCTACCCGTCATCCTCATAACCTCGCCAAACCTTCAACGTACCGGGATGACGCGGACGTGGGCAGTATCTATTTGATTCGACATGGCCAGGCCTCCTTTGGTGCAGACGACTATGACGTCCTGTCGCCGACCGGTGTGCGTCAGGCAGAAATCCTCGGTCAGCACCTCGCTGAACTGGGGATCAGCTTCGATCGCTGCCTCGCCGGAGACCTGCGTCGTCAGCAGCACACGGCCACCAGCGCGCTGGAACAGTTCACCGCCAAAGGTCTGTCGGTGCCGATCCTGGAAACCGATTCTGCCTTCAACGAATTCGATGCCGACGCGGTGATTCGCGCCCTTCTCCCGGACATGCTGGCGGACGAGCCGGAAGCCCTCGACATCTTGCGCAACGCCGCACAGAACCGTGGCGAATTCCAACGTATTTTCGCCCTGATCATCGAACGCTGGCTGGCCGGCACTTACGACACGCCCGGGCTGGAAAGCTGGCTGGGTTTCGTCGAACGCGTCCAGGCCGGGCTGCAGCGGATTCTCGATCTGGCCGATAAAAACCAGAAAATCGCCGTGTTCACCTCCGGCGGCACCATCACTGCCCTGCTCCACCTCATTACGCAAATGCCTGCGAAACAGGCCTTTGAATTGAACTGGCAAATCGTCAACACCTCGCTCAACCAGCTGAAGTTCCGCGGTCGCGAGGTGGCTTTGGCCTCCTTCAACAGTCATGCGCATCTGCAGCTGTTGAAGGCTCCGGAACTCATCACTTTCCGCTGAGTCCGGTTAACTGTGAACCTTGCTGTAATTAACCTCATAAGGATCGAACCATGACCTCCGTAGCCGATGCCGTAAAAGCAATGCAAGCCAAGTTCAACCCAGCCGCTGCTGCCGGTCTGGATCTGGTCTTCGGTTTCAACATCACTGACGAAGACAAGCAGTACTCGCTGATCGTCAAAGACGGCACCTGCGACATCCAGGAAGGCGAAAACCCGGACGCCAACTGCACGCTGGTGCTGGACAGCGAAACCCTGAAAGGTATCGTCAGCGGCGAAACCGACGGCATGCAGGCGTTCATGGGCGGCAAGCTGCGCGTTGAAGGCGACATGATGCTGTCGATGAAACTGTCCGAGCTGTTCCCGTCGTAATAGCGACGTTCAGTGACACAAGAATCCCGCCCCCTGTGGCGGGATTTTTGCGTTTCGGCCCTGTAGGAGCTGCGGCACGCTGCGATCTTTTGACCCTGTTTTTTTAGAACGCAAAGTCAAAAGATCGCAGCCTCGTTTCACTCGACAGCTCCTACAGGGTTACCCGCTGAACGAAGCGGCCAGCAACTCTCGGGTATACGGATGCTGCGCTGCATGAAACAGCGTATTTGTCTCGCCACGCTCCACCACTTCACCGTCCTTCATCACGATCAAGTCATGCGCCAGTGCTCGCACCACCGCCAGATCGTGACTGATGAACAGGTACGTCAGGCCATGTTCTGCCTGCAAACGCCGCAGCAAAGCCACGATCTGCTTTTGCACCGTGCGATCCAGTGCCGACGTCGGCTCATCCAGCAGGATCAAGTCGGGCTTGAGCACCAGCGCCCGGGCAATCGCGATGCGTTGCCGCTGACCACCGGAAAACTCGTGGGGATAGCGATGCCGTGTGGCAGGGTCGAGACCGACTTCACGCAACACATCGATCACCGCCCGTTCGCGCTCAGCGGCATCCAAATCGCTGTGCACCTGTAGTCCTTCGGCGATGATCTGCTCCACACACAGGCGCGGACTGAGGCTGCCAAACGGATCCTGAAACACCACTTGCAGGCGTTTGCGTAGCGGCCGGAGTTGTTTGCCGCTCAAGTGCTCCAGCGCCTCGCCTTGAAAGCGAATACTGCCTTGCGCATCGAGCAAACGCAGAATCGCCTGGCCCAGCGTCGACTTGCCGGAACCGGATTCGCCGACAATCCCCAAGGTCTTGCCGCGCTGAAGCTTCAAGTCAATGCCGTTGACCGCGTGCAAGTACGACTTCGCGCGCAACCAACCGCCGCCCAAACGGAAGCGCACATTGAGATCACGCACCTCCAGCAAATCCTCCGCAGGCTCCCGGCACAACGCTTCGCCACCCGGTTCGGCGTTGAGCAACTCGATGCTGTAAGGATGTTGCGGTGCGTTGAACAACTGTTCACACGACGCTTGTTCGACGATCAGACCGCCACGCATGACCGCCACTCGCTGAGCGATGTTTCGCACCAGATTCAGATCATGACTGATGATCAACAGCGCCATGCCCAGGCGCTCCTGCAGTTCTTTGAGCAACAGCAGAATCTTGCGTTGCACGGTCACGTCCAGCGCGGTGGTCGGCTCGTCGGCGATCAGCAACTGCGGCTCGCAGGCCAGCGCCATGGCAATCATCACCCGTTGTCGCTGACCGCCCGACAGTTGATGCGGATAGGCCTTGAGCCGTTCGCGCGGGCGCTGAATACCCACCAGTTCAAGCAACTGCACAATTCGCTGACGCGCCGCCGCCCCGGCCAGCCCCTTGTGCAGCGCCAGGCTCTCGCCCAACTGCCGCTCAATCGTGTGCAAAGGGTTCAGCGAACTCATCGGCTCCTGAAAAATCATCGCGATGCGGTTGCCACGCAATTGCCGCAAGTAGCGTTCATGCACGCCCAGCAGCTCCTCGCCGGCATAACGGATGCTGCCGTCGATCCGGGTGATGGCCGGGTCAAGCAATTGCAGAATGCTGTGCGCCGTTACCGATTTGCCCGAGCCGGATTCGCCGACCAGCGCCAGACATTCGCCGGGGCGGATATCAAGGTCGATGCCGTGCACCACAGACTGGCCATTGAAGGCGACGCGCAGGTCGCGTATTTCGATCAGATGTTCTGGCATATCAAGTCCTCGGATCAAACGCATCGCGGCAGGCTTCGCCGATAAATACCAGTAGCGAAAGAATCAGTGCCAAGGCAAAGAACGCGGTCAAACCCAGCCATGGCGCTTGCAGATTGCTCTTGCCCTGACCGATCAACTCGCCCAGCGAAGCACTGCCGGCCGGCATGCCGAAACCGAGAAAATCCAGCGCCGACAAAGTCGCAATCGCCCCGGTGAGAATGAACGGCAGATAGGTCAGCGTGGCGCTCATGGCATTGGGCAGAATGTGTCGAACGATTACCTGCGCATCGCCGACACCCAGAGCCCGCGCCGCTTTCACATATTCCAGGCCACGGCTGCGCAGGAACTCGGCCCGCACCACATCGACCAGACTCAGCCAGGAAAACAGCGCCATGATCCCCAGCAACCACCAGAAATTCGGCTCGACAAACCCGGACAGAATGATCAGCAGGTACAACAACGGCAGCCCCGACCAGACCTCCAGCAAGCGCTGACCGATCAGGTCGACCCAACCGCCGTAGTAACCCTGCAACGCGCCGGCAGCGATGCCAATCACTGCACTCGCCGCCGTCAGCGCCAAGGCAAACAGCAGCGATACACGTGTGCCGAAAATCACCCGCGCCAGCACGTCGCGCGCCTGATCATCGGTGCCCAGCCAGTTGTCGCCACTGGGCGGACTCGGCGCCGGCTCCGTGAGGTCGTAATTGACCGTGTCGAACGCGAACGGAATCGGCGCAAACCACAGCCGCCCGCCCTGCCCCTCGATCAATTGCCGCACCTGCGCGCTGCGATAGTCCGGCTGAAACGGCAGCTCGCCGCCGAAGTCCTGCTCGGTGTAGCGCTTGAACGCCGGGAAATACCAATCGCCCTGATACGTCACCAGCAGCGGTTTGTCATTGGCCACCAGCTCACCGCCGAGGCTCAGGCCGAACAGCGCAAGAAACAGCCACAACGACCACCAGCCGCGCCGATGCGCCTTGAACCGAGCCCAGCGGCGCTGGCCGATTGGAGACAATGTCAGCATCAGGCAGCCCTCGCGGTGAAGTCGATGCGCGGGTCGACCAGCGTGTAGCAAAGGTCGCCGAGCAGTTTTATCAGCAGGCCAAACAGGGTGAAGATAAACAGCGAGCCGAACACTACCGGATAGTCGCGCGCCACTGCCGCTTCGTAACTGAGGCGCCCGAGGCCATCGAGGGAAAAGATCACTTCAATCAGCAGCGAGCCGCCGAAGAACACCGTCACCAATGCTTGCGGCAAACCGGCAACGACCAGCAGCATCGCATTGCGAAACACATGGCCGTACAACACCTGCCTTTGATTCAGCCCTTTGGCGCGCGCGGTCACCACGTACAGCCTCGAGATCTCGTTGAGAAAGCTGTTCTTGGTGAGGATCGTCAAGGTCGCAAAGCCGCCAATGACCAAGGCAGTCACCGGCAACACCAAGTGCCAGAAATAGTCGGCCACCTTGGCCCACGGCGACAGTTCGGCGAAGTTGTCCGAAACCAGTCCGCGCACCGGAAACCAGTCCAGCGCCGTGCCGCCGGCAAACACCACGATCAGCAGCAGTGCGAAGAGAAATCCGGGCAACGCATAACCGATGATGATCGCCACGCTGCTCCAGACATCGAACGCCGAGCCGTTGTGCACGGCTTTGCGAATGCCCAGCGGAATCGACACCAGATAGGTGATCAGTGTCGCCCACAGGCCCAGCGACAAGGTCACCGGCAGCTTCTGCCAGATCAGCTCAGTGACGCTGGCACCGCGAAAGAAACTCTGACCGAAATCCAGTTGCGCATAGCTTGTGAGCATCAGCCACAAGCGCTCGCTGGGCGGTTTATCGAAGCCGTACTGACGCTCGATATCAGCCACCAGTTTCGGGTCCAGCCCTCGGGTCGCGCGGGATTCGCCGCCAACCGTTTCGACATGGCTGGAGCCCACTGCCGCGCCGACACCGATGCCTTGCAAGCGCGCGATGGCCTGTTCTACCGGGCCTCCGGGCGCGGCTTGCACGATGACGAAATTGACCAGCAGGATCGCGAGCAAGGTCGGCACGATCAGCAGCAGACGCCGCAGGCTATAACCCCACATGGCTGTACTCCTTGGGCATCTGGGTGGCGGTCAGCGCGGTCGGGCTGATTTCCCACCAGGTGTCGAGACCGGCGTCGTACAGCGGGGCAATCGCCGGTCGGCCGAAGCGGTTCCACCACACCGTGGAAATCCCCGGCGGGTAATAGTTGGGCACCCAGTAATAGCCCCACTGCAACACCCGATCCAACGCATGAGCATGGCGCAGCAGACTCTCGCGATTGTCGGCCTGCACCAGCCCTTCGAGCAGTGCATCGACGGCTGGATCGCGCAGCACCATGTAATTGTTCGAGCCGGGATCAGCGGCGCCATCGGAGCCGAAGTAATTGAACATCTCGCGCCCCGGCGCCTGACTTACCGGGTAACCGGCGACGATCATGTCGTAATCGCGATTGCGCACGCGGTTGGTGTATTGCGCGGTGTCGACCTGGCGGATATCGAAGCCGATACCGATCTGCGCCAGGTTGCGTTTGAACGGTAACAACAGCCGTTCGAAACCTTTCTGGCCATTGAGAAACGTGAAGTGCAGCGGCTCGCCATTGGCGTTCACCAACTGATCGCCCTGAGGTTTCCAGCCAGCGGCCTCCAGCAGTTTCAGCGCCTGCAATTGTTCCGCGCGGATATTGCCACTGCCGTCGGTTTTCGGTGCTTCAAACACCGTGGTGAACACTTCATCGGGAATCTTTCCGCGCAACGGCTCAAGAATCTTCAGCTCTTCGGCATCCGGCAACGCGGTGGCCGCCAGTGCGCTGTGGGAGAAGAAGCTGCGCTGACGCAGGTACATGCTGCGCATCATTTGCCGGTTGCTCCATTCGAAATCCCAGAGCATGGCGATGGCCTGACGCACCCGGCGATCCTGAAACAGCGGTTTTTGCAGGTTGAACACAAAGCCCTGCGCGCCTTGCGCAGCACCGGGTGCGAGGTGTTCACGAAGCAATTTGCCTTGCTCGAGTGCAGCGCCCGCGTAGCCGATGGTGAAACTGGTGGCGGAAAACTCGCGGTTGTAATCGAAACCGCCAGCCTTGAGCACCTGCCGCGACACGTCGGTGTCGGCGAAGAACTCCACGCTCAGTTGATCGAAGTTGTACAGGCCACGAGTGATCGCCAGATCTTTGGCCCACCAGTCCTGCACCCGTTGAAATTTCACGCTGCGCCCGGCATCCACCGCGCTGATGCGGTACGGGCCGCTGCCCGGCGGAATCTCGAAACCGCCGCCCTCGGCGAAATCGCGGGTGCGCCACCAGTGTTCGGGCAGCACTGGCAGTGTCGCCAGGTCCAGCGGCAAGGTGCGGCTGTCGTTGTTCTTGAAGAGGAAGCGCACTTGCGTCGGCGACTCCACGACAACCTCGGCGACATCGCGAAACTGCTGACGGTATTTGAGGCTGCCCTGAGTGGTGAACAGCTCGAAGGTGTAACGCACGTCTTCGGCGGTGATCGGCGTGCCGTCGTCGAAACGTGCCTTGGGGTTGAGGTAAAAACGCAACCAGCGGCGATCCGGATCGAGCTCCATCTGCTGCGCCACCAGACCGTAGACGCTGTAGGGTTCGTCCTTGCTGCGATAGGCCAGTGGCGCGTAGAGCCAGCCATCGATATCGGCCACGCCGGTGCCTTTGTCGGTGTAAGGAATCAGGTGATCGAACGGGCCGCTTTCCAGCGAAGAACGGCGCAGGCTGCCGCCCTTCGGTGCGTCGGGATTGGCGTAGGCCAGGTGCTGGAAGTCGGGAGCATATTTGGCGGGTTCGCCGTAGACCGTTAACGCCGGTTGCGGGGCGGCCCAACTGAACGGAGTCAAAAGCGCACATGCGCTGAATAAAATGAGCCTGGAGAACATGGGCAGATCCTTTTACACGGTGCTGCTCCTGGCCTCTTCGCGAGCAGGCTCACTCCTACAGGGTCTGCGGTGAACACAAATCCACTGTAGGAGTGAGTCTGCTCGCGATAACGCCGGAACAGTCAACACACCTTCTGCCTACCTGTGATGTGCAACAGGCCGGCGATTTTTATAGAGCAGGCTTTAGATCAATCGGTGACTAAAACCCGCCACAACTGACCACTTTCAGAACTTGTAACTGACCCGCGTGTACAGCGTCCGCCCAAACGGGTCGCCATATTTCGGGTCGTAGCCGCTCTGGAACGTGTAGGTCTGGTTACTGAACGGTGGCTCACGATCAAACAGGTTTTTCGCGCCGAGGGTCACACTCAGGGTCTTGCGCCAGGTGTAGGTGCCGGCCAGATCCCAGACGTTGTACGAACCCACATAATCGTGAGTGTCGCGATCAGAGTCGTGGTAACCGCTGGTGTAGCGGTTGGTCAGGGCCGCACCGAACGGGCCGTAATTCCAGCTGCCGGTCAGGCTGTGGCGCCAGCGCGCCACGGCACCCGCCGACGCAAAGTCACCGCCACGGAAATCGCCCAGCTTGTCGATGTAGTCGCCCTTGAGCTGTTGCTGATAGTCATAACGGGTGACGTAAGTGCCTTGCAGGCCGATGCCGAAGTTGCCGTACGGCGTGCTCGGTAAACGGTAATCGAAGCTGACGTCGACGCCGTTGGTCTTGATCTTGCCGAGGTTGGCCAGCCCGGTGACGATTTGATCGATGGAGCCGTCCGGCTTGCGGATCAGGCGATCCGGGTACAGCTCAGGATTCTCGAACACCGCCGATTCGGGGAACTCGGCAATCTGGTTGGCGATGTCGATCCACCAGAAATCCAGCCCGGCGCTCAGGCGCTCGAACGGCTGATAGACAAACCCGAGGGTGACGTTACGCGCAGTCTCCGGGCTCAAGTCGGTATTGCCGCCGCTGGTGCGATTGAACTGCTGCGCACAGTCGCGGTTGGCAATGCCGCCATTGCTCGGATTACCGCCAGCGCACAAACGCGGGTCGTTGTAGTTGGCGTTGGTGAAACTGGTGAAGGTCGGGTTGTACAGCTCATACAACGACGGTGCGCGGAACCCTTCACTGTAGGCACCGCGCACCACCAGCTCCTTGAACGGCTGGAAGCGGAACGAGTACTTCGGATTGGTGGTGCTGCCGAAATCGCTGTACTTGTCATGGCGTACGGCGGCGGACAGTTCGAGGCTGTCGAGCACCGGTACGTTGACCTCGGCGTATTCGGCGGAGACGCTGCGATCCCCGGCAACGCTGCCGTTCGGATCAACACCAAGACTTTGCACGTCGCCGGCAAATGCTGCGAAATCCTGATGGAAGTCTTCCTTGCGATACTCGCCGCCCAGCGCCAATGCTGAAGGGCCGGCACCGAACCAGTCGCCGATTTCACGACTGATGCGCCCGTCGATGGCCTTCACCCGCCCTACCGCCGTGGCGTAATCACCGTCCACCGCGTTGGCCGCCAACAGCGCGGAACCGGCAGCTGTCTGCGGACCGAACGGGTTGATCACGCCGTTGGCAATGCCGGCGCTGACCGCACGATCATTGACGTAGCCGTTCTCGATGCTGTTGACCACTTTGTTCTGGTTGTACGAAGCGCCGACGTTGTAATCCCAGCCGACCAGCGTGCCATCAAAACTCAAAAGCAAACGCTGACTGGTGTTGTCGTCTTCGTGCTGGCGCGCGCCAACAGCGGTTTCACGCCAGTTGACGTCAACCGGTTGTGTCGGATCGAGGGCGAATCCGTTCGGCCCAGGGGTAATGCCGTTACCCGGATAGAACGCCGTGCCGGGATTGACCTGATTACCCATCAGCGTGCCGGGGCCGATTTGCGTGCGGTTTTCGTTTTGCGCCCAGAAGTATTCGAGGCTGACGTTGTGATCGTCCGACAGCTTGCCGGTGGCTTTGGCGAAGGCCGAGGTCTTCTCCGTTTCCGGCACCAGGTCGAGGTAATTCCACAGGCTCTGCCGGCAGATGCCGTTGCGCGCCAGCAATCCCGGCGCATTGCAGCCCGATCCGGCCAATGGATTGGTGGCGTTACTGCCCTGGCTCCAGTTGGCCGGCGAGGCGGTGCCGGAGGTGTAATCAAGTCCGCGGTTGGGCTGATAGTTGTAGGTGTAGCCGCGATCCTCAGCGGCGAGGCGTTGTTGCTTGTCGTAACTGACCACGCCGAACACGTTGAAGCGATCCTCCTGCAAATCACCGAAGCCCCAACTGCCGCTGAAGTTACGGCTTTCACCGCCCCCCGAATGCGTCGGCGTGTCGTAGTTGGTGCTGATCTGCCCTTCGGTGAGGCTGGTCTTGGTGATGAAGTTGATCACCCCGCCAATCGCGTCGGTGCCGTACAACGCCGAGGCGCCATCGCGCAGTACTTCGACACGGTCAATGGCGGCGAACGGGATGGTGTTGAGGTCGACACCGGAGCCATTGATTGCGTTGGTCGCGTTGTTGCTCAGACGACGGCCGTTGAGCAGCACCAGGGTTTTATTCGGGCCAATGCCACGCAAATCCGCATACGACGCGCCGCCACTGCTCGATCCTACCGAGCGACCGGAACCCACTGAAGACTGGTTGGCGGATATCCGGCTGACCAGTTCCTCGGTGGTGGACACGCCCTGCTCGCGCAGCTCTTCTACGCGCAGGATGGTCACCGGCACCGCAGTTTCTGCATCGACCCGACGGATTGCCGTCCCCGTGACTTCGACGCGCTGCAGTTGAGTCGTCGGTTCGGATACCGTGCTGTCGGCAGCGATGGCCGGCAGCGTGTTGATTGCCAGCAGCAAGGCCAGGCTCAAAGGTGATTTGACGGGTGAAAACTGAATCATGAACAGCCATCCCTGCGTTTTGGTTTATGCAGGGATGTGCGATGAAGAATAAGGATTTATAGAGGGCGGTTTAGACCGTTGGGTGATGAGGTTATGCACAAAATGCCGTGCGTCCGTATCAAGCCAATGTCACCTCCCTCAACAACCGGGTATCCAGGCCAAACCGCTCCTGGGAGACCATCTTGAACTGCCCCTCTGCCAGGTCGCAGCTCACCAGCAGATTCCACGAGTGGCGGGTTGCCGCCGAGGGAATCAGGACAAACGGATGCTCATCCAGTAAAGCGTCGGCAAACCGCTGTTGATTGGGCGAGGGCCACGCGGGACTCAACCAGTAAGGATTCGGTACCTCTTCGGGCTGAACGACTTTGACCCGTGCATCGCGGATGACCTCAAAGCACGTCAGCACATAAGGCTCTCTGTCCAGAGCATCAAAACTATTATTGGCTGCCACCTCCAGAATGGCCGAGGACGGGTCAACCGATGCATAGACGACTCGCCGGCCAGGCGCATTCCAGCGACCGCCCTTCAGTTTTGAACCCATCCCGCTGTCCCACGTATCTCCGTAGGCCTCCTGATCCAGGCGCCAGCCATACCAGTGCCCTTCCCAGGGCAAGGGATTCATGGGTAACCCCCGTACAGGAGCTGACACAAGTATTGCTCGACCATCTGGAAACCCAGTGGATGGCGGGTCAGCTCCAACGGCACGTAGCCGTTAAGGTAAGGGGTGGGTTTTTGCATCCATATCTCCGCCTGTGACAGCCCACCGAACGCCCGAGTGGCCATCTCCAGCACCAGCGCATATTGGTAGGCGACGACACTCTGCTGCGAGTCAAGCCGTATCGATTTGCCTTCCTTCAACAGCCGCTGCACGGTTCTGACAGACCTGCCGGTGATGCGTTTGACCATGTCTTCGCGCAGGTACATTTCGGAAGTTGAAAGCATGTTGACGACGTCGCTCAGCTCAAAGCCCTGGTCGGTAAGGCGAATAATCAGCATGGCATCGTCACCGAGGTCCTGGCCATGCACGAGCAAATCGACAGGCTTGCCCGCGACCTTCTTCAGCCCCGTCAGCCGGGGTGGTTTGGGGGTGGGCATTGCGACATCCTCCATGGGGCATCTGGCGCGATCGTCGATCCAGAAGTTGCGCAGGGAATAAGCAGGCGTTTCATGCTCGATGTGGGGGGTACGCATAATCGATCCTTTATCTGGGAGCCTGAGCGCTCAAGCCGCTCAGCGACTTCAATGTCAGGTCCGATGCTATAGATCGCGCTTCCGACGACCAACCTGAAAAGGTCGTCGGAAATATCCCCTGCCTGCCGCAAACCAAGGCTTTTTCCGTAGGACATCAACGCGAGATGCCTGCCCTCAGCCGCCGAAGTGATAACTCACATCGAGCCACCATTGCCGCCCGTACGGGTCATAGTTGCCGGTCGGGTAATACGGCCACCCCGCCGAGTCATCGTGTTTGACCTGATTGAGCACGTTGTTCACGGTCAGCCCGACACTCGCCCGGTCATTGAGCTTGTAACGCGCACTGGCGTTGAACACCGTCCACGGCGACAGGCGCCCGTCTCCCGCGCCATTGGTGACCGAACCATAACGAATGCCCATCAGCGTCGCCGTGGCCTTCTGGTAATCCCAGGTCAGGCTGGCGTTGACCTTGCTGCGCCAGTCGTAGTTGGTGCGTGAGGTGCGCCAGTCTTGCGTGGGGGCTTCTTCCGACTCCTTGTAGTAATGCGAAAGCACCAAGGTATAGCCCAGCGCCGAACTGAACGCGCCGTACTGTCCGGCGCCCCAGCGGATGTTGCTCTTGAAATCCAGACCGCTGACCCGCTCGCTGGCGGCGTTGATCGCGTTGACCCGCACGCGATTCAACTGGTTCGGGTCGACCGCCGCATTGCCGGCGTTACGATCAATGCGCGCCAGCGTCGATTGGCAGTTGGCCGAGTTGATGTCCTGAGTGCCATTGCGGCATTCGTTTTCCTGTTGCAGCAGCCGGTTTTCATCGACCGTAGTCAGCAGATCGTCGATCTCGACACGCCAGAAATCCGTGGAGAAATCGAAATTGCGCGACGGTGACCAGACAAATCCGTAGGTCCATGATTTACCGCGTTCAGACTCCAGGTTCGCCGTGCCGCTTTGGGTGTAGTCGACCCGCCCACGATCACAGGCGCCCTCCACGCCCTGGCTGCAACCGTAGTAATCGATTTGCGCCGGGTAGTAGCCGTTGCTGTCGGACTGATAGATGTAGTTCAGGTCCGGCGCACGGAAACTGGTGCCATAACTGCCGCGCAGCAACAGGCTGGTCACCGGGCGCCACTCAAGCCCGAGGTTGTAGGTTTTCTGCTGTTCGGTGCGGCCGCTGAATTTGTATTGGTCCCAGCGCCCGGCGGCGGTCGCCAGAATCGTGTCAGTCACCGGAATGCTGAACTCGCCGCCCGCCGCATAACGTTTGCGCGAGCCACCGGAGCTTTGCTGTGGGCTCACGCCGTAAAAGGTGCCGTCGTTGAGGCCGTCATCCGGGTCGACACGGTATTCCTGCTTGCCCGCCTCCAGCACCCCGGCGAAACCGATGGGGCCGGCCGGCAAATCAAACAGATCGCCATTGACCGAGGCGTTGTAACTGGTCGACACCGACTTGCTGCTCTGGGTCAGGTTGCCGCGAAACTGCTGCCATTCCTGCGGCGTCAGCGGTCGGTCGAGCCGTGAAGCATCCGGAGCAAATACCGGATAACCACCGCTGACACCGAGTTGCGGACCGAGGTAGAAATCCTGAATCGATGACAGTGGCGTGTAACGGGTGGTCCTGACGCTGCGATATTCCGAGCGATTGGCTGCCAGATCGTAACTCCAGCCGGTGTCGGCGATCTTGTCCGAGAGCCCCAGGGTGCCGGTCCACGAGGTGTCGCGCCACTTGCTGTTGTTGCTGGTGCGGCCACCGATTTCCTCTTCGCCGAAGCGTCGATACCAGCGCTCCAGATTGCCGCTGTTCTGGTTAATGAAATCCGGCGAGGTGAAGGTCGGCCCGCGCGTGTTGTTCTGGATATGGTCGAGGCCGTACATCAAATCGGCGAAGACCTGACCGCTGTCGCTGAAATGCCAGGTGCCACGGGTGTAGCCGTCGTAGTTTTCCTTCTGGGTCTGCACAGTCCAGTAATCGTTGTACATCTGGTCGGTGCGGCAGCGCCCGCCGCTGTTGACCAGTTTGTTGTCGAACGTACCTTGATAAGCGCCGCATCCCGGCCCGAGATAGCGACTATTGGTCAGGTCGCGGCGGTAACCGACATCTGCCAGCGGGCCGCTTTGCATAAAGCCACGGTCATCGGCCCAGATCGGATCGCGGTTAGTCAGCTCCAGGCCGAACAGGCCGTCGAAGTCGCCCCAACTGCCGCCGCCGCTGATCTGCAAACGCTGGTTGTCACCGCCGCCGCGCTCACTGGTGCCGCCCTTGAGATTGACGTCGACGCCGTTGATCTTGTCCTTGAGGATGATGTTGACCACCCCGGCGATCGCGTCCGAGCCGTAAATCGCCGAGGCGCCGCTGCTGAGAATTTCGATGCGTTCGATAACCGCCGACGGAATGTTCGCCAGGTTGGTGAAGTTGACCTTGCCGTCGTACGGCGTCGGGTAGTCGGCGACGCGACGGCCATTGATCAGCACCAGCGTATGGTTCGGGCCGAGGCCGCGCAGATTGAGTGCGCTGGCCGCCGGTTGCCAGGTGTTGCCGTAATCTTCGCCTTGGGTCATGCCGGTGTTTTGCGTCTGCGTCGCGAGGGCGTCGTAGACGTTTTTGTAGCCGCGCGCTTCCATTTCCTCGTGGGTGATGACGTTGACCGGCGTGGCGCCATCACTCTGCGCGCGGGCGATGCGTGAGCCAGTGACGGTGACTTTTTCCATGCGGTAATCGGCGCTGGTGACCGGTGCCACGGCAGTGACTTTCGCCGGCGCATCGGCTGCGCGAACGGTCAGGCCCTGAGCGCTTTGCTCGACTTGCAGACCACTGCCGAGCAAAGCTTTTTCCACTGCCTGACGACCGCCCAACGCGCCGCGCACCGCCGCGCTGCGTTTGCCCTGCACCAATTCCTGACTAAAGGAAATCGGCACGCCGCTCTGCCGTGAGATGCCCAGCAGCACTTCGTCGAGCGGTCCGCTGGCGATGTCGAAGGTGAACATCGCCGCTGCCGATTCCTGGGCAACCGCCGCCCATGGACTGATGCCCATCGCCAACGCAGCGGCGAGGGTCAATCGAGGTAATTGTTGTTTGATTGAGAACATCGAAGGGTTTCCCTGTTGGAGGCATCTGCAGGGAATGAGCAGCGGGCCAGCGCTTTTTATAGGGCGGCGATTAGGCCAAGAAGTTATGGGTTTATAACCGCGCGTCGATGCTGACCCAGAACGGGTTGTGCCAGGTGACGCGGATCGGCAGCGAGCGTTCCAGCAGTTGCAACGTACGATCGCTGTCGTCGAGCGGATAGAGGCCGCTGAGGCGCAGGTCGGCGACTTCCGGGCTCAGATGCAAGATGCCGCGACGGTAGCGGCGCAGGCTGTCGATGACTTCGTACAAAGGCCGGTCGCGCACCTCCAGTCGACCTTGCACCCAGGCACTTTCCTGACCGTTGCTGCGCTCCAGCGACAGCAACCCTGCGCCGTTGAACAGCAGGCTCTCGCCGGCCGCCACCACTTGCCGCGCGCCACCGTTGGTGACCACTTCAACCTGCGAATGGAGCATCACCAATCGCGTCGTCTCTTCGCTGTACTGTACGAGAAATTTCGTCCCCAGCGCCCGCATGCGGCCGTGCTCGGTTTCGACCACAAAGGGTCGCGCCGACTCTTTCGCCACATCGACCAACAATTCGCCGCTGCGCAAGGCGAGCAGCCGTTGCTGATGGTCGAACAAAGGCACCACACGACTGCGCGCATTGAGGGTCAGCGCACTGCCGTCCGCGAGTGTGAAGTCACGCCGCTCGCCGGTCCCGGTCGACAACTCCACCGCCTCCGGCAGCCAGCCGTAACGTCGCCCGAGCAATCCGGCCAACAGCGCAACACCGAGCACACTCAAACTGCCGCTGATGAAGCGTCGACGACTCGACGGCGCATTGAGACTGTGCAGCAGGCTGTTGCGCGGCACGCTGCGCAGGCTCGGGTTGCGCAGCAGATTCAGGCCGCCGCCCATTTGTTCGATGACCTGTTGATGGCGAGGATCGGCAACGCGCCACGCCTCGAATGCGGCCCGCTCGGCCATGCCCGCCTCGCCCGACTGCAGCAACGCCAGCCATTGCGCCGCCTCGTCGATCACCGCCTCGTCCGGCCTCATGCCTGCATCGCCTGATAGCAGCGCTTGAACGCTTCGACCATGTATTGCTGCACGCGACTGGTCGACACGCCGAGGCGCTCGCCGATCTCGCTGTAGGTCAAACCGTCGAGTTGATGGTAGAGAAACGCCGCTTTGGCTTTGGCCGACAGGCCATTGAGCAAGCGATCGACGGCCAGCAGCGCTTCGATCACCAGCGCCCGCTCTTCCGGGGATGGATGCACCGGTTCGGGCGCCAGCGCCAGGCTTTCCAGATAAGCACGTTCAAGGTCCTGGCGACGCCAGCCTTCGTATACGAGTCGGCGGGCGATGGTGGTCAGCAGCGCCCGTGGCTCGCGAATGGCCGTGGGGTCCGGCAATGCCAGCACCCGCAGAAAGGTTTCCGAAGCGATGTCCTGCGCACTGTGCGGGCAACCCAGCGTGCGGCCAACGGCAGCACACAGCCAGCGATAGTCCTTTTGGAACATCTGCCCGATGATCTGGTAATGCGGGTTGTACCCACCCATGCCTTGCTCCCTGAAACGGGTCCCACCCGCTGCGAAAAACCATCGTTCTGCCGGGATCGTCCGGCTCTGATCAGGCGCGACTGTGCAATAGCCTCTCAAACATTTGAAGTAATAAAAAATCAGCACAAGCAAACTATTGAGCATAAGTCGCTTCGTCGCCGCAGAAACATTGGCTGACAGAACGTTGACCTCGATCACTGGCGCGTGGGCGGCCGCTGATTAATCTCGCGGCTCCATCGAAAGCCAGGGACGGCTCAGCGAGAGCCCGTGGCTGAACCCACTCAAGGAAGAGCAAGCATGCGACCACTCAACATCATTCTGCTGTCGTCAGCGTTCAACGGCCTGACCCAACGCGCCTGGCTGGAACTTCGCGAGGCCGGTCACTCGCCCAGCGTCGTGCTGTTTACCGATGAACAAGCCGTATGCGAACAGATCGAACACAGCGGCGCCGATCTGGTGATCTGCCCGTTCCTCAAGGACCGCGTACCGCAGGCGCTGTGGAGCAATGCCCAGCGCCCGGTGGTGATCATCCACCCGGGTATCGTCGGCGATCGCGGCGCCAGTGCCCTCGACTGGGCGATTACCAACGAGCTGGCGAGCTGGGGCGTCACCGCGTTGCAAGCGGTCGAAGAAATGGATGCCGGCCCGGTGTGGGCCACTTGCGAATTCAACCTGCCGGCGGGCCTGCGCAAATCCGAGCTGTACAACGGCCGCGTAAGTGATGCTGCGATCCGCTGCATACGCGTAGTGGTGGAGAAATTCATCGAAGGCTATGAACCGGTTGCCCTCGACTATGCCGATGCGAAAGTGCGCGGGCGTTTGCAGCCGAACATGAAGCAGGTCGACCGCAGTTTCAGTTGGCACGACTGCGCGCGCTTCATCAAACGTTGCATCGATGCCGCCGACGGCCAGCCCGGTGTGCTGGCGAGCCTGGCCGGCGGTCAGTATTACGTGTACGACGCACACTTGGATTCGCGCAGCGGCGTGCCCGGCGAAATTCTCGCGGTGCATGACGATGCCGTACTCGTCGCGGCCGGCGATCAAAGCCTGTGGATCGGCGCACTACGGCGTAAACCGCAACCCGGCGAGGAGACCTTCAAACAACCCGCGCGGTACCTGCTGGCCGAGCAATTGGCCGACGTGCCGGTGCTGGACTGGTCGATCGCTACACAGCCGTTCAGTGACGAAGCCTATCAACCGCTGCGGTATCGCGAATCCGGCATCGTCGGTGAGCTGACCTTCGAGTTCTACAACGGCGCCATGAGCACCGAGCAATGCCAGCGCATGGTCGCCGCGCTACGCTGGGCCAAATCACGTGATACTCAAGTGTTGCTGATCAAGGGTGGACGCGGCAGTTTTTCCAACGGCGTGCATTTGAACGTGATTCAGGCCGCGCAGGATCCCGGTGCTGAAGCCTGGGCGAATATTCAGGCGATCGACGATGTCTGCGCAGAACTGCTCACGGCCCGGCAGTTGGTGGTCAGCGGTGTCACCGGCAATGCCGGCGCCGGCGGTGTGATGCTCGCGCTGGCCGCCGATATTGTGTTTGCCCGCGCCGATATCGTGCTCAACCCGCATTACAAGAGCATGGGTTTGTATGGCTCCGAATACTGGACCTACAGCCTGCCCCGCGCCGTCGGCCCGGCCATGGCCGAACAACTGACCCAGGCCTGCCTGCCAGTGAGCGCGGTGCAGGCGTGGCAACTGGGCATGGTTCAGGAAATCGGCCCGCGTTGCCCGGACGAGTTTTCCCTGTGGTTGCTGCAGCGGGCCAACGGAGTAGTGAGCGATCCGACCTATGCTGCGGTGCGCGAGCGCAAGGCGCGGGTTGATCAGGTGTTGATCCAGCAATGCCGTGAAACCGAGTTGCAGGAGATGCAGGAAGACATGCTCTACAACCGCCATCAGTTTGCCGAGAAGTGCCGCAATTTCGTGTACAAGCGCAAGGTGTGTGGCACGCCGGCACGGTTGATTGAAGAGTGGGCGCGGGTGCGTTTGACCGAGTTGGCCAGTTGATTTTGCGGTGACTGCTTTCCCCTCACCCTAGCCCTCTCCCAAGGGAGAGGGAACTGATTGGGGGATGCTGTAGAGGTTCGCCGACATGAACGATCTCTACTGAATCCATAATCGATCGATGTATGACGCAAGACACCTCGGTCACTCCCCTCTCCCAAGGAGAGGGAACCGAGCCGTGGATATTGAAGATTTACACCGACCTGAGAGTCTTGCTCTGAATCCATAATCGACTCGATCTTTCAGGTCGATGTATGACGCAAGACACCTCGGTCAGTCCCCTCTCCCTCCGGGAGAGGGTTAGGGTGAGGGGCTTTTGCCTTTACAATGCCCGACACCTCAAACACCGGCCCGCCCATGGACATAGATCTCGCTCGCACCTTTCTGGAAATCGTCCGCCACGGCAGCCTCGCCGCTGCCGCGCAGAAGCTGTTCGTCACGCAAACGGCGATCACTGCCCGGGTGCAGAAACTCGAAAGCCAATTGGGTAGCACGCTGTTCGTGCGCAACCGCGCCGGGGCGAAGCTGACGCCCAATGGTGAGGCCTTTGTGGTCTACGCCAATCAACTGGTGCAGACCTGGGAAGCCGCGCGGCGCGATCTGCCGCTGCCCGAGGGCTATCACAACGTGCTGCACATCGGTGGCGAAGTCAGCCTGTGCAACCCGTTGATGCTCAGTTGGGCGGCAGAGCTGCGCGAGAAGATTCCCGGGCATGCCCTGCGCATGGAAATCCGCGATGGCGAAAACCTGCTGCGCCAGCTCGAACTCGGTGTGCTCGACGCCGCACTGGTCTATCAGCCGGAATACTGGCCGGGCTTGCAGGTCGAGCAAGTGCTGGAAGAAAAACTGATTCTGGTGCGCGCGCCCGAGCGCCCCGATCCCTACGTCTACATCGATTGGGGCCCGGACTTCCGCCGCCAGCATGACGCCGCCCTGCCGGAAAAAGCCAAAGCGGCGCTGAGTTTCAACCTCGGCCCGCTGGCCCTGCAATACATCCTCGAACACGGCGGCAGCGGCTACTTCCGCACCCGCGTGGTGCGCACCTATCTGGAAAGCGGCGCCCTCGAAGCGGTGACCAAAGCCCCGGAGTTCGGCTATCCGACTTACCTGGTCTACTCCCGCGATCGCGATTCGGCGACGCTGCAACAGGCCTTCAATCTGCTGCGTGAAGTGATCCGCACCGATGACGACTGGTCGCAGCGCTGGAACCCTCTGAGCTGAAGCAGCGGCTTCGTACCGGAGCATGGCGCATGTGCCATTGAGGTCGGGCCAGCACAAACGGCCGGATCGGCTAATCTGCCGGGTATAACAACAATCCCGCAGGTGATGCAGTGAGGCAGACCACCGAAATATTCCGCAGTCGCTACCGCGCGGCCATTCATCCGCTGTACAACCCGTGGCTGCACGGCGCCTTCGTGCTGCTGTTCGGGGTGCTGGCCATCGGCGGGTTCTGGAGCAGCGTGCAGCAGGTCGCCCTGCTGGAGTGGCTAACGGTGCCGTTGACCCTGCTGTTGTTCAATTTCGGCGTGTACATGGTCCATCGCCATCTCGGTCACCACAAAAAGACCTTCGCAAAAATGTTCTATGCCCGACATGCGGGCGATCATCACAGCTTCTTCACCCCCGGCCATATGACCTACGACGGCGCCCGCGACTGGCGGGTTATTCTGTTTCCCGCCTGGCTGATCGTACTGCACACGCTGGTGATTACCCTGCCGTTGTGGTGGCTGTTGGCACAGGTAAACGCCAACGTCGCCGGTTTGTTCGGTGGCTGCATGGTGCTGGGTTATCTGACTTACGAGGTGTTCCATGCCTGCGAACACCTGCCGCCGCACAACCCGCTGACGCGCCTGCCATGGATCCGCCAGATGCGCCGCTTGCACGAGTTGCATCACCGCCGCGAGCGCATGCAGGAGCGCAATTTCAACATCGTCCTGCCGCTGATGGACTACCTGTTCGGCACCCTTTACTGGGAGCCGGAAACCGCCCCGTTGAATTGTTCGAGACAAGCCATGACCCGCATGCAGCACACCATCGATATCGCTGGCGAACCCACTGCCGTGCTTGCCTATGCCGCCAGTGTCAGTCGCTGGCCGGAATGGCACCCGTCGTCGCTGAAGATCGACGGCGCCCACGGCCCACTGCATGCCGGCTCGCGCTTCGAAGAGGACATTCATGCCGGCGGTCGGGCCGGCCATTTGAGTTGGGAAGTCAGCGAATACCTGCCCGGCCGGCGCTGGTGCGCACGGGCACAAGGCGATCATGGCCTGTCGTTGCTGCTGACCTATGAATGTACGGCCGAGGGCAGCGGCACGCGATTTGTGCGCACGCTGGATTATCGCTTCGGCGGTCTGGGCATGCGCATCGCCAATCACCTGCTGCTCAAACGCCGCATCGAGCGCGAATCCGCCGCATCGATGCTGGCGCTGCGTGACATGGCCGCGCAATACCTGTCATCGACGAGGGCCAGCGCGTGAAGCTACGGCATCTGTTGTTGCTGCTGATCCTCATCGTCATCGCGTTCTTATTGTTGATGCCGACCAAAGTCGAACCCGTGGCCTGGACGCCGCCTCCAGCACCATCGCTGACAGAAGGCATCTACGCCGAGAACCAGAAACTCAAAGCCGCTGCGCAGGTCGGGCCGAGCGACATCGAAGGGCCGGAAGCCTTGCTGCTGGAGAGTGATTTCTTGATCACCGGGCTGCACGACGGCCGACTGATCCGTACCAGCCTCGACGGCCAGCAACGCAAAGTACTCGCCGACACCGGTGGCCGTCCGCTGGGCTTGGCCCGACATCCGAACGGCTTGCTGGTGATCGCCGACGGGGTCAAGGGCTTGCTGTCCCTCGATGCGCAAGGTCAGCTGGTTCCTTTGACCACGGAGGCCAATGGTCTGGCCTTCGGTTTCACTGATGATGTGGCCATCGATAAGTCCGGGCATTACGCCTATTTCAGCGATGCTTCCAGCCGTTGGGGCTATGGCCATGACGGCGAGGCGATCATTGAGCACGGCGGCGACGGACGCCTGCTGCGCTATGACTTCCAGAGCGGCAAAACCAGTGTCCTGCTCGATAAGCTTGAGTTCGCCAACGGCGTGACCCTCGGCCCGGACGACGCCTATGTGCTGGTCAATGAAACCGGCGCCTACCGCATCAGCCGTTATTGGCTGACCGGGCCGAAAGCCGGCACTCACGATTTGTTCATCGACAATCTGCCAGGGCTGCCGGACAACCTGGCGTTCAATGGCAGTAATCGCTTTTGGGTGGCGTTGTATGCGCCGCGTAATGCCTTGCTCGACGGCACAGCGGAGCATCCGTTCGTGCGCAAGATGATCGTGCGGGCGCTGAAGGTTTTACCGAAACCGGTGGAAAAGCGCGGGTTTGTTCTGGGGCTGGATCTGGAGGGCAAGGTGATTGCCAATTTGCAGGATGCGAGCAGTGGCAATTATTCGCCGATTACCACGGTGCGCGAGTATGGATCGTGGTTGTATTTTGGCTCGCTGAAAGCCACACATATGGCACGGATGCCGTTGGATGCGGCCCTTAAGTGAACCTGATGTTTTTGTGTTGCATGGACTGACGCCTTCGCGAGCAGGCTCGCTCCCACATTGGATTGTGTTGACCACAAATGCTGTGGTCAGCCGAGAACCTTGTGGGAGCGAGCCTGCTCGCGAATGCGGTCTGTCAGTTACTTGATTTATCGAACTTGTCCGGATCTTCGTCTTCAGGCAGATCCTCATCCGGCTCTTCGGGATTGGCCGTAGTATGCGCCGGGCTGTTGGGTTCGGGATGCGTGGGAACCGGGTCGAATGCGCCCTGCTCTTCACTGGGGAATTTGGGATCGTTCATAAGGCACCTCGCAATGAGTCGGATGGAAGACTCTGTACATTCGAGGTGCCGGTCGTGGCTGTCGTTCCAGTCAATCCGCAACCGTAGGTCGGCGGATCAATGGGTCATCAGGATCGCGCCTGTATTTGCTCGACGATCTTGTCCTTGACCTGCAAGCGTTTCTCTTTGAGTTTTTTCAGCGTGTCATCGCTGGGTGCATCCGAGGTGGCTGTCTCGGCCTTGACCACGTCGGCGTCCGCCTGGGAATACTTGTGGATCAGTGCGTCCAGATGGGGATCCGCGGTGCGTTTTTGCTGGATCTCTTCCTTCGTAAGCTTCAAATCCTGTAACAGATCATGGGTCACCGGCATGGAACACCTCCGTCAGTTGATCGGCTGGCCGACGCGACCGATTGCGCTGGCCAGTTATCAGAATGGCCTCGGTTGCACGCTTCTGTCGACCACCTGTCAGACCAGCGGTGCCCGTTCGTCGCCCTGTCGCAAATGCGATCAAACCTTTGTTCGCCGCATTGCCTCCATTGCTTGACACCAACACAAACTGCGTGGAGATACACCAATGGACGGATTCAACCTGCGTCATCTGGTTTTGGCTGTCGCTTTGAGCAGCGGCATGGGCAGCGCCTTCGCTGCGACTGACAACGACTTTGTCGATAACGCCGCGGCCGGTGGCATCGCGGAAATCGAAACCAGTCGTCTGGCCCTGGAAAAAAGCCAATCGGCAGACATCAAGGCGTTTGCCAACATGATGATCACCGATCACGGCAATGCCAACGATGAGCTGGCAACCATTGCCAAGGCCAATGACATCGAGGTCCCGGACACCACAACGCTGGTCAAACAGGCCAAGGAAAAAATCCTTGAAGTGCGTGATGAGTCTTTCGACGCGGCGTACGCCAACAATCAGGTGAAGGCGCACGAAGAGACCATCGAGCTGTTCAAGAAACAAGCCAATACTGTGACCGATGACAAGGTCAAAGGCGCTCCTGAACTGAAGGCCTTTGCGCAGAAAATGCTGCCGGCGCTGGAGAAACACCTCGCGGCTGCCAAAGAATTGCAGGCCAAGCATCCGAGCAAGTAAAAAGCTTTACCCTCACCCCAGCCCTCTCCCGGAGGGAGAGGGAGCCGACCGAGGTGAATGTTTGAGTTGCATCGACCTGACAGTCTCGAGTTGAACGCAGGTTTTGAACATTCCCCAATCGGCTCCCTTTCCCCCTCGCCCCCTTGGGGGAGAGGGCTGGGGTGAGGGGGATCGATGTACGCAACACCACAAATCCAAAGCAAAAAAAGGCCGCATCCAATAGATAGATGCGGCCTTGTCATATCCGTCGAAATCAACCGCCATCCGTATCAATATCCGCATCCGTCTCCTCCCCCGGTTTCGCCCGATCCGGCTGCGGTTTGAAGCCCGGACTGAACTCATTGTCGTTGTCCGTGTGCTTGTTCTTCTGATCCACCGCCGGATCGCCACTCTGCGCCTGCCCGTCATCGCCCTGCTGCTGCGCGGGCGCCGGCTGCCCCGGCACCTGCGGGTCAATGGCCGGATCATTGCGATTGATCGGTTCGCCAGATTGGCTCTGCTGCGTTTGCTCGTTCATGACCACCTCGTTCGTCAAAACCAGCCCGGCGCAAACCCGCCGGGCCTTGAAGATTCGAAGCCTGCCGCGCGCCAACGTTCAAAACATCGCCGCTCGCCGTCACCCCGACTAGAGTTACCGGGACGTTCCTTGCGCCAGATCAAAAATATACGTGCATGAACGAACAACTATTTCGAACGGCAAATGTCGATCACTTCGCGGCGATCATTTTCACGACCGCCCCCCAATTCGCGACGGAGCAACAGGCACATGGCAGCACTGCAGAACAGCACACTCGATGCGATGAAAAACAAACAAGCACAACTGCTGGGCGAATGGATCAACGGCCTGCAAGCCAGCGGCGCCACGCGCAATCTGAAAGATCACGATCTGCAGCAACAGACCACAGAATTCCTGCAACTGGTGGTCAGTGGCATCGAGAACGACAACGGCACCAACATCGCCGCACCGGGTTGGGAAGCCACCCGCCAGTTCCTCGAAAAGCTCTCCCACAGCCGCGCCCTGCTCGGCCAGGATTCGCAGCAGACCGCCAGTTTCATCTTTGCCCTCAAGGGCCCGCTGTTTAACCTGCTGCAGAGCCATTACAAAGACCAGCCTGCGCTGCTCGCCGAACAACTCTGGGAAGTCTCGGAACTGCTCGACGCGTTCGGCATGCACACCATCCGCACCTTCCAGAAATCCCGCGAAGCGGTGATCAAGCGTCAGCAGGAAGAACTACTGGAATTGTCGACCCCGGTGGTCAAGCTGTGGGACGGCGTGCTGGCGCTGCCGATGATCGGCACCCTCGATTCGCAGCGCACGCAAGTGGTCATGGAATCGCTGCTGCAACGCATCGTCGACACCGGTTCGGAAATCGCCATCATCGACATCACCGGCGTGCCGACTGTCGATACGCTGGTCGCCCAGCACCTGCTGAAAACCGTGACCGCGATCCGCCTGATGGGCGCCGACTGCATCATCAGCGGCGTGCGTCCGCAAATTGCGCAAACCATCGTCCACCTCGGCCTCGACCTGCAAGGCGTGGTGACCAAGGCCAATTTGGCGGA
Organism: Pseudomonas sp. RU47; assembly: GCF_004011755.1. Lineage (GTDB taxonomy): Bacteria > Pseudomonadota > Gammaproteobacteria > Pseudomonadales > Pseudomonadaceae > Aquipseudomonas. The sequence continues at coordinate 2,859,532 of NZ_CP022411.1, read as the reverse complement.
TGCGTTGAAACTGGCCCTGACCCGCCTGGGCATCAGCATCGGCAAAGCGGTCTGAGCCCATGGAAAGAATTCCGATTCTTCAAATGGGCAAGTTCCTGCTGGTGACCATTCAGGTCGACATGCATGACCAGCTCGCCCTCACCTTGCAGGACGACTTGTCCGAGCGCATCAGCAAGACCTCGGCGCGTGGCGTGCTGATCGACATCTCGGCGCTGGACATGGTCGACTCGTTCATTGGCCGGATGATCAGCACGATCTCCGGCCTGTCGAAAATCATGGACGCCGAAACCATGCTGGTCGGCATGCAGCCGGCCGTGGCGATCACCCTGGTTGAACTCGGCCTGACCTTGCCCGGCGTCAGTACGGCACTGAATGTCGAGCGCGGGATGAAACTGCTGCAGGAACGAGTAGACCGGCAATGACCGTACGCAGCAGCGGTACTCAACCCATCCACATCGAGCAGGATGTCGTGCTCGCGCGCCAGACCGCACGCAAACTGGCCACCGAATGCGGGATGCGCCTGATCGACCTGACCAAAATGGTCACAGCGGTCAGCGAACTGGCGCGTAACACCATGGTTTACGGTGGCGGCGGCGACATGGACTGGCAGATTCTCGATGAAGATCACAAGGTCGGTCTGCGCTTGACCTTCCGCGACGAAGGCCCGGGCATTGCCGACATCAAACTGGCGATGACCGACGGCTGGACCTCAGGCAGCGGCATGGGCCTGGGTCTGACCGGGGCGAAACGCTTGGTTGAAGAGTTCGAACTGGACACCGAGCCCGGCAAAGGCACGCGCATAACGATTACCCGATGGACATGAATATCAGCGGGTCGATGACCCAGGTTTTACTGATCGAGGACAGCAGTCAGATCGGCCATGCACGGCGCACGGCGCAACAACTGGCCGAACAGCATGGCTTCGACGAGCGCGATGCCGGGCGCGTGGCACTGGTGGCGACGGAGCTGGCGAGTAACGTGCTCAAGCACGCCAGCCACGGTGAAATGCATCTGCGGGTGTTGCCGCGTGCCAATGGTTTTGGCATTGAATTGCTCGCCATCGACCGTGCTCAGGGGTTTGATCTGGAAGCCTGTATGGCCGACGGATTCTCGACCGGCGGCACCCAAGGCATCGGCCTCGGCTCGATATCACGTCAGGCCGAAGAGTTCGATGTGTACGCCGATGCCCGTGGCGCGGTGTTATTGGCCCGCCTGTACGCGCGCTCGGATCGCGCCCCTGACATGCGTTTTGGCGTCAGCCAGCACTCGCTGCACAACGATCCGGCGTGCGGCGATGTCTGGCACCTGGCGTATGACAACGGCAGCATCAGCGCGCTGATCATCGACGGCCTCGGTCACGGTGAAGAGGCCGAACGCGCCGGCCGCGCCGGAGCGCAAACCTTCGCTCTGGCGCCTTTCGCCGAGCCGGTGATGCTGATGGAAGACCTGCACCGCGACATGATCGGCACTCGCGGCGGCGCTGTCGCGTTTGCCCGGTTCGATGCGCGGCGCGACAGCCTGACCTTTGCCGGCGTCGGCAACATCGGCGCCAGCCTGATCAACGCCGACAAGTCCCGTGGACTGGCCTCGCACCCGGGCATTGTCGGCGTGCAATACCGGAAAGCCCGGCCCTTTGACTATGCTCACGTGAACGGACATCTATTGATCATGTACAGCGACGGCTTGCAGTCCCGTTGGAATCTTCAAGACTACCCCGGCCTGGTGCACCGCCATCCCGCCGTGATAGCCAGCGTCCTGCACCGCGACTTCTGTCGCGGGCGCGACGATGTAACGGTGCTGGTCGTTGCCCTGGAGGCCGCACATGGCTGAGTCGCCGATTCTGAACAGCGCGGAACAGGCCGCACTGATTGCGCAGTTGCAGAGCGAAACCGCAGCCCTGCGCGAAGAACTCGATGAAACCAATCAGGGTGTGCTGGCGCTGTACGCCGAACTCGATGTACAGGCAGAGGAACTGCGCCAGGCCTCGGATCTGAAAAGCCGCTTTTTGTCGTACATGAGCCACGAGTTCCGCACGCCGCTGGGTTCGATCCTGAGCATCAACAGCCTGCTCGCCGATGAGCTCGACGGCCCGCTCAGTCCCGAGCAACACAAGCAGGTGGCGTTCGTCAGCACGGCTGCGCGCGAACTCAGCGACATGGTCGATGACCTGCTCGATCTGGCGAAGATCGAGGCCGGACGCATCACCATTTCCCCGGCATGGTTCGACATGTTCGACCTGTTCTCGGCCCTGCGCGGGATGTTCCGACCGATCGTCGACGCCTCGGCGGTCGATCTGATCTTCGAAGAGCCGGTCGGTTTGCCGCGCCTGTACACCGATGACAAGAAACTCGCGCAGATCCTGCGCAACTTCATTTCCAACTCGCTGAAGTTCACCACCCGTGGCGAAGTGCGGGTTTCCGCGCGGCTCGAAGGGGCGGACAAGGTGCGCTTTGCCGTCAGTGACACCGGAATAGGTATCGCTGCCGAGCTGCATGGCGCATTGTTCGAAGACTTTTCCCAGGTCGACTCGCCGTTGCAGAAACGTCTGCGCGGCACCGGGCTGGGCCTGTCGCTGTGTAAACGCTTCGCCGCCCTGCTCGGCGGTGAAGTCGGGATGGACAGTGCGCCGGGGGTCGGCTCGACCTTTTTCGTGATCATCCCGTTGGCGATCGCTCTGGAGAACGTCGATGAAACGTGACATCCGCCTGTTGATCGTCGACGACAACGTCGCCACCCGCTACGCCTTGCGCCGGCGACTGGAGCGTCACGGCTATGAGGTGCTGGAGGCCGGCACCGGCGGCGAGGGGCTGGCGTTGATCGAAAGTGAAGTGCTCGACGCACTGATCCTCGACGTCAATCTGCCGGACATGAGCGGCTTCGACATCGTGCGGATTCTGCGCGCGGACAGCCGCACGGCGCTGCTGCCAGTGATCCATGTGTCTGCGGCGTCGATCCAGACCGGCGACATCATCACCGGCCTCGACGCCGGCGCCGATGCCTACCTGATTCACCCGGTCGACCCCGACGTGCTGCTGGCGACCCTGCGCACGTTGCTGCGGGTACGCGACACGGAAAATGCCCTGCGCGAAAGCGAGGCGCGCTTCCGCGAGATTTTCGTCAATGTGTCCGCGCCGATCGCGGTGCTCGATGCCAGCCTCAAGGTGCATGAGTGCAACCATGCCTTCGCGCAACTGATTCTCGACAATCAGGACCCGCAAATCCTGCGTGAATGCTTCGCCGAGGATCAGAGCGCCATCCTCAATGAACTGCGCCTGCGCCTGGTCGATGGCGAGCGCTGGAAAGGCACGCTGAACATGCGTGTGCAAGGCGAGATCCGCGAGACCGAGTGGCAGATTTCACCATATCGCACACCCGAACTGAGCCTGGTGTTTGTCGAAGACGTCACCGAACACCGCCATCGCGAGCGCTCGCATCTGGCGCGCCTGGACGACACCACCACGCAACTGGTCAAGGAAACCGCCGAACGCGTGCGGGCCGAGGCGCAATTGCTGCAAGTGCAGAAAATGGATGCGCTGGGCAAGCTCACGGGCGGTATTGCTCACGACTTCAACAACCTGCTGACCGGGATCATCACCAGCCTGGAACTGATCCAGAAACGTGTCGCCGACGAGCGTCTGGACAAAGTGCAGTTTTATTCCGAAGCGGCGCTGAATTCGGCGATGAGTGCGGCGTCGCTCACCCACCGCCTGCTGGCCTTTGCCCGCCAGCAGCCTTTGGACACGCGGCCGGTGGACATCAACGAGCACGTACGTTCGCTGGAAGAACTGCTGATGCGCACCATCGGTGAACGCATCAGCCTCAAGCTTGAGCTGACCAACAAACCGGCGATCGCTCTGGTCGACCCGGTGCAACTGGAAAGTGCGGTGTTGAACCTGGTGATCAACGCCCGCGATGCGCTGCCGGTGGGTGGCAATATCTGGGTCAGCACGTACGCCGCTTACTCCCATGGCGACCCGAATCTGGCCGATGGCGCGTACGTGGCACTGTCGGTGCGTGACGACGGGACCGGGATCGAGCACAACGTCATCGATAAAGTCTTCGATCCGTTTTTCACCACCAAACCGTTGGGCCAGGGCACGGGGCTGGGGTTGTCGACGATCTATGGTTTTGCCCGCCAGTCGGGCGGCGATGCGCACATCCGCAGCGTCGCGCGGCGCGGCACCGAAGTGACGATCATGTTGCCGGCCACCACCGACCCGACCGGGGCCGACATCCCCGCGCCAGTGGTTGACCCGCAAGGCACTGGAGAGCATGTGCTGATTGTCGAGGACATGCCGTCGGTGCGCATGTTTGTCACTGAAGTGCTGGAAGACGCGGGTTATCGCTGCACCCAGGCGGCAGATATCGAAACGGCGTTGGAGCGCTTGCAGAATGATCCGTCGATCAACCTGCTGCTGACCGACGTTGGCCTGCCGCGCATGAGCGGTCGTGAATTGGCGGATGTGGCGCGGGGCTGGCGCGAGGGGCTGCCGATTCTGTTCATGACCGGGTATGCGGAAACGGCGATCAACCGCCAGGTGTTTCTGGGCAGCGGCATGGACATGCTGGTCAAGCCGTTTCAGATCAGCGAACTGCTCGACAAGGTCCGCCGCACGCTCGATGGTGCCTGACAGATCGCCATCGCTGGCAAATCGAATCGTCGCACCGCAGCTCCCACAGATATTTCTGTAGATTACAGATCCAATGTGGGAGCGAGCCTGCTCGCGAAGGCGTCAGATCAGTGACCTCATCTGTGACTGACACTTCGCTTTCGCGAGCAGGCTCGCTCCCACAGGGGGCTTGTGTGTTCTGATATCCAGTTCACACCACAAAAACCTGTGGGGCCAGTCGGAACACCGCAATTACCGGCTCAAGGCCCGGGCCAAAAACGGCGCAGTCTTGCTCTTCTTGCTCGCCGCAACCTTCTGCGGTGTACCCGCGACCACGATTCGGCCGCCCTGATCCCCCGCCCCCGGCCCGATGTCGATCACCCAGTCACTCTGCGCCACCACGCGCATTTCGTGCTCGACCACGATCACCGTATGCCCCGCCGTCACCAGCGAATCCAGCTGCTCGAGCAGCCGGTCGACATCGCGCGGGTGCAGCCCGGTGGTTGGTTCATCCAGCACATACAAGGTCGCGCCGCGCTGGTTGCGCTGCAACTCGGTGGCCAGTTTGATGCGCTGTGCCTCACCACCGGACAGTTCCGTGGCCGGTTGCCCGAGGCGCAGATAACCCAGGCCGATGTCCCGCAGCACTTCCAGTGAACGGCGAATGCCCGGTTGCCCGGCAAACACCGTCACCGCTTCAGCGACGGTCAATTGCAGCACTTGGGCGATGCTCAAACCCTCCCAGAGAATCGCCAGCGTTTGCGGGTTATAGCGTGCGCCATGGCAGGTCGGGCACGGCGCATAAACACTGGGCATGAACAACAATTCAACACTGACAAAGCCCTCACCTTCGCAGGTGGCGCAACGACCCTTGGCGACGTTGAAGGAAAACTGCCCGGCGTCATAGCCTGCCGCCCGTGCATCATCAGTCGCGGCATACAGCTTGCGCACGTTGTCGAACAAACCGGTATAGGTCGCCAGATTGGAGCGTGGCGTGCGGCCGATCGGTTTCTGATCGACCTGCACCAGTCGCTTGATCGACTCCAGCCCGGACGTAACCTGACCACTGCTGACCTGCGGCGCATCGTCTTCGAGGCTGAGTTCTTCCGGCTCGCTGTCCACCGTCGGTCGCCCCAACTGCGCGCCGACCAATTCCAGCAACGCCTGACTGACCAGACTCGACTTGCCGGAGCCGGACACACCCGTCACCGAGGTAAAGCAGCCCAAGGGAAATTCCGCACTTAGGTTGTTCAGATTATTGCGGGTAATGCCCTCGAGTTTCAGCCACGCCGTCGGTTTACGCGCCGTTCTGGTCTGGCGTTGCGACTCGGCAAACAGATAGGCGCGAGTCTGCGACTGTGCGATCTCGGCCAGACCTGCCGGCGGGCCGCTGTAAAGCACCTGCCCACCCTGCTCGCCCGCCGCCGGACCCACGTCGATCAGCCAGTCGGCGCGACGCATGGTTTCCAGATCATGCTCGACCACAAACAACGTGTTGCCGTCCGCCTTCAAGCGTTGCAAGGCCTCGAACAGCGCCTCGCCATCGGCCGGGTGCAAACCGGCGGATGGCTCGTCGAGTACATAAATCACCCCGAACAATTGCGAGCCCAACTGCGTCGCCAAACGCAAGCGCTGCAACTCACCCGACGATAGCGTCGGCGTGCTGCGCTCCAGCGCCAGATAACCGAGGCCCAGATCGGTCAGGGTGCTGACCCGCTCCAGCAGATCCTCGGCAATGCGCTGCGCCGCCAGACGTTTTTCCAGCGACAGGTTCGGCGTGTGCCGCACATCCGGCGCGCTGGCATGGCCGCTGGCGCCGTGGGCCACCCGTTGCTGGCGGGCCTCGCGGGTTTGCGCATGGCTCAAGGTCTCGCCGGTTTCCTCGGCGTGCTCCAGATAACTTTGCGCCGCCACGGGTTTCAAAACCTCGGCCACTTGCAGCAGCGGCATCTGCGCCAGTTCACCGATGTCATAACCGGCAAACGTCACCGACAACGCTTCACGCTTGAGGCGCTTGCCGTCACATAGCGGGCAAGGGCTGCCGAGCATGAACTGCGCAACGCGCTTCTTCATCAGCGCACTTTGCGAGTGAGTAAACGTGTGCAGGATGTAGCGTCGGGCGCCGGTGAAGGTGCCCTGATAACTCGGCTCCATCTTGCGTTTGAGGGCGACGCGGGTTTCTTCCGGGGTCAGCCCGGCATACACCGGCACGGTCGGGGTTTCTTCGGTGAAGAGAATCCAGTCGCGCTGCTTTTTCGGCAGCTTTTTCCACGGGATGTCGACATCGATGCCCATTGTCACGAGGATGTCGCGCAGGTTCTGGCCCTGCCACGCCAACGGCCAGGACGCCACCGCGCGCTGGCGGATGGTCAGGTTCGGATCCGGCACCATCAGCGCTTCGGTGACCTCATAGACGCGGCCGAGGCCATGGCACTCCGGGCAGGCGCCTTGCGGGGTGTTCGGCGAGAAATCCTCGGCGTACAACATCGGCTGCCCCGGCGGATAGCTGCCGGCGCGCGAATACAGCATGCGGATCAGGCTCGACAACGTGGTGACACTGCCCACCGACGAACGCGTACTTGGCGTGCCGCGCTGCTGCTGCAGGGCCACGGCCGGTGGCAGGCCTTCAATGGAGTCGACATCCGGTACGCCGACCTGATCGATCAGGCGCCGCGCATACGGCGCCACCGATTCGAAATAGCGGCGCTGGGCTTCGGCGTACAACGTGGAAAACGCCAGCGACGATTTGCCCGACCCAGAGACACCGGTAAACACCACCAGCGCATCACGGGGAATGTCGACATCGACGTTTTTCAGATTATGTTCACGGGCGCCGCGTACCCGGACCATGCCGGCGGGCGCTTTGGAGGTGCGTTTGGAAGTCATCGACCTGCCTTGGTGAAGGAATGTTCAACGCTCAGCTACCGAGCACCACCCGAATCATCTGCAACATGGCTTCCGGGCTATACGGTTTGCTCAGCAAATGGGTGTCGGGACTGAGCTGGTGATTGCGCGAAATGATGTCGCGGGTGTGCCCAGAGGTGAACAGCACCGCCACCGGCGGCGTCTGCACCTTGGCCCAGGCGAACAGGTCGGAGCTCTTGATCAGCCCCGGCATGACCACGTCAGTGAAAATCAGGTCGACCTCGACACCTTCGAGCAGCATCTGCATCGCCGCATCGCCATTGCCGGCGGTCAGCACGCGATAACCTTCCTCGCGCAGCAACTCGACCGCCGAGGCGCGCACCGCGTCGTTGTCTTCGACCACCAGCAGCGTCTCGTGGCCGCCACTCTGCTGCCGTTGCAGATTGGGTGACTCATCAAGGATCGGGCGCAGGCTGCGCGGGAAGTACAACTGCACCTGCGTGCCCTCGCCGACGGCACTGGCAATGTCGACATGCCCGCCGCTCTGTTTGACGAAGCCGAACACCATGCTCAGGCCCAACCCGGTGCCCTGGCCATCGGCCTTGGTGGTGAAAAAAGGTTCGAATACCTGCTCGAGAATTTCTGGCTCAATGCCGGCGCCGCTATCACTGACGGCGACTCGGACAAACTCGCCGGGAACGATGCCTTTACCGGCACAAAACTCGCGCTCGAGTCGCACGTTGGCAGCGCTGAGGCCGATGGTGCCCTCGCCCTTCATCGCATCCCGGGCGTTGATCGCCAGATTGAGAATCGCGTTTTCCAGTTGATTGCGGTCGACGTTGATGTGCCACGGCGCGGTCGGCAACTGCACGTCGATCTGAATGGTTTCGCCCAGCGCCCGCTGCAGCAATTCGCCAACGCCTTCGAAAATCTGCTGCGGGTTGCACACCGCCGGCGACAACGGCTGGCGCCGGGCAAACGCGAGCAATTGCGAAGACAGCTTGGCACCGCGTTCGACCGCCGCCAGCGAGGCACTGACGCGGCGCTGTACATTGGCGTTGTTCGGCTCGTGACGTGCAAGCAGATGCAGATTGCCGGCGATCACTTGCAGCAAATTGTTGAAATCGTGAGCGACGCCGCCGGTCAGCCCACCGATGGCTTCGAGCTTCTGTGATTGGCGCAACTGCTCTTCAGCCGCCAGCCGCGCCTCGACTTCTTCGCCGACGCGCTGTTCGAGGTTACGGGTAAATTTGAGCAGTGATTCTTCGGCAATCTTGCGTTCATGAATGTCGATCAGCACCCCGGGAAAGCGCAGCGGTTTGCCGTGTTCGTCAAACTCGCAAGCGCCGCTGGCCAGCACCCACAGATAACTGCCGTCACTGCGCCGGACGCGATATTCGGCGTTATACGGCTCACCGGTCTGCACGGAATGGGCGACGCGCTCCTGTACCCAGGCGTGGTCATCGGGATGGATGCGCGACTCGGCAATGTCCTGGGCCAGATTGTTCAGGTCATGATCCGGTGGATAAGAGAACGTACGGGCAAAACGCTCGTCTGCTGACAATGTGTTGTTTTTCACGTCCCAGACAAACGAGCCGAGCAAGGCACCGGCATTCAGCGCCAGACGTACCCGCTCATTGTCAGCGCGGTAAGCCTTTTCGGCGGCCTGACGGCGGCGCTCGGAGTGCATGAATTCGGTGGTTTCCACCACCATCGCCATCACCCCGGCGGGCACCCCGTCATCGTTGGCAATCGGGCTGTAATACAAATCCATCCAGACGTCTTCGGGGACGCCATCGCGCAACAGCACCAGTTCTTTATTGCGGAAAGACAAAGTGCCGCCGGCCAGGCAGGTATCGACCACGTGCCGGTTGAAATCGGCGACTTCCGGCCAACCCAGCTCCACCGGCGCACCGAGTAGATACGGGTGCCGACCACCGGCAAATATCGAATAGGCATCGTTGTAGATCATGTAGCCGGCGCGGCCCCAGAGCATGACCATCGGCAGCGGCGACGCCAGCATCAGTTGCACCGCGCTGCACAGGCTGGCCGGCCAGCTGTTCAGCGGGCCGAGTTCGGTGTGGCTCCAGTCGAACGCACTGATGCGTCCGGCCATTTCGCCTTTCCAGCCCTCACAACCATGGCTATCGGATAAAAACTGCATCGACTGACTCAGTGTCCTTAGGTGGTTGCCCGATAAATCGCGACGCCATAACGACGCGACGCCCGTCTGTTTCGAGCGTCTTCAGTCGCATTGGTTTCATTAGAGGTATAGCCGATTTCATCCCGGCTCGGAGCCTAGACCCCGATCAGGTGCTTGAGCGGATGGTAGCCAGTTTTCATCTTCGCGGCGACGTCGAGGATGGCCTTCTCGATACCGTTCAAATGCATGCAGGTCAGCTCGATGGCGGCACCCTGATTGCCGGCCTCGATGTACTCGATCAGGCGCAAATGCTCGTCGTCGCGGCACACTTCATGACTGTCGTCGTCCAGCGCAGCGGCGTACAGCGAAGCGCGGGAAATCAGCTTCTGGAACCAGTCGAGCAATACCGGATTATTGAGGCTGCGCGCCAGTTTGATGTGGAACTCGCCGAGCAGATGGATCAGCCGTTCGTGATCGCCCGCCGCATGGGCTTCATCTTCCAGCAGCAGGTGTTCGCGCAGGTCCTGCATCGCGGTGCTGTCCTTGCGCCGGCACAGTTCAGTGACGATGCCGATCTCGATCAGCCGCCGGGTTTCGAACAGTGAACGGAGCTCTTCGTTGCTCGGCAGCGACACCGATGCCCCTTTATTGGGCTCGGTGGTGACCAGCCCATCGGCCTCCAGTTGCTTCAATGCCGCGCGCACCGACGTGCGGCTGACATTGAATAACTCGGCCAGCGAGGCCTCACCCAGCTTCATCCCCGGGCGCAACGAACGCTTGCTGATCGCCTCGTAAACCCCTTGGTAGACGCGGTCGACCGTGGTTTCCGGTTTCTTGTCGGTCATTCGAACACTCCTTTAGCGTCGGGCAACCCTCCCCGGCGATGCCTGGCCATGGAAAAAGGGCGGCAGACGCAGGTTAATCCGGGCCTTGGCAAATTGCATTCATATATTGCATACCGACGGAGGATGGCGCTGAACATCGGTCAGTCGCGGGAGATCATTTTTGGCGAGGTGGTGATGGCGCATGTGCGCGATGAGTTGATCGATCCGAAGACGCTGTACATCGATCAATTGGGCCTGGATGCGATCAGGCGGTGGTGAGCGGTTTTGGCCAGAGCGTTGACTACTGATCGTTCCCACGCTCTGCGTGGGAATGCCGCCATGGACGCTCTGCGTCCACTGTGACGCGGAGCGTCACGGGATGCGTTCCCACGCAGAGCGTGGGAACGATCATTACCGGGCTCAGTCGGTGCCGTATTTCGGCGAGCGCGGACCGTACAGCAGGCCTGCCCTATGCCCGGCCGAGAGCAGACGATTGCTCGCCACACCGGCAATCGGGTAGCCGGCATCGGTGGAGCTGTTGATGATCTGCTTCACTGCCGCCGAGATCAGCATGCCGACGATACCGCCGGCATTGCTATTGCCGCCCTCTTCGCTCGACGCCCGGGCCGAACCGGTCCACAGCGTCGTGCCGCTTTTCAGGTCGACCAGTTTCGCCGTCGCGGTCACTGCCGTTTCGCTGCTGATCACCATGTAACGCGTACCGTATTCGGTCACGGTGATGTACAGCGCCGCGTCCGCACCGAAGATCTCCTTCAACTTGCTCGGCGGCGCCTGATGGATATCGTCCGGGGTGGTCAGGCCGTTCTGGCGGAACGTCTCGTCAACCAGTGCGATCGGCAGCACGTAGTAACCGGCCTCGGCCAGCGGAAACGTCACTTGCGACAGCAGGCTGTACGACGCCTTCACATCCGGCGAGGTGTTCAGCGGTGGCAGCACCAGAATGGTCTTCGGCCGCGCCTGCTTGTAGGCCGAGTAATCCACGGTCTTGGGCGCAACGCAGCCACCCAGCACGGTCAGGGCCAGACCGGCGGCCAGCAACTTCAAGGTACGCGCGATCATTTCGCGTCTCCGCTCTTGGCGTTCTTGAGCAGGAAATCCATGTACGTCCCGGACTCGGGGAACAGGGTTTTCTCGGTTTTGAACTGCTGCACCATCTGGTCGTCCTTGCCCATGCTCAGATAGAGCAGGCCAAGGTGCGCGTGGTATCCCGGCGGTACGGCTTTGCCGGTGGAGCGGATTTTCTGCAGGTCACGTTCCAGTGCTTCAGCCTGGGCTTCTTTCGGCTCTTCGCCTTTGAAGTATTCGTAGACCTGCGGTTCGTAGCCTCCCCACTGGTACAGGGTTTGCGGGCCGGAGGCACAACCGGCCAGCAAGGCGCTGGCGGCCAGCGTCAGCGCCATCAACGAGCGCGACAGATTCAGAGTCATGGGGTGTTGCTCCTTGCAATGGGCGTCGATCAGTTGCCCGGTTTCCAGGCGCCGGCGTTCATGCCATCCACCAGACGATTGATCGCCTCGCGCATGGCCAGATCCAGTACTTTGCCGTTGAGGGTCGAGTCGTAGGCAGCGGTGCCGCCGAAGCCGATGATTTCGCGGTTGGACAGCGCGTATTCGCCAGCGCCCTGAGTGGAATACACCACTTCCGAGGTGCTGATGTTGACGATGTTCAGGTTGACCTTGGCGTAGGCGACCTGGGTCTTGCCACGGCCAAGAATGCCGAACAACTGGTGATCGCCGGTCTCTTTGCGGCCGAACTCGGTGACGTCACCGGTAACCACGTAATCGGCACCTTTGAGACGCTGGGCCTGGCCCTTGATTGCCGCTTCCTGCTGGATCTCACCCATGTTGTCGCGGTCCAGCACGCTGAAGCGGTTGGTCTGCTGCAGGTGAGTGATGAGGATGGTCTTGGCCTGACCGCCGAGACGGTCGACACCGTCGGAGAAGATCCCGCGCATGTAGCTGGAGCGGTTGTCGAACTTGCCCACGGCCATTGGCACGCGAACGCCGGTCCAGACCTGGGAGGCGCTTTCAACCTTGGCCACCGGCAAGGCGCGCGAGCTTTCGGTCGCGCAACCTGAGAGTGTGCCAGCCATCGTGCCAAGCACAGCAATCGCGACGCCTGAGACCAGCATCCGGGAGATCATTCTCACTGAGTATTCCTTTGAAAAACGGGGATGTCCCGGCACGGCAATGCGCAGCGGGAGCTGAAAAGGGTCGGCATTATGACAAAGTGCCATCATTCGTGACAGGTTTTTTTGACGCCAGTGAATTGGCTGTTCCGGACTTGATCGTTCCCACGCTCTGCGTGGGAATGCAGCCACGGACGCTCCGCGTCCGCTGTGACGCGGAGCGTCACGGGAGGCGTTACCACGCAGAGCGTGGGAACGATCAGATCAGGGCGCGCTAATGGAAATCGCGGCTCTGCACGCGGATGCCGTTGAGCAGCGGGCTGAGGTCGCTCAGGCGGCCGGCGATCAGGTGGCGCACTTCGCCCTCGCGCTCCCAGCGGCCATCGACCTTGAGCAATTGCGAACCGACCAGTACTTGCCGCTGACGCTCGGCCAGATCACGCCAGACCACCACGTTGACGTTGCCGAACTCGTCTTCCAGGGTCACGAAGGTCACGCCACTGGCGGTGCCCGGTCGTTGGCGTCCGGTGACCAGCCCGGCGATGCTCACCGGCCGGCCGTGCTCGACGTCGAGCAACTCCTGCGAACTGCGGCAGCGCAAGGCCTTCAACTCGCCGCGCAACAGCGCCAGCGGATGCGGCCCCAGCGTGGTGCCGACGGTGCTGTAATCGGCATGCAGGTCCTCGCCAACGCTGGGTTTTGGCAGCAGCACTTCCGGCTCCTCCTGACTCGGCAACCCGGCAAACAGACCCAACTGTTTCTGCACCCCGGCGACTTCCCAGCGCGCCCGATGCCGATGCCCGGCCAAACCGCGCAACGCCCCGGAGTCGGCCAGCAAGGCCTGCGCCCGACTGTCGAGCGCCGCCCGCTCGCCCAGGTCGGCGACATCGGCAAACGCCCCGTGCGCCCGCGCCGCCTCGATGCGCCGGGCATCGTCTTCACGAAAACCCTTGATCATCCGCAGGCCCATGCGAATCGCCGGTTGCGCCGCGGTGGTGGTTTCCAGGCTGCAATCCCAGTCACTGGCGCGCACGTCGACCGGGCGGATCTGCAACTGATGCCGGCGCGCGTCCTGCAAAATCTGATCGGGGCTGTAGAAACCCATCGGCCAGCTATTGATCAGCGCACAGGCAAACGCCGCCGGTTCGTGGCACTTGAGCCAGCAACTGGCGTAGGTCAGCAAGGCAAAACTGGCGGCGTGGGATTCGGGAAAACCGTAGCTGCCGAAGCCTTTGATCTGCTCGAAGATCTGCGCGGCGAACTCCGGTGTGTAGCCATTCTTCTTCATGCCGGCGGCGAGGCGTTCCTTGTGCGGCTCCAATCCACCGTGGCGTTTCCACGCGGCCATCGAGCGACGTAATTGATCGGCCTCGCCGGGGCTGTAATCGGCGGCGACAATGGCGATCTGCATCACCTGCTCCTGAAACAGCGGCACGCCGAGGGTTCTTTCCAGTACGACCTTGAGTTCTGGCGACGGGTAGGTTTCCTCTTCTTCCTTGTTCCGGCGGCGCAGGTACGGATGGACCATCCCGCCCTGAATCGGCCCGGGGCGAACGATGGCTACCTCAATCACCAGATCGTAGAACTTCGCCGGTTTCAGGCGCGGCAGCATCGACATCTGCGCCCGCGACTCGATCTGGAACACGCCAATGGTGTCAGCGCGGCTGATCATGTCGTAGGTCGGTTTGTCTTCCGGCGGGATGGTCGCAAGACTCAGATCCTGATGGCGATGACGACGCAGCAAATCGAAGCAGCGGCGGATCGCGCTGAGCATACCGAGGGCGAGGATATCCACCTTGAGCAGGCCGACCGCATCGAGGTCGTCCTTGTCCCACTGGATGATCGTGCGTTCGGCCATCGCGGCGTTCTCCACCGGCACCAGCGTGTCCAGCGGCTGCTCGGAAATCACGAAACCACCGGGGTGTTGCGACAAATGTCGGGGGAAGCCGATCAGTTGTCCGGTCAGGCTCAGCACCCGGCGCAACACCGGGCTCTCCGGGTCGAAACCACCCTCGAGCAAACGCTCGACTGGCGGCGTTTCATCGCTCCAGTGGCCGCAGCAATCGGCCAGTGCGTTGATCTGATCCGGCGGCAGGCCCAAGGCCTTGGCCACATCGCGTACGGCGCCAGCGGCGTGGTAGGTGCTGACCACTGCGGTCAGTGCTGCGCGACGGCGGCCATAGCGACGGAACACGTATTGCAGGACTTCTTCGCGGCGTTCGTGCTCGAAGTCGACGTCGATGTCCGGCGGTTCGTTGCGCTCCTTGGACATGAAACGCTCGAACAGCAGCGTGGTGCGATCCGGGTCGATCTCGGTGATGCCCAAGGCAAAGCACACCGCCGAGTTGGCCGCCGAGCCACGGCCCTGACAGAGAATGCTCTGCTCGCGGGCAAAGCGCACCACGTCATGTACGGTGAGGAAGTAGCTTTCATAGCCGAGTTCGGCGATCAGCTTCAGCTCCTTGTTGATCTGCCGCAGCACCTTGAAGGGCGCGCCCTTTTTCCAGCGCCAGGCGATGCCTTCCTTGGCCAGTTGCCTTAGCCAGGAACTGGCGCTGTGCCCCTCGGGCACCAGTTCTTTCGGATACTGATAACGCAATTCACCCAGATCGAAGGTGCAGCGCCGGGCCAGATTCACCGATTCGTCGAGCAAGGCCTGCGGATACAACTCACGCAATACTTCGACACTGCGCAAATGCCGCTCGCCATTGGGGTGTAATCGCAGCCCGGCCTCGGCCACCGGCACGTGATGACGTATCGCGGTCATGGTGTCCTGCAAGGCGCGTCGGCCACGGGCGTGCATGTGCACATCGCCGCTGGCCACGGCCGGAACCTGCAACTCGGCGGCCAGACTTAACAACGCCGTCAGCCGCTGCTGATCGTCCTGGCCGCGATGCAATTGCACCGCCAGCCACAGGCGTTCAGTGAAGGTTTGTTTCAGCCAACGGCCCTCCTCCACCTGATCAAGCGAGTCTGGCACCCATAACACCAGCAATCCCGGCAGCGGCTCGTCGAAGTCCTCACGCAGCACCTGATACTGGCCTTTTTGCGTGCGCCGCCGGGCGCGGGTGATCAAGCCGCACAGCGCTTGATAGCCCGCAAGGTTCTCCACCAGCAGCACCAGTTTCGGGCCGTTTTCGATGCGCACTTCACTGCCAATGATCAGCGGCAGCTCAACTGACTTCGCCGCTTGCCACGCCCGCACAATCCCGGCCAGTGTGCATTCATCGGTGATCGCCAGCGCCTGATAGCCGTGTTTCTTCGCCCGTTGAAACAGCTCAAGGGCACTGGAAGCACCGCGCTGAAAACTGAAGTTCGACAGACAGTGCAGTTCGGCATAACCGTCGCTCATGCAAACCAGCCCTGCAGCCACAACGGACCGCCCTCGCCCACCGCGCGATAAGCCCAGCCCTGTTGGCCGGCGCGGTTCTGGATCAGGTAATAATCGCGGCGCACATCGTCGCCGTCCCACCAGCCGGACTCGATGCGCTCCGGGCCCATGAGAATCCGCGCCGAACCTTGCGCCACGCTCTGCGGCTCACCGAGCAGCCAGCCCGGACGGTGCACGCTCGGCAAGCCTGCGCAGCGCTGTTTGTCGACGCCGTGCTGCCACGCGCACTCCGGGCGATGATCAGCCTGAAAACGCAGCCCCTGCACGGCGTCATCACCAAGCCGTGCGCGCAGGCGTTCGCGCAACTGCTCCCACGGCAAGGTCTGTTGCGGACGGTCGTCGAACAGTTCCTGAAACTGCGGGACGAAACTCGGCAGGTCCTCGGCGCGCAGACGAAAGCCGCGCACGGGCGCCTCGACTTGCACCTGTTCCAGCCGCCCGCGCGCCAGTTCGAAAAGCATCGCCGGATCACGTTCGGCGCTGAGCAAACCGACCTTGATCACGCTGTCCGGCAGCCCGGCGTGTTCCAGATGCAGGTCGAAACGCTGCACGCCGCTGTCACGCCCGCAGAGGAACGCCGACAGGTCACCGGTCAAACGGCGTAACGGGAACAACAAGGCCTGATGCGACTGCACGTCGAAATTCAGTTCGATGCGCACATCGAAGCGATCCGGCGGCAGGTAAAACGCCAGCGCCAACGGACGCGCACCGAACAAGGTGTCGAGGTGTTTGAACATCTGCGCTTCGAAACGCCGCGCCAGCGCCTGACGCGGCAGGCTCTGCACCTGACTGAGGTTGCGCAGGCCCATGCGCGACAACGCCGTGGCCACCGCCGGTTCCAGGCCGACGCGGTCAACGGGCAACTGGCCGAGGTGATGCTGCAAAGCCTCGCCGTCGGGCACCACCAAGCCGTCGTAAGCATTGGCCAGCACACGCGCCGCCACTGGATTCGGCGCGGCGACGATGCGATGACGGAAACCCAGATCGCTCAGTTCCTTGCGCAACCGTGCTTCGAACTGTGCCCAGGAACCAAACAGGCCCAGGCTGGATTCGATCTCGAACACCACGGAACGCGGGTAATGCACGCTGACCTGCGCACTGAAACCGTAGGCCCACGCGGCGAGAAACTGCTGCCAGTGCTCGACCTCGGCAGCCTCGTAATCGGCAGTGACAAACCCCTTGCTCATGGCTTGGGCGGCAGTCATCGACTGGCCGGCGCGCAGACCGAGTTTGCGCGCGGCAGGATTAACCGCTTGCAGCACCCGGCGCTGGGCCGGGCCGCTGAGCAGCACCAACGGTTCATCAGGATCGGGACGCTGACGCAGCACCGCGTCGAGGGCCAATTGCGGAAACAGAATACACACCCAGCGCATGGCGACCTCAGTGACCCACAGCAAAAGCAATTGGCGCTGTACGCGCGAGTCCGCCACGGCACTTGAGCACGCGCAACTGCGCGGGTTTGGCGTCGATGGCGATGCGCAACGCCGCCGGTGACGGGTTGACCGCTTCGCTCAACGGACGCCAGGCAAATGCCAGGGTCTGGCCGGTTTCTGCCGCCACCTGCAAACGCCGCAACGCGCGGTCATCGGCCTTGTGCGGCCAGCACAGCACCGCGCCGCAACTGCCCGAACGCAAACACTGTTCCGCCGCCCACAAGGCATCGCGCTCAGTGGCCTGAATCACTGACAACTGTCGCAGATCGACCCCGGCGTTTGCCCACGCCTGCGGGTACGGCACGAACGGCGGCGCCACCAGCACAATGCGCTCGCCCGCCGCCGACAACCGCGCCAGCGTCGGCCAGACCAGTTGCAGTTCACCGACACCCGGGCCGGCCAAAAGGATTTCGCTCAATGCCGCTTCCGGCCAGCCACCGCTGGGCAGGGCCGCGTCCAGCGCGGCATGCCCGGTCGGTTGCGGGCTGGCGGCCGGTGGCGCAGGCCGGCCTTTCCAGACCTGGCCGCCATTGAACAGCGTATCCAACGCAACGACGGCGCCCATCAGCCTTGCCTCACCAGACCGCAGAACACCCCTTCGATGGCCAGATCCTGATCGTCGCGCACGACAATCGGCTGATACGCCGGGTTGCGTGGCAACAGGCGCACTTCTGCGCCGAGCCGTTCGAAGCGTTTGATGGTGACTTCACCATCGAGCCGCGCCACGACAATCTGGCCGTTGAGCGCTTCGGGATTGCGCCGCACGCCGACCAGATCGCCGTCGAGGATGCCGTCCTCGATCATCGAATCGCCCTGCACTCGCAGCATGTAATCGGGTGTGCGCGAGAACAGCGCCGGGTCGAGCAGCAAGCGGCTATGGATGTCGGCATCGGCGCCAATCGGTGCACCGGCAGCGACGCGGCCAAGCACGGGGATGTCGAGCAGTTCCGGGCGCGGCGCTTGCCCGAGCAGGCGAATGCCGCGGGCCTGATGCGGATTGACCTCGATAAACCCGGCTTCGGTGAGCGCGAGCACGTGCTTGCGCGCCACGCTGCGCGAGGCAAAACCAAAAGCCTCGCTGATTTCAGCGAGGCTTGGGGGCTGACCGTGTTCGGCGATTCGATCGCGGATAAAGGTCAGGATGGCGGTACGGCGGGGAGTCAGGTTCGTCATGGAGTACATTTGTACTCCTGTAGGATTTTCCTGACAAGCGCCGCAGGTCGGCCCACCCCACGTTGATCGTTCCTACGTTCTTGATCGTTCCCACGCTCTGCGTGGGAATGCCTCTAGGGACGCTCTGCGTCCAGTGACGCGGAGCGTCACGGGCTGCATTCCCATGCCGGAGCGTGGGAACGATCAGTGCGTGGGTGTTAGCCAAGGCCGCGTTCGGCGAGAAATGCTGCGATGTAATCGATGAAGGCAACGACCTTCGCCGTGGCCCGCCGATGGCTCGGGTACACCGCCAGGATGTGCGGGCCGAAAGTATCCGGATCGATCTCGTAATCAGCCATGACCCGCACCAATCGCCCGTCGGCAATGTACGGCGCGGCGCTCCACAACGGCGTGTGCAGCAAACCACGCCCGGCCAGGGCACTGGCCAGCAACAGATCGTAATTGTCACTGCGTAACAGCGGCGCCGTCGGTTGCGCCAGGCTCAAGCGCTGCCCGTCGCGTTCGGCCCACCAGAATTCGCGGCTAAGCAACGGGTGCTGATAGAGCAGCCATTCATGCTGCTCAAGGGTTTGCGGATTCACCGGCAAGCCCTTGCGCGTCAGGTATTCGGGGCTGCCGCACAACGCCAGACGATTGCTGCCGACCACCCGCGCAATCAGCCCCGGCAAGTCATCGTGGCCCTCACGCAACGCCAGGTCGTAACCGCTTTCCAGCAGATTGACGAACGCATCGCACAGATCCACTTGCAGGCTGATCTGCGGATATTGCTGCAAAAATCCGTCACACACCTGATCGAGAAACGCCCGGCCATACGCCAGCGGTGCGGTGATTTTCAGGCTGCCGCGCAAGCCGTGCTGCAACTGCTCGATTTCCTCGCTGGCTTCGTCCAGCCGCTGCAGCACCAACCGCGCGGTTTCCAGGTACACGCGGCCAATTTCGGTGAGCAAAATCCGCCGCGTGCTGCGCTCGAACAGCCGTGCGCCCAGCTCCGATTCCAGGTGATTGACCGCTTTGGTCAGCGCCGACGGGGTCTTGCCCAACTGCTCGGCGGCGCGACTGAAACTGCCGAGCTGCGCGGTGACCACGAACATTTTCAATGCACCCAACTTATCCATGCTTTTTCCATTCAGGCAAAAACGTTTTTCGTGAGGGAGGCGTTCTGTCGGCTGGTGTCAGCCACTAATCTCGCCATCAGACGCAATAACAAGGAAATCTTCAATGAAAAGATTCATCCCGAGTCTGTTGGTAGCCGCTGTAAGTTTTGCCTCGATGGAAGCCATGGCCGCCGCCGATCTGATCCTGCTCAACGGCAAGATTTTCACCGCCGACCGCGCGCAACCCAAAGTACAAGCGCTGGCCGTGGAGAACGGCAAAGTGCTGAAAGTCGGCAGCGACGCGCAGATCAAAGCCTTGATCGAACCTGGCACAAAAGTCATCGACCTCAAGGGCAAAGCGCTGATGCCCGGCCTGATCGACAGCCATTCCCACGCGATTTTCGGCGGACTGGAAATGGTCTCGGCGAACATGGAAGACGAAGTCGTCGGCCTCGACGAATTGCAAAAGCGTCTGCGCAACTGGCGTGCAGACGGCAAGGCCAGACACGGCGATGTGCTGAGCATTGCCGGCATGAGTTCGGTTTACTGGGCGCAGGCCGAAGCCTTGGGCAACACCTTCAACAGCGGCGAATGGGCCGATGTGCCGGTGGTGTTCATTGGCAGCGACCACCACACCGCGTGGGCCAATAACGTCATGCTCAAGCGCGCCGGGATTGATGCGGCCCTGCTGAAAACCCTGCCCGACGCGGAAAAAGACACCATCGGCAAACTGGCCAACGGCGAGCCGAACGGTTTTGTGGTCGACGCCGGTTGGGATCGGGTCGCCTCGAAAATGCCGGTACCAAGCCCCGCCGACATGTTGAACGCCGCCAAGTCAGCGGTGCGCTACAACAACAGCCTCGGCATCACCGCGTGGATGGACCCGGCCGCCAACGCCGCACCGGGCGAAGCAGTGTTCGCGCTCAAACCAACCGAAAAAACCGTCGGCGTGCTGCCGGCCTATAAAGCGCTGTCGGAAAGCGGCGACATGAGCGTGCACGTCGCGGCGCTGCTGGTGGCCAACCCGAAAAGCGTGCCGGCCGACCTCGACACGCTGGACAAGGTGCGCCAGCAATTTCAGGGCATCCCCAACCTGACGCTGCCCGGGATCAAGATCTTCGCCGACGGCGTGATCGAGTTCCCGGCGCAGAGCGCGGCGATGATCGACCCCTACAGCAACTCGCACAAACAGGGCGAACTGCTGATCGATCCGCAGCATTTTGGCGAACTGGTCAGCGCCATCGATCAGCGCGGCTGGCTGGTGCACATCCATGCGATCGGCGACCGCGCGGTGCGTGAAGCGCTGAACGGCATCGCTCAGGCACGCAAGGATCGCCAGAGCGGCGTGACCCACTCGATCACTCACCTGCAAATGGTCAACCCAAAAGAGTTCGCCCGTTTCAAACCGCTCAACGTGATCGCCTCGATGCAACTGCTGTGGGCCAGCGCCGACGACTACACCACCGACATGATCAAGCCCTACGTCAGCGCCCTCGCCTTTCGCTATCAATATCCAGCGCACTCGTTGCTGAAACAGGGCGCGACGATTGCCGGCGCCAGTGACTGGCCGGTGTCGACGCCGAACCCGTTCAATGCCATGGCTCAGGCGATTACTCGTGTCGGCCCGTTGGGTGTGCTCAATGCCGACGAGCGTCTGGACCGCGACACCATGTTCTATGCCTACACCGTCAACGCGGCGCGCACGATTGGCCTGGAGAAACAGATCGGCTCGCTGACGCCGGGCAAGCAGGCTGATTTTATCGTCCTCGACCGCGACGTGTTCAGCGTCGACAACAAAGCCCTGCATGACACCAAAGTGCTGCAAACCTGGTTCAGCGGCCGCCAGGTCTACACCGCCGCAAAATAACAACACTGTTCCCCTGTGGGAGCGAGCCTGCTCGCGAAGGCGGCGTATCAGTCGCCATCAATGCTGAATGAACCACCGCTTTCGCGAGCAGGCTCGCTCCCACAGGGTCTGTGAGGGTGGTCGAAATCGAATCCCCCCGCAGTTCTCTTTCTGCCCAAAAATAATCACAACATCGGGACTTCACATGAAAGCCTTGCCCCTGTTCGCCCTGAGTTTTTTCAGTCTGCTGCCGTTGAGCAGTTTTGCGATCCCCTTGAACGATCACTTTGCGCTCGAGGTAGACCTGACCCTGGCCAGCGATTACCGCACTCGCGGCATCTCGCAAACCCAGAACGACCCGGCGGTGCAGGCCGGTCTGACCCTCGCTCACAGCAGCGGTCTGTACCTCGGCGCATGGAGCTCCAACGTCGATTTTGGCGGCGGCCTGAAAACCCGTCAGGAAGTCGATTACTACGGCGGCTGGCTGTGGCAGGCGACCGAGGATGTCAGTCTCGATCTGGGTTACATCAAGTACGCCTACCCCAAGGAAAGCCAGTTCAACCAGAGCGAGGTTTACGGGATTCTCGGGGTTTACGGGGTGAAACTGGCGGCGTATTACTCCAGCGATGCACCGGGGATCGATAGCAAACAGAGTTCGCTGTACAGCTACATCGGTTATGAAACCGAGCTGCCGTTTGATTCAGGTCTGAAGCTGCGTTACGGCAATATGGATTTCAAGGATCCGCATTTGTACTCGGCGTCCGGGCAGGCTGAGGACAGTTATCGCGAATGGGAAGTCAAGCTCACCCACAACCTGGCCGGGGTGGTACTGGGCCTGAGCTACATCGACACCGATCTCTCACAAACCCAATGTCTGAGCAACTGGGGTTTCAAAGACGTTTGCACCGCCACCGTCGTTGCCAGCGTCAGCAAATCTTTCTGAAAAAACGCTGACCACCTGTGGGAGCGAGCCTGCTCGCGAAGGCGGTATATCAGTCGCCATCAATGCTGAATGAACCACCGCATTCGCGAGCAGGCTCGCTCCCACATTTGGATATTTGTCGGGTCAAGAATTGAGGTTTGCCAGATAGGCCCACGGGTAGATGCCGCGCTGGTGGCCGTCGCTGAACACCAGTTGCACGCCGTAGCCCTGGGGGTTGAGTTCGATCAGGCGCACGCGCTCATCAACCAGCGGCGTCAGGCCTTTGAGGCGAAACGCGCGGCATTGCGAGCACGGGCACTGGCGGCGCAGCTCGGCGTGGTTGAGTTGTTGTTCGCGGCCATCCGGCCAGCTCAGGCGTAGCGTCCCTTCACTCTGTGAATTACCCACCGACAGCGGGTTCATTGCAACTGACTCAAGGCGATGCGTACGGCTTTGCGCACTTCCGGGTCGCCGTCGTCCTGCGCGGCCTGCAATGCAGCGACGGCACCACGATCATTCAGTTCACCCAAGGCCAGCGCGGCCTCTTTTCGCAGGTTGCTGATGCGATGGCCGAGGGTCTCGATCAACGCGTCCAGCGCTGGAGCGAAACGCAGCCGACCGAGGCTGCGAGTGGCGCGCAGGCGCACTTGCCAGTAATCGTCGCTCAAGGCTTCAACCAGCGCTGAGCCGGCGTCAATGTGGCCGACTTTGCCCAGTGTCGTTGCGGCTTCTTCGCGCACTTGCCAGGCATTGTCCTGCAGGGCCAAGCGCAGGGCTGGCAATACTTCGGCGCCGGAGGCCAGGCCCAATGCACCGGTGGCGGCGCGGCGAACTTCGTTATCGGGATCGTCACTGGCCAATCTTGCTAACGCCGGTAACGCGTCGAGTTGCTTGAGCCAGCCGAGCACACCGACCGCTTCGCGACGCACATTGGCGTCGGCATCGTTCAATGCCGCGACGGCTGAAGGAGCCGCGTCGGCGAAACGCAATTCGCGCAAGGCGCGGAACGCGGCGATGCGCACGCTGACGTCGGCATGATCGGTCCACGGCAGAATCACCCGCCCCGCTGCTTGCGTCTTGAGCAGACTCAAGCTCTGCGCAGCAGCGGATTGCACGGTGGGCGACGAGTCGGTCAGCGCCTCGCACAAGGCCTGCACAACGTCTTCATCCTCCCAGGCTTCCAGCAAACGCGCGGCTTCAGCGCGGACGTCTTCAGCGGGATCCTGGCCGAGGCGATCGACCAGCCAGAGCAAGCCATCGGGCTCCTCCAGATCTGCCAGATCAATCAGCGCAATGCGTCGCACGCCAGCATCTTCAGCAGTCAGGCGCGGTTGCAGATCGAGAATGTCTTGGTTATCGGTCACAGCAAAGATAGAGGTCATAGGGCAAATCGCGGCAAAGAGTTTTCGGGAGGCAGGCCGAGCGGATTGAGGCGCGGCAGCGGTCGGTCATCGTCGTGACGCAGCAGGTCGAGGCAGTGGCGTTTGAGGCGCGAGAATTCAGGACTGGTGACCAGTTCGCTGGTGCGTGGCCGGGCGAAATCCAGGCGCAAGTCTTCGATGATTCGCCCCGGTCGTGCGCTCATCACCAGCAAGCGGTCGGCGAGGAACAGCGCCTCGTCGATGTCGTGGGTGACGAACACCACCGTGGTACGGATCCGCGTCCAGATGTCCAACAGCAGTTCCTGCATGTTCAAGCGAGTAAGCGCATCCAGTGCACCGAACGGTTCGTCCATCAGCAACAGGCGCGGGCGATTGACCAGCACACGGGCGATTTCGACGCGTTGCTGCATGCCGCCGGACAGCTGATCTGGCCAGCGTTCGGCGAAACCTTCGAGGCCAACCAGTTTGAGGATTTCGTCGGCGGCGCGATGCCGTTCAGCCTTGCCGATGCCGCGCATTTTCAGGCCAAAGGCAACGTTGTCACGCACCGTGCGCCACGGAAACAGCGTGTGATGCTGGAACACCATGCCGCGCTGCGGCGACGGCCCGGACACTTCGCCGCCATCGACTTTGAGACTGCCGGCATGAGCGCTCAGGTGCCCGGCCAGAGCGCCGAGCAGGGTCGACTTGCCGCAACCGGACGGGCCGAGAATACAGACGAACTGGCCCGGTTCGATCTGGCAATCGAGTTCGCGCACCGCTTCGAAGGCTTCCTTTCCCTGCCCAAGGACGATGGACAACTGGCGAATGTCGATCCGCCCTTCCGGGGTTTGCATCACGCTCATCAGGCTTTTCCTCGCGGTCGATGCCAGGGCGTGAACAACCCGCCCAGGCGTTTGATCAGCAGACTGCTGCCCATGCCCAGCACGCCGATCAGGAGCATGCCGACGACGATGTCGGCGTAGTTCTGAATGGTGTAGGACTCCCAGGTGTAGTAACCAATGCCGAACTGGCCGGAGATCATTTCCGCCGTGACCAGACAGAACCACGAGGTGCCCATGCCGATCGCCAGGCCGGTGATGATGCTGGGTGCGGCGCCCGGCAAAATCACTTCCAGCAGTATCGCCCTGCGCCCGGCCCCGAGGCTTTTCGCCGAGGCGATCAGGCGTGGGTCGACGCCTTCGACGCCGTGCACGGTGTTGAGCAGGATCGGGAACAGCGCGCCGGTGAAGGTGATGAAGACCATCGACAGTTCCGAGGATGGGAACATCAGGATCGCCAGTGGAATCCATGCGACGGCAGGGATTGGACGCAGGACTTCCAGTGGGGGCAGCAGCAGGTCTTCGGCCCATTTTGAACGGCCGATGGCTAAACCGAGGGCGATGCCGATGACTAGCGCAGCGAGGTAGCCGGCGAAGACGCGGCTGAGGCTGGCGGTCAGGTGTTGCAGGAGCTTGCCTGAGTCGCCGAGGCCCAATGCGGCTTCGATGACGGCCAACGGTGTTGGGACGTTGGCGAAGGTGACCAGGCCAAGGTTCCAGTGGTGGCTGGCAGCGAGTTGCCAGAACAGCAGGCAGAGCAGCAGTGAGGCGGCTCTTGATGTCCAGCGGATGGGTGTTTTCATGGAGCGGGTTTCCAGTTCTGGATCTGTGTTGTGGCTGAGAATTACCCCCCTCACCCCAGCCCTCTCCCCCCAAGGGGGGCGAGGGGGAAAGGGAGCAGATCTTCATGGTTTTCAGAACCTGAGCTCGGCTCAAGCAGGAGCCGATCTTCATGGTTTTCAAAACCTGAGTTCGGCTCGACAGATTCTTTTCAAAACCTGAGTTCAACTCGGTATTTCAGGTCGGTGTACCTTGCCCAAACAACTCGGTCAGTCCCCTCTCCCCCCGGGAGAGGGTTAGGGTGAGGGGCTCTTGATCTTCTATCAGCGCGCAGCAACTGCCTGGGTAGTGGCATCGCTGAAGTCGAAAACCTTGCCACCCTGCGCCGAGGCATATTGCTGAGCCTGCCCCTTAAGCAAAAACGCACTTAACCGTCCCTTCGAATCACTGGCAAACCACGCCTGCTCGGCGAGCAACTTGATCCCGCTGTCACTGGCCTGCGCATACACCGCACGGACGTTTTTGCCTGCATGCTTCAACGCGGCCAGCGCGGTAAACGCCTCTTCCGCAGAAGCGTACTGCCGCACCTTGTCCTCACCACGCACCCAGATTTCCGCAACATGACTGAAGTCAGTAATCGCTTTACCGGTCGCCGCATCCGTCGCCTGCAACGGCGTCTGCGCGTAGTTGGCCAGTTGCGCCGTGTAATCCAGGTTCGACGCCTTGAACGCCGCACGAATGTACTGATCGTCGACAAAGGTATTCAGATCGAGCCCGCGATCAGCCTTCTTCAGCAGCTTCAACGTATCGATGGCCGTACCAACCGCCTGACGATATTCCGGCTTCCAGCTCAGGTCGCGGGTCTGCACGCCGAGCGGGCCATGGAACAGATAGTTCACTTCAGCATCGACACCAGTGACTTTGGCGATCAGTTCGCTGTACTTCTCAGGCTCGGCGGCGAGCAATTGACTGGCCTCGATGCTGGCGCGCAGGTAAGCGACGACAATCTCCGGGTACTTCTTCGCATACGCCTGATCCACCAGCGCACCGTGGAAAGTCGGCGCATTGGCCTGAGCGCCGTCGTAGATCTTGCGGGCGAAACCACGGCTCGGGAACAGCTCGGCGAACGGCACAAAATCGGCGTGGGCGTCGATTTTGCCGGCCTGCAATGCCGAGCCGGCGACCTCCGGCGGCTGGGCGATGATGTTGACATCCTTGAGCGGATCCCAACCCTGTGCCGCCACCGCACGCAGCAACATGCCGTGGGCGGTGGAGGCGAACGGCACGGAAATCGTCTTGCCCTTGAGCTCGCTCAGCGACTGCACGCCAGACGCGCTCGGCACGACGATGCCGTTGCCGCTGCCCTTGATACTCCCCGATAACACGCTGATGAACAGACTGTGCTTGCCGGCGGTTTCAAACGCGACACCGTTGAACGCACCGGGGAAATCGGCCATCGCGCCGAAGTCGAGTTTGCCGGCGACCATCTCGTTGGTCAGCGGCGCGCCGCTGGTGAAGTTCTTCCACTGCACGTCGTACTTCGCGTCTTTGTAGGCGCCGTCGTGGGGCAGGTATTTGTCGAGCAGGCCTAGCTCACGAATCAACAGTCCGCCGGCGGCGCAGTTGATGGTGGTGTCCTGGGTGCCGATGGCAATGCGGATGGTTTCGGCTGAGGCCGACAAGGTGAACGAAGCCAGTACCAGACCGGCGATTGCTGCACGCAACATGGTTGTTTCCCCTCGAATCATTTATTTGAGTTCGTCTCCGCCGCGATCAGGGCGCGGTGGGAAACGAGGGGTGTTCGGTGAATCCAGCGTCCGGGGTTCACCGGATGGCTTTGGGTTGTCGCAGTTCAAATGTGGGAGCGAGCCTGCTCGCGAAGGCGGCGTGCCAGTCACCATCAATGTTGAATGAACGATTGCTTTCGCGAGCAGGCTCGCTCCCACATTTCGATCGGGTTTCAACGCAGGAGATAGGGGATGTCGACTTTGACGGCACCGGTCGGGCAGTCCTTTTCGCACGGCATGCAGTACCAGCATTCATCGAACGCCATGTAGGCCTTCTGCGTTGCCGGGTTGATCGCCAGCAAGTCCATCGGGCAAACGTCGACGCACACGGTGCAGCCCTTTTCAGCGATGCATTTGTCCTCGTCCACGGTGACGGGGGCGTTGGAGCGGAAGAAGATTTCCTGAGCTTGATAGGCCATGGTTCGGGCTCTCTGGTTATTGATGTATCAAGCGGCGAAAGCGCCGACCCGCAAACGGTCATAAGCCTGCATTTCTTCAGCATCGAGCGGGATGATGTAAGGCTCGACGGCTTTCTTGAAACTGGTCATCTGGCCGTCCTCGCCCTTCTTCAGGTGGCAATGGCAGAACCATTCGCTGTCGTTGCGCTGCGGATGATCAACGCGATAGTGGTACAGACCCCAGCGGCTTTCGGCGCGGAACAACGAGGCGCGCGCGGCCATTTCGGCGCAGTCGCGGATCACGCTGGTTTCCATCGCGCGCATCAGTTCGTGGGCGTTGTTGGCCTTCATCTGCTCGAGATCGCGCTCGATGTCGCTGAAGCGTTGCAGGCCGATCTGCATCTTCTTGGTCACTTTCGGCGGTTGCAGGTAATCGTTGACGAAACGCCGCAGCTTGTACTCGACCTGCGCCGGCGGCAGACCGTGTTCGCGATCCAGCGGTGCGTAGACCCGGGCCTTTTCCTTTTCGATTTGCTCGGCATCCAGCGCGGAAAACTCGCGGCCGGCGACAAAATCTGCGGCGTTATGCCCGGCGAACCAGCCGTAGGTGAAGGCACCGAGCATGTAATTGTGCGGCACAGCGGCCATGTCACCCGCCGAGTACAAACCTTTCACCGAGGTCTCTGCACGCTCGTTGACCCACACGCCAGACGCCGAGTGACCGCTGCAAAAACCGATTTCGGAGATGTGCATTTCGACCATTTGCGTGCGGTAATCAGTGCCGCGATTGGCGTGAAACTGGCCGCGACTCGGGCGCTCGTTGCTGTGCAGGATCTCCTCGATGTTCTGGATGGTTTCTTCGGCCAGGTGATCGAGTTTGAGGAACACCGGACCGTTGCCGCTCTCCAGTTCCTGGTGGAATTCCCACATCATCTGCCCGCTCCAGTAGTCGCACTCGATGAAGCGTTCGCCCTTGTTGTTGGCGGTGTAGCCGCCCAACGGGCCGGTGACGTAGGCGCAGGCCGGGCCGTTGTAGTCCTTGATCAGCGGGTTGATCTGGAAGCACTCGAGGTTGGCCAGTTCGGCGCCGGCGTGATAGGCCATCGCGTAACCGTCGCCAGCGTTGGTCGGGTTTTCGTAGGTGCCCATCAGGTAGCCCGACGACGGCAGACCGAGGCGCCCGGCAGCGCCACAGGCGAGGATCACCGCTTTGGCCTTGATCACATGGAAGTCGGCGGTGCGGCAATCGAAACCCATCACACCATTGACGCTGCCCTCCTCGTCAGTCAGCAAACGCGTGCAGACGAGGCGATTGGTGATGCTCACCCGGGCGCGTTTCAACTGGCGATACAGCACTTTTTTGATGTCGTGCCCTTCCGGCATCGGCAGCACGTAGGCGCCCATGTGGTGGACTTTTTTCACCGCGTAATCGCCGGTTTCATCTTTCTCGAACTTCACGCCCCAACGGTCGAGTTGCTCGATGGTTTCGAAGCTATGGGTCGCGTAGGCGTAAACGGCGGCCTGATTGACGATGCCGTCGTTGGCGATGGTGATTTCCTTGGTGTACTGCTCCGGCGTCGAGTGGCCGGGGATGATCGCGTTGTTCAGGCCGTCCATGCCCATGCTGATCGCGCCGCTGCGTTTGACGTTGGCCTTGTCGACCAGCAACACGCGCAGATCGCGGTTCTTTTCTTTGGCCTTGATTGCCGCCATCGGGCCTGCGGTGCCGCCGCCGATGACGACGATGTCGTATTCCTGTTCGAGCACGTTGCGGGTCATGCCTGCTCCCCTTTTTGCCGGTCGATCCGCAGGCGGTACTGGAATGCATCGCCACGGTAGTAAAGGTGTTCGAAGTCCAGCGGCTGGCCTTGCGCGTCGTGGGTTAGACGCTCGATGCGCATGATCGGCGAGCCGGCCTCGACGTTCAGCGCCTGGGTCAGGTCGCTGTCGGCGAGCACTGCGTCGATGGCCAGATCAGCGTGGCCGAGGGCGATGCCGCAGTCGTTTTCGAGGATCAGGAAGATGTCGCGGGTGACCAGATCGGCCTTCTCCAGCCGCTCGCCGACGATTTTCGGCAGGTAGGTGATTTCCAGCGAGATCGGCTCACGGTTGATCAGGCGCACGCGTTTGATCTGCGCGACGATCTCGCCCTCGGCGACCTGCAAACGCTCGGCGACGCGTTTGTCAGCCGGGATGAATTTGAAGCTGCGCAGGCGGTTGATCACCTCGTAACCGCGCCCGGTCATCGACTCGGCGAGGCCTTGCAGGCTGCTGACGTTTTGAAAGGTTTTCGGCTTGGCAACGAAGGTGCCTTTGCCGTGAATCTTGAAGATCAGCCCTTCCTTTTGCAGATCGCCCAAGGCTTGGCGCACGGTGATGCGGCTGACTTTGAACAGCGCACCGAGTTCGCTTTCGGATGGCATCTGGCTGTCTTGCGGGTATTCGCCGTCGAGTATCCGCGCACGGAGGACGTCGCGCAGTTGGGTGTGCAGCGGGACGCTGCTAAGGGAGAGAACGTTATCGGTCATCACGGGATCACTTGTTATAACGAGTTATGACGTGATCTTAGAGTTGTTATGACAAGGTTGAGAAATATTGTTTGGGCATAACCTTAGATGCTTCACACGATCGCTTCTTGTAGGAGTGAGCCTGCTCGCGATAGCGGTGTATCAGATACGAATCCGGTGCCTGACACACCGCTATCGCGAGCAGGCTCACTCCTACAGGGGAATTGTGTGCTACTGGCGTTTGAGGATCTGGTCCATGACCCAATCGGTCTTGAGCGCTTGTTCGGCGACGGCGGGATGTTTGGATTCGCCACGAATGTGCGCATTCATGCCCAGCACGTGATGCCACTGAATGTGTTCGTGATGAGGGATTTCCAGGCTGATGGTTTCATCGGTATGCAACTGCACCGGATGCTCATCAAACACCGAAAAGCCGATCCGCCCAAGGCTGCCGATGATCTCGACCCGATCCTCACGCCGATCCGCGACAAAGCTCCAGCAGCCCATGCCCAGTGCGCCTGACGCGAAACGCCAACTGGCGCTGACCGCGTCTTCCGCCGCATACAACCCGGCCTGACGTGCGGTGAATCCGGCGACCTCGACAATGTCGCCGAGCAGGTACTGGAACAGGTCAAAACCATGGCTGGCCAGATCAGCGAAGTAACCGCCACCGGCCACCGCCGGATCGGTGCGCCAATTGTCGCGCCCCTGCAGATCCGCCGGCGACGGTGCCTTGGTCAATGTCCAGCTCAGATGCCGAACCTCACCAATGCGCCCCTCCTCCAGCCATTGCCGCACCTGCGCAAAACGCGGCAATGAGCGACGGTAGTAGGCAACGAACAGGTGCAAACCGGCCTCGGCAAACGCCTGTTGCATCTCGCGACTTTGCCCGGCGTTCAGCGCCATCGGTTTTTCCACACAGCAATGTTTGCCGGCCGCGGCGACTTTCAGGCTGTAGGCGTGGTGGCTGTCGGGTGGCGTGGCGATGTATACCGCGTCCACCTCAGGGTCGTTGATCAGCGCATCGACGTCGGTGTAAACCCGCTCGATGCCGTGGCGCGCGGCATAGTCAGTCACGGCCTCAAGGCGTCGGCCCATCACCGCCACCAACGCCGAACCGGGCGCCTTGTAGAAGGCCGGGCCGCTCTTGCGTTCAGCGACGCTGCCGCAACCGATCATGCCCCAGCGCACCACGTTCATGTCTCTTCCTTTAGCCGATGCGCAAGGCGCGCAGATCGAGGTGACCGTCCTTCAGCGGCGGGCACCAGTAGTAGCCGCCAGTGATCGGCCGGCTGATGCGATAGAGGCCATCGGTGATGCCGTCTTCCAGGCCGCTCATACGGCGCAGTTGTGCTTCGAAAGCATCCAGCGAGAAACCGAAAGCGAGGAACATCAGGCCGGCACGATCACCTTCGATCCACGGCATCGAGCGACGCACAACGAACGCTTCCGGCGCGAAGCTTTCCTGCGCGGTGCGTTTGACGTGGGCGGAGACTGGCGCGTCGTCGATCTCTTCGTTGTCACTGAGGCGACGGCCCATGATGTTGTCTTTGTCGTCGGCCGAAAGCTTGTGGAAACCCTTGAGGTCGTGCTGCCATTGCTGGATCGCGGCGAAGCTGCCGCCGACCATGCCGTCAACGCCTGCGCTTTGCAGGGCGGCCGCGATGGCGGCTTCGTCGTGCGGGTTTTCGGTGCCGTCTTCGTAGCCGGTCAGGTCGTGGCCGTCCTTGTGGCGGAAGGCTTCCTGCATCTCGACCAGACGCAGGGCCGGGGCCAGTGCGGCTTCGAGGGCGTTGCAGCGGTTGAGCAGTTCACCACGGTCGACGCCGTGCAGCCACACCCACAGCGCGTGCTGGGTCGACGGGTTCTCGACGCCGACACCGGTCAGCGCCGGGAAGCTGCGCAGACCGTCGATCTGCACGTTGAGGGCCTTGGCCAGGGATTCACCAAAACCGACCACTGCCGACTTGCCGTCCACCTGATTCATCAGGTTGTCGATCGCCTGTGGCAGTGCTTCAACCGACTCAAGAGCGAAAAACAGGTGACGTGCTTGCGCAGGAACTGGGGTGGCGAGAATGCCCGGCTGGTAGTAACTCATGTGAACTCCTTGGGAAAGTGCGCGGGAGTTTACCTGTGGCCGGAGGGTTTGTGTGGGTTTGGATGGAAGTCAAAAGCCCCTCACCCTAGCCCTCTCCCGGGGGGAGAGGGAACTGATTCGGGGATATTGAAGAGCTACGCCGACTTGAACGTGCATCAGTGAATCCATAATTTCAGGTCAGTGCATGACTCAAGACAACTGCGGTCGGCCATCATTCTCTCAAGTCCATAATCGGCACAATCTTTCAGGTCGATGCATGACGCAAGACACCTCGGTCGGCCCCCTCTCCCTCTGGGAGAGGGCTGGGGTGAGGGTTAGCGTCATTACGCCAGGCGCTAGGGCTCAGCCCCGTCCAGCGCTTGAACGCCCGGCGAAAACTGCGCACATCGCTGTAGCCGACTTCCTCGGTAATCCGCTCGATCGGCATATCAGGATTGGCCAGCAAACTCAGGGTCCGCGCCTGCCTCACCTGCTCCAACAAAGCCTCAAACGTCAACGCATGCTCGGTCAGCCGCCGGCGCAAGGTGCGGCTGCTCATATTCAAATCGCCAGCAATCTTTTCAATGTGACTGCCGCTACTCAAATCCCGCGCAATCGCCCGTTCCACAGCCTGAATCAAATCAAGTTTCTGATGCACCTGCGCCGCTTCCAGCTCCAGCAATGCCACCGCCTGACGCAACGCCAGCGAATGATGATTGGGCAGATTCACGTCCAGCCATTGCGCATCGATCAGCATGCGATTGTGCAGGCAACCGAAGCGCACGTCCGGCCCGAGCAGGCGCTGGTATTCGCTGAGGTAATCCGGTGCGGCATGCACAAATTCCACGGCAATCGCCTTGAACTCACCCCCCACCAGCGCGCGGCCATACACCAGCAAACTGGCGAAGAACTCCTCGACCGCAAACACCTGCACATCGGCGAATGGCAAGCGACATTCAGCATCGAGATGCACCTGAGCGCCGACCACATCAACACTGGACACCACAATCCCGCCCGAGGTGTGTTGATGACGAATGCCTAGCGCAAAGGCATCACGCAAGGTCTTGCACAGCGACAACACATGCCCAAGCAGACCCAAAGTACCGAGTACGTTCTGCGCGCCGACCCACAATCCCAACCCCTGGTTGGGCAGCACTTTGAGCGCGCGCTGAATCATCGCCACGGCTTGGCGATAGGAAATCCGCTGCGCCGGATCCTGCAGATCCTCAAGGGTGAAACCCAGGCCACGACACAGGCTCTGGGGATCGATGCCTTTGCTCTGTGCGACTTCAGCGAGGGTTTGCAAAAGAAATGGCGAGACCAGCGCCAGTTCAAAGGTCGGGTCTTGGACTTTTACGTTCATGGGGGCTGACATTCCGGATCACGCTTGATTGTTATTTTTGTAACCGGTTATGTCGAAGGAAGTTAGCACAGGGTGCGCGAACTGTCCGCAGATGCCCCCCTCGGTGTCCGCCAATACCCTGCCGCAACGTACGCCAAACGCTTATTTCTAGTGTACCGGCGCTCCGAGCGACCGGTACCAGGTCCCAATCACAATAATAATGAGGACAGTCATGAGCCAGAACCGTGCAGCATCCTTCTTGCCGCTCGCCCTTTTCATCGCGGGTTGCCCTCTGACGTTGCCCGCCCTGGCCACCGAAGCCGGCGTCGACAACATCGGCACCGGCACCGACGGTTTCTTCATGCTGCCGCTGGAAGTCGACAGCCTTCCGCAGAACATGGTCGCGTTCAACCTCTACTACAACCATTACAAATCGACCAAGCTCAACATCAGCTCGCTGGGCGGCAAGGTGCCGAATGTCGAGATCGAATCCACTGCGGTGATTCCGCGCCTCGATTATTTAAGCCCGGTGCGCGTGTTCGGCGGACGTCTGGCCGGGTACATCGCCCAGCCGTGGTTGAAGCAGGAAGTCTCGGTGTTCGGCTTGAGCGACACCCGCGAAGGCATGGGCGATACCACCATCGCGCCGATCATTCTGTGGGACATGGGCAAAAACCTGACCCTCGGCGCCGCCGTGGAAATCACCGTGCCGACCGGCGAATACAGCGTCGATCGACTGGCCAACACCAGCAACAATTTCTACACCTACAAGCCGCTGTTCTCGTTCACCTGGCTGCCGACTGAACGCACCGAAGTCTCGATGAAGACCACCTACAGCTTCAACGAGAAGAACAAGGACACTGACTACAAGTCCGGGCAGATCTTCCACTTCGATTATTCGGCCAGCTACAAGATCACCGACGACCTGATGCTCGGCGTCAACGGCTACTTCCTCAAGCAGACCACCGACGACAAACAGTTCGGCCACACCGTGCAGTTTGCCGGGCAGGACGTCGATGATGGTGTGCGCGGCAAGGTGTTCGCGATAGGCCCGGCGCTGCACTTCACCTTTCTCAAGTACGCCAGTGCGGAGATTCGCTGGGCCAAGGAATTTGACGTGGAGAACCGGCCGGAGGGGGAAATGTTGTGGGCGAAGGTGAGTATTCCCTATGCGTTCTGAGTGTATTTGTAGGAAAGCGCACCTGAATTTGTAGCCTGAAAACCTGAAAAACGCATGGGTGGAATACGCCTACAGCGACGGTCGAGATTACCGGACAACAGGGGGAAACGTCTGGCAGATTTAAAGGGTGCGCTTGCAGATACTGGGCTCCGTTATCCCATAGTTGCTCAAGGGCTCATGGGGTGCATCGTCTGCCAGTGACGACAATGGACCATGCCCCCCTTAAACTGCCGAGATTGATCACGGAGATCACTATGAGCATATTACTTTCCCCGTTTTACTCTGACTTCGAATCCGAAGAAGAGGCTGAGAGCTACGATCGCTGGTTTCGTGCAGAGGTACAGGCTGCACTCGATGATCCTAGCCCTGGTATTCCCCATGATGAGGCTATGGCGATGCTCGACCAGATGCTGGAAGAGATGCGCAGGAAGCGCCGCTCTGCTGCTTGAATGGAGCAGCAAGTCCTCGCGTCAACTGGCTGACATCTTCAAATACATCGAGCAACACAACACCAACGCTTCAATTTCGCTAAGACACAAGGTTGGTGCGGCAGCACAACGGCTTTCATCAATACCTTACGGTTACCGACCTGGCCGAGTGCCTGGTACTCGTGAGATGGTGATTCATCCGAACTATCTTCTGGTCTATCGAGTGAATGGGCGCATCAGAATACTGAGGGTGCTTCACGCCCGGCAAAAATACCCTTCAACTTCGTCAACATAAAAAAAGGGCGACCCACCGGCCGCCCAAACGTACTACACGAGAGTCTTTTACAACGACAGTTGCCCACGTTCCTCCTCGGTCAACTGCTGTTTCGCCTGTTCATCCAGCGCCCCGGCACCCAACACCTGCACCGGGCTGTTCGGGTTGTAACCCGGGGCCGGTGCACGGCTGGCGCCATCGCGGGACGGCGCAAGTTGTTCATTGCCGAAGCTCAACACCTGCACGGTGAACACCGAAGCCTGATTCTGCCGCGAAGCCGCCTGCTGCTGACGCGCGACATCTTCCGCCGCTTGCGTGGCCGACGATGCCGCCGAACTGGCCGAGGTGATCGCCCCGGTATTCACCGCCGACACCACCGGTACACCGGTCGCCTTGCCCTGCACCGAAATGTTCGCGGCATTGACCACCGTCAGCGCGGCGATGTTGACGTTGCCCGACACGCGAATCCCCGCCTCGCCCGCATCGATGGTGCCCAGCGGCGCGATCAGGTCGATGTCGCCCGGTGCCACTTCGGCGATCGGGTTGAGCGTGGCGATACCGGCGCCGGTGCTCGGCACCGACGGCGACAGGGTGACGTTGCCCCAGGTGTCGTAGACGCGTTTCGGCGGGGTATAGACCACGGTGGTTTTCGAGCCACGACCGGCGTTGATATCGCCCTCGGCCGACCAGCCGAGAATCGAACCGCCGAACGTGGTCATGATCCGGCTCTGGCCGAGCAAAATGCTGCCCTGCGAATAGAGCTGAATATTGCCCGAACCCTGGGTGATGATCCCCGCTGTCGATGGCGGCGCCGCGCCTTCGATGCCAAACACCTGACCGCCGCCCGGCGTGAGCATCTGGATGTCGCCGCCAAACAGCGTCTTGACCCCGGCACCGCCGTACATCGTGATATCGCCGTCGTAACGGATCGAATTACCCGCCACATCGCTGGTCGGGAACAACGCAGCGATGGCGTTGCGACCGCGTAGATAACTGCCAGTGCGCGGGCCATCGACGTCGTTGTATTCGAGGCCGCCGGCACGCAGTTCGGCGAAGTACACCTGGCGGGCGAAGATCGCCTGTTCGGTACTCGGCAGTGCGGCGAAGAGGGCTTGCGCCTGTTCTTCGCTGCCGCTGAAGCCGTAGCCGAGGGTCAGCCAGCTCTGCAACTCGTCCAGGTAGGTCTTGACCACTTTGCCCGGTTGCCCGTTGAGGGAAGCGTTCGGATCGGCCAGGTTCTGCGCGTTAAGGTAACGCGCAATGAATCGCGTGTAGTCCGGCCCCTGCACTCCTGCGCCGGCCTGCAACACGATGCTTGCCCCCGATCGGCTGTCTCCCGCCGTGATCGGTCCGAGGCTGGTAATAGCGGCCTGATTCTCCATCAGGATGTTGCGCCCGGCATTGACATCCAAAAGGCCCGGGCCGGCGATATCGAAGCTGCTGTAGAGAATGTCGCGCCCGGCAGATACGCGCGAGACATCCCGCGGGTCGTTGTGAATGAACAGGTTGCCGGTCGAACTGACGTTTTGTCGGGTTCCGCCCAATTCCTCATTCGGCGCGATTATCGGCTGCCCCAGGAAAGTACCGGACGCGACGATATCGCGACCGGCCATCATCCACACCGGCCCCGCCGCTTCATACCAGGTACGAGCGGACGGGGAAAAACTCAGCGTTTCGCCGCTGCGTAAACCGACCAGATCACCAGTCAAGGCATAGAAACGCGCCGGGCCCTGTACATCGCTTAACCCCGAGAAGGTGTCGGCGCCAAAGGCAAACAGCGGATAACGCAGGTTTCCCTTCGGGATCACACCATCGGGGCTGTAGTTGCTGACCAACGGCACGTTCGCGCTGGCTCCGTATCCCGAGAAGGCAGGCGCAAAGGGGGTCGCAATGGCTGCCGGGCTCGCGCCGGACTGATTGATCGCATAACCGCCGGCGTAGATGGAGTCACCGGCCAGCAACGACA
This sequence comes from Pseudomonas sp. RU47, assembly GCF_004011755.1. Taxonomy (GTDB): domain Bacteria; phylum Pseudomonadota; class Gammaproteobacteria; order Pseudomonadales; family Pseudomonadaceae; genus Aquipseudomonas. The sequence goes on along the minus strand of NZ_CP022411.1, from coordinate 2,822,140 downwards.
GTTGCCCGTTTGTCGAAGGCGCCAGCAATAACGAGTACCCCACCGCCGGAAACAGATTGCTTGATGCACCGAAAGCGGCCGACGGTCCCGCATAGATGGAACCCTGGCCTGCAACGGCCCGAAGAATCGAGGGGTATACAAAGCGACCATCAGTCGGCGAGCTGTTCATTCCACTTACGGTTTGAGACGACGTCGTGATGACTTCAGCCATCTGTGTGCTCGGTGTGAGATTGCCTCCGGCGGAAAACAGATCGATGGCCGTGTGCCCGGTCCACAACGAGAAGCCGCTCAGTCCACCACCCGCATGGACCTCGCCATTGTCAGTGGTGAACGGCGTGGAGTTCTGCAGCCTGACCCGACCCGGATCCGCCGCGCCCCCTATCACCAGGTCGCCGCGTGTGCTGATGCGCATCCCCGAATCACCCGGTATCAAGACCACGCCACCGCCGGCCGCTCCGGTGCTGGCACTGAACAAATCGTAGGCTCTGGTTTCCCGGGCGTCCTGCTGGAATTGCTCGACGCCATATTGCAGGTTGATCGCACCCGCAGCAGCGCCGGTCAGCTGTGCCGCACCCCGTAGATTGATCAGGGCGCCTTGAAGGTCGTGTCGCGGCGGTGTCGTGCCGTTCTGCCCCGACCTCGCCTGCAATGACGGATTGAGCATGCCGCCAAGACGAATGTCCATGTCGCCACCGCCGGTCAACTGCAGGCTACCGTCAGCGCCAACGCGGCCGGTGCTGCCCACTGCCACGATCAGTCCCTGACTGCGGGGGTTAAGCAACTGATCGCCTATGGCCCTGAGCATGCCTGCATCCGCGCCAGCGCGCAGGCTGATATTGCCGCCGCCCAACGTGCCGAAGCCGGTGAACCCGACCAGGTACGACCCGGTGTCGGTGCTCTGGTCCGGCAAGGGCTGCGTGGCGTAGCTGCCGAAGTTGATCCACCAGGCCGTAGGAAGATCCGCCTTTGCGTCGCCCTGACGCCAGAGCCAGTTGCCCACAGCAACGCTGGGGACCTGTTCACGCAGTGGCGCGTTCATTGCGTAGCTGCGCCGCCCGAGCGTGTCCCCCGACACCGAACCACCGGCACCGATCGTCAGGTTGCCGCCCATCTGCGGATACCACGCCTGATACAGGCTTTCTGAACCGCCATTGACCCATTTTTCGTAAGCGCTGCCGGCGCTGCCCAGTACCGATCCATCGTCAGACAGGCGGCCGCGGGCCTGGTTGAAACGTGAATCGACATCGCTGGACTGAGTGCCCGCCGTATAAACGCCGAACGGTGAGTCCATGCGCAGATTGCCCGCAGCCATCAAATCCAGATCGCCAGTACCGGTGCGCAGCACGCTGAACATCTGCGAGTGGGGATTGGCGGTTATCCCGCCCTTGTTGGCCAGGCAGTTCCCCGGATCGATGTCGCACCAGAACAGATCGTCGTCACTGACCGGGGTTCCGGCGGGTATGCCCATCATGTTGCCATCCGCCCACAGGAACTTGGCCGGTGGGAGACAGACCCCGGGAATCAGATCGCACCAGAAACTGTCCTCATCGCTGACGACGCTGCCCGCCGGATACCCCAACGGGTTATCCGCCGACCAGGTGCTGTCGAGCTTTTTCTCGGTGACGATAATCCCGAGGTGAGTGTCTGCCAGCCGTAAGTCACCGCCACTGGTGACGGGTTTCACCACACGACTGTCAGCGGCTTCCAGGTCGGCACCTGCAACTATCCGCATCGACCACGATGCGCTGCCCGACGGCAACATGCTCGCGATCGCCCAGTTCGCGCCCTGGCGTGTACCGTTCAATGAACGAAGTTCGATAAAGGGTGTGTCGGCAGCCAGCACCACATCGGTCATGGACGGAATCAGGGAGCCGCGCAGCAGCGCCAGCGACCCACTCAACTTCGCCCCCACCGCACGCTGTTGGTCATCCAGAACACTGGGCAGCGGCACGCCTTTTGGCCAGAGCATGGCCTGCATCCCGGTAGCCTGAGCGAGTCGGGTCCCGGCGCCCAGGCGGCTGCCGGCCGGCAATATCACACTGTCATTGAGCAGCGTTCCGGCGCCATACAGCAGGTTACCGGAGGCATCGTGTACGGCTGCGCTCAACACGGTGCCGGCCGGCAACGTGTAGGGGCCGGCGAGCACGCCCTCGGTGGGCAACAGCGTACCGCTGGCGAGGACGGCGGCCTGGATCGGCAAGTCATAGTTCAGCTTGACGCCCGCTGGGAACAACGTGCCCTCGGCCAGCGTCACGCCCGCCCCCGGCACAATCAGATCGCCGCCAAACGGCTGGACGCCCGGCAGCAGTTTCCATCCCGCATCGTCCACGGTTTCCGGCGGCGGCGCGAAGCCATCGTTGATGCTGCCGTAGATGTCCAGGTCACCCCCGGCTCGAATCACCAGGCTCCCCGCCTCGCCAGAACCGTAGAGCGAAGTTTTGCCGGTGTTCGGGTTGAGACTGGCGTAGCGATAGCCGGACAAGTCCAGATCGCCCTGCACCACCATATCGCCGTCGGCGGTTTTACTCGCAATCTCTACACCTGGTCGCAAATGGAAGGCATCGGCATACCCCGCATTGTTCAACCCTGCCAGTTTGCGCTGCAACAGATCAGCGTTGCCCAAGGCTGCGTTGATGAACAGGTCGTTGTCACCGTGGATGCGGTTCAGGTAAGCCTGGTCGATGATTTGATAAGGCCGACCGCTGGCCGCCGGATCTACCCCGTCGGCGGCATCGGTATAGCGGCGCACGGCATTGAGCCCGATGGACCGCGCACCCTGGATGATCAACGCGCCACGGGCATCGATGGCGATGTCATCGGCGCCCAGTCGCGGTGCGTTCAGTTCCAGTGTGCCGCGCAGGCGACCGTCATTCTGACCCGCCAGGGTGCCGACTGCCGCGTCCGTGCCATGGCGCAGGTCTATCCGTGCACCGGGAGCGAGGGTCAGCAGGCCGTCGCCGGAGCTGAGCTCGACCATGGCCCGGTTGGGCGCGTCGATAATCTTGCCGTAACTGTCGACCCGCAGTACCCGACCGTGAGCATCCAGTACCGCGCCGCCCGCCACATTCAGGCCATGGGCGGCCGACAGGCGAATATTGCCGACACGTTCGCCGCTGGCATCGACCAGGCCGTTCACCGTCAGGCTGCCGTTGTCCACCGATACCGAGACCTCGCCCGCCTTGAGGCCATCGCCGATCACCAGGTCGCCCTGTTTGAACTGGAAGCTGCGACTGCCGAAGACTTGCCCGGCGTTCAAGCGTTGGTTGAGCGCAGCAAACTGTTCATTCAGCGCTCCACCCAGGTGTTGCGCGCGTATGTCCACGCCAGCGGATTTGTAGGGTACCCACGTGCCGCCGGCATCGTAATGCCCTGTACTGCTGCCACGGATTTCGCCTTGCAGATCGACCTCGCCCGCGGTGTCTGACAGTGCCACGACACTCAGATTGCCGGCCTGATTGTTCTGCGCTGACAGATCGATGCGCGAGCCGGCCGCCTGACGAATATTGCCGTCGCGGCTGTACAACGCCACGTCGCCGCCCCAGCTGTACTGATTGATATCGTTGAATGGCAGGGTGCGGCCCGCCAAGTCTAGGGTAGCCCCGCTCGTCAGGGTCAGATCGCCCTCGGCCTTGACCTGCAATTTGCCGCTGGCCAGCGCAATCCGGCCGTCGAGCACCACATTACGCCCCTCCAGCGTCAGTTCGGCACCCAGTGCATCGGCGGGCGCCACCCCGGTCGGCCCGCTCAATACCAGACTGCCGCCGGCCTTGAGCGCATTCACCGAGCCGCCCTCCCCGGTCAGCAGAGGTGTGCGCAGGTTCAGGTTGCCGCCGCTGTAGAGATAACCCTTGATCGGGTCGTAAGCCCCCTGCGTTTCATAAACCGCGAGGCTGCCCTTGTGGTTGGCGGTAATGCGGTCACTGGCGTTGAGGTTGACGTTGGCAAAGCCCAGCGCAAGACGAGCGTTCTGATCCAGGCCGTTGGGTTGGGAATAAGGGCCGTAGCCAAAATCGATGCGCTGAGCCTCGATGTTCAGCGTGCCGTGCCCGGTGCCCGCACCGCCGCTGGCCACGGCCCCGGGCGCCTGAGTGGTGCCGTTCCAGATCAGGTTGGCCGTGCGGATGGTCGCCACGTCGCTCGTATCCCCCAGGCCGTAGATGGCCGGGGTCGTGATCATCAGATTCTGCAACCTGCTGCGCCCGGTCTGAGGATCCAGAGTGTCCAGCGCGACGCTGCCGTAGAAGTTGAACGCGTCGCGAGTGGTCAGGCTGAGCGTTTCCAGGGCTGGCGCAGCAAACTGGGTATCGCCGCGCAGCAACCGGTCCAGCACGCCCTGATTCAACGTCAGGCCGGCAGGCAGGCGACCGACCGCCGCCAGTGTTTCAGTGGTACCGATGTTGACCGCACCCACAGCCAATGCCAGGTGACGGGTGCCGAAACGCACCGCTTCGGCCAGTTCGAACTGATTGTTGGTGGCCGCCGTAATGCTGCCATTCGAATAAAGCATCGCCGGATTGGCGCATGCCTGGCGATCGCAGGTACCGATGCGGATGCTGCCAGACGCAGTGCTGACGTTGACCTCTGGCGCCAGCACATTCGTCCAGCCGTTGGACACCACCAGCAGACTCGCGGCGCCGGGCTGATAGACGAAACCGCTCGAGGAGTCGTACGGCACCTCGCCGCGTCCCAGAGAATTGACGCCGGCACCGGCCTCGACCGTGATGGCACCGTCCCCACTGTTGGTCCAGAGCAGCACTTCGGGTGCTGAAAGCAGCGCACCTTCACGCAAGGTGATGTTGTAGGTACTGCCCGTGAAACTGACGATGTTACCGGCCGTGCCGTAATTCACCGTCGGGGTCGCACCGATCGCCAGACGAGAAGCGCCCAGCCGGTTGAGCGTATCGGCATTCAGCGAGACGCCGGCAAAGCCTTTCGTGGCTGACTGCCCGGTGGCGAGAATCTCAAAGCTGTCGCCACTGCCGCCACGAATCACCGCCGTCCCGGCCACGCCTCCCTTGGCGGCTGCGAAGGCGATCCGGCCGTTGAAGTCCAGCGCGGTATCCTGCTTGCCCCCAGCAATGACGAACAGGTTGAGCGCTTTGGCGTCCATGGGCGCCAAAGCACGCGGAACACCCCGGCGCGCCGCATCGCTGACGATGAACTGCTCCAGAGTGGTTTCGTTGTATTGCGAGTAACGCCGCAACACATCCGCCGATGTCACGATGACCTGGCTGGCGAGGTTGTCCCGCACACCGGTATTGGCAATCGACATCCGCGCACTGCTTGTCCACGAGCCGTTGCGCATTGCAACCGCGCCGTTGGTGGCGCCCGGGGCGGCCTGGCCGTTCACTTCCACCCGGAACGCGCCCGGCAGCAACGTGAAGGTGGAAGGCAACAATGTATAAGTGCCTGCCGCCAACCCTGGCACGCCGCTGCCCAGGGTGATCTGCTGACCGATGCGCGGATCGACCGCTCCCGCTTCCCCCAGTATCGGTGCGTAGGCACTCTGATCGCCCGGGACAATGGCGTACACCGGGTTGCTGGCCAGCCCCGGCAGACTGAACGTTCCATCGCTGGCATTACGCACCAGTGGACTGAACCGCGCATCGGTGGAGCCACCGCGACCGGAGACAAACCCGGCACCGCGCAAATCTCCGCCGCCCGACAGGTCGATCAACGCGCCGGACTGCACATCCACGTACTGCGAGCGCAGGCTCACCCCGGCGCTGTCGCCACTGATGCCTTTCAATATGATCGGCGCGCCGTTGTAAAGGTATTCGATACCGTCGGTGGTGCCGCCATAAGGCATCACCAGACCGGCCGCACTGACCGACGTCGTACTCCCGGGCAGCAGGCGCAGTTCCTGGGTTTTGGTCAGCAGATCACCCAGACTGATGACGCCCAGAGGCGCACGCAGAACACCGCCCTGATCGATCCGGCTGGCGCTCATCGCCAGCGTGCCAAACACCGAGTACGGCAGCGCTGTCGGCGCCGGACCCTGGCCAGTGATGCGCAATGTCCGATGGGTATCGGCGAGAGAACTCTGACTCTGATAGCCGACCCGGACTTCGGCCGAGACCCCGCTCGCAGGGTAGATCTGCGCGGCGCGCAGATTCAGGTCCCCCGGTGTCCACAACTCTGACTTCACCTGGCCACTGGTGGGCGCAAGAAACCGCACGTCCCCGGTGCTGGTCAGCGATACCTGGTCAAAGCCGCGACGGCTGACTTCAACCGGGGCGTCGTTGTTCTGCAAGATCGACCCTTGCGCGCCGAACGACAGGCTGTTGGCAATATCCAGTACGTTGGCATTGACGTTGAACTGCGCCGGCGAAACTTGCGCAGTCGGACTGTTCAGGACCCGGGGACGAATGGTGCCCACCACACCGTAATAAGTCCCCACACCGGACAGCCGCACCGAAGGCGCTGATAGATTGACCCGCGTCGAGTCGCTGGAAGTCTGCGCCAGGGACAAGGCCCCAGCATAGAGATTCAGACTCTGATTCATGTGCAGGTCGACGTCGCCGTCAAATGACAAGAGGCCGTTGCTGAACACGCTCAGATTGTCGAATCCGCCCGACATCAACGTATCGGTGCTCAGGCGGGCATGCCCGTAACGAAGAGTGTTCGCGGCGTCACCGGGCTTGAGGTCCACGGGCAACACTGCATCGCCCGGTCCGTGACCAATGACGATTTCCCGAGCTCGCAGAACCTCGGCACCCGCCTTCTGCGTAGCGTACAGCGGGGTCTCCAGAGCTACCTCCAGCCGTCCGCCGGCAGCACCGCTGCCACCTGAAGCGGCGCGCAATTGACCATTGATCCACAGGCCGTTATACGAACTCAGGCTGATACGTCCGCCATCCGAGGCAACGCGGGTCGGACCCTGCCCGGAGATGTCCAGCACGGCCTGCGTCCCGGAGGCATCCAGACGTGCGCCTTCGCGCACAATCAGAAATGCATCGGCCGCCGTCGCCGTCGCACGCTTGGGATCGATTTCGCCGCCGATGATAATGCTGCCGCCCTTGTCGACCTGACCGTAGACCCGACCCGACGCATCGACCGCCGTGTGGGCACGCCCCGCGACGTCCAGCAGCGCCTGCTCACCGATCCAGATCGAGCGGTTGTGCGCCTTGCTGTCGGCTTGTTGCTGTGAAGTGGCAACGTCGATTGAACCGAACTGTTGCTGACGTATATCCAGGGTTCCGCCCCAGGCCTGCAGTTCGCCTTCCAGGGTGATCTGCCCGGTCCCGCGCAGATTGATCCGTTGTCCGGGATCGACCGTGATGCGCGATCCGCGTCCCAGCGTCAGGGTGCTGGCGGTGTCGAACCGGTCGAGTTCACTCGAGCCGGCTTGCAGCGCCAGACTCGCACCGGCGCGCTGACTGAGTACGCCCTTGAGCAGGTCTTCCTGATACAGCGTGGGTGTCCACCGCTCCATCGCCTGGCTCGGGTCGACCCCGCTGACCGGATTCAGCGTTGTGTCGGCAAAACGGTAGACCGGCATCGTCACATCGATTTGTGTGCCCGCCGTCACCTCCAGACCGTTCAGACCGGTAACCCGGTAGGCAGAGAAACCGTTGTCGAACAACTCGGGCGTCAGCTGCAAGGCATGTTCGGGCAGCGTGTCTGCGGACGCACCGATCCGCACCCGGTTGGCCTGAATAGCCAGCGTACCGCCGCCCGTCACGCCATGACCGAGAATGTCGCCGGCCATCGTCAGATGCGAATCGCCCAGCGCAGAAATCGCGCTGGACTCAAGACTCACGTCGCCACCCTTGCCGCCCCGGGTCTTGCCATTGGCCAGAATCGCACCACCGGACGACACATCGATCAAGCTGCCCGTCGCCACATCGATATCGCCACTGCTGCGGATCGAGACCCGGCCTCCGTTCAGGTATCCGAGACTTGCCACATCGTCCGGATCGGTACGCAGATTGCTCCAGAGACCACGGGTGTCGAGGCGTACATCCCTGGCGATTGTCACCTGCACCGGTTCACCCGCCGGTGCAGCAATCAGCATGTCGTCAAGGGTGCTGCTGCGCAGTTGGTTCAGCACGTTGCCCAGATTCAGACTGCCGCCGCGCGCCGTCAGGTCGGCCGCAACACGGACATCCGGTGCGTACAGCGTGATGTCACCCCCGGTGTCTACCTTGAGCGCGTCGTTGACTTCAATCCGCTCAAGCGCCGAAATCTTCAGTGCGCCGAGATCAAAGCCATTGAGCTGGCCGGCGTCGAGAAACAACTTGCCCTGACGGTCTTGCGCGACGGCGCCGTTCAGATCCCCGGTGAATTCCTCGTCCCGCCGTTCGCCGCCGATCAGAACCTGATCCAGCAGCGGATTGAGGGTGTAGCGCAATCCGCCGGACGCCGCCTGATAGCTCGGCAGATAACTGCCGACAATCAACTGCGCGCGCCGTGCCAGCGCAGTCTGGCTCTGCTCATAACCGTCGATGACCGCACGCGGCGTCTGAGTCTGTCGTTCACCCTGGAAAACCTCACCCAGCAGTTGCCCGTCCAGCACCGCGTTTCCAGTGCTGACCACCAGTTGCCCGGCATCGCGACCCACGGTGTAACCCGACTCTGTACGACTGGACGGTGCAATCAGCGGGTTGTAGAACGTGCGGGTCTGGCCCCACCGCTCACTGTGATCCTCGTAGCCCTTGTACAAACCGTTGTAGAGCTGATCCCCCGGCGCACGCGAGACTTCATAAAGACGACCGTCTGCACCGCGCAGCCAGCTCTGTCGAATCTCGCCGCTTTGCACATCGAGGGTGCCGCCAGACAGGTTGATCAATGATCCTTTACGCGTGACCACGTCGTTGCCGGCAAAACTCACTGTGCCGCCCTGCGCCATCCACTCGCCGATGCCATGCCCCTGGGTGCCCAGATAACCGCCGACTTCCAGCAGGCCACCCGCGGTGTACCAACGGTCCGTCGCATAGCCATTGGTGCCGGCCGGCACGTAGACCAGTTCACGCACATCGACCCAGACATCATTGCTATTGAGCGCGCCGTTCTCGCGATTGACCGACGCATCGCGCTGCTCGTTACCCTGCACGTTGATCTTGATGTTGTTCGATTCCATCGCCACCTTGACGCCGACAGCGCCGGCAACGTCGATCACCGCGCCTTCGCCAACCAGGCTGCGACGCTGCGCGGTGACAGCGACCTGCCCCCCGGTGGCCAGGGTGATCGAACCGTTCTGGAATTCGACACTGCCGCCGCTCTGGAGATCGATACGCGACTGATCGCCGCGAATCCTGTTATTGAGGTTGACCCCGCTCAGGGCCGCCTGATGCTGACTGTCCAGCGCCGTCAGGTCGCTGCTGTCGAGCATGACCGCCGTGACACTGCCGGGCGCCAGGGTGACGCTGCCGCTCGTGTCACTCGCCGGATTGAGCAGGTGAATGGTCCCGCGAGTGGCGACCGAGGTGCTGCTCAGCAACACGCCGCCCTGCTCCACTTCATGCCCGGTCAGGGTGATGTCACCCGTGGCAGCCTGAATCAACCCGCTGTTGCTGACCCGGCCGCCACTCTCGCCAGCCTTGAAGCCGGGCGTGACTTCGTTGCCAAAGGTTGTCGAAAACGTGTTGCCTTCTGTGCCTGAGCCTTTGCGGATGTAAAAACGATCACCGGCACCCAGCACGGTCTGGCCTTTGGCGGTGTTGAGGGTGCCGTCATTGACAACGTCTTTGCCGAGCAACAGCGTATAGCCACCGGCGTCGGTCGAGACGGCGGGCTTGTGGGTTTCAATCAGCGCACCGCGCTCCACCAGCACCTTGCCGGCGGCATCGGTGAACGTCGGCTGGCTGCCGTTGCTGTCGAAATACAGACCACGATCCCGGAACTGGATGTCGGTGATATTGGCAGCGGCGGCCACCAGGTTGCGCACGTTGACCTGGCTGCTGCCGCTGAACACGATGCCGTTGCGGTTGATCAGCATCACCGTGCCGTCGCCCTTGATCTGGCCCTGGATCTGACTGGCGCGTGTGTTCGGATCGTTGACACGGTTGAGCACGGCCCAATTCGACTGCTGAGCAAATTCGACTGTGGTATTTCGCCCGACGTTGAAGGTCTCCCAGTTGAGAATGGCCTTGTCGGCCGTCTGCTCGATCTTCACGTTGGTCTTGCCATCGGCTTGCGTCTGCTGCGGGCCTTTGGCGTTCAGCCAACCCTGAGTCAGGCTGTTGTCGACCTTGAGGCCGCCCTCGCCCAGCCCGTCCGGAACGGTCTGCAGACTGCCCAGGGCCACCGCGCGCCCGGCAGCCTGAGCCGCCTGCTGTGCGGCAATGGCCGCCACGGTGTTGTTGAGGGTCTGCAACGAGCGTTGCAGTTGCTGGTTGGCTTTTTGCTGCTGCGCCAAGGGTGGCGTCATCCCCGGCAAACCAGCCGCACCGGGCCGGGCGGCCGCGGCTTGTTGCGCAGCGCCCTTGGCCGCGAACCAGCCAGAGCTGAACGCGGTCGCCGCCTCGGCACTGCCGGCTACCAGACACAATGCCACCGCGTGCGCCAGGGGCTTGAGCAACCACAGCGCCGGATCGGCAACGTCACGCCTGAAAGTCTGGCCGGGGATATTGCGACGGAATGGGCGAGCGAGCATCACTACGAGATCCTTTTTGATTGCCACACGAAGCTGCAGGCCAGCAAAAACCTGCTGTTACGACATAGGCTGTTGGCGAGGGCCACGACCGAACGGATGTCACACAAACTTCATGATTGAGGTGTAAATCGGCCAAAAAAAATGGCAGCAGCCCTAAGGCTGCTGCCATTTCATTGTGCGTGTAGCAGGACTTACAAAGGACGACCCACGCCGTTGCAGACGCTGGCGTTGTTGATGTCCAGGTTGTTGCCGGAGGAGTTGGTGATGAAGTTGGCGGTCACAGCGTTTTTCCAGTTGGTTGGAACCGGAATGAAGCCGTGGGCAGCGGTAGCAACAGCGTTGCCTGGAGTGCTGTAGTGCTGGGTCAGGAAGGCCTTCACGTCAGCGGCAACAGCGGCGTCCTTGTAGCACTGGCCGAAGATGAAGTTGGTGTAGGCCGCCATGGCATAGCCGGTCCCTGGGTTGGCTACGACCGGTACCCACTGCGCCGGGTTGGATGGAGTGGCTGGCAGAGCAGCCGATGACAGGGCAGCATTGACGTTGGCGCTGGTAGGCTGAACACCGTTGATGCGCGCCACTACGGCGTTGCTCGACGCGTTCACACCGTCCGGACCGACATAACCGATCGAACCGTTTACAGCGTTCACGGCGGTAGCGACGTCAGCCGTGTTGACCACACCTACCCAGTTGCCCGGCAGCGGAGAGCCACCCAGACGAGCGCTGGTAAAGGTAGTGTTGACGGCGAACTGGCCAGGGCACACCGAGTTCAGGTGACGAGTGAGAATTTCAGTGGTGCCGCTGGAAGCCGTGCGATAGACCACGCGGATCAGGGTCGGGTCGGTTTTGGCGTCGTTGTTGAGCAGTTCACCCCAAGTGGTCTTGGCACCGGACAAGGCGTCGCACAGTTGCGCGCTGGTCAGGTTGAGGGTGGTGTTGCCAGTCTTTTTGTAAGGGATCGCTACCGAGGTGGCAACCGATGGCAACTGAATCAGCGGGCCGTAGGAAGTACCGAAGTTGGCGGTGTAATTGCTGAGTTCCGTAGCGTTGAGAATCGAATCGCTGGCAGCGAAGTGCACAGTGCCGGTGGTGCCGAATTGCGAAGCGGTGTTGGAGAGGAAAGCACTTTTGCCGATGCCGCTACCGGTTACGGCGTAGCTGAAGTTGGCAGGCAGGATGCTGTTGGCAGAACCTTTGTACAGAGCGGCAGGCAGTGAAGCGCCACCACCGGTTACGGCCATGGCCTGGGCGGATGCCAGAGCGGCGACGGTCAGTGAGGCTGCGATCAGAGTGCGCTTGAACATGAAGAATCTCCTTTTCAACTAGGTTTGGGAACACAGGTTTTCGGGTGACTTGCATGACACTGGGAGGACTCACCGGGGCCCTCGCTAGCGTTGGCCTTGGTTAAGTCGCACTGAGAAATTCGCAGTTTCCGGTGACAGATAAAGGAAAAAACCTCGGGAGCTGAGAGCTGTTTCCGAAGGGATTTTCTCGGGTGTTTGTCGGGTGTCGTGCAGCGTCTGGATTGGGGGTTGTGCTGAATCGGGCTGGAGGCGTTGGCGGGTGGTTGCAGATGACAGAAAGGAGAACCCGAGGATGGTTCTTTTGAGGGTCGGGTGATGCTGAAGCCCTGGAAAAAAATCTGGATTTTTTGTTGCCCCGACTGAACTCTTCGCGAGCAGGCTCGCTCCCACAGGGATTGATGTTGTTAATGCAATTGACTTAACACCACAGAACACTGTGGGAGCGAGCCTGCTCGCGAAGGGGCCCGATCAGACACCATCAAAACCGGCTACTGGACCAGTTGATTGATCTCAATGATCGGCAACAACACCGCCATCACAATCACCAGCACCACCCCGCCCATCACCACAATCATCAGCGGCTCCAGCAATGCCGTCATGCCCATCGCCCGGCGTTCGATATCTCGCGACAGGGTCTGCGCCGCACGCTCAAGCATCGGTGGCAGCGAGCCGGTTTTCTCGCCACTGGCAATCAAATGAATCAGCACCGGCGGGAATACGTTCTCCACCCGCAATGCAGCGGCAAGGTTCACGCCTTCACGCACCTTCGCCGTGGCCTCAGTGACACTCAAACTCAAGCGGTCATTGGACAAGGTCTGCCGCGCCGCTTCCAGCGCACGCAACAACGGCACCCCGGCGCCGCCGAGAATCGCCAACGTCGAGGCGAAACGTGCGGTGTTCAGACCAAGGATGAAACGCCCGAACAGCGGCAATTTCAGCACCCGATGATGCCAACTCAAGCGCGCCGCCGGATTACGCAAATACAGGCGCCAGCTCCAAAACGCGCCGGCCATGATCCCTGCGCACAGCCAGCCCCAACTGCGAATGAAATCACTCGCGTTGAGCATCGCCAAGGTCAACCCCGGCAAATCCTGCCGCGCCTGGGAAAACGCGCTGACCACCTGCGGCACCACGTAACTGAGCAGAAAAATCACAATGCCGATCGACACCAGCCCAACCACGCCCGGATAAATAAACGCAGTGAGAATCTTGCCGCGCAGGTTGTTGCGCTCTTCGATGTAATCCGCCAGCCGTTCCATGACCTGCGCGAGATCACCGGACTCTTCCCCTGCCGCAATCAACGCGCGATAAATCTCCGGAAAGTCCCGTGGCCGTGCGGCCAACGATTCCGCCAGACGCATACCGCTGCGCACATCCGCACGTACGGCGCTGAGCGTATGGGCGATGTGTTTTTTCTCAGCCTGCTCGACCGTGGCACTCAGCGCCGCTTCCAACGGTAGACTCGCGCCCAACAGACTCGCCAGTTGCCGCGTGGCCCAGGCCAGATCGTTGTCGGAGAGTTTGGCGCTGAACAGTCCGCCACCGCCGTGCTGAGCGACGTTGCTTTCCTTGTGCACCGACAGTGCGGTCAAACCGCGCCCGCGTAATGTTGTGAACGCGGCAGCCTGGCTGTCCGCCTCAAGGTGCCCGGATTCGATCTTGCCGGTGGCATCGGCGGCTTCAAAACGGTAGCGATTCATCAGGCGTCCCGTGTTACACGCAAGATTTCTTCAGGCGCAGTGGCGCCGCTGCGAATCCAGCGTTCACCGTCCTCTCGCAGGCTGAACATCCCGGTCTTGCCGGCTGATGCGCGCAGAGCCTGCTCCCCTGCCCCTTGATGGATCAGTGTGCGGATATCGTCGTCGATGCAGAACAATTCATGGATGCCGGTGCGGCCGCTGTAGCCGGTTTGATTGCACGCCGGGCAACCGACCGGGCGCCAAGTGCCGGGCGCAGCGGGGTCTTCTTCCTTGCATTGATTGCACAGCCGCCTCACCAGTCGCTGCGCCAAAACCCCGAGCATTGAAGACGCCAGCAGAAACGGTTCGACGCCCATGTCGATCAAGCGGTTGACCGCCGATACCGCGTCATTGGTGTGCAAGGTTGCCAACACCAAATGCCCGGTCAGCGAGGCCTGCACGGCGATTTGTGCGGTTTCGAGATCGCGGATTTCGCCGATCATGATGATGTCCGGGTCTTGCCGCAGGATCGCACGCAAGGCCAGGGCAAAGGTCATGTCGATCTTGGCGTTGACCTGAATCTGGCTGATACCCGGTAGATCGTATTCCACCGGATCCTCGACGGTGAGAATGTTGCTGGTGCTCGCATCGAGCCGTGCCAGTGCCGCGTAGAGGCTGGTGGTTTTGCCGCTGCCGGTTGGCCCGGTGACCAAAACGATGCCGTGGGGCTGGCGGATCAGGTGATCAAGTTTGGCCAACACCTGTGCGTCCATGCCCAACGTTTCCAGATGCAGGCGCCCAGCCTGTTTGTCGAGCAAGCGCATCACCACCCGTTCGCCATGGCCGGTCGGCACGGTTGAAACACGAATATCGATTGGTCGACCGGCCACCCGCAAGGCGATGCGACCGTCCTGCGGCAGGCGTTTTTCGGCGATGTCGAGCTGGGCCATGATCTTGATCCGCGACACCAGCGCACCGTGTAACGCCTTGCGCGGCGAGACCACATCGCGCAGCGTACCGTCGACGCGGTAGCGCACCACTGAATGGGTTTCGAAGGGCTCGATGTGGATGTCGCTGGCCTCATCGCGCGCCGCTTGCGTGAGTAAGGCATTGATCATGCGAATCACCGGCGCGCCGTCCTGAGTGTCGAGCAGGTCGGTGATTTCCGGCATGTCCTGCATCAGCCGATCGAGATCAACTTCGTTTTCCGCAGCCCCAACCACCGCCGCTGCACTACCAGTGTCGGCATAAGCGCTGGCAAGCAAGCCATCAAGTTCGTCATCACGCACCCGCTGAATCGTGGTCGCACCAAACTGACGCCGCGCCTCGCTGATCGACCAGCCCGGCGTCGACGGGCAAACCGTCAGCACGCCATCGCACAACAGAATGCGCTGCGCCTTGGCCCAGGCGTAAGGCAGCGAACTCATTGGATGGGCACCGCTTTGATGGTTGCGCGTGGGCCGGAACTCGGTAACACCGCCGGCACACCTTGCGCCGCCGTCGGCAACTGCGGCGCCTGCATGTCCGGCATCGCCCAGCTGCGTTCCGGCTGCAAACCACCCTGAGCGCGGCGCATAAAGTCGTAGCGATTAAGGGTGATGCTGCGCCCCGCTTCGCTGTCGCGAATGATGTACGGGCGCAGAAAGACCATCAGATTGGTCTTGGTAATCGCCCGGCGCTCGTTGCGAAACAGTGCGCCAATCCCCGGCAGGCTGCCCAGCCATGGCACCGCGTCGTTACTCTGGCTGTAGCCGTCCTGCAGCAACCCACCGAGCACCATGATCTGCCCGTCATCAAGCAGGATGCTGGTATCGATCGCGCGTTTGTTGGTGACAATCCCCGCCGACGTCGAACTGGCCGAAGCCCGCTCATCAATGCTGCTGACTTCCTGATAGATATCGAGCTTCACCGTACCGCCCTCGGAAATCTGCGGGCGCACATTGAGCTTCAAACCCACTTCTTCACGGGTCACCGTCTGAAACGGGTTGTTGCTGGTGCCCCCGCCGCCAGTCACGTAGCTGCCGCTGACAAACGGGATGGTCTGGCCAACAAAAATACTCGCCGCCTCGTTGTCCAGGGTCAGCAGGTTCGGCGTCGACAACACGTTGGTGCCGCCCTTGCTCTTCAACGCCCGGGCCAGCACTTTCAGGTCGAGAATCTTGCCGATGCCGGGGATATCGACGGTGCCGTTGACGTAGCCCAGATTCAACCCTTGAGGCAGTACGTCGATGCTGGTCTTGCCGTTGGTGTTGATCCCAGAACCACCCAGATTCGCCCCGCCGATCACGCCATTACCACCGAGATTGCCGGTCTGCCACTGCACGCCAAACTCACTGGCATCGTCCTCGCCGACTTCAACGATCAGGCTCTCGATCACCACTTGCGCACGGCGCTGGTCGAGCAGATCGATCACCTCGCGCAGGTTGCGATACAACGGCTCCGGCGCGGAAATCAGCAAAGTGTTGGTGGTGGCGTCAGCCTGAATGGTCACGCCGCCGGCACTGAAGGCGACGTTCTGTTCGCTGCTTTGCGCGCCGCCGCTACCGGTTGCGCCGCCACTGCTGCCCTGCGCGTAACTGCCACCCGTGCTGCCGCTGCTGTTGGTGGTCGAGGTGCTGCCGCTACTTTGCGTGCCGCTCTGGCCATTCTGCCCAGCGCTGCCACCGGTGCTGCCGCCCATCGCACTGAGCACCGACCGCGCACTGTCACTGGTGCCGCTGTCACTCTCACCCGTCAGCAAACCGCGCAGTGCCTGCGCCAGTTTCGCCGCTTGGGCGTTACGCAGATAAACCACATGCAGATTGCTCGGATTGCTCTGCGCGTTATCCAGTTTGTAAATCAGATTACGTGCCAGCTCCGTGCGCTCCGGACTGCCGGCGCGGATGATGATGGTGTTGGAACGCGGGTCACCGATCACCGCAATTTTCTGCGTCGGATCATTCCCCGGTGCATCGAGCAAATCCGCGACCATCGGCGCAATGTCAGCAGCGATGCCGTTCTGAATCTGCACCACGTCGGTGTCGATCGCACTCGGCGAATCAATGCTCGCAATCAACTGCGCAACGCGGGTCAGGTTCTCGGCGTAATCGGTGATGACGATGGTGTTATTGCCCGGATAGGCGTTGATCGGATTGTTCGGCGAAACTATTGGCCGCAGCACCGGAATCAGGTTCACCGCGTTCTCGTATTGCAGACGAAACGTACGGGTGAGCATGCCGTTACCCGCCGGTTTGTCAGCGCTGTAAATCGGCCCGCCGAGCAACTTCGCATCCGCCTCCGGCACCACCTGCGCCACGCCGCCGACATCAACCACACTGAACCCCTGCATGCGCAACGCCGCCAACAACATGTCGTAAGCCTGCCGCGCCGGCACCTGACCTTCCGAGACCAGCGTCAACGTGCCCTTCACCCGAGGATCGACCAGAAACTGCTGACCAGTCGAACGCGACAACGCGCGCACCACCGCCTGAATATCGGCGTCGACAAAATTCAGCGTCACCGGTTGATCGCCCAGCGGATTGCTCGGCAACGCGATGCCCGACGACGACGTGCCGCCACGCGCACTCTTGCTGATGTTGTGCAATTGCTTCGGCGCCGGTCGCGCCTGAGCCTGCGCGCGCTCGCGATCGAGCACCGCGTCGCCGCTGCGCTGGGTGTTGGCCAGCGGCCGGCCCAGTTCACTGTCGACGAGCAGCGGCGGCTGATTCTGTGGCGCGGTGGTGTTGCTGCACGCGCTCAACGCCATCAGCAGCATCGGCAACGCCAGACGTGCCGGTTTGGATCCTGACCCCTTCATGAAGCTTCCTTAGCGCCCAGCGCCTGATCCATGCGAACGGTGCCTGACAAAGTGCCGGCAGTGACTTCGGTCGAGGGGTTGTCCGCGCGTTGCAAACGGGCCTCGACCACTTGCAGAGAAAGTTGTGCCGGGTTGCTCAACAGCCAGTCGAGCACGGCGTCGGCCGGCGCCGCGTCGAAGGTCAACTGCCAGACGCCCTGTGCCTCCTGTAATTGGTAATGCCCCGCCAGGCCGCTGGCCTGCAGAGTCTGCTCCAGCGACTGCGCCACGCTCTGCCCCTCCGGGCGCACGCTGACTTCGCGCAGCAGCACTTCCAGCGCCTCAGTCTGCGCGCGCAGCTTTGGCGTCTCGGTTTGCCAATAGGTGATTTTCTTCAGCGGCGGCTGGATCAACGCGACCCACAGCAGCAGCCCGATCAGCGCAACGGCCATGCCGGCGACCATGCGTTTTTCGCGCAAGGCCAACGGCTGCCAACGCGCCTGCACCTGAGCGTTAAAGCGTTGCCACTTGGCGCGGTAAACCGCGAGCGAGGCCTTATTCATCTTCTTCTGCTCCACCGCTGTCATCGCTGTCGCTTGGGCTGGCTTCAGAGGCCGGACGCAAGGTCCAACCTTCATCATCTGCCGCAACGCTGATGCCGGCCTGGGCCAAGGTGCTTTGCCACTCCTGATCATTGCCGCCGCGACGGGCCTCACTCAGCAGACTCAGTTGCAAGACGCCGTCGACAAATGTCAGCCGCTCGACACTGCCAGCCATCGACGGCATGCCGCTGCCGGCCTGCAACACCAGACGATTGAACGTCTGCGCGGGATCATCCGCCGCGCCCTTCTGCCGCGCCGCCAGTTGCTGACGGGCCTGTTGCAACGGGTTGAGGACTACCGGCAACTCGGGGAAGGCCTGCTTTACCCGCAGGTTCATCTGGGTTTTCAGTTGCTGGCCCTGCCCGGCCTCGCGAGCGGCATACAGGTTCAAACCGATCACCCACACCGCCACGGCCAACGCAGACAAACCAATGGCTCGGCCCCAACCGCGATGCTCGGTTTTTTGTTGCTGGACCGCGCCATGCAGCCCCCAACCCGGAAGCGGCCCGGTCCAGCGCTGCGCATCACTCATCGGCAATTCGGCGCCCGGCGGCGGTTGATCCCCGATCCAGTGAAGAGTCGCACCCGGTTCCCAAACAACACCGTCGAGGCCGTCATCAAACAACGGCTGCACCCGCGCCGCTTGCACACTGTCGCGCAACAACAAATGCCCGTCCTGCACGCACGCGACGGTGCCGGGCAACACCGGCAAACTGTAAGGCGCCGGGTAGAGTCCGCGCAGGTTCAGCCCAGCGCTTTTGAGCAACTGGCCAAAACGCAATAAGTGCTGCCGAGGCGCCCAGGCGATCTGCACCTGACCGGCCTCGTCCCGCGCGCTGTGCGCGATGTGCATCTCGCTGCTGTCGCCCAGCATCAACGCCTGCGCCGCACACTGCACCGCCGCGACAATCTTGTTGGCGGGCAACGGCGGTAAATCGAGACTCGCCAACAGACTGTCGGCCGGGTGCAGAAAACACACCAGCGGCGGCAGTTTCGACTGCTGACTCAACTGGCTCAGACTGTGGCGTTCTTCCCGCGTGACCTGACCTTGACGATCCAGCCAGGCGCAGTGCAATTGACTGTGCAGATCCAGTTCCGCCAAGGGCGGCAACGCCACCTTCAACTGGCTCATACGCCCACCCGCGACCAAATCACCTGCGGCAAGCGGTCCTGGCTGCGATGCAACAACGCCTCAAGACTGACCCGCCGCTGATCGCGCCGCGCCTCACCGCGCAATCGAAACCAGTCACTGGTGATGCCGACCTTGACGCTGGTCAGCTCCAGTTGCGGCATGCGCAAACGGTTAACGAAATCGCCACGATTGATAAACCAGCGCCCGGCATCACGCTCGGCGATCAGCGCATTGGCACGCTCCAGCGACAGCCCCGGCACATACGCGGCCAACACTGGCGCGGTGGCGGTGTTGCCGTTGAGCCAAGTCGTCGCCGGAATCACCGTCAGGAACGGTGCCAGTTTGCCCATCACCGCCTCATTCACGCCGTCCAGGCTGCGCAAATCATCAAGGCTGCGCAGCATCGGCATTGTCGGATTCTGCGGTTTGTGTGAAGCGTTTGGCGAGGTCGCGCGACCACTGTCGAAACCACTTTTCGGCGCCTCGGCCATCTGCGGATTCAGCAGTCGCGGGTAGGAAGCAATCACCCGCTGACTGATGCGCTGACTCAACCCGGCACTGACCCCGATCAACTCGCACAAGCGCTGAAAAGCCGCGACCTGCGCCTCATCCACCCGCTCGTTGGCCACCAGATTACGCAGGTTGAACTTGCCCTGCTCATCCTCGAGTCGCCCTTCAAAACCTTGCGCGGAGAGACGCTGCGCCCACGGCTGATCGAGCCGGGTCAACGGGTCGCGCTGACGTGCGTCCCACAACAATTGACGGCTGATCTCCAACCCGCCCAGCACCACCCAGCGCCCCTGCACGCGCTGCTGATCCGCCTCCAGCGCCCGGGTCGACACGCTCTGGCGCGTCAACATGCCCGCCGCAATCACCGCCACCACGGCCGCAATCAACAACGCGCTGATAATCGCCATGCCCTGTTGCTTCGCCCCCTCAGGCGAGCGGCTGTTCATGGCCGGCCTTACAACTGCCAGGAACCGATATCGGCATTCACGCCGTCGCCGTCCGGCTGACCGTCGGCACCGAGGGAAAAGATGTCGATCTCGCCATTCGCGCCGGGGTTGAGATACTGATAAGGACGCCCCCACGGATCGTTCGGCAAGCGCTCCAGATACGAGCGCCAATTGCTGTTCTTCGCATCCGCCGGCCGCTCCACCAACACCTTCAGCCCCTGGTTCATGCTCGGGTAAGTGCCGTGATCGAGGCGATACAACTTCAACGCCTGCATCAACCCACCAATATCCTGCTTCGCCGCCGTCGCCCGCGCCTGATCCGGCCGATCGAGCACCTTGGGCACCACCATTGCCGCCAAAATCCCCAGAATCACCACGACCACCATGATCTCGATCAGGGTAAAACCCTGCTGCCCACGCGGCGTGCGCATCGGCTGCTGAAGCGATTTGAAAGGTGCGATATCCATCTCGACATACCCTGGCTTGATTCGATTCGACGCGCAGTGTTGCAAGAAGATATGTCAGTGATGTTGAAAATCCTCGGGTGTTTTCGTCGTCAAGCCGTCAAGGACGCGGGTTAGCGTCGAGGGCTGGGTTTGGGTTTTGGGCGGTTTATGCGTGCGCGTTCGCGGGAAGCGGGTTTCACGTTGATTGAGGTGCTGGTGGCGCTGGCGATTATTGCCGTGGCGATGTCGGCGGCTGTGCGGGTGGCGGGGTTGATGACGCAGAGTAGTGGGGTTTTGAGGGATCGGTCGGTGGCGATGATTGCGGCGCAGAGTCGGATGGTGGAGTTGCGGTTGGAAGGGAAGTTGCCGATGGGTATGAAAGTGCAGGACTGCGATCAGGGACGGCTATTGCTGCGTTGTGAACAGCTGATCAGCGCAGCCGAAAATGGACGGTTGCTCAAGATTGGCATCCAGGTATTTGACCGCAACCAGGATGCGCCGCCGTTGGCCAGGCTTGAGACATTGTTGTCCCGAACGGAAAGCCCCTCACCCTAGCCCTCTCCCAGAGGTAGAGGGGACCGATTCGGGGATATTCGAGAGCTACACCGACTTGAAAGCCATGCACTGAATCCAAAATGGCCAAGCTCACAAAGCCAAATCGAAGGTCCTTCACCAAACCCATAATCGCCAAGGCCTTTCACCAAAACCATAATCACCAAAATCTTCCAGGTCGACGTACCCCACAAGACACCTCGGTCGGCCCCCTCTCCCTCCGGGAGAGGGCTGGGGTGAGGGCCGCTTCTAATCGCAAGCCCCCAAACCCGCCAACAGACTGGCAACGTTCCAGGCAATGGTCTGAACCAAAGCAACCAATCAATCAGCCCCATCCAAATCAACCAGCCCCACCACCGGAACCTGCCACGAAGGCTTTTTCCCACTCTGACCATCAAACGCACGACGCGCCTCGCGAAAATCATCGACGTGCTCCACAACCCACGTCCAAATCGGCGACATGCGAACCAACAACTCCATACCCAACGCCGTCAGCTCATACTCAACATGGGGCGGCACCTGATCCAACTCCCGCCGTATCAGCAAACCATCGCGTTCCAGCGCCCGCAGCGTCTTGGTCAACATGCGCTGTGTCACGCCCGTCATTTGCCGTTTGATCTCGGCATGACGCATCGTGCCGTACACACCCAGGGCATGCAGGATACCCAGTGACCAGCGGCTACCGGCGTGAGCCAGGACTTCGCGCCGCACGCCATCATCGTCTCGTCTTAGCGTCTGGCAGATCGCTTCTGCCTGGCTAAGGGTTTCCTCATCGGTCATGTGTCCCCCTGGTATCACGCGTGTGCCTTCTTCTGAGCGCTGCGCAATCGTGCCAGCATCGCCAAATCATACAGACGACGGATCTCAGGAGACATCATGACCGCAGCGACCCACCCTTCCCCACAATCCATTCTCGTACTCGGCGCCGGCGAACTCGGCCTGCCGGTGCTGCGCAATCTTGCGCGGGTAGCCAAGCGCTCGCCCGGCAGCACCATCAGCGTCCTGCTCAGGGATTCGACCATCAACACGCAAGCTCCCGAGAAAAAACTGGAAGTCGATGAACTGCGCAGTCTGGGCATTCAGCTAGTCGCTGCAGACCTGGTTAACGATTCCATCGAGCAACTGGCCGAAGTGTTCGCAGCATTCGACACCGTCATAGGCTGCGCAGGCATGGTCGCGGGCCGTGAAACGCCGATGAAACTGGCGACAGCAGCGCTAAAGTCCGGCGTGAAGCGCTACTTCCCCTGGCAGTTCGGCGTCGATTTCGAAGTGATTGGCCGGGGCAGCCCGCAGGATTTGTTCGATGCGCAACTCAACGTGCGCGAGTTGCTCCGCGCTCAGGACAAAACCGAATGGGTGATCATCTCGACCGGCATGTTCACCAGTTTTCTGTTCGAGCCGGTCTTTGAAGTCGTCGATTTTGACAACCACACAGTCAACGCCTTGGGCAGCTTGGAAACCAGCGTGACGCTCACGACACCGGAAGACATCGGCAAGCTGACAGCGGACATCGTTTTCTTCGAACCGCGCTTTCGCAATGAGATCGTCTACCTGTCTGGCGACACGGTGACGTATGGGCAGGTGGCGAGCCTGCTTGAGCGTGTGCTGGGGCGTCCGTTCAAACGTAACGTCTGGACGGTTCCGTACCTGATGCAGGAACTGGAAAAGGACCCCACTCACCACATCAAAAAATACCGCGCCGTATTTGCCCAAGGCAGAGGCGTGTCGTGGCCGAAAGCGGGGACTTTCAACGAACAGCAGTCGATTCAGGTCACAACGGCTGAACAGTGGGCTCGAGACAACCTGGCAGTCGATTGACGCTAGCAAGCACCCCGCCACTCACAGTTACAGAAACGCGTACATCGTCTCGACATTTATCGCGGCTGAAGAGCCAGCGCACTCCCACCTTGAAACACACTTAAAGGTGGGAGCGAGCCTGCTCGCGAAGGCGCCAGAGTTCACACCTGATCAATCACCAAGTGCCCCCGACACCCGCATCACTCCGGCAACTGCAAATTATCCAACGCCCGATTCACCGCCAACTCCCCGAGCATGATCAACTGCGCAATCCCCGCCAGCGCATGGCGCTGCGATGCCGGCAACAGGCTGGAGACGTTCTGGGCGATGGTTTTGGCGGAAGCGAGTGTTGCACTGGCATCGACCAGCAGTTCTTCGGTTTTGTTGTCTGCCGTCACGGCGTACATCCCACGGTTTTTACGTGGGGGCGGCGTGGAACCGGGTGGACAGAGGTAATGGTCGAGCGCGCGGTCGGCGGCTTCGTGGAGTTTTTTGGAATCGATGGATTCGTAGGGGGAAACCGAGTCGGTTTCGGGCGGGTTGGGTGTTGGTTTGATCATGGTGAAGCTCCAAATTTATACCTGGTGGAACCACCAACACCTGTCGCTAAACAAGTAAGGGTGGCAGCTGTACGCGGGTTAGCGAACCGAGAGGTATAAGACCCGGCAGACCCGAAGGTCTCCCACGCACAGCCACCATGTCGTCGTCGCAAACGTCTGCGACAAACTGGAGCGTCGTTGTACTTATACCTGGTCAGGTCGCTAAACCCGGTCGCTGGGTTGCCAGCGACACGTAGACGATAAAGACCAGGTACAAAACGCACAAGCCGGCGGATTCTGGCGTAGCTGTAGGCAAAGGCGCAAGGATATGTAGCCTGAGAGAGTGACTGGAGATGTCTTTTTAAACATTGGCGTTTATCGAGGCATCGTCCCGTCACGTTTCCCTAATAGACCCGCCTAGTTATCTCGGGAATTTTTTTCATCCCGCTTCCCTGGCCAGAGCTTGCATATTGAATGTAAGAGGAAGCAAACCTGCCCTCGTGAATCGATATCTCATATACGAAGAAACATCATCTTCATGAGATGAAACAATCAATTGTCTATCTTTAAGCTCGCAGCGTAGAAGATCCGTCAAAGATGCAATGTTTACCTCATCTAGGGATTGAGACGGATCATCAATCATGATGATAGGGACACTGGAGTAGACTCTATTCAATGAGAGGAAGAAAGCCAGGCTCAATGCTGATATTTGACCAGAACTCATAGATAACATCGCGTCGTGATCTGAATATTCAGCGGTCGCAAACCTCAACTGGTTGCCTTCTTTGCTTTCAATAAACAATCCAAGTCCACGCTGATAGTTCTGAATGAGTCTTCCACTATACACATGAAATATTAATTCTATTTCGGATATAGTGTGATCAGAGTAGGTTTTTTCTACACGCTCCAAGGTACTACGCAAAGATACAATACGCCCCTTGATTCTATTTATTGCTGCATTTTCTTTTCGGAGAGCATTCAATCTTTTGTTAATACCTTCCAGCGTAGCGCTCTTTGCTTCGTTTGCTCTTAGTGAAATATATTTCAATTTCACCTCCAATGCTTCGCGCCCAAGAACATAGAAATCTGCTTCGTCTTTAAAAGCGTTGAGTATTACAGATCTCCACTGATCTGGAATATCCACAATTTCTTCTTGTTTTTGAGCACGAAATGAGGCTATCAGATCTGCTAATCGCTTTTCCTCTTCCTCAGGATCTACAGTGTACGTGTCTGGGTAGGGAATCCCCCTTCTTGTAAGTTGGCCGCCGAGCTCTCGTATTCTTTGAATTATTTCTTTATGTCGACGAAGTACTTCGTGAAGATCTGAATCATAACTTGATCGTTCCAATTTCAAATCGTTGGTTACGCGCTCAATTAACACCAACAGGACATTCCCTATTGATTCGATTACCTGCACAAGCTTTTTACCATCCTCGCTTAGGGTTTCAGAAAGCTTCGCAGATCTTTCCTCTATCACAGAAAGCAATTTTCCGTGTGTCTGCCAGTCCTGCGAGCAAAGTGGACAGGTTGTTTCATTAGGATAAATATTAAAGTGCTTTTCAAGCAGTTCATTTTTAAGCTTACTAATTTCGGCAATAACTTCGGCGTTCGCAGCCGAGGACGTATTTAATAGGTCACGACTTTTAATCTGTTCTTCAAGCTCGACGAATTCGCCGGGTTTCCAGCCAGGAGTTGTACGAATCTCATCAAATCCAATGCTCGCCGCACCCTTTTCCAGAGTTGAGAGCGAAAATGATAAAGAGTCGATGTTAGATTTAATTACGGACAGCGCGGTGAACTCTTCAGTGGTCTTGCCAACCTGAATCAGGGCCCTTAAAAGATTATTATTTTTTGAAATATAATTCTCGATTTTTTCGTTAGAGACCCTAATCTTAATGGCTTGCTTTAAAGGCAGCAACTCGATGATGCCACGTACTTCAGCAACATAATCGTCGTGTATTTCTTTGGAATATCCAGAAAATAAAACTTCTGCATCCCAGCCAGGTCGGATGTCGGCGGTGCTAACCCTTTCGTACACAGCGCCTTCTAGTCCGCTCTCTAACATTGTTCGCAAAGCTTCGCCCTCTCGATCCAACCGAGATTCTTCTTCTTGGCGCTCTTTACTTAGTTTTTGGGTTAATTTTTTTTCTAGTCGTTTACAGTTAGCAATTTCTGAAACGACAGCGCCTGACTGAATTAGACTTTCAAGCGCCTTCTTTCGGTTATTTAGACTAGTCGAAAAAAGATACTCATTCTGACCTTGCTCTAGATAATTCAGAAAAGAATAATTATCCTGGAATCCTTGGCCAAAAAGCTCGGCGATTAAACTATCGTCTTTTATATTCTCATCATTAAAGTCAGTGGACTCAAAACTGCCTAACTTGTAGAGCTTAAACAATGAGAAGTCGTTCGCCTTGTTTTTGTCTTTAGGCCAGAGGCTCTCGCTTGGTGCATGTCTAGCGAGGACTATTTTTTTATCGCCCGACTGAAATTCTATTTTTATGTGGAGATCGTTGCCTTGAGATCGCACATTCCAAAAAAGGTTATCTTCATACTTTTTTTTCGTCCCGATCATAACTTTATCGAAAAGGCGTTGAATTCTTGCTATTTTTCCAGTTAAAAGCAGTTCGATCGCATCAAAAATACTGGTCTTCCCGAAGCCATTTGGGCCATCTAAAGTTAAGAGTGATGCGGATTCTAAATCCAACGAAATATTTTTAAACGCCTTAAAACTGGCGATCTCAATCCGGGATATTTTCCAGCTCATTCTTCATCAACTCCTTGATTAAGTCATCTATGGCAACGTCATCAACCTCGGGCAACTCCTGCACTTTCCTATAAAGCCCTGTTAACTCTGATTCTGCTACTGCAGCTTCCGCCTGAAGTTTTAACGGAACGAGTTCACGCTTCTCATGGCTAAGCACAAGGAATGGAATCTTAATGAATATTTTTGCAGCAATACTGTAGGCGGATGAAGAAAGAGGCGATTTCTTATATAAGTCAAATTGACTCTTGTCCGATATAGCCCGAAGCAGATCTCCGAACTCGAACCCTTCCAAGCAATCTTCCTCATCTTTGGTGTAGTAAAGGACATATTTCTTATAGTGGTACGCGTCCTCTTCAATCGCAAAAATTCTATCCTCTAGCTCTTTAAACTCAGCAAGACTCCCTAGTTTCAGCAGGCAAATCAAGTCACAATTTTTTTTGAAGGCAGGGTGCTCGACGAATTCTTTAGGGGCACTTAAAGAGGCTGCTTCATTTAATGATTCCGGAGACTGCAATACCGTCATCTCATGCACAATCGCGAAACGAGCTGCATCCTCATGCAGGCGAAAGAAATAAGAGGATTGCTCCGTCGCATGAATTAAAGAGAATGCCTGCTCAGCTAATGCGCTACTGATTATTCCTCTAAGCATTTAACTTACCCTCTGCATCCTGCTTCGTTATCACATTGACACTTAGCTCACGTGTGATCTTGTCATCTTGGTTTTCCGCTTCGTATTTTGGATCTGAGCCATCATTCTCTGTAATCTTTGTTTCGACACTGAAAGATTTCAGAGCGGAAAATGCAATTAAGTTGCGATATTCAAAAAGTAGAGGCTGGAGCCTTCTGTTATTTTTCATCTCCGTCCTGATCCTATCTACGCATGCACGGCACTCACGATCGTTTAATAGTGTCAGAGCTGTAGGAAGATAGAAGCTTGAGTCGGAGCCCATATAATGTGGCAATCTCTGCAGAACAGGTGCAATACAAAAATCCTGGATTAACTCAGAGTACCTTCCGATATCTTCGTGCTGTATCTTCGAAAAGCTTTCGGAAGGTTTCATGACTTGGCAAAGGCGCTGGAGATCGTCAGAGTTCAAGCTATGCAGATGTACGAAAAGATCTTGAGCCCGAAGATACTGTTTGTCGTTTATTTCTGGGAGCAGGTCATCAAGTGTTTTTTCGAGATAATCGAAAAGATTCTTTCTTAGTTCCGTTGCAAAATATTCGACATCATTTTGCAATCCCTCCGACAAAAGCTCGGTTAAGAGTTCAGAGGCATGTATACGATTCTCAAAAGCTGCCTTACTCTCAGAAACTCCATCCACCTGATTTATTTTATGGATTTCTATAGCTTTGCTACTGATGATTTCCGAGATCAAACTGTAGTTCTGGTCAGTAAGGCGCTCGGTTGGCAGGACGCCCTTGGCATCATTAAATATAGTTCTTATTAAATCTTTAGTAATTTTTTCTATTTCACCTAATCCGCAGTACGGCTGACCGTTATACTCGTAAAACTTCACAACTTCGCCGTTTCCTGGTTTGTAATCCGACGTATCGTCTATTTTTACGGACACATGGAAGTACCTATTGGTTCCAGTCTTTCTATGCTCATCAATCTCTGCCGATTTTATTAGCGCCTTAGTATAGCTACCTCTAGTCGATCCGACTTTTGCTTTCACTTGATGAACGCTAAGTAATTTTCCGTTTTTATATATTGCAAAATCATCAGTACTATCCAACTGCAGCTCAAAATCTAATTCGTTCTTAATTATTAATTTTAAAGAATGATAAAGAGCGACCTTCCCCTGATATACAAACCCACTCCATGAGGAAATTGCGCTATTTGGCTCAGTTAATTCGCTCAATTTGAAATCCTTTCAGTCGCCACCTAATATCGTGGTGATATCACTATAGACGGAGATGCCGATCACCGCTTTTGTAGTAGATCAGGAGTCGACGCTTGGTCTTGCCAGTGGGGCGTGAAGGTGAAGGTCAGCAACTCAAGGCCTCACCAACCTAGGCAAAACCACCCCCTCCCCCAACCTCTCCACCCCCAACCGCACCCTCTCCCCACCCTGCTCAATCACCACCCCATCCCCCTCCACCGCCACCAACTTCACCCCAGGCCCAACCTTCTCCCCCTGCAAAAAACTCCTCGGCGGCCCATCGTTCAGGCTCAGTATCGCCACCGCCCCCCGACTCCCCGCCATCACCCCGCTCACCTTGATATCCATCGGCGCCGTTTGATTGGAAAACCACTGCAACGCCGGGCTATCACTTCTTGCCGCCAGCAATTGCGGGGCCGCTGCCGGGGTGTGTGATTCGGCGGAGGTCAGTAGCAGCGACGACCATGTCGCCACGCCGACCAGCGCGGCGAGCAGTGCGAGGGCCTGGACCATTTGGGGTGGGGAAACGCGTGCGGTGAAGGTCATGGGTTGAATCTCCTTTTTATCCCTGCTGTCAGCCTACGCGGCAATTCTCTCCGTTTTATTTCACACGCCTTACATGTTGGCCGTGCACGATGGCGCAGGACGCAAAGGAGCGCGCGCGCGATGAACAGGCAACAGGGTTTTACGCTGATCGAGTTGATGGTGGTGCTGGTGATCATCGGCATCGCCAGTGCGGCGATCAGCCTGAGTATCAAGCCTGATCCGTTGCAGTTGCTGCGCAAGGACGCCGAGCGTGTGGCGCAGTTGCTGCAGGTGGCGCAGGCGGAGGCGCGCGCGGATGGGCGGCCGATTGTGTGGGTGAGTGATGCCAAGGGGTTTCGGTTTAGTCGGCGCAGTGACAGTGGCAAGGGGTTTGATCATTTCGCGCAGGATCCGCAGTTGCGGCCGCGTGCCTGGCAGAGTCCGAAGATGGAGGTGCGGGTGGAGCCGAAACAGAGGGTTGTGCTGAACGCTGAGTGGATCAATCCGCCGCTGCAGTTGACGTTGTCGGATGGCTTGAATCGCTTGAGTGTGCTGCGTGATGACAGTGGAAGGATCAGCCTGCAATGAAGCGCCAGCAAGGGTTTACGTTGATTGAGGTGATGGTCGCGATTTTGCTGATGGCGGTGGTGAGTCTGATTGCCTGGCAGGGGCTGGACAGT
Source organism: Pseudomonas sp. RU47 (assembly GCF_004011755.1). GTDB lineage: Bacteria > Pseudomonadota > Gammaproteobacteria > Pseudomonadales > Pseudomonadaceae > Aquipseudomonas. The sequence continues at coordinate 2,792,906 of NZ_CP022411.1, read as the reverse complement.
GTGACGCGGGCGGACAGTCATTTGCAGGCGAGCAGTGAGCAGAGTGACGGTTTGTTGCGCGCGCTGAATCAGTTGCAGCGGGATGTGGAGATGCGGGCGGGGATTGAGTTGACTGAGCCGAAGAAGGTTGGGGTGGATGATGAACCGCCGAGCGCACCGCCCGCCCTTACTGTGCGCAGTAGCGCCAGTAAGGGGTTTCGGCTGGACATTATTCGCACGGCGGCGGATCAGCCGGGGGCGTTGCAGCGGGTGCGGTGGTGGGTCAAGGGCGATACGTTGTATCGGGCGGTGGCTGAGGCGCGGAGTCGGTATCCGTTGCCGGCGCCTGGGAATGGGGTTGCTGTTTTGCAGGATGTCAGTGATGTGCAGGTGCGGGTTTGGGAGGTGGATAAGGGGTGGCGGCAGTTGAGTGGGAATCGGCGGGAGGATCCGTTGGGGTTGGAGATTCGGTTGAGTCGGGGGACGGCGCAGGGGGTGGAGAAGTATCGGCAGGTGATTGGGCCGTTGGAGTGATTTGCTGGCCATGAACTAAATGTGGGAGGGGGTTTGCGACCGAATGTGGTGGGTCAGTCGACATGGTTGTTACTGATAGAACGCTTTCGCGAGCAGGCTCGCTCCCACAATTGGATTGGGGGTAGTCAGTTGCAGGTTGGTTGGCTGTGAGGTCGTCATCGCGAGCAGGCTCACTCCCACAGTTTTAAATTTGCGTACAACCCAAGCGGCAAAGCCGCCCCACTCAACAGGATGAGCGTTAGCTCGGCTGCAGCTTTTGATCTTGATCCACGGGCGACGTCGGAAGGCTGAGTGGAGGGATTCATCCGGGGGTGGGAGCGCAGCGACCGTTTGGCGAAGCCAAATGCATCGAGAGGAGGTGCAGCGAAGCAAACCGTAGGCGATGCGCCCGGATGGATCCCGGAGCGAAGGAACCCCGAGCCTTAGCGAGCGGGCCGCACGTAGGAGCAAGCGTTTTTTTGCTTACTTTTTTTAGGCGTTTGTAAAAAAAGTGAGTCGCCGTAAGGGCGAAACCCTAAGCGGCCGTTACCGCAGAAACGGATATGTACACGATCAAACAAACTAACTCAAAACAACGACGCCACCAGGCAGCTCGGTGCACTTAACGCCATAGGCATCCCGAATCAGCAGTGCGACGCCGGCGAGTTGGTCGAGGCTGAATCGGGCCTGGACGCGGCGTTGGCCGAGCTCACGGTTGAGCAGCAGCAACATGCCGGGGCGGTAGCGGTTGATTTCGTCGATCATCTGGCTGAGGGTCGCGCCGTTGAAGACCAGCACTTGTTGGCGCCAGTTCATTACTGCAGTTGTGTCGACGCTTTGTACGCTGCCGACTTGCCGTGCGTCGTAGGTCACTTGCTGGCCCGGTTCGAGGCGCAGACTACGACCATCAACATCCACTTCAACCGCACCATCGAGGCAGGTCACGCAGACTTGCTGATCAGTGTTGCGCAGGTTGAAACGTGCCTGACTGGCGCGCAACCACCCTCCTCCAGCCTGCATCGCCAACGGCAACCGCGCGGTCTGCACTTCGACTTCGCCGCTGACCAGTTCAAAGCCCTGCACGCCGTTATCGATGGAGCGCTGATTGATCCGCGTCTGAGTATTCAGCTCCAGGCTCACACCCTGCATTGGTTCGAAACGCCGCTGCTGGCCAACTTCAGTAATGTAGTCAGCGCCCAACCCTTCGAAGCCACCAGGAATCGTCCCGCGCACCAGCAAAAACGCCGCCGACGCAGCAATCGCCCCGCCGAGAAACGCACGTCGACCAAACCCGCGTGGCGCCTGCATTTGCTCCACGGCCGGTTGCAGCTGCTGCCACAACCGCTTGGCCTCTTCGAACGCACGGGCATGCTCGGCACTCCGGGCGCACCATTCGCGCAGGGCGCGGGCGTCGGCCACGGTGGCGCGGCCGGAGGTCAGCAGGACCAGCCAGTCGCGAGCTTCGCTGTGCAGATTGTCGGCCGCCGATGGCTCGGCAGGTGTCAGTCGAAAGATGTTCAAACGCGCAGATTCTCAACGAATTGATCGGGCACTATTCAGAAGACGGTTTTCCGGCCCCGCGACCGAACCGCTGAAACACTTTTCTTTCCAGTTTCGCGGCGCAGAAGCCCAGCGCGGCTTTGATTTCCTTCTCGACCATGCGCGTGGAAATGCCAAAACGCTGCGAGATTTCCAGATGCGGCGCCTCTTCCAGACGCGCCGCGATGAAGATCTTCCGGCGCCGTGCGGGCAGTTCGTACAACGCACTGAGCAGCGACTGGATTTCCTTCTGCCCGCCCACTACCCGCGCTGGGTCCAGCGCTTCATCGCCGATTTGCAGCAGCTCTTCGACTTCCTCGCCGGTGAGCAGGCGCGCATCGGCCTGGCGGCGGTCGGCGGCGATGTTCAGGGCCATGCGATAGAGGTAGGCATTGGGCCGCAGGACGTTCGGCGGCGTCTCCATGCGGTCGACGCGCAGGTAGGTTTCGTGCAGCACGTCGTTGGCCAGATCTTCCGAACCGAGACGCCTACGCAGGCGCACCCGAAAGTCCTCGTAGGACGTCAGGAACAGTTGGACCATCGAACCTTGTCCGGTGTCTTTCATCCCCCGGAAACTCCTTCCCATTTGGTGCATTCCATGCGTTTCCCTGACGACTCCGGTAACAACAGCAACGTGACCGGCTGACGCAAGGCGCTGGGCGTCGGCCGGTCGATCTTGAGATTGCGAAAGCTTTCCACCAGCGCGTTGTCGCGCCGTACATCACCGGTCGAAGTGACCAACCGGTTGTGCTGCACCAAGCCGTCGCGCCCGACCCAGACCTGCAACACCGCGCGATAACTGCCCGGACGCGTCAGCGGCGAGCGGCACAGGTTGCGTTCGATCGCCGCTTGCACCGCTGTGGCGTAACTGCGGTTGACCGCGACGCTTTCCGGCGTCTGTTTTTGCGGCGGCGCCGCCACGTCTTCGACCTGCGCCACTTGCAACGTAAATGCATCGTCGCGGGCATACCGCGCCATCAATCCACTGCCGCCGAGCAACCGACGCAGGGCATCGGCGGCGGTGTATTCACCGTCCACCGCCAGCGAGCGACGACCGCGACTCAACTGACTGTCGACCAGCACCGCAACGCCGGTGGCGTGGCTGTACTGATCCAGCGCGTGCGCCAGATCCTGTGCCGGAATGTGCAGCGTCATGCGCAAGTCCGCCGGCACCGTGTCGGCCATGGCGTGGCCCGCCGCACAGCCAAGCAGCCACCCCAGACACATCCGGCGCACAAGCCTCGTTGAACGCTGAAAGCCGTCCGTGGAATTGCCTCGCTGCACGGCTGACGAATCCTTGGAAATCGTCATCCTGAGGGCTGTTTATGAATCTGGTGTGACGGGCGGTGCAAAAAAACCATCACGGGAATTGCGCACGGCTTGCACTAGACTCACGCCATAGCGCGGCCCCTTTGGGCCGGCCAGGAGGCGAGCATGAAAACACTGTGGCGATTGAGCCTTGGCGGGCTGTTGTTGATGGCGCTGTCGAGCGCTTATGCCGAGCAGCCGCTGGGCTGTGTGGAAGTGACGGTCGGCGGCTACAAGGCGCCGAATTACGATTGTCTGAGCCAGCAGATGGGCAACAACCCGGAAGGTGCTGCGGCGGCGGAGAAGAATCAAGAGGCGCTGAATGTGCCGGTGAACAAGCGGCCGCCGAATCAGGTCGGGCTGGCGACACCGGCGGCGACCAGCACGCGGATGGGCAATACCTTTGGCACCTCAGTAAAACCACAACGCCCACCGCAATGATTTTGATCTTGATCGTTCCCACGCTCCGCGTGGGAATGCAGCCTGGGACGCTCCGCGTCCCATCCAGAGCCGAACGCAGAGCGTCCGTTGAGGCATTCCCACGCGGAGCGTGGGAACGATCATGGGTGTTCAGTCGCTTGGGGTTTGGCGGAAGCTCACCGCGAGGCGGTTCCAGCTGTTGATGGTGGTCACGGCCATAGTCAGGTCGACCATCTCGCCTTCACTGAATTGCTCGCGCGCCTGCTCATAAACGTCATCAGGCACACGGCTCTCCGCCAACAACGTCACCGCCTCCGCCCAGGCCAACGCCGCACGCTCACGCGGGTTAAAGAAGTTGCTGTCGCGCCACACCGCAATCGCATACAAACGCCGATCACTCTCCCCGGCCCGCCGCGCATCCACCGAGTGCATATCGGTGCAGAATGCGCAGCCATTGAGTTGCGAGGCGCGGATCCGGATCAGTTGCAGCAGCGGCTGCTCGATACTGAGGTTGGCGGTCAGCGCCTCCATGGCAATCATCGCTTTCATCGCCTTGGGCGAAGCGTTGTAGTAATCCAGGCGCGGGGACATGGGCAGGTCTCGGTGGACGGAATAATGAATTCACCGTAAACGCCGACAGCGTTGCATGACAGCCCCAATTGAACGGAAAACCGCTACACCACTGCCTCCTGCCCTGCGCAGATCCCCTGTGGGAGCGAGCCTGCTCGCGAAGGCGTCAGGTCAGTCAGCCCATTTTTGAATGACACACCGCATTCGCGAGCAGGCTCGCTCCCACAGGGGTTAGTGACCAATTTCGGGTTTTTCGGGTAGGCAACTATTGCCGATCTCGCAACAGCGGTAATCTGGCGGGCACGCCAAATAGCCCCGGGAGCCTCGTCGGTATGGAACTTCACGTCGTGATCAACGGCCGCAAGGATCTTGCCGGTCAGTTGTATCAGCAGTTGCGCGGGGCCATCGAGTCCGGGCGCTTGGCCGCTGGCACGCAACTGCCGCCCAGCCGTCTGCTCGCCGAGCAACTGGGCATCTCGCGCAAGACCATTTCCGACACCTACGCGCAACTGACCTACGAAAACTTCCTCACCGGGGTGATCGGCAAAGGCACCTACGTCAACGCGCGCCCGGCGCAGGTCCAGCGCAAACAAAGTCACACCGAACTGGCCAGTGCCGAAGTGATCGAGAGCTGGCGCAATCTGCCGGTGTTCCTGCGTCACCCGACGCTGGAAGGCTCGCTGCGCTACGACTTCATCGGCGGCGCGACCAGCAAGGGCCAGTTTCCGCAGGATGACTGGCGCCGCTGCGTCGCCCATGCGATGCGTCAGATGAGCCAGTCCAAAGGCTTCTACAGCGTCGCCGAAGGCCTGCCGGCGCTGCGCAATGCGATTGCCCGGCACATCGCGTTTTCCCGGGGCATCAACTGTCAGGACGAAGACATCGTCGTGTGCAATGGCGCGCAACAGGCGCTGGATCTGATCACCCGCGTGCTGATCCGCCCCGGCAGTCGGGTGGCGATGGAAGATCCCGGTTATCCGCCGGCGCGTCTGCTGTTCGGCACCCATGGCGCCGAGGTGGTCGGGATTCCGGTGGATGCCGAGGGCATTCAGGTTGAGCAGATTCCCGATGGCACGCGCCTCATCTATGTCACGCCGTCGCACCAGTTCCCGCTGGGCGTGCCGATGAGTCAGGCGCGCCGTGAAGCCTTGCTGGTCCGCGCTCATGAGTTGGGCGCGATCATCATCGAGGACGACTATGACAGCGAGTTTCGCTACGAAGGCCGGCCGACCGATTCGCTGTTCAATCTCGACCAGCGCGGCATCGTCGCTTACGTCGGCACCTTCTCGAAAACCCTACTGCCGGAGTTGCGTCTGGGTTATGCGATCCTGCCGCCGGCGATTCTCGAGGCGGTGATCCGTGCCAAACAGCTCACCGATTTGCACGCTTCGACCCTGCCGCAATGGGCGCTGGCCAAGTTCATCGCCGAGGGTTGTCTGCTCAAGCATATCCGCCGCTGTCATGCGATCTACGCCCAGCGCCGGGAGCGGATTCTGGCGCGCATGGCGGATGACTTGTCGCCATGGCTTGAGGCGGTGCCGGCCAGCGCCGGGTTTCATATGGCGGTGTTCTGCAAGGTGCCGATCGACCTGCCGCTGGTGATCGAACTGGCGAAAAAGGTCGAAGTCGGTTTGTACTCGATCAATGGTTTCTACCATCAACAACCGGCAAAGAACGGCCTGTACTTCGGCTTCGGCGCGATCGAAACCCTCGACATCGATATCGCTCTGGATCGCCTGCGCGACATCCTCCAGCAAGTCGCCTGAGCGATTGGCCTAAAGATTTAACCGCCGATTGGTTATTGGTGTTCCGGGGGTGCAGGCCTATCCTGCACAGGCGTTATCCCTCAATGAGCAGGATTCGTCCGGCCTGATTCAGGAGTGTGAGCAATGTCCAACGAAGTGATCAATACAGTCCAGGTGCAGGCTGCGGCCGGCCGCTCGGATGAACTGGGCAGGCAACTGCAGAAGATCGTCGAAACCCTGCGCGAAACGCCGGGCTGCGATTCCTACCTGGTCGACCGCTGCCCCGAGGACAGCCACCGCTGGACGGTCAGTGCCCGCTGGCAATCGGAAGCGGCGATGCAGGCGCATTTCAACCGGCCCGAGGCGCAGGGGTTTATTGACCTGATCGATAGTCGGTTGGCCAATAGCGTCGACTTCAATAGCTTCCCTATCGTCTGATCTGACGCCTTCGCGAGCAAGCTCGCTCCCACAGGTTTTTGTGTCGTACATTAATTATCGAACGACGCTGAACCCTGTGGGAGCGAGCCTGCTCGCGAAGGCGTATTCAGCCGCACCGACAACCTTTCTGAAACACCGCCAATTGGTCACCCAATCTTCCCGAATATTGGCCGTTTGAATGCCCCGCCCTGCGGACTACTGTGATCAGCAACACCCCAATCCTCACAGGTAACCCGCCATGAAAGCCCTGCCCTTCTTCGCCGCCGCCCTCGCCTTGAGCCTTTGCACCTCGGCCGCCTTCGCCCACGATCCCTCGGAAAAAGTCACCGTCCTCCAAGACCAGATGCTGAAAAACGCCCCCGGCAAAAAAGCCATGATGATCGAGGTCGATTACAAACCCGATCAGTCCTCTATCGCCCATAAACACGACGGCACCGCCATGGCCTACGTGCTCGAAGGCGAAGTGATTTCCCAGGTCAAAGGTGAACAACCGATCACCTACAACAAGGGTCAGTTCTGGTACGAACCTGCTGGTTCCGAACATTTGGTCTCGAAAAACGCCAGCCAGACCAAGCCTGCCAAGTTGCTGGTGTTCATGGTCCTGGCTCCGGATGAAGAAGTGTTGATCCCGCTGAAAAACTGATGGCTGTTTAACCAGCCATAAATAAACAGGCGCAAATCGACGATTGGCACCTTTTTATTTCGCGGCGCAATTAGCGGTTACGGGTTAAAGCCAATAAAACTATTGCTCTGCTTTTATTACAGCAAATTGTCAGCTTGGCGGGTTTAGTCTGAATCAACTGTCGTCGCCGACGGCATTGCAAACTTTCCGTCTGTTGTTTCACGGGAGAAACACCATGAAACTTGCGCTCACCAGTGTACTGGCGATATCGGTTTTAGCTCTGTCAGCCTGTTCGGTACCCACCGCGCCTCAAGCCGTTTCCTCACTGGACACCCTGCTCCCCCATCCCACCGGCCGCAGCAGCGCCACCCAGGTAAAAAGCGGTCCCGGCGTATCGCTCGGCGTGGTCTACAGCCCAAGCACCCAGACCAACCGCGAATACCTGCGCGACTATCAGGCCAACGCCGGCACCGGTTTCGGCCAGAGCCTGCTGGTGCAGCCGATCCATGACGCCTACGTCGCCAGCTCGAAACCGGACATGGCGGTGGAATGGGTCAATGCCTCGCTGCAACGCCAGTTTGGCTCGGTGACGGTGTATCCGGACATGCAAAGCCTGCGCGCGGCCAGACCGGATGTAGTCGCAATCGTCGACACCCACAGCCAGTTGATCACCTCGCGCAGTTCCGATATCAAAGCCGATGTCAGTGCCGACTTTTATGATGCGCAGTTGAACTATATCGGCACGGCGAAAGGTTCGGATGCGCGGGAGTTGACGCCAGTGTGGGCGGACTTCAAGGGTTCGGAAGAGATAGTGGCGGATATTAATCAGCAGCAGGATGTGCAAGTTCGGGCGCTGCAGAAGTTTGACCAGTCGCTCAGCAATTTAGTCGCGATGCCTGCGAATAAAGTGTCAATGCTGAATAGTCAACACGGTCAGAAGTTGTATTGAATGTAAGGGCCCTTTCGCGAGCAGGCTCGCTCCCACATTTGAAATGCATTCCCCTGTGGGAGCGAGCCTGCTCGCGATGGCGCCGGAACTGCCAGCACAACCCCCTCAGACATAAAACAGCCCCGGCATCTCACGACACCGGAGCTTCCTCGTTCAACCACTGCCCAAGCCGAGTAAAACTCGGCATTGGCAGCAAAGGCGAGATACCGCGCCCTCGAACTTCACACATATCCTCATCTGTCTACTGTCAACCCTGACAGTAGACCGTCTCGCCAAATTGGCTTCCAATAATCTGACTGTATTGATCTCTCGATCCCAGGTCGGTTATCGGCGTATGCAGAAACCACAGGTTTGAGGAGCAGGCAATGTCTAACATTATCAATAGCGCCAACGTGGAAGCTCTCGACCCGACTTTCGGATCTGATGAATCAGGCGTGAGTTGGTTAAAATATCCGGATGGCACCAATGGATTTGTGTGGGGCATCACCGTCGCGCCGGACAACAAACTGTTGATCGCAGGCAGAGCTGGAAAACGTTTCTCAATCGTGCGCCTGAAGACTGATGGTCGACAAGATCCCGATTTCGGTGATCAAGGAAGTGTCATTGGTGAGTTCGCAGTCGGCGATCTATCAACGGGCAGGGGTGTTCGCGTACTCAAAGACAAGACAATACTGCTTGAAGGGTGGTTCGAGTACGATCCTTCGTCCCCATTGCTGCGTGGTTTGGCTCTTTTTGACGATAAAGGAATGCCCGTCAAGGCATTTGGAAACGATGGGGTACTGATCGTTGATCCGATCTCGACACCCGCCTACCGATTGTCCAAAGAAGAGATCGCCAATAAAGACGCATCGACGTCCCGCGAAGGTGGGCACTCCATTGAGTTGCCAGACGGCAAGCTGATGATTATCAGCAATCATCTATATAGCTTCAGCGACAATATCGGTTTATTAATCAGGCTGGAAAAGAACGGTTCGCTGGACATGGATTTTCATGAAAAAGGCTATGTCGCTGTCCAGTACCTTGCTAATTACACAACGGCTAACTCACTGATAAGGCTCCAGGATGGATCGTTTGTCGTTGGTGGAAACACTGCTGTGGAAGGCAAAATGATGCCGATGATTGCTCGCTTCAATGCACAGGGCGAGATCATTAAAGAGTTCGGAAACAAAGGCTTCGTTGTGATTGAAACTGATCAGCATAGTGGCGGTACAAGTCAACTTATAGAATTACCTGACGGCAATATCCTGGGTATTGGTAGCACGTCGTCAGACGGGATTCAAAGTGGCCTATTGTTTTGTATCGACAACAAAGGCGCATTGGTCTCTTCCTTTAATCAAGGCGAGCCATTGATTACCGCATATCCACGGGCGCCGCTGGGTATTCAATGGCATCAAGGCACCCTGCGTCAGGGTAAGCACATTATGGTTATCGCCGACACCTTAGGAGAGGAGGACTCAAAAACGATCATGGCCAAGTTCGACCTGGACGGTGTTCAAGACACCCATTTTGCAGATAAAGGTTTTTTGACCATTAATCTAACTGACGTTCTCGACTTAGGCGTATCCATAGCCACCCAAAATGATCAGATTATCGGGGCTGGCGCTTCCTTGCCTCATGCCGATGGCGTACGCGGTTTCGCCTTTCGTTGTTCGGAACTGGTGTAAATAAGAACAATGAAAAAGCCCCGCCTCTTCCGAGAGCGGGGCTTTTTCATTCAACCACTACTTACGCCAATTCAAGCTCGGCATTCGCAGCAGCCGCAGGCACGACCGCTTGCCCACTCAACGCCAGGTCCAGCAGTTCACGGTTGGCCACGGCATACATGGCGTAGTCCGTGCCGCTCGCAGCACGGATTTCCACCAGCATGGCGCGCCAGCGCGAGATCATGCTTTCGTGCTGTTCCATCCACAGCGCCAGACGTGCTTCCACATCCAGTGTGCCGTCGCCCTGTTGCAGGACGGAGATGGTGATCGCCCGTTGCTGCCAGTCGACGTCATCACGGAACGCTTCACGGGCCAGAGCCTGCCAGTTGTTTTCAACCGGCAGAGCGCTGATCTGTTGCAGGTACCAGGTGATGTCCAGCGCACTGCCCACGGCGAAGTAAGCCTTGGCCACTTCGGCAGGGTTCTGGCCAGTCACGTCGGACGCTTCGATGATCGGCAGCAGCGTGTACAGGTGCGAGGTACCCGCAACCATACGCGCCAGCAGTTCCGGCACACCGGCTTCGACGTACGCCTGATAACGCGCCTGCCAGTTTTCACGGATTTCGCCGCTCAGCAGTTCGTCGAGTTTCAGGCCCAGCTCTTTCAGGTGCGGACCGAAATGCGCGACGTCACGGGCAGCGTTCTGCTCGTTGCGACGGGCACGCAGGAACCAGCGCGTAGCGCGACGGCCCAGACGCATCAGCTCGTCCATCAGCTCCAGCTGAACGTCAGCGCTGACTTGGTAGTCCAGCGCTTCGATCTGACGGAACCAGTGCGGGAGGTGGAAGATGTCGCGCACGATCACATAAGCGCCAGCGACGTTCGCCGGGCTCATGCCGGTCGACTCTTTGAGTCGTTGAACGAAGGTGATGCCCATGTGGTTGACCAGATCGTTGGCGATCTGGGTGCTGACGATCTCGCGCTTCAGGCGGTGACGACGCATGGCTTCGGAGAACTTGCTGACCAGGGTCGGCGGGAACGCCGTTTCCATGTCGCGGGTCAGGTAATCGTCGTCCGGCACCAGCGAGCCCAACAGCTGCTCTTTGAGGTCGATCTTGCTGTAGGAGATCAGCACCGACAGCTCAGGACGGGTCAGGCCGTGGCCTTCAGCAATGCGCTCGGCCAGTTGCTCTTCGGTCGGCAGGAACTCGATGGCACGGTCCAGCTTGCCACGGCCTTCCAGATCGCCCATCAGACGCTTGTACTCAGCGATGCGCGCATACGCACGACGTGCCGCCAGGGACAGGGCCTGAGTCTGCTTGTAGTTGTTGCCCAGCACCAGATTGCCGACTTCGTCGGTCATGCTCGCCAGCAACTGGTTGCGTTGCTTGTCGGTCATGTCACCGGCCTGAACCACTTCGTTCAGCAGGATCTTGATGTTCACTTCGTGGTCGGAGCAGTCCACACCACCGGCGTTGTCGATGAAGTCGGTGTTGGAGCCGCCGCCATTCAGACCGAATTCCACACGACCCAGTTGGGTCATGCCGAGGTTACCGCCCTCGCCCACGACTTTGCAGCGCAGCTCGTTGCCGTTCACGCGCAGTGCGTCGTTGGCCTTGTCGCCGACATCGGCGTGGCTCTCGGTGCTGGCCTTGACGTAAGTACCGATACCGCCGTTCCACAGCAGATCCACCGGCGCCTTGAGCAAGGCGTTCAGCAGTTCGGTCGGGGTCAGCTTGTCAGCCTTGATGTCGAAGCGTTCCTGCATCTGCGGGGAGATCGCGATGCTCTTCGCGCTGCGCGAGAAGATACCGCCACCTTCGGACATGATGCTGGTGTCGTAGTCGGTCCAGGCCGAACGCGGCAGGTCGAACATGCGCTGACGCTCGACGAAGCTGGTCGCCGGGTTCGGGTTCGGGTCGATGAAGATGTGCATGTGGTTGAAGGCCGCGACCAGTTGCAGCTTGTCGGACATCAACAGGCCGTTACCGAACACGTCACCGGCCATGTCGCCGACGCCGACCACAGTGATGCTGTCTTCCTGAACATTGATGCCGCGCTCGCGGAAGTGACGTTGTACGCCAACCCACGCGCCTTTGGCGGTAATGCCCATTTTCTTGTGGTCGTAACCGGCCGAACCACCGGACGCAAACGCGTCACCCAGCCAGAAGCCGTAGTCGATAGCGATGCCGTTGGCGATGTCGGAGAAGGTTGCAGTGCCCTTGTCCGCTGCGACCACCAGGTACGGGTCGTCATCGTCGTGGCGAACCACGTTCAATGGCGGTACCAGCGCGCCGTCTTTCAGGTTGTCGGTGATGTCCAACAGACCGGAAATGAAGATGCGGTAGCAGGCGATGCCCTCGGCCGCGATCTCGTCACGGCTGCCGCCCAGAGGCAGGCGACGCGGCAGGAAGCCGCCCTTCGCACCCACTGGCACGATGACCGAGTTCTTCACTTGCTGGGCTTTTACCAGGCCGAGGACTTCGGTACGGAAGTCTTCTTCACGGTCGGACCAGCGCAGACCACCACGGGCAACGTTACCGAAGCGCAGGTGCACGCCTTCAACGCGTGGCGAGTAAACGAAGATTTCGAACTTCGGCACTGGCTTCGGCAGTTCAGGGATCGCGTGCGGATTAAACTTGAAGCTGAAGTACGACTTGTTCTGGCCGTTGGCGTCAGTCTGGTAGAAGTTGGTGCGCAGGGTGGCTTTGATCAGGTCGAGGTAACGACGCAGGATGCGGTCTTCGTTCAGCACCTGAACATCGTCCAGTGCGGTCAGAATCGCTTGTTCCAGACGCAGTTGCTTGTCTTCCAGATCGTCGTCGCTGAGTTTGCGCGCCAGATAGAAGCGGGTCTTGAACAACCGGGTCAGCTCGCGAGCGATGTCGGTGTGGTTGTTCAGGGTGCTGGCGATGTAACCCAGATCGAAGCCCAGACGAATCTGCTTCAGGTAACGCGCGTAAGCACGCAGCAGCGCAACGTCTCGCCATGGCAGGCCGGCGGTCAGTACCAGACGGTTGAACGCATCGTTTTCGGCGTCGCCGCGAACGATGTGGACGAAGGCGTCCTGCAGGGTGTCGTTGAGTTGCTGGATGTCGAGGTCCAGGCCTTCAGCGGCAGTGAACGCGAAGTCGTGGATCCAGAACTCGCGGCCATTGGTGTGACGCAGACGGTACGGGAATTCACCCAGCACGCGCAGACCGAGGTTTTCCAGAATCGGCAGTACGTCGGACAGCGCCAGCGGGGTGTCGGCGTGGTACAGCTTGCAATGCAGCTCGCGCTGGCCGGAGACCTGACCGAGCGGCTGATAGAAGCTCATCACCAGCGGATTTTTTTCGTTGAGGCTCAGCAGGTGCTGCATGTCGACCACGGCCGAATGCGCTGCGAAACGCTCGCGGTAGCCGGCCGGGAAGCCTTTCGGGAAGTCGGCCAGCACGTTGGTGCCGTGGGCTTCGCCGAAGCTTTCGACGGTCAGTGCGGCGTAGTCGTCCTGCCAGCTGCGGCAGGCTTGCACGACTTCTTTTTCCAGCAGCACCGGGTCGATGTCGAGACGGTTTTTCGGGTCGACACGCAGGATCAACTGCACGCGCGCCAGTACCGACTCGGAGAAGAACGTCCAGAATTCGCAGTCGGAAGCCTTCAGACGCTCCATCAATACTTGCTGGATCTTCTGGCGAACTTCGGTGGAGTAGATGTCGCGCGGCACGTAGGCCAGGCAGTAGCAGAAACGACCGTACGGGTCTTTGCGCAGGAACACGCGGATCTTGTTGCGTTCCTGGATCTGCACGATCGACATCACGGTGGTGAACAGTTCGTCGACCGGGGTCTGGAACAGGTCGTCACGCGGCAGCACTTCGAGGACCTGCGCCAGTTCCTTGCCCAGGTGAGCCTTGGACTGGAAGCCGGAGCGCGTTTCGATTTCTTCGACCTTGCGGCGGATGAACGGGATGACCCGCACGCTCTCGCCATACACCGAGGAGGTGTACAGGCCCATGAAGCGGTGTTCCTTGATGACTTTGCCGTCAGCGTCGATTTCACGGATCGACACGTAGTCCGGGTACGCCGGACGGTGCACGCGGCTCGGGTGCGCAGCCTTGGCAAACGACAGCAGGGTCGGTTCGCGCAGGTAGGCAACGGCGTAGTCTTCGATGCGCAGGTCTTCGTAGGTCAGGCCGGTGCGCAGCAGTTTGGTCAGGCCGAGGAAGGAGTTCTGGTCGTACTCGATATGGCCGCCATCGGCCTGATCGGTGACCACGAATTCTTCGTAGCCGAGGAAGGTGAAGTGGTTGCCCACCAGCCATTCCAGGAAGCTCTTGATTTCGTTCTTTTCGTCGGTATCGACGGCAAACGCGCTGTTGTCGAGTTTGGTGAGGATTTCCTGCACCTTGGCTTTCATCGGCTCGAAATCGGCGACCGCAACGCGGACTTCACCGAGAACCTGTTCCAGCTCTTTGCTCAGCACATTCAGTTCGGCCGCGTTGGCGCAGCGGTCGATTTCCAGGTACATCAGCGATTCGTGCAGAACGCCTTCGCCGGTGCTGCCCTTCGGCAGGATTTCCAGCAACTCGCCCTTGCTGCCACGACGCACGCTGAGCACGGTGGTTTGCAGGGTGTGGATGCTGTAGCCGCGACGGTTCAGCTCGGTGCGAACCGAGTCGACCAGAAATGGCAGGTCATGGTGCAGGACTTCGACCGCGGTGTGGGTCGACTGCCAGCCATGACGCTCGTAATCAGGGTTGTAGACGCGCACTTGCGGTTGCGCGTGATCGAAGCGCTCAAGCAGGCGCCACGCAGAAAGAGTACAGCCAGCGAGGTCGGAGAGGCGACGTTGAGTCAGCTCGTCCAGGGAAATGATGCCGAAGAATTGTTCAGCGAACAGCGCCACTTGTGGCAGTGCCTGTTCACTGATGTGCTGCGCCAGTGCCGCTTGCAGTTGGTGCTGGAAGTCGGCTTTGCTGGCTGCGGTGAAGAACGCCATCTGTGGTACTCCGCTTAAGCTTGTTATTGATGGAAAGCGTCGCGTGCAACACCCCTTTCGGGGCTTGTGTCGCCCTGTTCCTGATTCTCGGGCAGAGGAAACAGGGGGACAGGTGGGTGAAGCTGGACGGGACACTCAGGTCACATTCACCTTCCATTGAATGGGCATCTGCAAAAGCGACTGCCAGAGGTGCCGACAATGCCTTTACGGGTGCTCATCCGTTGCGCAGCTTAAAGGGTGCGACAATGTGTCTGCTTGCGGTGCTGCGACATATTCGGTCATTGGCACGTAAACCGAGGGTTTGGCATCGGTAAACACTAGCACTCGTGGCGCAAAACGCTGGTCTGAATGCCCGTTTTTACGGTACATGCGTGCCAGAAATGACCATTGACCCACGTCGCGTTCACGACACATCCTCTGACACTCTCACATGCAGAAATTCCCGAGGACTGGCAGAATCGCGCCCATTAGCGACCAACACGTCCCTCGAGGCAGGAATTGACCATGCAAATGAACACCGCCCTACTCATCGTCAACCCGTGCGATGACGAAGAAGACAACATGGCCATGCTCTGCTGCCACAGCGACAAGGGCGACATGTTCCTGATGAGCCGCTATCCGGACGAGGATGAGCTGGAGATTACGCTGGATGGCGAGCCTTCGACTCTAGATGGCGTGAAAGTCACGCTGACTTCGAATCTGCTGAAGATCGAGATCGCGGCGGCGGATGCCGATGCGTTGAACGGGGATGATGTGCTGGAGATCAGCTTTAACCCGGATATGGTGGATATGGATGAGGTTGTCGAGACCTTGACCAATATCCTTGATGGGACTGGCACCTTCATCAACGAGGTTTGATGGTGTCTGGGCTGGCCCCTTCGCGAGCAGGCTCGCTCCCACATTGACGGATGTACGCCGCTCAAAATGTGGGAGCGAGCCTGCTCGCGAAGAGGCCCGAAAGAACACTACCCCTCCCCGGCACTACAAAAATCCAACAAATCCCCCAGTCATTTCCCGCACTTTGCGCAAAATGCCGTTAGTCGCCACCCCCCGCGATGGATTAAAGTAACGCCCCCAGCCCCGGCGTTATCCGAACGCCGGTGGCCACCCCTTTCCAGGAACAGTCATCGATGGAACATCGTGAAGCGCTACTGGCGCTGCGAACCTTTCTTTCAACGCAGATTCTCGGCCAGGAAAAACTCATCGAGCGTTTGCTCATCGCCCTGCTCGCCGACGGCCACATGCTGGTCGAGGGCGCTCCGGGTCTGGCCAAGACCAAAGCGATCAAAGAACTCGCCGAGGGCATCGAAGCCCAGTTCCATCGCATCCAGTTCACCCCGGACCTGCTGCCGGCCGACATCACCGGCACCGAGATCTATCGCCCGGAAACCGGCAGTTTCGTGTTCCAGCAAGGGCCGATCTTCCACAACCTGGTGCTGGCGGACGAAATCAACCGCGCCCCGGCCAAGGTGCAATCGGCGCTGCTCGAAGCCATGGCCGAGCGTCAGGTCAGTGTCGGTCGTAGCACCTATGAGTTGTCGCCGTTGTTTCTGGTGATGGCCACGCAGAACCCGATCGAGCAGGAAGGCACTTACCCGCTGCCGGAAGCGCAGCTCGACCGTTTCCTGATGCACGTGAAAATCGGTTTCCCGGACGCTGCCGTCGAACGCCGCATTCTGCAGCAGGCCCGTGGCGAAGCGCTGAACGGTGAGACCAAGCCCGAGCGCCGTGTGAGCCAGCAGGCGATTTTCGCCGCGCGCAAGGAGATCCTCGGTCTGTACATGGCCGACGCCGTGGAGGAATACCTCGTGCAACTGGTCATGGCCACGCGCAACCCGGCCAAGTTCGACCCGGAAATGGCCGAGTGGATCGCCTACGGCGCCAGCCCGCGCGGCTCGATTGCCCTCGACCGTTGTGCCCGCGCCCACGCCTGGCTGGCAGGTCGCGATTTCGTCAGCCCGGAAGACATTCAGGCCGTGCTGTTCGATGTGTTGCGTCACCGCATCATTCTGTCGTTTGAAGCCGAAGCCGCCGGCATCGATCAGGATCGGGTGGTGCAGCGGATTCTCGACGTCGTAGCCGTCGCTTGACCCCCATGAACGCCCCCCTGCCGTCCGAACCGGGCATCCGCGTCAGCCTCGCCGAGCTGATCGAGATGCGCCACCGCGTGCGCGAGGTGCAGCTGTTTTCCACGCCGAGCCAGCGCAGCCCGCTGATCGGCCTGCATCACTCGAAATTCCGTGGTCGCGGCGTCGACTTCGATCAGGTGCGGGTCTATCAGGCCGGCGACGATGTGCGCACCATCGACTGGCGCGTGACGGCGCGCACTCAGGAGCCGCACACCAAGCTGTTCCATGAAGAACGCGAACGGCCGATTTTCATCATGGTCGAGCAAAGCACGCGGCTGTTTTTCGGTTCCGGGCTGATGTTCAAATCGGTGCTCGCGGCACAAGTCGCGGCGTTGATCGGTTGGGCCGCGCTCGGCCATAACGACCGCGTCGGCGGGCTGGTCTTCGGCGACAACGAGCACTACGAAATCAAGCCACGGCGCAGCAAACAAAGCCTGCTGCAATTGCTCAACCGTTTGGTCAAGGTCAACCAGTCACTGCACAGCGAGCGTGAGCCGGATCGCGATGCCTTCGGCGTGGCCTTGCGCCGTGCCCGTGAAGTGCTGCGCCCGGGCAGTCTGGTGATTGTCATCTGCGACGAGCGTGCGTTGTCCGACAGCGCCGAACAGCAGCTGAGTCTGTTGTCGCGGCATTGCGATCTGTTGATGCTGCCGTTGTCCGATCCGCTCGATCACGCCCTGCCCGCCGCCGGGCTTTTGCGGTTCGCGCAACGCGGTGCACAACTGGAGCTCGACACGTTGAACTTCGACCTGCGCCAGACCTATCGCGCCCAGGCCGAAGCGCGCATCGCGCGCTGGGAATTGCTCGCGCAGAAGCTGCGGGTATTGCTGATGCCGCTAAGCACGCAAAGCGAAATGGTCGAGCAGATGCGCGAATTCCTCAATCCGCAGCGTCCGGGGAAAGGTCGATGAACGGCCTCGAACAACTGCAACCACTGATCTCGCCGCCACCGATCGCCTTCTGGCCGCCGGCACCGGGTTGGTGGCTGCTGCTTCTGCTGTTGCCGCTGCTGGGTTTTGCCGTGTGGCGCCTGCGCCGTTTCATTCCGCTGAAGAAGCGCCCGATCGTCCGTGCTGAACAGCCGCTCGACCCGGTGCGCATCGCCGCCCTCGCCGAACTCGCACAAATGCCCAAACCTTACGACGGCGCCCCGGCCGGTGCCTGGCTGCAGCAACTCAACGGCCTGCTCAAACGCCTGTGCCGCAACCACTACCCCTACAGCCAGAGCCATACTCTCAACGGGCGTAAATGGCTGGCGTTCCTCGATAACCGTTGCCCGGCCGCCGGCCTGACGCGCTGGATGGTGTTGGTCGAAGGCGCGTACAAACCAGAATGCAAACTCGACGACAAAGCCATCGCCGGCCTGACCCAAGCGGTCGACACGTGGATTCGCAAACATGTTTGAGTTCGCCTGGCCGTGGATTTTTGTGCTAGTGCCGCTGCCGTGGCTGATGCGCCTCGTGCTGCCGGTGGCCGACAGTGGCGAGCCAGCCCTGAAAGTGAGCTTCCTCGCTGATCTGGAAGGCCTCGCCCGCCGCCGCGCTCGCGCCAATCTGCCAGCGTGGCGTCAACAGGCGCCATTCATGTTGCTGTGGCTGTTGCTGCTGAGCGCCGCCGCCCGTCCGCAATGGCTCGGCGAACCACTGCCGATCGCTGCCAGCGGACGGGATTTGCTGGTCGCGGTGGATGTGTCCGGCTCGATGGATTTCCCGGATATGCAGTGGCAGGACGAAGAAGTCAGTCGCCTGACGCTGGTGCAGCATCTGCTCGGTGATTTCCTCGAAAGCCGCGATGGCGACCGTGTCGGCCTGATCCTGTTCGGCAGTCAGGCCTATCTGCAAGCGCCGCTGACCTTTGATCGCCACACCGTGCGCGTCTGGCTCGACGAAGCGCGGATCGGCATTGCCGGTAAGAACACCGCCATCGGCGATGCCATCGGTCTGGCACTGAAACGCCTGCGCCTGCGTCCGGCGCAAAGTCGCGTGCTGATTCTGGTCACTGACGGCGCCAACAACGGTGGCGAAATCGATCCACTGACGGCGGCAAAACTGGCTGCCAGAGAAGGTGTGAAGATTTATCCGATCGGCATTGGCGCCAATCCTGAGGACAGCGGTTCGACCGGCCTGCTCGGGGTCAATCCGAGCCTGGACCTCGACGAGCCGGCGCTCAAAGCCATCGCCGAAGTCACCGGCGGCCAGTATTTCCGCGCCCACGACGGCAAAGAGTTGCAAGCGATCAAAGACACCCTCGACCAGCTCGAACCCGTGACCCAGCAACCAACCCAGGCGCGCCCGGCGCAAGCCTTGTATCACTGGCCCCTGGCGTTGGCGCTGTGGTTGAGCCTGTCGCTGGTCACCCGTGAATTGTGGCCGGACAACCCGTTGCAACGCCTGTTTACCAAGGAGCTGTATCTGCAAAGTCCGTTGCCTGACTGGCGCGAGCGTCTCAAGCGCCTGCGTCTGCGGAGGCGCCGATGATCGCGCTCTGGCCGCACTGGTTCCGTCCGTGGTGGTTGCTGTTGCTGCCGCTGCTGGGCTGGCTGATCTGGCAACTCTGGCACCGGCAGAAACGCGCCGGGCGCTGGCAGATGATTCTGCCGCCGGCGTTTCATGCCACCCTGCTCAGCGGCGGCAATGGTCGCGACAGCAAACTGCCGTGGATTGCCCTCGGCGTGGCGTGGTTGCTGACCATTCTGGCGCTGCTCGGGCCGAGTTGGGAGCGCGTCGAACAGACCAGCCAGAAACCCGCCGACCCGTTGGTGGTGGTGCTGGAACTGACCCCGGAAATGCTCGCCACCGACTCGCCGCCGACACGACTGGAACAGGCGCGGCGCAAGCTGTTCGACCTGTTGCAGGCGCGCAGCGATGCGCAGACCGCGATCGTCGTCTACGCCGGCAGCGCGCACACGCTGGTGCCGCTGTCGGATGACCTCGCGACCAGCCGCAATTTGCTCGATGCCCTGAAGCCTTCGTTGATGCCGGAAAGCGGTCATCGCGCCGATCTGGCCGTGAGCAAAGCGCTGGCCCTGCTGAAACAGGGCGCGCTCGGTCAGGGGCGAATTCTGCTGATTGGTTCGTCATTGAACGAAGAAGAACGCCAAGGCATTCGCCGCGCACTCAGCGGACAGTCGGCACAATTGTTGATGCTCGGCGTCGGCACTGCCGAAGGTGCGCCAATCGCTCAAGAGGACGGCAGTTTCCTCAAGGACGAACAAGGCGCGATCCGCGTGCCGCAGCTCGACAGCCCGGCCTTGAGTGCGTTCCTCAACAGTGTCGGCGGCGAATACCACCCTGCCCGTCTCGACGAGGCTGATCTCGGCGCGCTCGGCCTGCTCAACGGCCCACGCAGCCTGCGCGACGACGGCCAGACCGTGCGCCTCGATACCTGGGCCGATCAGGGTTACTGGCTGCTGTTGCCGCTGTTGCTGCTCGCGGCGTGTGCCGGGCGTCGCGGCTGGTTGTTCTGCCTGCCTTTGCTGTTTTGCCTGCCACAGCCGAGCTACGCTTTTGACTTTGAGGATTTGTGGCTGCGCCCCGATCAACAGGGCCTGCACTTGCTCAAACAGAAGCGCCCGGCCGAAGCCGCGCAGCATTTTGACGATCACCAATGGCAAGGGGTGGCGTTGTACGAAGCCGGCGACTACAGTGGCGCCGCCCAGCGTTTCGCCGAAGGCAGCGATGCCCGCGCCCACTACAATCGTGGCAACGCGCTAGCGAAAAGCGGTGAGCTGGAAGCGGCGATCGACGCCTATGAGCAGGCACTGGAACAGCAACCGGATTTACGTCCGGCGCAGACCAACAAGGCGCTGGTGGAAAATCTGCTCAAGCAGAAAAACGCCCCCCCGCCCGCCGAGCCGGACACCAAGCCAAGCGAGCAGCAAAGTCTGCCGGGCGACGAACCAGCGCCCGCGACCACGCCGCCACCGGCGGTAAAAAGTGAAACCCAGAGCGAAGCGCAACCGAGCGAATCGGCCAGTGAACCGCCACCGACCACGCCGCCGCAGCCAGGTCCAAACGAAGTGCCAGGCAGCGCCGAGGAAGAACAAACGGACACCGTGCCAACGCTGCGCCCGAGCGAGGACAACCTCGAAGGCGAGCAACGTCAGGCACTGGAACAATGGCTGGGCAAGATCCCGGATGACCCGGGCGAACTGCTGAGACGCAAATTCTGGTACGAACAGCAACAACATCAGGATCAGGAAAACACTCGATGACCCGCTTCACCGCTCTCTTGCTGCCCCTGCTGCTCTGCACGGCCACCGCCCAGGCGGCCGAGCTGACGGCCAGCGTGGATCGCAGTCGCCTGAACTCCGGCGAGACGGTCGAACTCACCCTCGAAACCAGTGACGTAACCCAGTTCGGCAAACCCGACCTGACCGCGCTCGAAGCGTTGTTCGAAGTGCGCGGCACGCGCCAGGTCAACCAGCTCAACACCCTCAATGGTGACAACCGCGCGACCACGCGCTGGATCATCACCCTGCTGCCCAAAGAGAACGGCAGCGTGGTGATCCCGCCGCTGCAACTGGGCGACACGCAGAGCCAGCCGATCACCGTGCAAGTGGTCGAAAGCGATACCCGCGAGAACAAGAACAGCCTTGACCCGGTGTTCATCGAAGCCAGTCTCGATCAGTCCAGCGTCTATGTGCAGGCGCAGGCGATCCTGACCCTGCGCATCTACCATTCCGTTTCGCTGTACGACGACAGCAGCCTGACGCCGCTGCAAATCGCCGATGCGCGCATCGAGCAACTCGGCGACACGCGCACCTACGAAAAAGACCTCAACGGCGTGCGCCATGGCGTGATCGAAATGCGCTATGCGATCTACCCGCAACACAGCGGTTTGCTGACCATTGCGCCGCAGACCTTCAGCGCCACACTGGTCGATACGCAGCCGTCACAGGATGCCAATGCGCAAGGGCCGAAGCCGGGCAAGCTGATGCGCGTCAGTTCCGCCGAAATCCCCCTGACGGTGAAACCCAAACCCCTGACTTATCCGGTCGACGCACCATGGCTGCCCGCGCGCAGCCTAAGTCTCAGCGAAAGCTGGAACCCGGAACCGGAACACACTCAGGTTGGCGATTCGATGACGCGCAGCCTGACCCTGAAAGTCGAAGGCTTGGCCAGCTCACAACTGCCAGCGCTGCCCGCCACCGACGTCAACGGCCTGCGCCGCTACCCCGATCAACCGGTGCTGAGCAACCAGAGCACTGACCGCGGCATTGTCGGCAGCCGTGAAGAACGCGAAGCCTTGGTGCCGAGCCGCAGCGGCGCCATCGAATTGCCGACGGTGGACGTGGTTTGGTGGAACACCTTCGAAGACCATCTGGAACACAGCAGCCTGCCCGCGCGCACCCTGCAAGTGGCCAACAACCCGAGCCTGCAAGTCGACACCCCGGCCGGCAACCTGCAAGTGAGCGCCGTCGATAACGACGTGTTGTGGTGGTGGAAACTCAGCACCCTGATCCTCGCCTGCACCACCCTCCTCGGCTTCGGCCTGTGGTGGCGCGCACGCTGGCAACCGGCGGTGCATCGTGCCGCACAAACCGGCCCGAGCCCACGCACGCTGATGGATGACATCAAGCGTGCGAGCCAGGCGAATGATCCGCAGGCGACGCGGCAGGCACTGGATGCGTGGGCGCGTCAGCAGCCGGAGACACTGGCGGACATGGCAGCGCGGTTTGTGCCGTTGTCGGATGCGCTGGATGGGTTGAATGGTGCGCTGTACAGCGAGACGGGGCAGCACTGGCAGGGTGAGGATTTGTGGCGGGCGATCCGCACGATTCCCGCGGCGGAACGGGTGCAGGATCCGGTGGGTGATAGCGGGTTGCCGCCGCTTTATCCGAAGTGAACGCACGATCCCTCAACGAACACTTGAGGGATGTATTGGCAGGTCGGACTTGCAACGATCTTGACGCTCGCTTGCCGAAGGGCAGGAAGAAACTCCCCCTCGGGCTGGATAAACAGGCATCACTCTGGGCCTGTCTTGCTGCGCCGCTCAGACAAACGACAGGCGGCCAGAGCCACCCGTTCGTTTCCCGGAACGCGGAAATGCGACGTCCCCGGATCAATACTTGAATTTCGTTTTCACTTGTTCGCCTTCGCGATAAGAGAGAACAAACGCCTTCCATGGTTCACCGCGTTTGACTGCGTTTGCCTGCAACTGATCGACCAGACGAAGAATTATCGCCCCGTTTATATCGGTTTCGGCGTTCCAGTCCTCAATTCCGTCTTTCTCGACGGCCAATTCCGTTTCTATGTAGCCCTCTCCAAACTCCACACCATATCGGAACGCGTCATAACCATGGATTATGCCGGCTTCAACCAGTTGGAAAATCTCTTCGAAAATTTTTATATCTTCAGTGATCACTCTTTAACCCTCGGGGCTGGGCAAAGGCGGAGTTTCCTCAGATCCATTCACATTCCCTCTATAACCAAATTCTTTACGTTACTTGCCGCTGGAAGCCTGTTCACATCTGATCAATCGCTCTAGAACAGTCTGTTGAGCGGGTAAGGAAGCGGCAATTTCCTCACTCACTTCTTCGATGCCGTCAGACCATCTGTAGACTCTGAACTGCCCCAGAAAAACTGACACCAAGCGCAGCAGCAGACAATGGTCCAGCGCACTCCCGCCCTCGTCCAACTCAATAATAATGAGCGTTTTTTCTGCCATATCGACAGGCCAAAGAGAGCCGTCTCTATACAGAAAGTCATCGAGCGCAACCCCTTTAAGCTTTTCAATTCTTATCCAGAGTTCGCTGTTCTGCTTAGCGCTCCATTTCTTGTTGAGTTCCCATTTATTGACTTTTAAATCGAGGAAACTGCAGTCGTTAAACGACTCTTGATCCTGGATGTAGGAGACGGGAACGTCGCCCCATGCCCGACTTACCAGAATCTCTCTGTCAGGCAAGTCAGATCCTGATTCCACAACAACTGCGTATCTATTAGTCAACACAAGCTTCCTTTTTCTTGCGAGCGCTGCAGACCTTTCTCAGCGTTTTTGATCAGTTGATTTCTTGCTGACTGAGGCGAAAGCTGGACAAAAATCGGGAGCAGAACCGCGGACAGACCACGTTTATTTAAACGGAGTCTGTCCCATTTATCCCATCAGATAGAAGGAAACGGGCAACCAGCCACACCCTGGCCAATCAAAAAAGCTGAAATGCAGCGTCTCAAATCAATAATTGAATTTGGTCTTCACTTGCTCACCATCGCGATAAGACATGACAAAAGATTTCCAAGGCTCGCCACGCTGCACGGCATTCGCCTTTAAATCTTTTGCCAAAAAATACACGTCGGAGACATCGAAATCGATTTCAGCGTCCGTTACCTCAACTCCGTCTTTTTCGACTGTCAGTTCGGCCTCCATGAACCCTTCACCCATCTCTATCTCGTAACGGAAGGCGTCGTATCCGTGAACAATACCCTCGTGGACCATCTGAAAAATTTTTTTGACGATTTCTAGATCATCTGTAATCACTCGATTATCTCCGGTATTTTTCGGGCTTCGTTCTCAAACACTACAGACTTGGTCTTGCCATCAATCGTGTAAAACACTTGCAACGAATCAGGCCGAGAAGATCCTGGCTCTTCACGTTTGAACTTTATTCTCGTGAGGCCGACCGTTTTGGAAGGATCTTCAAGTGCTTCCTTGATTCTATTTTCATAGAACACCTTGTAAGCCGAATTGTTGAAGTTTCTGTCTTGCGGAAAGAGATTATAACCATCGCACGTGCCGCCCTGGCTACACGCCTGGGCATGCCCACCGACGTCAGTATCCCGGCCTTCTTTACCCGCTGCAGTCTGCCGCGGATCTCGAGGCACCTTTTCCTTGACCGGCGTGAAGGTCAATTCCTCCACCATCCCTTTGCTATTGGTCGTAAAGGTACTTCCATTATCAAGCTCATAACGGGTGTTGGGACTTCTGGCAGCAGGATTGTTGAGCAGTTCATATTCATGACTGCCTTTGACGGATTTGGCAGTCTCGACCTTCACCACGGCCTCGATATGAGGCTTCGCCCCGTCGCCGTGCCCAGAAGCTACAGGTGGCTTGCTCGTCGGCCCGTCTACCCACCCTTTGACCGGCGCATCACCAAACTCTTTTGCCCAGTCAGGATGCTTCGAATCGATCGTAATTGGATCAGAGACTTTCCCGCCGGTAGTCCCTTTGCCACCGACGACGCTGAAAACCTTGCCCGTGACGCTACCTGCCATGTTGGTTGCGGTGCCCAAGGCAATGTTCAGTAGCGTCGCCGCGCCTCGTACATAGGCGTCACCGCCATCACGAGAGTTTGCGCCCGACTCAAACATTTTCTTGAGGTGGTTATCGTTTTCCACCAAGCCGTCCTTGGCCTCACCGCTTAGTTCACTGGCCAGGGTTTTAGCCAGGTTATCTTTCATCGCCTCAATTTTGTCGCCGAACAACTTGTTGATCAGGACATTGCCTGCAAGACCGATAGCAGCTTTTGCCGGCCCCATGGCTGCCTGGATACCCAACGCCAGCAACTGGGCCTGCTCTTTGGGCAGACCGTCCAGATAAGTCTGCAACTTGTCAGCACGCAGTAACAGCACGGCACCCGGAGTACCCGGTGCCGTACTCCCCAACCAAGTCTGTAGGTTATTTTTGTCAGTATCACGGTAATGAACCGATTCCCAATTATTCGATGCGCTATCACCCTTGCCACACTCTCCCGAAGCTTCGCAGGCCGCTTGCGCCGAAGAAAATGCGGCAAATACCTTCACGTATTCTTTGATAGCAACGATGTCTTCCTTTTCCAGGTTATTGACATCGCCCGGATCCCTGCCACTTCGAACCAGATTTTTGGCGATGTCCAAAGCTAGATCGTCACCCAGCCTTTCGCGCGCCGAAGCAGGTACGTCATCCAGCGATACCCGCTGTGCCTGAAGATTGGTCCAGGCTTGGCCAACCATGTTGACCGGTCCGGTAATCAGACTGAGCGCTGCCTCAAAGGAACCTTGCGTAGCGTCCGCGTAGTTCTCTATTTTTTCTGCCCAGGCCTTCAAGGTACCGGAAGGATCCGCTACGGCCTCAAGGGACGATTTGCTCACGTACAGATCGGTACGAGACTCCTTGTCCTTGGTAATTTCGTAGCCCTTGTCAACGTCGCGATTCAACCCGACAGTCGAATCCTTGCCAGTCCCGGCATCCTGGCGCACCACAATTTCACCGGCGCCGACGGTGCCTCGTACGATCTGTTCGCGATCCTTGTCGTACTTCCAACCACTGACGCTCCAACCGGCCTCGCCTTCTTTGCCTTTACCTGTCTGGCTGGCGTCCTGGGCACCAGTGCCTTTACCCGCCGTGTAACTACCACCAACGTTCAGGTAGTAACCGTGCTCCTTGTCGCTACCGGCAATATCACTGAAGCCCAACGTGCCGGTGTCCAGTTTCAGATTGCCGTTGTCGGCAGCGATCAGTGCACCGTCCAGCTGAGTGTGATTCTCGGTGCGGATATCAACCTTGTTCTTGCCGGTGATAATGGTCTGCTGTTCGATCCAGTTGGTCTTGCCCGTGGTCTGGCCGTAGCCGACCGAACCACTGACACCGGCACCCGGGCCAATCGTAGCGGTCACGCTGATATCGAATTCTTTGCCCTTAACCTTTCCGGTGTCGGCCACTGATGAGACATTGAGGTCACCCCCCACGCGACCATTCACCTCATCGCCGCGCAACGTGGCGCCGGCAATATTGGTGTCCTTCCCGCTGGTGAAACCCAAGCGGTCTCCAGCGTAGAGGTAAGCCTCTTGCTGGCGGTTGCCCTCGCGCTCCAGATCGCCTTTGCCCATGCTGACACTGGCGTAAACGCCAACACCCTCGGAACCAAACACCAGACCCACTTCGCCGCCACCGTTGTGCCGGTTGCTGTCGCTGCTGCTGTCGTTCTGCGCCGAGCGGATATTGA